>NZ_JBIDCC010000007.1:0-146836 GCF_043204415.1 Nonomuraea sp. NPDC047897 | reverse complement strand
CCGCGGCGCCAGCCATCCCCCACCCCCCCGCCACCCCCCGCGGGCGCGGGCGGGGGGGGGGCCCCCCCCGGCGGGGGGGGGGGGGGGCGCGCCCCCCCCCCCCCCCGGCCGGTGGGACGGAGGCTAGGACTTGGCGCGGCGGAAGATCTTGTCGCCGAGCCAGACCAGCGGGTCGTACTTGCGGTCCACGACGCGCTCCTTCATCGGGATCAGCGCGTTGTCCGTGATCTTGATGTGCTCGGGGCAGACCTCGGTGCAGCACTTGGTGATGTTGCAGTAGCCGAGCCCGTGCTCCTGCTGGGCCGACTCCTGCCGGTCCGCGACGTCGTACGGGTGCATGTCCAGCTCGGCGATCCGCATGAGGAAGCGGGGCCCGGCGAAGGCCGGCTTGTTCTCCTCGTGGTCACGGATCACGTGGCAGACGTTGTTGCACATGAAGCACTCGATGCACTTGCGGAACTCCTGGGACCGCTCGACGTCGATCTGCTCCATGCGGTACTCGCCGGGCCGCACCCCGTCGGGCGGCGTGAACGACGGGATCTCGCGGGCCTTCTGGTAGTTGAACGAGACGTCGGTGACCAGGTCCTTGATGACGGGGAAGGTCCGCATCGGGGTGACCGTGATCGTCTCGTCCTCCGCGAAGGTGGACATCCGGGTCATGCAGCCGAGCCGCGGCTTGCCGTTGATCTCCATGGAGCAGGAGCCGCACTTGCCGGCCTTGCAGTTCCAGCGGACCGCGAGGTCGGGCGCCTGGGTGGCCTGCAGACGGTGGATGATGTCGAGGACGACCTCGCCCTCGTTCACCTCGACGGTGAAGTCCTCAAGCTTGCCCTCGCCGCCCTCACCACGCCAGACCTTGAACTTTGCCTTGTAGCTCATGACTTCGCCATCCCGTCGAACGTGGCCATCTCTTCGTCGGTGAGGTACTTGCTCAGCTCGTCACGCTCGAACATCGTGAGCAGGTCGTCCCGCATCGACGGCTGCTCCTGCTCGGTGACGGTGATCGACGAGCCGTCGGTGGTGGAGCAGGCGAGCAGCTTGCGGCGCCACTCCGGGCTCATGCCGGGGAAGTCGTCGCGGGTGTGGCCGCCGCGGCTCTCCTCGCGCAACAGCGCGGCGCGGGCCACGCACTCCGAGACGAGGACCATGTTGCGCAGGTCGAGCGCCAGGTGCCAGCCGGGGTTGTAGATGCGCGACCCGGCCGCGCCGACGAGCCGGACCCGCTCCTTGAGCTTCTCGACGACCTCCAGGGCCTCCTGCACCTCCTCGGCCTTGCGGATGATGCCGACCAGCTCGTTCATGGTGCGCTGCAGCTCGCTGTGCACCTCGTACGGGTTCTCGCCGGAGCGCTCCAGCGGAGCCAGGGCCTCGGCGCGTGCCTCGTCCACGAGCTGGGGCGCCACCTTGGGCCGGGCGGGCAGCGCGTCGACGTAGGCGGCGGCGCCCGCGCCGGCGCGGCGGCCGAAGACCAGCAGGTCGGACAGCGAGTTGCCGCCCAGGCGGTTGGAGCCGTGCATGCCGCCGGAGACCTCGCCCGCGGCGAACAGGCCGGGCACGGCGGCGGCGCCGGTGTCGGCGTCGACCTCGACCCCGCCCATGATGTAGTGGCAGGTCGGGCCCACCTGCATGGGTTCGGCCGTGATGTCGACGTCGGCCAGTTCCTTGAACTGGTGGTACATCGACGGCAGCCGCCTTCTGATCTCCTCGGCCGGCAGCCGGGAGGAGACGTCGAGGAAGACGCCGCCCTGGGGCGAGCCGCGTCCGGCCTTGACCTCGGCGTTGATGGCGCGGGCCACCTCGTCACGGGGCAGCAGCTCCGGCGGGCGGCGGTTGTTGGCCTGGTCGGTGTACCAGCGGTCGGCCTCGTCCTCGGTGGTGGCGTACTTGTCCTTGAACACCTCGGGGATGTAGTTGAACATGAAGCGCTCACCGGCGGAGTTGCGCAGCACGCCGCCGTCGCCGCGGACCGATTCGGTGACGAGGATGCCCCGCACGGACGGCGGCCAGACCATCCCGGTGGGGTGGAACTGGATGAACTCCATGTTGATCAGGTTGGCTCCGGCGAGCAGCGCCAGGGCGTGACCGTCACCGGTGTACTCCCACGAGTTGGAGGTCACCACGTACGACTTGCCGATGCCTCCGGTGGCCAGCACGACGGCCGGGGCGTCGAAGACGACGAGGTTGCCGGTCTCGCGCCAGTAGCCGAACGCGCCGGAGATGCGGTCGCCGTCCTTGAGCAGGCGGGTGACCGTGCACTCGGCGAAGACCTTGATGTAGGCCTCGTAGTCGCCGTGCTTGTCGTGGTCCTCCTGCTGCAGGGCCACCACGCGCTGTTGCAGGGTGCGGATCAGTTCCAGGCCGGTGCGGTCGCCGACGTGCGCCAGGCGGGGGTACTCGTGGCCGCCGAAGTTGCGCTGGCTGATCTTGCCGTCCTTGGTGCGGTCGAACAGCGCGCCCCAGGCCTCCAGCTCCCAGACCCGGTCGGGGGCCTCCTTGGCGTGCAGCTCGGCCATCCGCCAGTTGTTGAGGAACTTGCCGCCCCGCATGGTGTCACGGAAGTGCACCATCCAGTTGTCGTCGGGGTTGACGTTGCCCATCGCGGCGGCGGCGCCGCCCTCGGCCATGACGGTGTGGGCCTTGCCGAACAGCGACTTGCAGATGATCGCCGTGCGCTTGCCCTGCTGGCGGGCCTCGATCGCGGCTCGCAGCCCGGCGCCGCCCGCTCCGATGACGATGACGTCGTATTCGTGACGCTCGATTTCCACTGAAGATTCCTTACGCGAACGGGAAGGCGATGACGCCCTTGGCGACCAGGCGGACGTAGAGGTCGGCGCCCATCACCGAGAACAGCGACGCCCACGCGAACTGCTGGTGCCGGGCGTTGAGCTTCGAGACCAGCGTCCAGGCCTTGTAGCGCAGCGGGTGACGCGAGAAGTGGTTGAGCCGTCCGGCGGTGATGTGCCGGCAGGAGTGGCAGCCCAGGGTGTAGCACCAGATGAGGACGGCGTTGACCAGCAGGATCCACGAGCCGAGGCCGAGGGGCGTGTGGACGAGCGCGAGGATCGCGTCGTAGCTGAGGACCGCGCCGATGAGGATCGCCGCGTAGAGGAAGTAGCGGTGGATGTTCTGGGCGATCAGCGGGAAGCGGGTCTCGCCGGTGTACTTCCCGTGCGGCTCCTGCACGGCGCAGGCGGCCGGCGACAGCCAGAACGACCGGTAGTACGCCTTGCGGTAGTAGTAGCACGTCAGCCGGAAGCCGCCGGGCAGGCCGAGGATGAGCAGTCCGGGCGGGAGCGTGTACCAGTCGCCGAAGGGTGCGAGGCCGAGGAAGCGCGCGCCCTCGGGGCACGAGGTCGCCAGGCAGGGCGACGAGAACGGGGCGATGTACTCCGAGCCCGGCACGTAGTAGCTGGAATCGAAGATCGCCCACACGCCGTAGACGAGGAAGGAGCTGAGCCCCAGGAAGGTCAGCAGCGGGGACAGCCACCATCGGTCGGTGCGCAGCGTGCGCACCCTGATCTGCGCACGTTGCCTTCTGGTGGGTGTGTCGGGCGTCGTCTGGGTCATCGGGGACCTCTCCACCTCCCGCGGACCCTGCTCGCCTCGGGTCCGGGATATCTCGCTCGGTGCGCGTGCCGCGGGCCGTCATCTCCGCTCGGGCGCGCATTGGTGGGGGATACGTTACGACGCCCGCGCGGGCATTTGTGAGCAGGGTCACTCACTTTTTCGATGACCCGCTGTGATTCCTGTCACGTCGGCCCGTCAGAGCCGGTTCCCCGGGTTCGGCAACTTAACCACCGAGACGAAAAAATCATCAATCTGCCGGACAACCCGGATAAAAGCGTCAAAATCCACCGGCTTGGCGACATATGCGTTGGCGTGCAGGCGGTAGCCCTGAAGGATGTCCTCCTCGGCCTCCGAGGTGGTCAGGATCACCACCGGGATGGTGCGCAGGTCGGGGTCGTCCTTGATCTCCCGCAGCACCTCCATGCCGTCCATCCGGGGCAGGTTGAGATCCAGCAGGATCAGGTCCGGCCGCGGCGCGTCCTTGTGCGCGTCCTGGCGGCGCAGGAACGTCATCGCCTGCTCGCCGTCGTTGACCACGTGCAGCCGGTTGCGCAGCTTGTTCAGCTCGAAGGCCTCGCGCGTCAGCAGGATGTCGCCCTGGTCGTCCTCGACCAGGAGCACCTCGATGGGGCGCCACTCGATCATTCGTCGTCTCCGGCGGCGGGCAGGGTCCAGCGGAACGTCGCCCCCGGTCCCGCGGCGTCGCCGTCGAGCCAGAGGCGGCCCCCGTGATATTCCACGATCTTGCGGCACAGCGCCAGCCCGATGCCGGTGCCCGGGTAGACGTCCCGCGGGTGGAGCCGCTGGAAGATGAGGAAGATGCGGTCGGCGTACCTGGGCTCCACCCCGATCCCGTTGTCGGAGCAGGCGAACTCCCACATGCCGCCCGCCCGGCCGGCCGTGAGGTGGACGCGCGGCGGTTCGTCGGAGCGGAACTTGATGGCGTTCTCCACGAGGTTCTGGAAGAGCTGGGTGAGCTGGAGCCGGTTGCCCACCACCCGCGGCAGCGGGCCCGAGGTGACGACGGCGCCGGTGTCCTCCACGGCGCCGGCCAGGTTGTCCAGCGCCGCCGCCAGCGCCGCGCCCGCGTCGACGGCCGTCCGCTCGCCGCTCACCCGGCCCACCCGCGAGAAGTCGAGCAGGTCGTTGATGAGCGACTGCATCCGCTTGGCGCCGTCCACCGCGTAGTGGATGTACTGCCGGGCCCGGTCGTCCAGCCGGTCGCCGTAGCGCTGCTCCAGCATCTGCGTGAAACTGGCGACCTTGCGCAGCGGCTCCTGCAGGTCGTGGCTGGCCACGTAGGCGAACTGCTCCAGCTCGCCGTTCGACCTGCGCAGCTCGGCCGCCTGGTCCTCCGCCGTGCGCCAGGCGGTCACGATCCGCTCGCGCATGGCGTCGACATGGCTCGCCAGCTCGGCCAGCTCCGCCGGCCGGGCGACGTTCGGGCGGTGGTCGAAGTCGCCCGCCGCGACCCGGCGCACCTGCTCGGTGAGCCGGGTGATCGGCCTGAGCACCACGTAGCGGACGACGGCCGCGAGCAGGACCGCGGCGACGATCACGATCAGGAGCAGGACGACCAGCGCCACGTACAGCCGGTCGAGCAGCACCTCCACCTGGGGCCGCGGCCGGGCCTCGCGCACCTGCTCGATCAGCAGCGCGGTCAGCACCACCCCGGCCGTCAGCACCAGGGTCGCGGTCACGCCGATGACGACGAACCAGCGGCCCATCGGCAGCCGGCCCAGCCCGTCGGGTCTCCTCGGCGCCGGCAGCGGGTTGATGGTCACGCGGGCCTCCTACGGACCAGGACCGCGGCGAGGTCGTCGGTGAGCGTTCCCACGTGGCCGATCAGCCGGTCCAGGTCCACCCCGCCGTGGTCCCGGACGAGGCCGACCAGGCCGTCCACGCCGAGCTGCCCGTCACCCCCACCGGCGGTGGCCTCGATGAGGCCGTCGGTGTAGAGCAGCATCGCCCACTCCTCCCCGAGCGCGACGTCGATGGTCGTCCATGCGGCGTCGTGGAAGATGCCGAGCGGCGGGCCTGACGGCGCGCCGCCGACCGCCTCGACCACGCCGTCGCGCACCAGCACCGGCGGCGGGTGGCCGACCACCCGCAGCGTGGCGCGACGCAGGTCGGGCGCGATGGTGACCGTGCACAGCGTGGTGAAGATCTCCGGCGCCTTGCGCTCGGCCCGCAGCAGTGTGTCGAGCGTGCGCAGCATCGTCTCACCGGTCTGCCCGGCCAGCACGAGCGTGCGCCAGGCGATGCGCAGCGCCACGCCCAGCGCCGCCTCGTCGGGACCGTGCCCGCACACGTCGCCCACGACGACGTGCACCGCGCCGTCGGCGGTCTGCACGGTGTCGAGGAAGTCGCCCGCCAGCAGCGAGCCCTGGCTGCCCGGCAGGTAGCGGGTGGCGTGCTCGATCGCGTCCGTGCGCAGCATCGCCACCGGCAGCAGGCCGCTCTCCAGCCGGGAGTTCTCCTTGGCCGTCAGCTCAGCCTCGACCAGCCGGAGGTGGGCCAGGTCGGCCCGCTTGCGCTCCATCGCGTAGCGGACCGCCCGGGCCAGCAAGCGCGCGTCGACGTCCTGCTTGACCAGGTAGTCCTGCGCGCCGGCCTGCACCGCCGCCACGCCCACGTGCACGTCGCGCAGCCCGGTCAGCACCAGGACCGCGGCGTGCGGCGCCAGGGCCAGCACCTCGCGCAGCGCCTCCAGGCCGCTCGCGTCGGGCAGCGACAGATCGACCAGCACGCACTGGATCTCACCGGTCAGCCTGGCGCGCGCCTCACGCAGGCTGCGCACCCAGGTGATCTTCGGTGGGGCCTCCGCCTGCCTGAGCAGCTCCTCAACCAGGAAGGCGTCACCGTCGTCGTCCTCGATGAGCAGCAGCGTCAACGTCTCCGAAAGGGTTGCCGTCACACCACGCCTGCTTCTCAGAAGTCGGACTGTCGCTGCTCATTCTGCGATGAGTTCGACCCCTTGCGGAAGCGTCCCGTCGTGACCGGCCTCGGCCACGAAGGACAGCAGCGTCGCCCGGAAGGCCCGCGCCGCCCGGGCGGGCTCCACGTCCCTGCGGTGCGCCAGGGCGATCGTGCGGTTCAGCCCGGGTGGCGCCAACGGCGTCCCGACCAGGCCCGGCCGCCCGTCGAGCACCATCGACGGCACCACGGCGACGCCCAGCCCGGCCTCCACGAACCGCAGCACCGCGTCCATCTCGCCGCCCTGCACGGCCAGCGTCGGCTCGAACCCCGCCTGCCGGCACGCGCTCAGCGTCGCCTCCCGCACGTCGTAACCCCGCCGGAACATCACCATCGGCCGGCCCCGCAGCTCCTCGATCCGCAGGTACGGCCGGCGGGTCCGCTGGTGTGAGGGCGCGGCGACGACGAGGTTCTCGCGCAGGATCTCCTCCGTCACCAGCGACGGGTCATCGCTCTGCAACGGCATGATGATCAGGGACAGGTCGATCTGGCCCCGGGCCAGCGCCCTGACCAGGTCACGCGAGCCGCCCTCCTCCACCAGCAGCTCGATGCCCGGGTAGTCGCGGTGGAAGCGGGCCAGCGCGTCGGCCAGCAGCCCCGCGCACAGCGACGGCGTGGCGCCGAGCCGCACCCGGCCCCGGCGGAGCCCGGCCAGCTCGGCCACCTCCTGCCGGGCGGTGTCGGCGTCGGCCAGCATCCGGCGGGCGAGCGGCAGCAGCGCCTCTCCCGCCGCGGTCAGCGTCACGTTGCCGCGGGCGCGGGAGAACAGCGGAGCGCCCAGGTCGGCCTCAAGGGCCTTGATCTGCTTGCTGAGGGACGGCTGCGCGACCCGCATCCGCTCGGCCGCCTGGGTGAAGTGCCTGGTCTCCGCCACGGCGACGAAGTAGGCGAGCTGCTGCAACTGCATGTGATTTTCCTCGCACTGGCCGGAGGCGCCTCGCCACGCCAGCCGTACAAACCAGACATCATAGCCGAAGGCTATGGAAACCAGGCCTGTGATGACTTGGACGGATCATCGCCCGCTACCTAGCGTCAGAAGACGTGACTGCCACGATAGAGCGCGGCGCCGCCACCGCGCCTGTGAGAACCCCCAAGTCCGAACCGCCGTCGAAGAGGCCGGGGTCCAGGCGGACCGGCGGCTTCCTGGCCTCCTCGAACGGCAAGAAGGCCGTCATGGCCGTCACCGGCGCCGTGATGGTCGGCTTCCTCGTCCTGCACATGCTGGGCAACCTCAAGATCTTCATGGGCCGCGACTCGTTCAACGAGTACGCCCACGCGCTGCGCACCCTGCTGGAGCCCATCTTCCCGTACCGGTCGGTGCTGACGATCCTGGAGATCGGCCTCGTCGTCGCAGTCGTCCTGCACATGTGGGCGGCGATCTCCCTGGCCCGCCGGGCCCGCAAGGCCAGGCCCGTGCGGTACGCGGTGAAGAAGTCGCAGGCGGGCGGCTACACCACGCACATCATGCGGTTCGGTGGCGTCACGATCCTGCTCTACCTCGTCTGGCATCTCCTCGACCTGACCTTCGGCGTGGTCAACCCCAAGGGCTTCGACTCCACGCCCGCCGACCGGATGATGGCCGGGTTCGAGCCGTCGCGCTGGTGGGTGACGCTCCTCTACGTCGTGGCCGTCGCCCTGGTCGGCCTGCACCTGCGGCACGGCGTCTGGAGCGCCTTCCAGACGCTCGGCTGGGCCAACCGCACCCGGTACAAGGCGCTGAAGGCCACCGCGGCGCTGCTGTCCGCGGCCCTCGTCGTCGGATTCCTCGCCCCGCCGCTCGCCATCACCTTTGGAGTGCTCAAGTGAAGTACGTAGCGGGCGCCGACATCCGCGACACCAAGGCCCCCGCCGGGCCCATCGAGGAACGGTGGGAGAAGCGCAAGTTCGGCGCCAAGCTGGTCAACCCGGCCAACAAGCGCAAGCTCGACGTCATCGTGGTCGGCACCGGCCTGGCGGGCGGCTCGGCGGCGGCCACGCTCGGCGAGCTCGGCTACAACGTCAAGTCGTTCTGCTACCAGGACTCGCCCCGGCGCGCGCATTCCATCGCCGCGCAGGGCGGCATCAACGCCGCCAAGAACTACCGCGGCGACGGCGACTCCATCTACCGGCTGTTCTACGACACGGTGAAGGGCGGCGACTTCCGCGCCCGCGAGTCGAACGTCTACCGGCTGGCCCAGGTCTCGGTGAACATCATCGACCAGGCCGTGGCCCAGGGCGTGCCGTTCGCCCGCGAGTACGGCGGCCTGCTCGACACCCGCTCGTTCGGCGGCGCCCAGGTGTCGCGGACCTTCTACGCCCGCGGCCAGACGGGCCAGCAGCTCCTGCTCGGCGCCTACCAGGCGCTGGAGCGGCAGGTGGCGGCCGGGACCGTGGAGATGTTCACCCGGCACGAGATGCTCGACCTGATCGTCGCAGGCGGCCGGGCCCGCGGCGTCATCGTCCGCGACATGGTGACCGGCGAGATCGAGCGGCACGTCGCCGACGCGGTCGTGCTGGCCACCGGCGGCTACGGCAACGTGTTCTTCCTGTCCACCAACGCCAAGGGCTGCAACACCACGGCCATCTGGCGGGCGCACGAGCGCGGCGCGTACTTCGCCAACCCCTGCTACACGCAGATCCACCCCACCTGCATCCCGGTGTCGGGCGAGTACCAGTCGAAGCTGACGCTCATGTCGGAGTCGCTGCGCAACGACGGCCGCGTGTGGGTGCCGCTGCGCAAGGGCGACGACCGCGCACCCGGCGACATCCCCGAGGACGAGCGCGACTACTACCTGGAGCGCATCTACCCGGCGTTCGGCAACCTGGTGCCGCGCGACATCGCCTCACGGGCCGCCAAGAACGTCTGCGACGAGGGCCGCGGCGTCGGCCCCGGCGGGCTCGGCGTCTACCTCGACTTCCGCGACGCGATCAACCGGCTGGGCCGCGACGCCGTGGAGAAGAAGTACGGCAACCTCTTCGAGATGTACGAGCGCATCACCGGCGAGAACCCGTACGAGACGCCGATGCGCATCTACCCGGCGGTCCACTACACGATGGGCGGCCTGTGGGTGGACTACGACCTGCAGTCCACCATCCCCGGCCTGTTCGTGATCGGCGAGGCCAACTTCTCCGACCACGGCGCCAACCGCCTCGGCGCCTCGGCGCTGATGCAGGGCCTGGCCGACGGCTACTTCGTGCTGCCCACCACCATCGGCGACTACCTGGCGGCCGGGCCGTTCGGCGAGGTCGACGAGGAGACCGTGGCCGAGGCCGAGATCAAAGTCCGGTCCAAGATCGAGCGGCTGATGTCGGTGAACGGCACCCGCACGCCCGACTCCTTCCACCGCGAGCTGGGCCGGCTCATGTGGGACTACTGCGGCATGGAGCGCACCGAGGAGACGCTGCGCAAGGCGCTGGAGCGCATCCCCGAGCTGCGCACGGAGTTCTGGGAGAACGTCAAGGTGACCGGCACGGCCGAGGAGCTCAACCAGGTGCTGGAGAAGGCCGGCCGCGTCGCCGACTTCTTCGACCTGGCCGAGCTGATGTGCCTCGACGCCCTGGTGCGCACCGAGTCGTGCGGCGGCCACTTCCGGGCCGAGTCGCAGGACGCCGACGGCGAGGCGCTGCGCGACGACGAGAACTTCGCGCACGTGTCGGCGTGGGAGTATTCGCCCGACGGCGTACCCGTGCTGCACAAGGAACCGCTCGAGTACGAGTACGTCAAGATGACCCAGCGGAGCTACAAGTGAACCTGACCCTGAAGGTCTGGCGGCAGAGCGGCCCCACCGACTCCGGACGCATGGTGACGTACCGGGTGGAGGACGTGTCGCCGGACATGTCGTTCCTGGAGATGCTGGACGTCCTCAACGAGCGGCTGATCATCGAGGGCGACGACCCGATCGCCTTCGACCACGACTGCCGCGAGGGCATCTGCGGCATGTGCGGCATGGTCATCAACGGCGTCGCGCACGGCGAGCAGCGCGCCACCACGACCTGCCAGCTCCACATGCGTCACTTCGAGGACGGCGCCGTCATCACCATCGAGCCGTGGCGCGCCGCGCCGTTCCCGGTGGTGAAGGACCTCGTCGTGGACCGGTCGGCGTTCGACCGCATCATCCAGGCCGGCGGCTTCGTCTCGGTGCCGGCCGGGTCGGCGCCCGACGCGCACAGCGTGCCGGTGCGCAAGGAGGACGCCGACGCCGCCTTCGACGCCGCCACCTGCATCGGGTGCGGCGCCTGCGTGGCGGCCTGCCCGAACGGCTCCGCCTCCCTGTTCACCGCCGCAAAGATCACCCACCTGAGCCTGCTGCCGCAGGGCCAGCCGGAGCGCCTCACCCGCGCCAAGGCCATGGTGGACCAGATGGACGCCGAGGGCTTCGGCGGTTGCACGAACACCGGCGAGTGCACCGCGGTCTGCCCCAAGGGCATCCCGCTGGACACGATCGCCCAGATGAACAGCGACTACCTGAAGGCCAGCGCCAAGTAGCACCCGCCGGCACAGCCGCCGCGCCGTGCGAGGTCCGCCGACCTCGCACGGCGTCGCTGTGCGCACTTGTATGTCGGTGAGCCCTCGCTGAACGGGCCGGTCAGCCGGCGGTCCAGGCGGCGGTGGCCTCCAGGCGGTGGCGCCAGAGCCGCTCGCCGTCGCCGCCGGGCTCCCAGCGGGAGGTGAAGTCGAGCAGCGCGCCGCACCGCTCCAGCATGGCGGCGTGCCGCTCCCGCCAGGACGGCATGGCCCACGACGGCGCGGCGGAGCCGTACGCGTCGAAGAAGGCCGGCAGCAGCGGCACGTGCTCCGGGTGGTGCGTGCGCACGATCCACTCGCACCACGACAGGTCCTCGACGGGCGGGCCCGGGTGCGCCCACTCCCAGTCGAGGATCGCCACCGGCTCGCACGTCACCGGGTCGAACAGCATGTTCTGCGGGCCGTAGTCGCCGTGCACGATGCCCAGCCGGTGGATGCTCGCCAGCATCCGCCCGCAGGCGGCCAGCACCTCGGCGGCCCGCCCCTCGTCCAGCAGGTCCTGGCCGTGCGCCCCGGGCACGAACGCCGTGGTCACGCTCGTCCTGGTGATCGTGTGGACCGGCGGCACCGGGAGCCGTCCCTTCAGCCGGCGCAGGAACCTGCTCTCCGTCCGCAGCCGGAACGCCGCCTCAGGACCCTGATAACACTTGACGACCAGGGCGCCGTCGCCGACCGTGCTGTTGGTGTACCGGTGCCTCACAGGCACCGATTCTTCCGCACCCGGCTCGCCCGGCGCGCCCCCTGACCCGCCCTTGACTCCGAATGCCGCAGGACGACGGGCCTCACGATGCGAAAATGGTTTGCTGGGCGCGATCGCCGTTTGTCAACCTTGACGGGCTATGCGCTCCCTACCCGAGGCCGATCCCGGCCTGCCCGACATCCGCAGCCCGCTCCGCTACCTGTGGTGGAACGCGCGCGCGCAGCTTCGTCCGCTCCTCGGTGGGATCGCCTTCGCCACCGCCTGGTGGGTGGCGCAGGCCCTGGTGCCGGCAGTCCTCGGCAAGGGCATCGACGCCCTCACCGCCAAGGACGGCCGCGCCCTGCTCACCTGGTCGGCGATCCTCCTCGGGCTGGGTCTGGCGCAGGCCTACACCGGGATCATGCGGCACCGGATGGCGGTCTACAACTGGCTGGCCGCCGCCTACCGCACGGTGCAGGTGACAGCCAGGCAGGCCGCCCGGCTCGGCGCCACGCTGCCCAAACGGCTGTCGACCGGCGAGGTCGTCAGCGTCGGCAACTCCGACATCGCGCACATCGGCAGCTCGATGGACATCCTGCTGCGCGGCGTCGGCTCCGTCGTGGCGATCGCCACCGTCACCGTCATCCTCATCGCCACCTCGCTGCCCCTCGGCCTGATGGTGCTCTTCGGGGTGCCGATCATGCTCGTGGCGGTGGGGCCACTGCTGCGGCCGCTGCACCGGCGCCAGAAGGCGCAGCGCGACCTCACCGGTGAGCTGTCCACCCGCTCCGCCGACATCGTGGCCGGGCTGCGGGTGCTGCGCGGCATCGGCGGCGAGCAGGTGTTCGCCGAGCGCTACCGGGAGGAGTCGCAGCGGGTCCGGCACGCCGGCGTCGCGGTCTCCAGGGTCGAGTCGCTGCTGGAGGGCGCGCAGATCATCCTGCCCGGCCTGCTCGTCGCGGCCGTCACGGGGGTGGGCGCGTCGTTCGCCGTGGCCGGGCAGATCACGCCCGGCGAGCTGGTGTCGTTCTACACGTACGCGGTGTTCCTCGTCGGACCCATGCGCACCCTCACCGAGGCCGCCGACAAGCTGACCAAGGGTCACGTGGCCGCCCGCCGGGTGGTGCGCATCCTGTCCATCGAGCCCGAGGTGTCCGGCGGCGCCGGCACCAGCGAGGGCGGCGTGCTGCGCGACACCTACAGCGGTCTCACTCTCCAGCCCGGCACGCTGACCGCGGTCGCCGCCGGCGCGCCGGAGGACGCCATCGCCATCGCCGACCGGCTGGGCCGCTACACCGACGGCGACGTCACCTTCGGCTCGGCCGACCTGGCCGCGCTGCCCGTCGAGGAGGTCCGCTCCCGCATCCTGGTCGCCGACAACGGCGCCCGGCTGTTCACCGGCCGGCTGCGCGACGAGCTCGACGTCCGCGGCGGCGCCTCCGACGAGGAGATCAGGCAGGCGCTGCACGCCGCCTGCGCCGAGGACATCGTCGACGCGCTGCCCGACGGGCTGGACGCCGAGGTGGCCGAGGCCGGGCGGGAGTTCTCCGGCGGCCAGCAGCAGCGGCTGCGGCTGGCCAGGGCGCTGCTGTCCGACCCGGAGGTGCTCATCCTGGTCGAGCCGACCAGCGCCGTCGACGCCCACAGCGAGGCCCGCATCGCCGACCGGCTCGCCAAGGCGCGGGCCGGCCGCACCACGCTGGTCTGCACGACCAGCCCGCTCGTGCTCGACCGCACCGACCATGTGATCTACGTGGCGGACGGCCGGGTGCACGCCGAGGGCACGCACCGGGAGCTGCTCGGCTCCTCGCCCGCCTACGCCGCGACCGTGACCCGAGGGGAAGACTGAGGATGGCCCGCGAGATCCTGCCGGTCGCCGACAGCAGACAGGTGCGCGCCTACGCCCGGCGGCTGACGCTGAAGTACCCGCGCCGGCTCGCCGTCGCCCTCGCCCTGCACGGGCTCGCCGCGGTGGCCGGGCTGGCCGTCCCGTGGCAGCTCGGCGGCCTGGTGCAGGACGTCAAGGACGGCGCAGCGGCGAACGTCACGCTGGTGGCGTTCGGCATCGGCGCCTTCCTGATCCTGCAGGGCGTGCTGGTGCGCCAGGCGGTGCTCGCCTCGGCCAGGCTCGGCGAGAAGGTGCTGGCAGAGCTGCGTGAGGAGTTCGTCGACCGGATGCTGGCGCTGCCCCTGTCCACCGTGGAGCGGGCCGGGGCCGGCGACCTCATCACCCGGACCTCCCGCGACGTCGACTCGCTGTCCAGGACCGTACGGCACGCGGTGCCCGAGACGCTGATCGCGACCGTCACCTGCACCATCACCCTGGGCGCGGTGCTGCTCGTCAGCCCGCTGCTCATGCTGCCGATGCTGATCGCGGCCCCGCTGCTGTGGCTGTCCACCCGCTGGTACCTGAAGCGGGCCCGCGACGGCTACCTGCGCGAGAACGCCGCCTACGCCGACATGACCGAGGGCCTGGCCGAGACCGTGGAGGGCGCTCGCGCCATCGAGGCGCTGGGCCTGCAGACGCGCCGCCGGGAGCGGACCGACCGCGACATCGCCCGCTCGTTCGCCGCCGAACGCTACACGCTGGGGCTGCGCACCAGGTGGTTCCCCTCCATCGAGCTGGGCTACGTGCTCCCGGTGGCCGCGACCCTGCTCGTCGGCGGGCTGTTCTACGGCGCCGACCTGGTGTCGCTGGCGCAGGTCACGGCGGCCGCGCTGTACGCGCAGCAGCTCGTCGACCCGCTCGACCGGTTCCTCATGTGGATCGACGAGCTGCAGGTGGGCGGGGCGGCCATGGCCCGGCTGCTGGGTGTGGCCAACGTGCCCGACGACCGCGAGCCGTCCCCGGCGCGCCCCTCCGGGGAGCTGCTGGAGGCGTCCGGCGTCCACTACGCCTACCGTGCCGGCCGCGACGTGCTGCACGACGTGTCGCTGACCGTGCGGCCGGGGGAGCGGCTGGCCATGGTCGGCCCCTCCGGGGCGGGCAAGTCGACGCTGGGCAGGCTGCTGGCCGGCATCCACGGGCCGCGGGCCGGGTCCGTGTCCGTCGGCGGCGTGCCGCTCGTCGAGCTGCCCCTCGACGAGCTGCGCGGCCACGTCGCGCTCGTCACGCAGGAGCACCACGTGTTCAAGGGGACGCTCCGCGACAACATGCTCATCGCCCGGCCGGACGCCGGCGACCAGGCCGTGCGCGACGCGCTGGCCGCCGTGGACGCCCTCGACTGGGTGCTCGCCCTGCCCGACGGCCTCGACACGGTCGTCGGCTCCGGTGGGCTCGCCGTCTCCGCGGCCCAGGCGCAGCAGCTCGCGCTGGCCCGGCTCGTGCTGGCCGACCCGCACACCCTGGTGCTCGACGAGGCCACCTCGCTGATCGACCCGCGTGCCGCCCGCCACCTGGAGCGTTCCCTCGCCGCCGTGCTGGAGGGCCGGACGGTGATCGCCATCGCGCACCGCCTCTACACGGCGCACGACGCCGACCGGGTGGCGGTGGTGGAGGACGGCAGGATCAGCGAGCTGGGTTCGCACGACGAGCTGGTGGCGGCGGGCGGCTCGTACGCCGCCCTGTGGAGCAGCTGGCACGGCACCCCCACCCGCTCTCCGGACGACACGGTCCGCTGAGGCCGCCCCGCGGCTTCGGAAACGCTTCACCCCCGTTTGGGCGTCGCCCCCGTTTGGGAGGGAACGGCCCGGCAAGTGAGCACGGGTGAGCAACCCCGACCTCGTCTTCGCCCTCGGCGGTGTGGGCGCGCTGCTGGCCGCGTCGTTGCCCGCCGTGCTGCACCGGTTGCCCTTCTCGCTCCCCCTGGCCTGCCTGCTCGGCGGGATGGCGCTGTTCCTGCTCCCCTTCCCGGTGCTGGAGCCCGACCCGGTCGCGCACCGCGCCGCGCTCGAACACATCACCGAGATCTGCGTGGTCATCTCCCTGATGGGCGCCGGCCTGGCCCTCAACCGCAAGGTCGGCCTGCGCCGATGGTCCTCCACCTGGCGACTGCTCGGCTGGACCATGCCGCTGACCATCGTGGCCCTCGCCGGAGCCGCGAGCTGGCTGCTCGGCTGGCCGCTCGCAGCCGCCCTGCTGCTCGGCGCGGTGCTCGCGCCCACCGACCCGGTGCTGGCCTCCGACGTGCAGGTGGGCGAGCCCGTGGATGCCGAGAACGCCGACGACGAGGTCCGGTTCGCCCTCACCTCCGAAGCCGGACTCAACGACGGTCTGGCCTTCCCCATCGTCTACGCCGCCATAGCCCTGGCCACGACCGGCGGAACCGCCTGGATGGGCGAATGGGCGCTGAACGACGTGCTCTACCGGGTCTCCGCCGGAGTGCTGGGCGGGATGCTCATCGGCAAGCTGCTCGGCCGCCTGTTCTTCCACACCAGGAAGGCGAACCTGCGGCTGGCCGAGCACCGCGACGGGTTCGTCGCCCTGGCGAGCACGTTCCTGGCCTACGGCCTGACCGAGCTGGTCCACGGCTACGGGTTCATCGCCGTCTTCGTCACCGCCTGCACCATCCGGAACGCCGAACGGAGCCACGGCTACAACGGCATCCTCCACGGATTCATCGAACAGATCGAGCGGCTGCTCACGGCCTGGCTGCTCCTCCTCCTCGGCGGTTTCGTCGCGGTCGGCGGCCTCGCCCCGCTGACCTGGCGCGGCGCCGCCGTCGCGCTCCTGCTGCTCCTGGTGATCCGGCCGCTGACCGGGTGGCTGGCCCAGGCACGCGGCCCCGCAGGCCCCCGCGAGCGGGCCGTCATCTCCTTCTTCGGCATCCGCGGCATCGGCTCGCTGTACTACCTGGCCTTCGCCCTCGGCCTGGCCGACTTCGGCGTGCCACAGGAGGAGCTGTGGGCCGTGGTCGCCTTCGCGGTGCTGGCCTCGATCGTGCTGCACGGCATCACCGCCACGCCGGTCATGAGCCGCCTCGACCGCCTGCGCGACGGCGACCACACCCGGACGCCCGGCGGCATGGTCGGCTGAGACCGCAGGCGTCCGCCTCCCTGTGGTTTTCCGCAGCAGGAGTGGACGGAGCACCGCATTACGCCGCGTCCCCGCCGTCCCTAGCGTTGATCCCATGATGCAGACGGTGATGAACGTGTTGGTGGCGGCTGCGGTCACGGCAGGCAGCCACGGAGCCGGGGTCCGCCCCGAACTGGAGAAGATCGTGGCGGGCAAGGGGGCGACGGCCGCGCTGGCGCGGGTGTCCGACGGCGACCGGACGTGGTCCGGCGCCGTGGGAGTCCGCGACGTCAAGCGCGGCGGCCGGCCCTCGCCCCACGGGTACTTCCGGATCGGCAGCGTCACCAAGACGTTCGTCGCGACCGTGGTGCTCCAGCTCGTGGACGAGGGCAAGGTGCGGCTCGACGACCCCATCGACCGGCACCTGCCCGGCCTGGTCCCCGGCGGGGACCGCGTCACGGTCCGCCAACTCCTCGACCACACCAGCCACCTGTACGACTACATGAGCGAGCCGGGATACTCCACCAACCGGTGGCGCGGCGAGGCGCGGTTCCGCTCCTACCAGCCGGGCGAGCTGCTCGACGTGGCCTTCGCCAAGAAGCTCCCCGACGACGGCAGATGGCACTACAGCAACACCAACTACGTGGTGCTCGGCCTGCTGGTGGAGAAGCTGACGGGCAGGGCCTACGGCGAGGAGGTCAAGCTCCGCATCCTGCGACCGCTGGGACTGCGCCACACGGTGGTGCCCGGCGACCGGCCCGGCCTGCCGGCGCCGCACGCCAAGGGGTACGAGCCGATGCCCGGCCTGGTGGACGCGACCCGGATGAACCCCTCACTGGACTGGGCGGCGGGAGAGATGATCTCGACCACGGCGGACCTGGAACGGTTCCTGTCCGCCTTGCTGAGCGGCAAGCTGACCAGCGCCGCATCGCTGCGCGCCATGCGCACGACCGTCGAGACGGGGGCCGGGTTCGGCTACGGGCTCGGCCTGCAGTCGTACACCCTGCCGTGCGGCAAGGTGTGGGGGCACAGCGGTGAGCTCATCGGGTACCTGACGTTCGCGTTCCGCTCGGACTCGGGCAAGTCGTTGGTCATGTCGATCAACCCTTCGACGCGTAACCCCTCGACGGAGGAGGTCATGGGCATCGCCGTCAAGGCGTTCTGCGGGTCCGCGGGCTGACCGCTCCCCGGGGCGGCCCGGAGGTCGCCCGGACCGCACGACGCCCGATCAAGGGACGCCCCGGAGGTCGCCGCGGACCGTACGACGCCGACTCAAGGGACGCCCCGGAGCCGGCCAGGGACGGACGTCAGGTGACGGTGGTGAAGCGGATCTCGTGGGAGGCAGCGTCCCCCGCCGTGAACCGGAGCAGCCGACCGCCCTCCTCGGCCACGTCCGCCTCCTCGGCACCCGACAGCGGTGCGAACAGCCTGACCACCAGCGTGGCCACGTCCTTCGACCGCCTGACAGCCCATAGCCCGCGCACGAACCCGTCCACGGTCAGGGCGGCGTCCACGATGACGTGCGGTCGCTGGTCGGCCGTCATCAGGCGGGAGCGGTCGGCGTGGCCGAGCACCACGTTGTCGAGCGCGGCGAGAAACCTGACGGGCGCCGGAGTGTCCGGATCCGGGCGGGGCGCGTCCGGCAGGTCCCACAGCTCGCCACCGTCCTCGCCGCGGAACGTCCGCAGCGCCGGCCGCAGCCCCTCGACCACCTCGCGCAACCGGGTCATCCCGCTCCACGCCTGCACGTCCTTGACCGACGCCGGCCCGAACGCGGCCAGGTAGCGCAGCACCAGGTCACCAGACGAGAACGCGGTCGGCGCCGCCTCGCCCAGCCAGTGGCCGGCCAGCGCGAACGGCGTCGTGCCCCGCCTGCCCCACGTCCCGTCGGGTGGCGGGTGCACCACCGGCAGCAGGCCCTGCACCGAACGGGCCAACGCCACCGGGTCGCGACCCGGCCAGCGCTCGGCCAGCGCGCGGCCCAGCTCCGGCCTGCTCAGCGTCCCGGCGCCGATGAGGGCGGCGGCGGCCTCGGCCAGCTCGGCCAGGTCCACCCCGGCCGTCCCCCGGCCGAACGCCCCCCTGCGCCACCGGTCCAGCATCGGCTGCAGCAAGGGCCGCACCCACAGGTAGTCGGCGGCCGACACGAGATGCTGGGTGCCCCGGAACAGCGTCGCCCGCACCACGCTCCGCTCGTACAGGAGCCGGGTGAGGTCGTCCTGCCGGAATCCGACGACACGGCTCCACAGCCCCACGTACGGCGGGTCGGGATCCTGCGCCTGCAGCCCGACCAGCCGCTCGACCACGTCGAGCGGGGGCACCGCCGCACGCTTCAGCAAAAGCTGGCGCTCCAGCGTGGCCCGGTTCAAGCTCCGGCGGGAGATGGTGTCCATGGGGGTCCTCGGGGATCGGGTTCGATGTCGTCAGGCCGGCAGCCACCGCGTACGGACGGCTTCTCGGCTGGCCGAAGGTGGCTTTCGTGAGCTGGGTCCGCCTTGGGCGGACCGTTCTCCGCGCTGCGCCGGATCTCTCGGTCAGGTGGCCGGGCACGCGCACGTCACAGGCAGGTGCGGCAGCTCCAGCACGGCGTCGATCGCGCCGCCGTGGCCCCTTCGGCGGGTCGCGTACGAGGTCAGGCGGAGGCTGAGCGGCAGGCAAGCCGCGCCTTTCCGCCGTGTGAGCCGGGCTGGGCGTGGCCTCATGGCGGCGGCTGCGGCTGTTCTCAGAGCGGCCGAAGCGGAGGCGGTGGCCGGTCCGCTGGTGGCGGCGGGCCGTCGGCCGCACGGGCCGGGGGCGGGCCCGTGGCTGGGCTGGGTGAGTCGTGGGGCGGCCAGGCGGCCCGGTGGAGGCGGGTGGTGAGGGCGCGGAGGTGTTCGACCAGTTCCGGCGGCTCGTGGATGTCGAAGTCGAAACCGAAGGCAGCCACCCACACCGCGAGGTGGTCGAGACTGTCGGAGCCGATGCGCAGCAGGCACGTCCGGTCGTCGATCGGTTCGACCGCGCCCAGCGTGGGCGGCACCTCGTCGGCCACCTCCCTGGCCGAGCCGTACATGGTCAGCACCGCCTGATAGCGGTGCGGGCTGGTGGTGGTGGCCACGGTCAGGTAGTGGGCCAGGTCCTCGGCCGGTAGGGGCCGCGGCGTGAATCGGGGGCCGTTCGGGACGCGCAACGACATCCTGTCCACCCGATACGTCCGCCAGTCGGAGCGGCCGGTGTCCCACCCGAGGAGATACCACCGCCTCCCGCCGCTCACCAGCCGGTACGGCTCCGCGTCCCGCTCGCTGGCGGAGCCGTCGTGCGCCACGTAGTCGAACCGGAGCCGCTCCCTGTCGCGCACCGCCGCCGCGATGGAGGTCAGCGTCGCGGCGTCCACCGTGGCGCCCCGCATCGGCAGGGTGACCACCGCCGAACTGAGCGCGGTGACCTGGTGACGCAGCCGCGACGGCAACATCTGGTCCAGCTTGGCCAGCGCCCGCACCGACGTCTCGGCGATGCCGGTGACCGCGCCACCGGCCGCCGTACGCAGCCCGACCGCCACCGCGACCGCCTCCTCGTCGTCCAGCAGCAGCGGAGGCAGCGAGGCGCCCACGCCGAGCTGGTAGCCGCCGCCCACGCCGCCGGTCGCCTCGATCGGATAGTCGAGCAGCCGCAGCTTGTCGACGTCGCGTCGCACGGTACGCGGGCTGACGGCCAGCCGTTCGGCCAGCTCCGCCCCCGACCAGTAGCGGTGCGTCTGCAGCAGGCCCAGCAGCCGCAGCAGCCGGGCCGAGGTTTCCAGCACGACACCAGCCTGACAGGTCTCGCGGACAGAACCTGACCGCGAATCGTTCTACCGTCCTCGCCATGACATCCGAATCTCCGATCATCCTTGTCGCCGGCGCCACCGGGAACGTCGGCCGCCCCCTCGTCGAGCAGCTCCTCGCCGCCGGTCACCGGGTTCGCGCCCTCACCCGCGACCCGGCGAAGGCGAACCTCCCCGAGGGCGCCGAGGCCGTCGCCGGCAACCTGGCCGACACCTCCACCCTGGCCGCCGCCTTCGCCGGCGTCGGCGCCGCGCACCTGATCAGCTTCAACGGGGCCGACTTCTCCCCGCTCACCAACGGGCCCGAGATCGTCGCCCTGGCCCGCGAGGCCGGCGTGCGCAAGGTGACGATCCTGAAGGGCGACGTGGGCAAAAGCCCGCTGGAGGAGGCCGTGGAGGCCGGCGGCCTGGAGTGGACCTCCCTGGCACCGGTCGAGTTCATGTCCAACGCTCTGGAGTGGGCCGAGGCCGTACGGACCGAAGGGGTCGTGCGGGAGGCGTTCCCGGACGCGAAGAGCGCCATGATCCACGACGCGGACATCGCGGCCGTCGCCGCGGCGGCGCTCACCAGCGACGGCCACGCCGGCAAGGAGTACTGGCTGACGGGGCCCGAGGCGCTCACCCCGGCCGAGAAGGTTCGGACGATCAGTGAGGTCCTCGGCCGTGAGGTACGTTACGTGCCGCTCAGCACCGAGGAGGTCGTCGAGCAGTGGCGGCAGGAGGGCTACTCCGACGATGACATCGGGTTCTTCCTGGCGATGCGGACCGACCCGCCGATCCCCGGTGACACCATCCTGCCGACTGTCGAAGAGGTGACCGGCCGCCCCGGCCGCACGTTCGCGCAGTGGGTACGCGAGAACGCGGCCGCCTTCACCGCCTGACCCCGCGGACGCTTCCACCGCCTGACCTGGCGGCGGCACGCCAGGCGGGCGGTGACGCGCACGCGGTCACTTTGGGCGTCACCGCCGCGGCCACCGTCGAGATGGCCGCGAGGCGGGGCGAGGGGCGCTTCGGCCACCTTGACGTGCTGATCCACAACGCCGCCGTCACCGGCTCCGGGCAGGTCTCGCCCCAGGATGCCGTGGGGGATCAGGTCAGGCTGTGGAAGAAGGTGCGCAAGTCTTCGGCGAACAGGGTCGGCTCCTCCAGGGCGAAGAAGTGGCCGCCGGTCTGCTGCTGTGACCAGTGGACGATGGCGTGCTCCCGTTCGGCGTACGGCCGGACGCCGTACTCGTGTGAGGCGGCGAGCAGCACGCCCGTCGGCACCGTGCCGCGTGGCTTGGGCACCCACGCCGCCGGGTCGTGGCTCTGCTCGTAGTAGACCTGGGCCGAGGAGCCGGCCGTCCCGGTCAGCCAGTAGAGCGTGACGTTCGCCAGGAAGCGGTCACGGTCGACGGGGCCGCCGGCCCAGCGGTGGAAGATCTCGGAGATCCAGGCGAGCAGCCCGGCGGGCGAGTCCGTCAGGCCGTAGGCGAGCGTCTGCGGCGAACGTGACTGGATCGCGACGTATCCGGCGGTCGCCTCGTCCAGCTCCTGGATCCGCTGCCGTTCCACGTCCGACAGGCGGGCGTCCTCCTCCTCGTCGCCCGCCGGGAACGACAGGATGGCGTTGAGGTGGATGCCCACGACGCGCCCGGCGTCCAGATGGCCCATCTCCGGTGCGACGAACGCGCCGGTGTCTCCGCCCTGGACCCCGTACCGCTCGTACCCGAGCAGCGCCATCAGGCGGACGAACGCGCCGGCGATACGGGCGGCCGTCCAGCCCGGCTCCGCCAGCGGCGCGGAGAACGCGAACCCGGGGATCGAGGGGATCACCAGGTGGAAGTCCTTGCGCAGCGGCTCGACCACGTCCAGGAACTCGAGGAACGAGCCGGGCCAGCCATGCAGCAGCATCAGCGGCAGCGCGTCCGGGTCGGTCGAGCGGATGTGCGCGAAGTGGATGCGCTGGCCGTCGATGACGGTGGTGAACTGGGGCAGCTCGTTGAGCCGCCGCTCCTGCGCCCGCCAGTCGAAGTCCGAGCCCCAGTGGTCGGCCAGCTCCTTGACGTGCGCCACCGGCGTGCCGCGGCTCCAGCCGACGCCCGGCAGCTCGGCCGGCCAGCGGGTGGCGGCCAGCCGGGCGCGCAGGTCGTCGAGCTCGGACTGCGGTACGTCGATGCGGAAGGGAACGGGGGTGGTGTCCTGTGTCATGCCGGGAACCCTAGGAACGATCGGGGTCAACTCTTGTCCGCGAGGGGCGCGTGGAACGGCGAATTTCCTGGTGCCGGGCAGGGGTGTGGAACGGGGAACTGGTCCGTGCCGGGCAGCGGGGTGCGCGGGGTGACGGAAAGGAGTTGCGCGAGGGTGGCGCGGCGGCTTGGGTCGTGTGTCGTGACTGCTCTCGAAGACCTCGTACGGCCCGCACGATATCCACGTTCGTCCACCTATGACCCGGCCTGGTTGCTTCGGCTGGACATGGGCCCTCATCCTCTGTGGTTGCTGGAGAACCTGCTAGGAGATCTTGAACTGCGGCCGGGAATGCGGGTGCTGGACCTCGGCTCTGGGAAGGGGGCCACCTCGGTCTTCCTGGCCAGGGAGTTCGGGGTACGGGTCGTCGCTGCGGACTGGTGGGTGGATCCGGAGGAAGCGGCGGCGGTCTTCGCCGAGGCAGGGGTCGGCGGGCAGGTGGAGGCGGTGCGGGCGGAGGCGCACACGCTGCCCTTCGAGGAGGCGAGCTTCGATGCGATCGTGAGCATTGACGCCTTCGAGTATTTCGGTACGGCCGACAGTTACCTGCCGTATCTGGTGCGGTTTCTGCGGCCGGGTGGACAGCTCGGGATGGCGACGCCCGGGATGACCCGGGAGGTGCGGGACATCGGGGCGATCCCCCCGCATATCAAGAAGGTCGTCGGCTGGGAGGCGATCGCCTGGCACACCGCGCTGTGGTGGCGCTTCCAGTGGGAGATCACGGACCTGGTGACGGTCACCTCGGCGCGGTTGCAGGAGGACGGCTGGTACGACTGGTTGCTGTGGGCCCGGGCGTGCGCCGAACTCTCTCCGGACGGCCCCGGGCCGCACCAGCCGGTGATCGACATGCTGACCGAGGACGGCGGCGAGTTTCTCAGCTTCGCCCTCGTGACGGCTAGGAAGCTCTGACCCGCCGCCGTCGTGGGTGATGCCTCCGGCGACCCGCGCGGCCTGGGTGACGCCCGACGGCCGGTTGGGTGGAGTGATGGTCCCGCGGGGTCTGGGCGGGGGGCCGGTTGGTGGGTGATGGCTCGGAGGACGTATGTGTGGTCGGGTGGCCCTGCAGGCGTGCGCTGAGGGCCGGTCGGGTCAGCAGACGGTACGGGCAGGGGGCAGGGCTAGGTCGGTGAGGTAGCGGTTCATGTGGGCGCGGGCACAGGTGTTGGTGCCGTAGAGGGTGTGGCCGGGGCCCTCGTGACGGATCACGACGCTGCCCGGCACCTGCCGGACCACCCGCTGGACGGCGTCGGACTCGCCCCAGGCGCCTGCGCCGAGCAGCGGGGGCAGGCCCTTGGGCAGCGGGGCGGGCGGGTTGGTCACGGACACTGGCCAGCCGATGCAGCCGAGGGTGCCTGTCGCCAGGGTGTTGGCGGTGCCGGCGTCGGGTGCGGCCCTGCGGGCGCGGGCGATCGTCGCCTCCAGCTCCGAACGGTTGGCCGGGCGCGGCCAGTCGGCGCACTCGGTGACGCCGGTCGACTGGTCGGGGTAGCGGAGGCCGCGGGCCGGGACGAAACCGGAGGCGTCTCCAGCCGACGCCTCGCGGATGTCGGCGGCCAGCTTCGGCCAGGCCTTGACGCCCTGCCGGGCGGCGCTGATGGCGAACGCCTGCAGGTCGCGACCGGTGTAGGCGATGCCGGCCCGCTTGGCCGGGACGGGGTCGCGCTCGGCCCGGGCGACCAGGCGGCGCCACTGGGCACGGGCATCGCGGCACCTGCCGTCACCGGCGCACCAGTCGAAGAACCGGTCGAGGGCCTCCTGGTTGCTCCTGGCCATCGCCACCAGCTCGTCGGAGTAGTCGGCCGTGCTGTGGCTCCAGGTGCCGTCGAGCACCATCGCGCGCACCTGGTCGGGGAAGAGGCGGGCGTAGCTCTGGCCGTAGAAGCCGGCGTAGGAGGCGCCGTAGTAGGAGAGCTTGGCGGCGCCGAGCGCCTTGCGGATGGCTTCCATGTCGCGGGCGTGGTCGGCCGCGCTCATGTGGGCGAACAGCTCGGGGTCCTTGGCCCGGCAGGACTCGGCGTAGCCGCGGTTGGCGTCGGACAGGCGGCCGAAGTCGGCGTCGTCGGCCGGAAAGGCGGGCAGCGGGAGGCGGGTCCAGGTGCAGGGCAGGCCGGTGCTGAGGCCGCCGAACTGCTCGCCGTAGCCGCGGGTGTCCCAGGTGACGATGTCCATGCGCCGCCGGAGGTCGGTCCACCAGCCGTGCGCCGCCGTCTGGGTCATGGCGATGCCGGGGGCGCCCGGGCCGCCGTAGGCGACCAGGAGGGAGCCCTCGGAGGCGCCGGTGGCCGGGAGGCGGCCCACCTTGAGCGTGATCCGCCGACCGTCCGGTTTGTGCCAGTCGACCGGGACCTGCAGGTCGGCGCACTCCATGCCGACCTTGTCGCCGGGGCACGGGCGCCAGTCGAGCGTGCCGGCTCTACGGATGCCTGTCCTGCGAGCGTCAGCTCCGTGCGCGTCAGCCCGGTGCGCCGGCAGGACGAGGGCGGGGGACACGGGCTGGGAGGACACGGGCCGGGAGGACACGGGCCGGGAGGACACGGGCCGGGAGGAGGTGCCCGGCAGGGGCGCGCCCGGACCCGGGACGGGCGCGCCCGCGCTCAGCAGGGACAGCGCGACGGTGATCGAGGTGAGCATGCCGCAACGATCCCCGATGCGACGCCCCCGCCGCGTCAGACCGTGGTCTGGTTCTGACGGAGCAGGATCAGACCACGGGATGTCATCCCGCCACCCGGCGCAGCGCCTCGCCGGTGAGCGACGACGGGTGGGCCAGCAGGTCGGCCGGGGTGCCGGTGAACACCACCTCGCCGCCGTTCTTGCCCCCGTCGGGCCCCATGTCGATGATCCAGTCGGCCCGGCAGATGACGTCGAGGTTGTGCTCGATGACCACCACCGTGTTGCCCTGGTCCACCAGCCGGTCCATCAGGCCGAGCAACGTGTCGACGTCCGACATGTGCAGGCCGGTCGTGGGCTCGTCCAGCACGTACACGCTGCCGGTCCGGTGGAGCTGGGTCGCCAGCTTGAGCCGCTGCCGCTCGCCCCCCGACAGGCTGCTGAGCGACTGCCCCAGGCTCAGGTAGTCGAGCCCGACGTCGTTCAGCGCGCGCAACTTGGTGCGCAGCTGCTTCTCGCTGAAGAACCCGACCGCCTCCTCGGCCGACATCTCCAGCACGTCGGCGATCGACTTGCCGCGCAGCCGGTGGACCAGCACCGACTCCTTGAACCGGCGCCCGTCGCAGGTGTCGCAGTGGGTCGTCACCGGGTCCATGTAGGCCAGCTCGGTGATGATCACGCCGCGGCCCTGGCACTGCTCGCACGCGCCGTCGGAGTTGAAGCTGAACAACCCCGCCGCCACTCCGTTGGCCTTGGCGAACAGCTGCCTGATGCCGTCCATCAACCCCAGGTAGGTCGCCGGGGTGGAGCGGGAGGACGCGCCGATGGCCGACTGGTCGACGAAGATCGCTTCCGGGTACGTCGTCATGAACACCCCGGCGATGAGGCTGCTCTTGCCCGACCCGGCGACGCCCGTGACGGCCGTGAGCACCCCGGTGGGCACGGCCACCGAGACGTTCTTCAGGTTGTGCAGGCCGGCGCCCTCGATCGGCAGCTTGCCCTGCGGCTCCCGCACGTCCCGCTTGATCTCGCCGGACCTGCGCAGTCCCCGTCCGGTCAGCGTGTCGGCCTCGCGCAGCAGTTCGACGGGCCCCTCGAAGACGATCTCGCCGCCGTGGGCGCCCGCGCGCGGGCCGACGTCCACGATGTGGTCGGCGACCTCGATCACGTCGGGGTCGTGCTCCACGACGAGCACGGTGTTGCCGCGGTCGCGCAGGGCGCGCAGCAGGTTGTTCAGCCGGCCGACGTCGCGCGGGTGCAGGCCGGTGCTCGGCTCGTCGAAGACGTACGTGACGCCGACCAGGGTGCTGCCCAGATGCTTGACCAGCTTGAGTCGCTGGCCCTCGCCACCGGACAGCGAGGCGGTCGGCCGTTCCATGCTGAGGTAGCCGAGCCCGATGTCGGCCACCCGCTCCAGCGCCTGGCGGGCCGCGGCCGCGAGGGGCGTGCCGAGCCCGGCGAGCACCTCGATCAGGTCGGTGACCTGCATGCGGGCGTAGTCGGCGATGTTCAGGCCGTCGATGCGGACGGCCAGCGCCTCGGGTCCGAGGCGGGCTCCGTCGCAGGCCGGGCAGACGCCCTCGGTGATGAACGGCCGAGCCGCCTCGCGGGCCTTCTCGCTGGTGTCACGCTTGAGGTTGAGCCGGACGAACCGGTTGACCAGCCCCTCGTACGTCATGTTGAACACGCCGCCCATGGACACCTTGCCGGTGCCGTACAGGAAGGTCTGGAGCTCCTCGTCGGTGTAGTCGCGCACGGGCTTGTCGGGGTCGAGCGCCTCGTACGCGCCGTACATCTGCCAGGAGACGGTGCCGACCTTGTAGCCGGGCAGCAGGATCGCTCCCTCGTTCAGCGACTTGGAGCGGTCGAGCATCCGGTCGACCACCGGCTGCACCGCCCGGCCCAGTCCCTGGCACTCCGGGCACATCCCGCTCGGATCGTTGAACGAGAACAGGTTGACCGGCTTGCCGCCCTCCCGGGCGAACAGCGCTCTGATCATTCCCATGATGTCGGTCATCGTCCCGACGGTGGAGCGGGCGTTGCCGCTGACCGGCTTCTGGTCGACGATGACCGGCGTCGTCAGGTTGTCGACGGCGTCGGCGTGCGGCCGCTCGTACTTGGGCAGCAGGTTGCGGATGAACCAGCTGAACGTCCCGTAGAGCTGCCGCTGCGCCTCCACGGCGACCGTGTCGAACACGATCGAGGACTTGCCGGACCCGGAGACGCCCGTGAACACAGTGATCTTGTTCTTGGGGATCTCCAGCGACACGTCCTTGAGATTGTGCACGCGCGCGCCGACGATGCGGATGTTGTCGTTCACCAAAACCCTTTCCGCTGAAGAGGGCGGGTGAACGGGACGTCACCCGCCCAGAGACCTCTTGAGGAAGTCGACCTGGAGCAGCAACAGGTTCTCCGCCACGACCTCCTGCGGCGTCATGTGGGTGACGCCGGACAGAGGGAGGACGCCGTGCTGGCGGCCGGCCGCGAGAAGCGCGGACGACAGGCGGAGTGAGTGGGCGGCCACGACGTTGTCGTCGGCCAGCCCGTGGATCAGAAGCAATGGGCGCTCCAGCTTAGCGGCGTCGCCGAAGAGCGAAGAATTGTCGTACACGTCCGGCTGTTCGGCGGGGTGGCCAAGGTAGCGCTCGGTGTAGCACGTGTCGTACAGCCGCCAGTCGGTCACCGGGGCGCCCGCGATGGCCGCGTGGAACACGTCCGGCCTGCGCAGCACCGCCAGCGCCGCCAGGAACCCGCCGAACGACCAGCCGCGGATGGCCACCCGCGTCAGGTCGAGGTCGTCGGGATACTGCTCGGCCACACCTTGCAGGGCGTCGATCTGGTCCTCCAGCACGGGCGTCGCCAGGTCGTTGAGCACGGCCCGCTCGAAGGCCGGGCCGCGCCCCGGGGTGCCGCGCCCGTCGGCCACGACCACGGCGAACCCCTGCTCGGCGAACCACTGGCTCTCCAGGTAGCCGCCGCGCCGGTTGAGCACCCGCTGCGCGTGCGGCCCGCCGTACGGGTCCATGAGGACGGGCAGCCGGCCCGAGCCGGGTTCGTACCAGGTGGGCAGCACCACGGCGGTGGCCAGCTCGCGCCGGCCGGAACGGCCGAGCGAGACCCGCAGGTCGAGGCCGGGCCGCTCGGCCCGCGACGGGATCGGGATCGCCATGCCGTCGCGGCGCACCACGGTCGTCGAGACGCCCTCGGCGTCGAGGCTCTGCTCGGTGAGGACGCCGACTCCGCCGGCCATCCGGCCCGAGAACACCCCGGACCGGGTCGAGACGGGCAGCAGCGAGTGGCCGTCCCACGTCCACAGCTGGATCTCGGTCGGGTCGCCGCTCGCGCTGAACAGCACGCTGTCGTGGTCGACGTCGAGCACCGCCCGCACCTGAAGGGTGGGCGGCGTGACCGCACGGTCGCCGACGAACAGCCGCCGGCCGCCGTCGGCCGTGGCGACCCACACCAGCGAGCCGTCGTCCAGGTGGGCCGGAACACCGGTGACCACGTCCACCCAGGCCGGGTCGGTGTCCTCGCGGACCAGCGTGGCGGCGCCGGTCGCCGGGTCCACCGTGAACAGCCGCAGCGTCTTCTGGTCGCGCGGCATGGTCACGATCGACAGCGCGTGGGAGTCCCAGGCGGCCGTCGCCAGGTATTCGTCGTCGTACGGCACCGCGACCCGCGACCCGTCGAGGCCGAGCACGAACAGCTCGGTGCGCGCGTTGGGCGTGCCGGCCGCGGGATAGCGCTGGGCCGTCGCGGGCCGGTCGGGGTTGGCCGGGTCGGCGATGTGCCACACCTGCACCGGCGCCTCGTCCACCCGCTCGGCCAGCAGCGCGTCGCCGGCCGGCGACCACCAGTGGCCGCGCATCCGGTCCATCTCCTCGGCCGCGATGAACTCCGCCAGCCCGTAGGTGACCGTCGGCGCCTCGGGCTCGGCCAGCGCGCGGTCGTCGCCCGAGGTGAGGTCCTGCACGCGCAGCGCTCCTCCGGCGACGTAGGCGACGTGCCGCCCGTCGGGTGACAGGCGCGGGTCGATCACCGCGCCCGGCACGTCGAGCCGCCGGGTCCGGCCGCCGGCCAGCTCGGTCACGTACAGGCCGCCCGAAAGGGCGAACACGGCCGTGGTCACCCCGGCGTCGGTGCTGTAGGCCACCACGCCGCCCGCCTGCTCGCGGCTGCGCTCGCGCCTGGCCCGCTCCTCGGGCGGCAGGTCGTCGCCGTCGGCGTCGAGCGCCCGCGGGTCGACCACGAGGCGTTCGACGTGCGTCTCGGTGTCGAGCTCCCACAGGCAGGTGACCGGGTCGGTGCCGGAGCCGGTGCGCAGGAACACCACCCTGCCGCCGTCGGGGGAGATCGTGAACCCCCGGGGAACCCCGAGGGTGAACCGGCGGGTCCGGGCCGACAGACGCGGGAAGCTCTCACTCATGGGCCCAATCCTGCCAGGATCCAGCGGCGGGCTACGCTCTGAGTCATGACCGACCGACGGCTGCTGCTCGTGCACGCCCATCCCGACGACGAGTCGATCGGCACCGGCGCGACCATGGCCAAGTACGCGGCCGAGGGCGCCCACGTCACGCTCGTGACCTGCACGCTGGGCGAGGAGGGGGAGGTCATCCCCGAGCGGCTCGCCCACCTGGCCGCCGACCGCGACGACGTCCTCGGCCCGCACCGCGTCGCCGAGCTGGCCGCCGCCTGCCGGGCGCTGGGCGTGGAGGACCACCGGTTCCTGGGCGGTCATGGCCGGTGGCGCGACTCGGGGATGATGGGCGCCGCCACCAACGAGCGGCCGGACGCCTTCTGGCAGGCCGATCCCGACGAGGCCGCGGGCGCGCTGGTCGAGGTCATCCGTGAGGTGCGGCCCCAGGTGCTCGTCACGTACGACGCCAACGGCTTCTACGGCCACCCCGACCACATCCAGGCGCACCGCGTGTCGTGGCGGGCGTTCCGGCTGGCGGCCGACCCGGCGTTCGGTGCCGGCGATCCCTGGCAGATCGCCAAGCTCTACCACACGGCCATCCCGCGGTCCGTGCTGCGCCGCAGCGAGGAGGCGCTGCGCTCGGCCGACACCGGGTTCGTCGTCGAGAGCGTGGACGACATGCCGTTCGGCAGCCCCGACGAGGAGATCACCACCGAGATCGACGCCCGGCCCTGGGTGCGGGCCAAGCTCGACGCCATGCGCGCGCACGCCACCCAGATCACCGTGCGTGAGCCGTGGTTCGCCCTGTCCAACGACATCGGCCAGGAGGCGCTGGGCGTGGAGCACTACATCTTGGCCAGCGGGGTGCCCGGCCCGGTCGCGCCGGGAGCGCCGGTCGAGGCGGGCGGGCTCGGGGAGCCGCACAAGCGCGAGAGCGACCTGTTCGCCGGGATCCACTAACCTCGTCAATCATGGAAGACCCCTCGCGTTCGGCCGTCTCGCCCCCTGACGCCGAGCCGCGCGGACAGGGTGCCTCGGCGCTGGGCGGGGCCGCCTACGGCATGCTCTTCATGCTGGGGGTGGTCATGGGGATCGTGGGCGGGTTCACGCAGGCGGCGTGGGACGTCGGGCCCGTCCCCGCCTCGGCGGTCGCCTGGGTGGTCGCGCTGTTCGCCGTCTGTCTCGGAGCCGGCAGGCTGATGCGGGCCAAGGCCGGCGCGGCGGCGGCGGCGGCCGGCTGGCTGCTGGTGTCGATGCCGTTCTCGCTGGAGCTCTCCCAGGGCGACCTGGTGATCGCGAGCGGCGCCGCGGGCTACGTCTACCTCTACGGCGGGATGGTCGCGCTGGTCGCGGCGTTCCTCATGGCGCCTTCGGCGCCGTCCGGCGGATCTTGGCTCCTGCACGGCCAGCAGCCGCCGAACCCGACGTAGAGTACATTCCGTGCACCATGCTTCCGTAAAGCGGCACATGGACGAGCGGGCCTACCGCAAAGTCGTCGGCAAGTTCGCCACCGGGGTGGTCGTCGTCACCACGAGGCTCGACGGCGTCGACCACGCCATGACGGTCAACTCCTTCACGTCGGTGTCGCTGGATCCGCTGCTGGTGCTGTTCTGCGCGGAGAAGCTGGCGAGGTTCCACGCCGCCGTGCTGGAGTCGGGCGTCTGGGGCGTGTCGGTGCTGCCGGCGTCGATGCAGGACGCCTCGCGCTTCTTCGCCCACCGGGGCAGGCCACTGGACGGGCAGCTCGCGTCCTGGCCGCACCACCGGTCGCCGGCGGGGGTGGCGCTGTTCGACGGGGCGATCGCGACGCTGGAGGCGAGCACGTCGGCGGTCCACGACGGGGGCGACCACTCGATCGTCGTCGGCGCGGTCACCGCCCTCGGCACCCCGTCGGACGGGGCTCCCCTGCTGTACTACGACAGCTCGTACGGGACTCTCTGAGCGGTCCCGGCACCGGAACTGTCGGTGCCGGGTCGTACCGTCCTCGCATCGACCTTCAGGGCCATGAACCTCGTTCCACCGATAGGAAGACGATGCCGGACTTCGAGGAGTTCGAAACCATGATCGGGCGGGCGTCCGCCGCCCGCCGCCCGGCCGAGCTCGCCGATGACCTGCTGACGTGGGCCACCGGCGTCCTGGACATCTGGATACGGCCCTGGCGGGAGGCCTTCGACTTCCTGCGGAGGCTGCCGGCCGACGAGCGACGGCTGCTGGCGGAAGCCCTGGCCGACCGATACCACTCCGCCGCCGGCGACTCTCCCGATCGTCTGAACGCGCTGACCTTCCTGGGCGTCATCTCCCACGGCCTGCCCGAGGACGGGCTCTCCGGCGAACGGCTCAGCAAGCTGGAGGTCCTGACCGGGCAGTACTCCTTCGGGTACGGCATGCGGTTCGTGAGCTTCGCCGAGGCCGAGCTCGCAGCCGGGCGGCAACTGCCTCCCGCGGTGGCCGCCGCGTTCCGGCGGACAGCCCTGGACCGCTTCTCGGACCCCGACGTGTCCGCCGTGGCGGGACAGCTCACCGAGCCGGTGCTCAACGTGGGGGAGGAGTGGGCGGAGCGGGCGCTCGCCGAGCTCTCGGGGCTCGCCGCCCCCTGGCGCCCTCTGCTGGCGCATGCGACGACCGCCACCGCCGCCAAGCCCTCCGCCAGGTGGGAGAGGGCGGGCCGGAAGCTGCTCGACGAGACGGGGGCCGACACGGTGCGGACGATCGTGCTGCCGTGGCTCGGCCTGGTCGGCCGTTCGCGGACCCTGCCCTTCACGAAGGGCCCGAACGCGCTCGACCCCAACCCTGCTGACCACACCTATGCCTACGACCCCTTCAATGCCAACGCTCTGCGTGGGATCGCCTGGCTGCTGTCGTTCCTGCCCCCGCACCCCGACGTCGCCCCGGCCCTCGGCGCGCTCGTCGAGACCTCGCTGCGCACGGTTCCCGGGCTCGGGCCGCGCAACCCCAAGGTCGCCAACGCGGGCGTGCTCGCCCTTTCCCGGATCGACCACCACACGGCCGTGGACGAGCTGTCGCGGCTGGCCGCCGTGGTGACCCACAGGGGCATCCTCAAGATGATCAACACCGCTCAGGTCTGTGCGCCGTGACACCTCGTACGGTCACCCGACGGGGCGGACACGGAGCCGGGGCGGTGGTCGTGTCCGGGACCGGCGGGGTCCCGTCGCCGGTCCCGGACACGCGTCACTGCTCGGCCGGCGGCTCCGGAATCGGCGTCTCGCCGGGCTGGACCGTGGCCGGCGGGCTCACCGGGGGCTCGGGAAGGTCCGAGGGCGGCGCGTCGCCTGTGGGCGGCGGGCAGAACGGGACCTCCGACGGCGCCGGCGCAGGGGAGTCCGTCGGCGTCGTGACCGGGGGAGGGACGACCGTGAGCGTGGGCGTGGAGGTCGGGGGCGCGGGATTCGGGGTGCCGTCCGGCGGCGTCTGGTCCAGCGGGATCTCGGGCGTCGCCGGCGGGGTCGCCGAGGTGACCGCCCCGGGGGCAGTGACGTCCGCGGCGACGGGGGTGCCCGGCGGGGCAGGCGTGTCCGAAGGGACGGAGGTGTCGGAGGGGGCGGGCTCCGGCGTCAGCGGCGGGAGCGGCTGACAGGTGACGGTCGCCGTGGCGGTGACCGTCGCGGCCGGGGCCGCCGGCGCAGTGATCGTGACTGTGGCCTCGTGCGTCACCGTGGCCTGCTGGGTGACCGTGGCGGTGACCGTGGCGGGGTCGGCCGGCGCGGGGGTCGCGGTGACGGTGACCGTCGGGGCGGTGGCCTTGGGCGTGGCCGTCACGGTGCGGGTCGGCCACGGCAGGACTTTGGCGGTGACCTTGAGCTTGCCGCGCGTCCGGTACGTGCCCTTGCCGAGCTTCTTGGTGGCCTGCCCCGCGCCCGTGGTGACGGGGATCTGCGTGGTGGCCGTCTTGCAGGACCTGCCCTTGCACACCCGCTGCTTGACGGTGAAGCGCGCCGCGCCGTCGTAGGCGACGGAGACGTTCAGGTGCGAGACGCCGCCCTTCTTGACGACCTTCGCCTTGGCGGTGTACTTCCCGAGCTTGGGGGTCGGTGTCGAACGGGGGGAGGGGGTGGCGGTGCCGGCCACCACGACCTTGAGAGGAGGGTCGGTCAGACCTAATGGATCCGCCGTCGACGTCTGGGTGATCGCGACTCCGCCGACGCCTGCGAGGGCCATGGCGCCGACGAGCGCGCCCAGAGTGATGAGTCTCATAATCCTGCTCTTTTTGGAGATTTCAGGACGACGATCATTATTCCGAGTTGTCAAGATTGGTCAAGGCTGAGACGCATGGACGGTAGGTACCGGTTCCGGAAGGTGGCGAACTACCTCAACCTCGCCACGCCCCTGGGACTGCTGATCTCCGTGGTCGGCGGCGCCACCCGGCGACCGGGGCCCGACGGCCTCGTGCTCGCCTACGGCTACCGCTACCGCTTCCCCGTGGCGGGCGCCTTCACCGTCGGCAACGTCGTCCTCACCAGGGCCGACGCCCTCGATGAGCGGCTCATCCGGCACGAGGCCAGGCACGCCACCCAGTGGGCGTGGTGCGCCGGCCTGCCCATGCTGCCGCTCTACCTGCTGTCCATGCTCGTTTCGGTGCTGCTGTGCGGGCATCAGGCGTCGTACAACGTCTTCGAACGCCTGGCGGGGCTCGACGACGGCGGCTACCCCCGCGCCCCGCTGCGGTGGCGTCGGCGCAGGTAGCCGGGCACGTGCGTGACTGATCCGTCACGCAGGGCAGAGAAGCGTTCATGACGCACGAGACTCTCCCCCAGCCTCGCCGGCCCCGTGACTTCAAGGACCGGCTCACCGCGCCCCTGCCGGAGTTCCGCGAGCTGTTCCACGTCACCTGGTACGGAGGTCTGCGCTCCGGCGTCGGGGACGCCGACCAGATCCCGGTGCGGCGCGGCGGTGGGCTGCCGCGCCCGCCCACCGGCGAGACCATGGTGACCTGGGTCGGCCACTCCACGTTCGTGCTGCGGGTGAACGGCTTGACCATCCTGACGGACCCCGTCTGGTCGCGGCGCATTCCCGGCGTGCGGCCCCGCCTGACGCCGCCCGGCGTGGCCTGGAGCGATCTGCCCCGGATCGACGCCGTCGTCATCAGCCACAACCACTACGACCACCTGGACGCCCCCACCATCCGCAGGCTGCCCAGGGACACCCCGATCCTCGTGCCCGCACGGCTGAGGCGATGGTTCACCCGGCGCGGCTTCACCGAGGTCACCGAACTGGACTGGTGGGAGACGGCCTCGGTCGGCGGCGTAACGTTCGACTTCGTGCCGGCGCACCACTGGAGCAAGCGGACCCCCTGGGACACCTGCAAGACCCTCTGGGGCGGCTGGGTGATCGGCCGCTCGGTCTACTTCGCCGGCGACACCGGGTACGGCCCGCGGCTGGCCGAGATCGGCGAACGCTTCCCCGGTCTCGACCTTTCGCTCATGCCGGTCGGCGGGTACGAGCCGCACTGGGCCACCAAGGCGGCGCACGTCAACCCGGCCGAAGCCGTCCGGGGCCACCTGGACGTGGGCGCCCGGCGGATGGCCACCATGCACTGGGGGACCTTCGTGCTGTCCGGCGAGCCGCTGCTCACACCCGTACGGCAGGCACGGGAGGAGTGGGCGGCCCGGGGGCTGCCCCGCGAGGACCTGTGGGACCTGGCGGTCGGCGAGTCGAGGTCGTTCGCGCCGGCCGGTCAGGGGCGCAGGCGCAAGGTGTGCACGGCGGCCGCCTTGACCGATTCGGGCCTGGAACGCATCGGCAGCAGCTCGCCCCTGGCCCACGGCTCCGCCTGGTCCCAGTAATTGGCGTGGAACGCGTGCCCGGACGCCCCGGTCAGGTTGATCCAGCCGGACTTGTCCAGGTCGCCCAGGTCCACGACCATCCGCATCGACGGCACGGCCGTCACCTCGTACCCGGCCTGCACGTTCCAGCCGGTCGCGTTGACCGCGTCCTTCCCGCCGGGCACGGACAGCGGCCCGCGGTTGAACAGCGCCTCGATCGGCCCGATGCCCGACGTGCCGAGCGTGGCATGGGTGAGCGTGAGCCGGTGCAGGTCGCCCCAGCGCCAGGCCCCGACCTCGTCGCCGAGCAGCGCCGACAGCTCCTGGTAGGCGTCGGCCATCGCCTGGCGGAGGATGTCGTCGCGCCTCTCCGTCACGTTCCCGGTCCTGGTGTCGTCCCAGAACGGGTCGTCGGGCCGGTCGAGCAGCCGCCTGACCACCTCGTACCATCGGTCGCCGCCGCTCGCCCTCGCCCCCTCGGGCAGGTCGTCGTCGAAGGTCGCCTTGAGCAGGTGCCGCCACACCGCGTTGAAGTAGGCCGCCGGGGCGGAGCCGGTGTCCTGCGCGCCGTCCCAGCCCTTGAGCAGGTCCCTGGCCCGCACGCTCGGGCCCGCCAGCGTCACCTTCATCAGCGCGGGCACCAGGGTGTCGGCCAGGCCGTTGCGCGTGTCCTGCTGGAGGCGGCCCATCACCGCCGCGTCCACCTTGTCCTTGTCGATCTCCTGCCGCAGCCGATCGACGATGCGCTGCGAGCGGTACCCGTACGACCAGTCCTTCGTCAGCAGCGGCGGGTAGCGCCTGGGGTCGATCACGGCGTTGTTGGCCGTGACGATGAAGCCGTCGGGCGGGTTCCGCACGGAGGGGAGCTGGTCGTAGGGGATGGGGGCGGTGTTCCACTCGTACTCGCCCGTCCAGCCGGGCACCGGCCAGGCGCCGTCGCCCTTCTCGCGGATGGGGATGCGGCCGGGCGCCTGGTAGCCGATGTTGCCCTCGGTGTCGGCGTAGACGAGGTTCTGCGCGGGCACCTCGAACAGCGCGGCCGCGGCCCGGAACTCGTGCCAGTCCCTCGCCCCGTTCATCGCGAAGATCGCGTCGGCGGTCCTGCCGGGCGTCAGCGCGGTCCACTGCAGCGCCACGGCGTTCGCGCCGCCGCTGGGCCGGACGCCGCCCAGCACCTCGTTGATCAGCGGGCCGTGCCGGGTGCTCCTGACCTTGAGCGTGACGGTGCCGCCGCCCGCCACCTTGATCTTCTCCTCCCGGGTCTCCAGCTTGAGCCGGTCGCCCTTGTACAGGTACGTCTCGCCCTCGACCCGCTCCAGGAAGAGGTCGGCCACGTCGGGCCCGAGGTTGGTGAACCCCCAGGCGATCTTGTCGGTGTGCCCGATGACGACGCCGGGGACCCCGGCGAAGGTGAACCCCGTCACGTCGTAGGAGCACTGCTCGGTCAGCTTGCGGCAGTGCAGCCCCGCCTGGTACCAGACGGCCGGCATCGAGGCCGACAGGTGGGGGTCGTTGGCCAGCAGCGGCTTGCCGCTCCTGGTGTGCTCGCCGGAGACGACCCACGAGTTCGAGCCGACGCCGGCGCGGTCGGCGGTGCTCATCGTGCCGGGCAGCGCGTCGAGCGTCCTGGCCGCCTGGGCCAGCGCGTCGGTGCCCCCGCGCACCACCCGGGCCGGCCCGTTCCCGCCGGCGCCCTGCCGGGGCCTGGCCGTGTCGAGCCGGCCACGGTTCTGGTCCTGTGCCTGGTCCTGTGTCCGGTCCTGGGGGGCCGTCTCCGGTCGCGCCTCCTGCCGCCTGGGGGCGGCCCGCTGGTCGAACCGGTCCCGCGCGATCGTGCCCTGGGTGACGATCGGGGCGTGCTCGTCGTACGGGTAGCCGGGGTAGAGCTGCTCGACCCGCTCGCGGGGCAGTTCGGCGGCGATCAGCGCGCGGTCGATCTCGTCCTCGACGTTGGAACGCAGGTCCCACGCCATGGCCTTGAGCCAGGCGACGGAGTCGAGCGCGGTCCACGGTTCGGGCGTGTAGCCGCCGTTCTGGACCTTGAGCACGGAGTATTCGAGGCTCCGGTCCGAGGCGTTGGGGTTGGCCCGGAGCCAGGCGTTCACGCCCTTGGCGTACGAGTCGAGGTGGCGGCGGGTGCGGTCGGCCAGCTCGGGCAGCTCCTGCTCGGCCACCCGGCGCCAGCCCATGGTCCTGATGGCCTTGTCGTTGTCGAGCGTCGCCTTGCCGAACAGCTCGGACAGCCGGCCGGCGGTGACGTGCCGCCGGAAGTCCATCTCCCAGAACCGGTCCTGGGCGTGCACGAACCCCTGGGCCACGAACAGGTCCTCGGCCGTGTCCGCGTAGATATGCGGGATTCCTGATCTATCCCGATAAATCTCCACATTGCCGGTTAAGCCGGGCAGCCGGATCGCCCCGTCCACCTGCGGGAACGACTTGCGCACCGTGTAGGCGACCACGCCGCCGAGGACCAACGCGAGAGCGAGGAGCACGGTCAACACCCGAGCCGGCCAACGCAACAGCGACGGCATCCACGCGTACGGCCTCAACCTCACGAATACCTCCCATCTCGCGCGCCGGACCATAAGTCTGACAGCCCGTGATCACTGCTCCGGCCCTCCGCTCACGGTCCTCCTGTCACGGCACGGAGCACCATCTGGCGGCCGGAGGGAGGCTGGGAAGGGAGGTCAGGGAACGGGGACGGGGGTGCGGCCTATCTCCGTGGACAGGTCGAGGGCGAGCACCTGGTCCAGGTGCAGGAACGACTCGAACTTCGCCCCCGCCGGCACCGAGTCGTCGCCTTCGAGGTCGCGCAGCGCCCCGAGGGCCGCCGGCGTGTCGAGGTCGCCGTCCAGGGCCGCCTCGACGCACCGCACGTGTCCGGACGCCAGGGGCGCGCTGGGCGACTCCGCCCACCCGGCCACCCGCGCCCGCCAGTGCCGCACGGTGCGGTCGGCGTCCCGCAGCAGGTCCCAGGTGAGGCGGACCGGCTCCCGGTAGTGGTGCTCCAGGTAGGCCAGCCGCACGGCGAGCGGATCGAGCCCCGCCTCGGTCACCTGCCGCAGCGACAACGCGGCACCGTCGAACCGGACCGGCCCGCACCCCACCACGTGTCCGGCGGCGAGCAGCGGCTCGCCGCGCTGTGGCGGGGTGTCGGCGCCCGCCACGAGCACGTCCACCCGAGGGCCGAGCGACCGTCTGGCCGCGGCCTGACAGCGCACGCCGGGGGCGGGCACGCCGCGTCCCCAGGGCGAGTCCCACGCCGGCTCCTCGCCGGACGCCGCCGCCCACAACACCCGCCCGTCGTCAGCGGCGGAAGACGCCGCGAAGGTCGCCGCGCCGGCGCCGGAGGCCGCCGGGGAGGCCGCCGGCGCCGGGGCGGCGCCGAGCAGGACCGAGCCGTCGGCCACCGCGTGCGCCCGGCCCCGCTCGACCAGCCCGGCGATCAGCTCGACCGCCGTCTCGGCCGTCTCGTCCGCGGGGGGCTCGTGCTCCGGCGGACGCAGGTTCAGCGCCCCCGCCACCTCCCGGAAGGCCTCCGAGACGGCGGGGTCACCGCCCGGAAGCGGACCCCGGCAGGCCACCACCCGCACCCGCCGGCTCTCCAGCAGCCTGCGGATCACGTCGGACAGCACGTGGGGACGCAGGTCGCCGAGATGTCCCGGGAGCTCGGCGGAGACGGGGGCGCAGGTGTGCAGCCGCACGGCCCTGCCGGGCGCGAGCTCCCCGGTGCGGCCGGTCAGCGCGTCGTGGATCCGCAACATCCTCCGAGCCTAACCAGCCCGGCGCCGCTCAACCGCTCAGCCGCCCAGGAAGCCCAGGATGTCCCGGTCGCCCCGCTCGCGCAGCCTGGCCAGCACCTCGTCGCGCGTGGCGGTGTCGGGCAGCCCGATGCGGGCCCCGATCAGCCGCAGCCCCTCCAGCTCGGAGTTCACCGGAGCGGTGTAGCCGATCAGGTAGAGGGCCCGGTTCAGCGGCGGCAGGCTGACGGGCGCGGCCGGCAGGTAGCGCGTCAGCAGTTCGCCGCCGTCGGACACGGTGAGGAACACGTGGTCGCCCTCGCTCGCCTTGAAGTCGGCCAGCACGTTGCGGATCGACCCCATGGTGGGCTGGTTGTGCCAGCTGATCACCACGTCGCCCGAGGGCGTGGACGCGGTGAGCTGACCACCCGGCGCCATCCCCAGGTAGGCGGCGAACCCGGTGGGCAGCGGCGACCCCGATCCCCGCAGGTGCTCGGCGTTGACGTCCACCCGGTGCCACCACCGGCCGTCCCGGCTGCGGAAGCTGCGCCGCGTCTCCGACACGTCCCTGCGCGGCTGGTACGGCTCCGCCTCGCCGCCGGGGGAGGTGCCCGCCACCCGGATCCACCCCCGCTGGGTCCGTTCGAACCCGGGCCCCCCGGCGTACGCGCGCACCGAGCTCTCGCTGACGTCGTAGCGGGAGGTGAGGTTCGTCACGATCGTGCTGACCGACGCCTCCCCGCCGGCCCGCTCGATCTCCCTGGCGATCATCTCCCTGATGCCCAGGTACTCGTCGCCGCCCCACCGGGTCAGCCCGTACTTGTTGCGGTCCACCCGGCGGAACCGGTCGTCGGCGGTGAGCTGGTTGCGGATGCCGACAAGGCTGTAGTCCTCGCCGATGCGGTCCTGGATCTCCTCCGGCGACAGCGGCTGCCCGGACACCAGCAGCACCGCCTCGGTCTTCTCGTTGATGCTGCGCGGCCACGGCACCACGTGCTCGTCGAGCACCCGGATCTGGGGGACCGAGGCGATCCACCGCTCGGCCACGTCCTCGCGGACGCCGAGCTGGCTGACCATGGCGACGGCCTCGGCGAGCGGCCGGGGGCCGTCGGCGAAGAGCTGGCGCGTCTTCTCCCGCAGTTCGTCGGCCCCGCCGGCGATCAGCCAGCCGTCGGCCTGCTCGTAGCCGGTCAGCAGCGTGCGGACGAACCGCCAGATGGGGATGCCCAGCGTGCGCAGCTCCACGCGGTGCCAGGGCACGGCCGCGGCCAGGTCGTCGGCGGGCACGGCCGAGCCGAGCCGGCCGCGCAGCCAGGCGACGTGCGCGACGAGCGGGACCGCCTCCGGCCCGCCCAGCCAGTTGTCCACGTGTTCGCGCAGGTCGCGCTCGATCTGCCGGATGCGCTCCCGGGTGACCGAGAACCGCTGCGCCAGCTCGTCCAGCGTGGCGCGCCGCCCCGCGTACAGACGGTCGCGGGCGATGGCCCGCTGCCGGTCGTCCATCGCCGCGAACAGGGCGTCGATCAGCTCGGGCAGCGGCCGGTCCGGGCGCGCGGGCGCCGCCGGCATGTCCGCCGCGGGCTCCAGCAGCCGCTCGAACACCCCGCTGAACAGTTTCTGCACCACGTCCTTGCCCAGCGACTCCGGCGTCCGCTCGGCCTCGGCGGGGTCGGAGAAACGCAGCAGCGGCAGGATGTCGCCGAGCAGCAGGTGACCCCAGCAGGCCACCGCGAGGTCGGCGAGGTGTCCCGCCACGGTCTGCGTGCCGACGATGGCACACGCGCGGTCGAGCGGGATCGCCTGCCACCAGGCATCCGGCAACTCGGGCTCTTCCACGAGGGGCACGACCTGACCCGGTGGGGTCCAGCGCATCGGTGGCGCCAGGTCGCTCAGGCTGAGGTTCATTGGAGTCCAACCGGCAATGGGATAGATATCCGCAGTTCAGACTATGTGATCAGAACGACAGAAAGGGGCTTCCTCTTCCTGAATGGGATAGATAAAGCATCGAACGGGCCCGGGTGCAGGCCACGTACAGCATGCCGCGTTCGCGTTGCAGCGCTCGCGCACGGGCGCCGGGATCATCGGGCGTCGGCTCGGGCACGACGCCCTCCGACACCCCGATGAGCGCCACGCGCTCGAATTCGAGCCCCTTCAGGTTCGCGAACGTCGACACCCGCACCTCCGATTCGCCCAGCGCCTGACGCGCGGCCCGCACCAGCCGCGGCGTGCGGGCGCCCACGGCGATCTCGGCGGCGGGCACGCCCTCCGCCAGCCACGCCCGGACCGTGGCGGCCAGGCCGGCCAGCTCCGACTCCGGAGAGTCGTAACCCCGCACCACCGGCCGCTCGCCGTGCCGCACGGCCCGCAGCCCGTGCAGCTCGGAAGCGCCCCTGACCAGCCCGTCCACCGGGCCGCCGCCGCGCAGCCGGACGGCGAAGGAGAGCACCTCGGCCGGCAGCCGGTGCGACACCCGCAGCGTGTGCTGCGCGACGGGGATGCCGAGCGCGCCGAGCGCCACCCGCGTGTCGGTGACCCGCTGGTGCGGGTCGCCGACCACGAACAGGTCGTCGTGCGCGTGCGGCGCCGCCGCCCGCAGCAGCCGCCACTGCGCCGGGCTGACGTCCTGCGCCTCGTCCACCACGATGTGCCGGTACGGCTTGCGCCGCGGATCGACGTCGTCCAGCAGGTCGCCCGTCGCCCTCGACAGCAGCCGCAGCGCCTCGTCGGTCAGCTCGGCCAGGGTGCGCGCCCCCGGCCCGACCAGGGTGGGGCGGCGGCCCTCCTGGTGGGCCACGATGCGCAGCGCGAGCCGTTCGCAGTTGTCCACCTCGACCCGCTTGCGGGTCGCCTCGTCCGGGATGAGCGTGTCGAGCCGGGCCGACAGGTCCTCGCCCAGGCTCTGCGAGAACGTCACGAGCAGCACCGGCCCCCTGCCGTGCGCGGCCAGGTGGGCGGCCCGGTGCAGGGCGACCAGCGTCTTGCCGGTGCCCGCGCCGCCGACCACCAGCACCGGGTGGTCGTAGCGGGCGGCCCTGGCCAGCCGGTGCTGCGTGGGGGACAGGAACGTGCACCAGCGCGGCATGCCCAGCACCCGGTCCAGCTCGACCTTGTCGGCGACGAACGCCGCCCGGTCCGGGCTGCGCAGCAGCGCCGCGTGCAGGTCGTCGGTGTCGACCGGGCCCGGGTCCTCGTCGGTGGCGCGGCAGCTCTCCAGCTCGCGCCACGCGTCGTGCAGGGAGCCGCCGCGGGCCAGCACCGCGAGCGGGGTGTGCTGGGTGGGCGGCAGGAGCGGGGCGAGAGCCGCCACGTCGGCCTCGGTGGTGATGAGCCGGACCAGCCGCAGCGCCCGCACGTCGATGCCCAGCGCCAGCAGATCACCGTCACAGACGGGGTCGAACAGCCGCGAGGCGCCCGCCGACCGGCGCAGCGCGGGCTCGACCCGTTCGAGGGCCTCGGCGTCCCACTCCTCGACCACGCCGATCACGGGATTGACGCCGTAGCGATGCCGGCGGGCGTGCGCCCAGGCCTGCGCGTCGGGCAGCACCGTGCGCAGCCAGTAGACGTCGCGCTGGCGCACCACGACGCCGCGATGGCCGGCGGCCAGCCGTAAGGTCGCGACCCGCGCGTCCCTGGCGCCCCGCACCCGTTCGGGATGGGGGGCGCCCGCCACGTGCAGCAGGAAACGGCGCAGCGCGACAACGGCGTCCCTGCGCACCGGCTGGTCCAGTGCGCGGAGCCCCTCGGGGAGCTCGGGGCCGATCGCGAGCCGCGGCACGGCTCAGTCCAACAGGTCGAGCAGGTCGCGGTCGCCGCGCTCGCGGAGCCTGGCCAGCAGGTCGGGCAGGCCGACCGGGCCCGCCATGCCGATCCGGGTGGCGATCACCCGGGCGGCCTGCTCACGCGTGCCGCCCGGGGCGGTGTAGCCGACCAGCCGCAACGCCTTGGTGATCTTCTCGGCGCCCTGGGCGGCGACCGGCAGGTGCCTGGCCCGCAGCACGCCCTCGTCCGACAGCGTCAGGAACAGGTGACCGCCCTCCCGCGCGCCGACATCCACGAGCAGCCGCTCGACGGACTCCAGCACGGGCCTGCCGTGCCAGCTCATCGTCAGCTCACCGGCGGCGCTGCGCACGGTCCGCGTCTCACCGGGCGACAGCCCCAGATACGCGGCGAACCCCGTCGGCAGCGCGCACTCGCCGCCCGCCAGTTGCTCGCCCGTGACGTCCACCCGCAGCCACCACCGCCCGTCGGGCTGCCGGAAGCAGCGCCGCGTCTGCGAGACGTCCTTGAGCGGCTGGTACGGCTTGCCGTGGCCCTCCTCCGACGCCGCCCCGTTCGACTCGCTCTCGTTCACCGGGGCCGGCGTGGCGGGCGCGAACGGGTGGAACCGCGACCCGGGCGCGGGCCCGTCGGCCTGCGGCGCCGGGAACGGCGCGGCAACGGCCGGTGGGACCACCGGCGGCGCGACGGGCGGGGCAGGCGGCGGGGCAGGCGGCGGGATGGGCGGCGGGGGCGGGAGAGGGGAGAAGGCCGACGGCGGAGGGGCGCCGTCGCGGGCGCCCCCGCCCGGCCGGTCGGGCAGCGTGGCCAGCACGAACTGCCAGGCCGGCACCTCCAGTGCCCTGATCTCCTTGCGGTGCCAGTCGGCCGCCTTGATCAGCGACTCCTTGGGCACGGCCGGTCCGATGGCGCGGCGCAGCTCGTCCAGGTGCGCCCGGTAGGGGGCCGCCTCGTCGCTGGCCAGCCACCGGTCCAGCCGCTCGCGCAGCCGGGCCTCGGTCTCGGCGATCTCGGTCGGCGGCACGGCGAACAGCTTGGCGAGCTGGTCAACCGCGGACGGCTGGTCGGTGAAGACGCGGTTCTGCGCCACGGCCCAGCTCTTGTCGTCGAGCCCGGCGAACGCGGCCTCGATGAGCGCGGACAGATCCGGCGATCGGCCCGACGCATCCTCGGCCCCGGCATCCTGCTCGGCGCGCGCGACGGGCGCGGGCTCGCTGTCGGCCCCGGCCTCGTCGCCTGCCCCGGCATCCGAGACCGGGGCAGGCCCGGACTCGGCCTCGCTCTCGACGCTGCTCTCGACGTCGGTCTCGGGCACCGCTACGGCCGCGACCTCCCGCTCGTCGTCCTGCGTCGAGTCGGCCTCGTCGTCCGTCGTGGAGTGGGTCTCGTCGTCCTGCGTGGAGTGGGCCCCGTCGTCCGTGGAGTGGGCCTCGTCGTGCGCCGAGTCGGCCGGGTCGGGCTCACCGGCGCCGGCGGCCGCCGGCTCCGGAACGGATTCTTCGGGACCCGCCTCAGGCGTGGCGGCGGGTGTGGCCTCCGCCTCATCGGCGGTCCGGGCCTCGTCGGCGGGCGGCTCCTCGCCCCGAGCCTCCCCGGCCGGTGGCTGGACGGCCCGAAGCTCCTCGACCGGCTCCGGAACGGCCTCGGCCGCCGCGCGCGGCCCGGCGTCGTCCTGGACGCCACCTGCGGCGGGGACGGCGGCGGGGACGGAGTTGGGGACGGCGGTGGGCGCCAGCCGCACCAGGACGGCGGAGAACAGCGTCGCGAGCACCGCGCGCGCCTGGATGAACGGCTGGTCGACCAGCTCACGGCCGGTCAGCGCCAGCAGTCCGGCCCACGAGCCGACCCGGTCGAGCGCGATGGCGACGTGCGGCTCGTCGGCCTCGTCGGGGTCCAGCACGTGGAGGGCGGGCAGGACGTCGCCCACGGCGGCGGCGGGCCACTGCGCCAGCGCGATCTCCGTGAGCAGGTCGCCCAGCGCCTCCGGGCCGATGACCGCCAGCACGCGCGGCAGGGGCAGGCTGCGCCACCAGGCGTCCGGAAGGTCGGGTTGCCCGGTGAGCAGCGTGATCGTGGACGCGTCGCTCCACCGCAACGGTGGTACGAGGTCGCTCAGGCAGAAGTTCATCCCGTTCCGTTCACCAGCCCCTCACGCCCCCGTGTCGTCGTAAGGCTTCACTCAACGTGCGTACAGCGGTGCAGCCATGGTCTCGCCGCCCACGGAACAGACCATAGTCTGGCAAAACTGCCCTACGCATCATGGACTACGTATCAACGCCGGACGGCGGCGAACCGGAGGCGCACGTAATCGGCCATCCAGCCGGTCTCCCTGCGCAGCGCGGGCGCGGCCAGCTCGTTGACCCGCTGGAGCAGCGGCAGGACGATCTCCGGTGGCAGGCCGGCCAGCACGGAGGAGGCGAACATCCGCACCCAGTCGGCCGCGCCGCCGGGGCATTCGTCGAGCGGGGTCGGCCGGTCCGAGTATTCGAGCAGCCGGATCACGAAACCCTCGCGTTCGAGCCGGTGGGCGTACTCGGCCGGGGTGGGGAAGTACCAGGGCAGGTCGGGCTCGCGCAGGCCGTACTCGCGCCAGGCCGTCAGCATGGCGGCCGTCAGCTCGGCGCAGTTGCCCGCGCCGCCCATCTCGGCGACGAACCGCCCGCCGGGCCGCAGCGCCTCGCGGACGTTGGCGATGACGGTGCCGGGGTCGCGGCTCATCCAGTGCAGCGCCGCGTTGGAGAAGACGGCGTCGTAGGCGTGGGCCACGGTGAAGTCGTGGCCGTCGCCGACGATGAAGTCGATGCCGGGGTGCTGGGCCAGCGCCTTCTCGATCATGGCGGGGGAGCCGTCGATGCCGAGCACCTCGGCTCCCCGTGCGGCGATCTGGGCGGTCAGGACCCCGGTGCCGCAGCCGAGGTCCAGCACCCGCTCGCCCGGTCGCGGGTCGAGCAGGTCGACGAGGGGAGCGCCCTGGGGGGTCACGTAGCCGAAACTGCCGTCGTAGGCGCGACTGCTCCACCGCTCCACGCTCGGTGCGTCATAGCGCAAGACGATCAGCTCACATTCGTCGGACCGCGGGCCCCCGTGGCCGTGCTGTCCGTTCACTTTAGAGGCTGAGCGTCCCTACGACATACAAAGTCACATTCGGCCCATCAGCCGCTCTTCGCCCATTCCTTCTTCAGGTAGGACTTGCCCGCGTCGAGCTGGGGGATCGTCAGCAGGACGGGCGGGCCGGGCGCGGCGGGCAGCTTCGCGGTCTGCTCGGTGTCCAACGTGCCGCGCATGAGCATGGCCTCGGCGCGGGCCGGGCGGGCGTAGCCCTTCTGCAGGAGGTTCTGGCCCTCGTCGGAGAAGAGGAACTCCTGCCACAGCCGGGCCGCCGCCGGGTGCGGCGCGTCCTTGTTGATCGCCTGGAAGCGGTACTCGCCGAGCGGTGCGTCCTTCGGGATCGTGACCTTCCAGGAGCCGGGCTGCCGCGCGCCGCGGGCCGCGTTGAGGTGGTCCCAGCCGACGACGGTGTTGGCCTTGGCCGGTTCGGTGAGCCGCCCGGTCCTGCGCAGCTTGGCGAAGATCTGCACCCCGCGCCGCGGGTCGGGCGCGCCGTTGTGCAGGGAGGCGGCCATCACGCCGTCGAAGGCCGCGGCCGAACGCAGCGGGTCGCCGTCGAGCGCGACGGTGTAGCCGGGTTTGAGCAGGTCGGCGAACGAGGCCGGCGCGGGGACGGCGCGCGGGTCGTACCCGATCGACATGTAGCCGCCGTAGGCGCCGTACCAGGCGCCGGAGGGATCCTTGACGTTGTCGGGCAGGTCGGGCCACCCCTGCACCTTGTACGGGGCGAACCTGGCGGCGTTGGCCACGGCCACGTCCAGTGTGAGGTCGAACACGTCCGGCTTCAGCCGGCCGGCGGCCTCGATCTGGCGCTGGCTGCTGGCGCCGGGCTCCAGTTCGTCGACCTTGATGTCGTACTTCTCGGCGAAGGTGTCGATGATCTCGCCGTAGTTCGCCCAGTCGCGGGGGAGCGCGATCACCGTGAGCGCGCCCTCGCTCCGGGCGGCCTCGGCGAGTCGTTCGAGGTCGCCGAAGCCCTCCTTCATGGACATCGCCTTGACGTTGACGGGCGCGAGCGGTCTGGCCTGCGTGGTGGACGCGCCGCATCCGGCGCTGACGAGGATGGCTGCCGCAGCGGCACAAATACGTACGGTCACACGGTGAATACTTACCGTCACATCCGCTGAGGTCGAGGAGGCGCGGCCGGGACGACCTTGGCTGCTACCAGCTCCTCTGCAACGATCTCCACGACGGTGCCGTCCCGTTTACGGACGCGCAACACGCCGCGATCCCAGGACTCCAGGATTCCGACGGCGTCACGGAACCCGCCGGGAACCCGTCTGCGCGTGGTGATCCGGGCACCGACATCGGCTTCGGTGACGGCGACGGTGAGGCGAGCGGCCACGAGTTGGCCACCTCCGTTTCGGCCTGAAGGCAAGCACGGCAATACTAGGAGCTAGCAAACCGCGGTCAGAGTCATGCCATGGTGGCGAAGAGAAGGAGCTCGAGGTGACCTACGTCATCGCGCAGCCTTGCGTGGACGTCCTGGACAAGGCGTGCATCGAGGAATGCCCCGTCGATTGCATCTACGAGGGCGAGCGCATGCTTTACATTCACCCCGACGAGTGCGTGGACTGCGGCGCGTGTGAGCCTGTGTGCCCCGTCGAGGCGATCTTCTACGAGGACGACCTTCCCGAGCAGTGGAAGGACTTCTACAAGGCGAACGTGGACTTCTTCGAGGATCTGGGGTCGCCCGGCGGCGCCTCCAAGGTCGGCAAGATCGAGAAGGACCACCCCGTCGTGGCGGCGCTGCCTCCGCAGGGCGAGGGCGACTAGCCGCCGCGCCTGCGGGGGGCGCCGCGGCCGTCCACGACCGGCGGTCCGGGGCGGCTCGCCGACGTCCGCACGCACGAAGATCTGGAGATCCGTGAACACCCTGCCCGACTTCCCCTGGGACCGGCTGGAGCCGTACAAGGAGCGCGCCCGCGCGCACGCCGACGGCATCGTCGACCTGTCGGTCGGCACCCCGGTCGACCCGGTGCCACGGATCGTCCAGGCCGCCCTGGCCGGGGCGGCCGACAGTCCCGGCTATCCGATGACCCACGGCACCCGGGAGCTGCGGGAGGCCGCCGTGGGCTGGCTGAGCCGCAGGCTCGGCGTCGGCGTCGACCAGCGCGACGTGCTGCCCGTCATCGGCACCAAGGAGCTCGTCGCCTGGCTGCCGACCTACCTGGGAGCCGGGCGGGTCGTTCATCCCGAGCTGGCCTACCCGACCTACGACGTGGGGGCTCGGCTGGCCGGGGCCTCCGCGCTGGCTTCCGACGGTCTGCTCGCGCTCGGGCCCGAGCGCGCCGACCTCGTCTGGGTCAACTCCCCGAGCAACCCCACGGGCCGGGTGCTGCCGGCCGAGCACCTGCGCAAGGTGGTGGCGTGGGCGCGCGAGCGGGGCGCGGTCGTCGCCTCCGACGAGTGCTACATCGAGCTGGGATGGGAGGAGCGACCCGTCTCCATCCTGCATCCCGACGTCTGCGGCGGCTCTCATGAGGGGCTGCTCGCCGTCCATTCGCTGTCCAAACGGTCCAACCTGGCCGGCTACCGGGCCGGGTTCGTCACCGGCGATCCGGCGCTCGTCAAGCGTCTGCTGGAGACCCGCAAGCACGCCGGCATGATGATGCCGGCGCCGGTGCAGGCCGCGATGGCGGCCGCGCTCGGCGACGACGCGCACGCCGAGGAGCAGCGCGAGCGCTACGCGGGCCGCCGGGACCGGCTGCGCCCGGCGCTGGAGCGTGCCGGTTGGCGCATCGACCATTCGACAGCCGGCCTCTACTTCTGGGCGACCAACGGAGAAAAGTCCTGGGATCAGGTAGGCAAGCTCGCTGAAATCGGTATTTTGGTCGCGCCGGGTGATTTCTACGGATCAGCGGGCGACAGGCACATCCGCATCGCCGTGACGGCCACGGACGAACGCGTCGATGCGGCGGTGCGGCGCCTCCAGTAGGATCCCCCGTCAAACCGGCCCGCCCGCGCGGGCCCGCACGAGCATAAGTGGATAAGGGCGTTTGCCGAGGCAGACCGCGAGTGGAGCGAGCTGATCGATGAGCATGACCGCCATGGTCGTACTCGGGCTGAGCATCGCCACCGTCCTGCTGTTGCTGGGGGCCTTCCTCGCCACCCTGCGACAGGACAGGAAGGGCCGCGCGACCGCGACGCCGGTTGAGGCCGCTCCCGTGGAGCCCCCGCTGCCGGCGCCGGTGGGGGCGGTCGGCTATGCGGGGCACGACTACGCCGACCCCCGCACGATCAAGGTCGGTGACCGGATCCGGGTCCACGGCCAGCCCGCCAGCGTGCTCGGCGCCGTGTACATCTCGTGGCAGGGCCAGGAGTGGACCGAACACCTGCTGCGCGACGCCGCCCGCCGCTTCCAGTGGCTGTCGGTCGAGGTGCGCCAGGGGCTGGCCGACGGCGATCCGCCCCACCTGGAGGTGCTCCTGTGGACCGAGGTGCCCACCCAGGGCATGGTCCCCGCCAAGAGCATGCTGATCATGGAGGGCGTCGAGTTCTTCCCCGTCGATCGCGGCACGGCGGCGTTCAGGTGCGAGGGCGAGACCGGCATCCCCGAGCGTGGGCTGCTCGACTTCGCCGACTACCGCGCCTCCGACGGACGGCTGCTGTCCTTCGAGCGCATCCAGGGCCGCGGCTGGACGGCCAGCTACGCCCAGCCGCTGCCTCCCGGCTCCATCGACTTCGTCAGCCGCGCCCCGTGACAGCCCTGACCGTCTGACCGTCCTACGACAGCTCGACGCGGGCCGTGCCGGACGAGCCGCCGCCTCGCCAGCCCTCGGCCCGCATGTCGTTGACCCAGGTGGCGCCGCCGTAGCCGACCCGGCTCACGCCGTACTTCTGCGCGTGGGCCACGGACCAGGCGGCGATCAGCCAGCCGCGCCGCCGGTTGGTGACCGCGGTGTCGCCGATCGCCCGCGCCAACTGGCGGCGCGCCTCAGCGGTCCTCGCCTGCGGCGGCGCGCTCCGCCCCTTGGCCCCCTTCGCCGGGGCGGGCGGGTGCCAGCAGTGCACGGCCCGCGGAACGCGGCCGGTGAACGCCGCCGCGAGGATCCTGGCCCGCGGCTCGTGCGGCCCGTAGGCGTAGCCGGCCGCCGAGCGCTGCACCGCCTGCGCGGCCTCGGCCAGCGGCAGCTTGCGGTAGTTCTTCACCTTGACCAGCGCCGCGAAGAACTTGTTCGTCGCGTAGACCGGATCGGTGAGCTGCTTGACCGTGCCCCAGCCCTGCGACGGTCGCTGCTGGAACACCCCGACGGAGTCGCGGTCGCCCCAGGCGAGGTTCTGCAGCTTCGACTCCTGCAACGCCGTCGCGTAGGCGATCACCACGGCCCGTTCGGGCAGCCGCCGCCGCGCGGCGACGGCGGCGATGGTGGCGGAGATCTGCGCCTGCTCGATGTCCAGCTCGTCGGCGCCCTCCGGGGTGCGCACACTGCAGTAGGCCTCCGGAACGGCCAGCGGCGTCGCCCTCTTGAGCAGGTGGTAGAGGCCCACGGAGATCCCCACCGCGAGCACCACGACGATGGCCGCGATGGTGATGACACCGCGGGAGAAACGCAGCCGCACGCTGAAGAACCTACCCGGCCGGATAAGCTCACGGGTCATGAGTGAGCAGAGCACGGCGTCGCCGCTGCCTCGGGCGATCGACCGCCTGTGGGAGCGTCGCGCGGAGCTGTCGCCGGACGACGCCGAGGCGCGTGCCGTGGTGGTGTCCGCGATCGACCTGCTCGACCTGGGCAAGGCGCGGGTCGCCGAGGTGGCCGGCGACGACGTCGTGGTGGACGAGCGGGCCAAGCGGGCGATCCTGCTGTCGTTCACGGTGCTCGGCATGATCCGTTCGCAGGTGGGTGACTTCCAGCACCACGACCGGCACCCGCTCAAGACCACCTTCGAGGGTGTGCGGGTGGTGCCGGGCGCCATCGCGCGCTGGGGCTCCTACGCCGCCCCCGGTGTGGTGCTGATGCCGTCGTTCGTCAATATCGGCGCGTACGTCGGCGCCGGCACGATGGTCGACACGTGGGCCACGGTCGGCTCCTGCGCCCAGATTGGCCGCGACGTGCACCTGTCGGGCGGCGTGGGCATCGGCGGCGTGCTGGAGCCGCCCGGTGCCGTGCCCGTGGTGGTCGAGGACGAAGCGCTGATCGGCAGCCGGGCGATGATCGTCGAGGGGGCCCGGGTGGGCCGCGGCGCCGTCGTGGGCGCGGGCACCATCCTGTCCGCGACGATCCCGGTCGTGGACGTGCAGACGGGCGAGGAACTGGGCCGCGGCCGGATCCCCGACTGGTGCGTGGCCGTCGGCGGCACCAGGCCCAAGGAGTTCCCCGGCGGCACGTTCGGCATGCCGTGCGTCCTGGTGATCAAGCGGCTGGAGCCGGGCCGGCGGCACGACAAGGCGGCGCTCAACGAGGTGCTGCGCGAACATGGGGTGAACACCTGATGCTGGACCTGACGCAGGACGTGCGGACGCTGACCGCCGCCATCGTGGACGTCGAGTCGGTGAGCGGCGCCGAACGCGTGCTCGCCGACGAGGTGGAGCGGGCCCTCGGCGCGCTGCCCCACCTCACGGTCGACCGGTCGGGGGAGACGGTCGTCGCCCGCACCGCGCTCGGCCGCGCCGAACGCGTGCTGATCGCCGGCCACCTCGACACCGTGCCCGTGCACGCCAACCTGCCCAGCCGCGTCGAGGGGGATCTGCTGTACGGCTGCGGCACCTCCGACATGAAGGCGGGCGTCGCGGTCGCGCTGAAGCTGGCGGCCATGGTGCCCGAGCCCAACCGTGACGTCACGTTCGTCTTCTACGACTGCGAGGAGATCGAGGCGGAGCGCAACGGGCTGACCCGGGTGGCCCGCGACCACGCCGGCTGGCTGGCCGCCGACTTCGCGGTGCTCATGGAGCCGACCGACGGGGTCATCGAGGGCGGCTGCCAGGGCACCCTGCGCGCCGATGTGCTGGTGACCGGCAAGCGCGCGCACAGCGCCCGGTCGTGGTTCGGCGTCAACGCCATCCACGGCATCGAGCCCGTCCTGGCCAGGCTGAACGCCTACCAGGCGCGGCAGCCGGTGGTCGACGGGCTGCGCTACCACGAGGGGCTCAACGCCGTGGGCGTCCGCGGCGGCGTCGCCGGCAACGTGATCCCCGACTCCTGCGTGGTCACGGTCAACTACCGCTTCGCGCCCGACCTCGGCCTGACGGAGGCGCGGGAGCACGTGCGCGAGGTGTTCGACGGCTTCGAGGTGAGCTTCACGGACGGGGCCCCGGCCGCCCGGCCGGGCCTGACGCACCCGGTGGCGGCGGCCTTCACCGCGGCCGTGGGCGGCGAGCCGCGGGCCAAGCTGGGATGGACCGACGTGGCCAGGTTCGCGGCGCTGGGGGTGCCGGCGGTCAACTACGGGCCGGGCGATCCGAACCTGGCGCACCAGCAGGGGGAGTACGTGTCGCTTTCCAAGATCGTGGAGAGCGAGCGGGCCATGCTGGACTGGCTGACAAAATGAAAGTGGCTTTCCTCGCCGGCCATTTGGCGGGGAAAGCCACTTTCAGTCCCGAGCAGCACCCTCGGCAGTTAGACGCAGGGGAGTCGAAATCCGGTTCCCTGCTTTTTTCAAGATTTTTTGCAGAGCCTGTAACAGGCCGTCCACCAGGTGCGACGCCCCCCGCGGATGGGCTCGAAGCCGCCCCGGGAGGTCGGGACGCCTTCCCTCGCGGCCGGCGACCCGGCCCGCACCGGGGAGGCGGGGACCCGCGAAGGGGACTAGCGTGCTCGGCATGGATAGGACACGTCGCGAACGCCGTCAGGGACAGGCCGTGGTGCGCGGCAGACTCGTGCCGGAGTCCACGCACGACCAGCGGCTGCTCGACCGGCAGGGGCCCGCCGACTGGCTGCACATGGACCCGTGGCGGGTGATGCGCATCCAGGCGGAGTTCGTGGAGGGCTTCGGTCAGCTCGCCGAGCTGCCCAGGGCCGTCACCATCTTCGGCTCGGCCCGCACACCCGGCGACTCCGCCGAGTACGCCATGGGCCTGGCCCTCGGCCGGGCCGTCGCCGAAGCCGGCTACGCCGTCATCACCGGCGGCGGACCGGGGGTGATGGAGGCGGCCAACAGGGGCGCCCGCGAGGTCGACAGCGCGTGGTCGGTGGGGCTCGGCATCGAGCTGCCCTTCGAGCAGCGCATGAACGACTACGTGGACCTCGGCATCGAGTTCCGCTACTTCTTCGTGCGCAAGACCATGTTCGTCAAGTACTCGTGCGGCTTCATCGCGCTGCCCGGCGGCTTCGGCACGCTGGACGAGCTGTTCGAGGCGCTGACGCTGGTGCAGACGCAGAAGGTGACCTCGTTCCCCGTCGTGCTGATGGGCTCGGAGTTCTGGGGCGGCATGCTCGACTGGATCAAACGGTCGCTCCTCGGCACGGGCAAGATCTCCGAGCGTGACCTCGATCTGATCACCGTCACCGACGACGTCGACGAGGCCGTGCGCGTCATCGTCGACTCCGACCGGGCCCGGTCACGGCATCTGCGGGAGGAGCAGGAGGCGGTCGCGAGCCACGACGCCGAGCCGCAATAGGCTGACGTGCCGTGAACGTCTGTGTCTTTTGCTCCTCCAGTCAGAAGATCGACCCCAAGTATCTCGACCTGGCGACGCGGGTGGGCGCCGAGCTGGCCGAGCGCGGCCACACGTTGGTCAGCGGCGGCGCCACCGTCTCCTGCATGGGCGCCGTCACAGCGGCCGCCCGCGCGGCGGGCGGCCGGACGATCGGCGTGATCCCGCAGGTGCTCGTGGACGTCGAGATCGCCGACCACGACTCCGACGACCTGGTCGTCACCGCCGACATGCGCGAACGCAAGGGCGTCATGGACGCGCGCTCCGACGCCTTCCTCGTCCTGCCCGGCGGCATCGGCACGCTGGAGGAACTGTTCGAGATCTGGACGGCGCGGGTCCTCGGCATCCACGACAAGCCCCTGGTCATCCTCGACCCGTGGGGTCTGTACGCCCCGCTGCGCGCCCTCGTGGAGTCCATGTACGACCAGGGCTTCACCCGGGCGAACGTCTTCGACGCCATCTCCTGGACCACGTCGGTGGAGGAGGCGCTCGACCACCTGGAGGGACGGGCCCAGCACATGAGGCCCAGCGTGGAGGAGTTGGGCGAGGCCACTCCCTGACCCGGCGCCGGGCATGCCCGAAGGCGCACCGACCGCGCAAAGTGCGGGACTCATGCCTCGAAGGTATGAGTACGATGCCAATGTGCTGGTCATACTCGCCATCGCCGCCCTCGCCATCCTGGCCTGCGTGGTCCTGGTCTCGCTGGGCAGGGGCGGTGAGCTGACCGAGTTCCCGCCGGACGTGCCCCCGCTAGAGCTGCCCGAGGCGCAGCAGCTCACGGCCGTCGACTTCATGGCGCTGCGGCTGCCGGTCAATCTCGTCGGCTACCACACGCAGAGCGTCGACGAGACCCTGCGCCGGGCCGCCGGCGCCATCAGCGCCCGTGACACCCGGATCGCCGTCCTGGAGCAGCGGGTCGCGGAGCTGCTGGCGAGCCGGCTGCACGCGCGCCAGGAGGCCTACGCGGCGCCCGGCGCGGGCCCGCGCACCGACCACGAGCCGGAGGCGCCCGCCGTGCCGCTGGAGCTCCCCGAGCCCGGCCACCCCCAGCCGGCCGCCACTGTCCAGGCCCTCCCCGAGCCCACGGCCGCGCCCACCCCTGCGGCCGAGCCGTCCGCCTCCGACGCGCCCGCCTCCGACGCGCCCACCTCGGACGTGTCCACCTCCGACGTGCCTCAGGCTGAGACCGCGGCGTCCGGTGGGACCGGCCCCTCCGCGCCGAGCGGCGGCGGCGCGGAGACCCGTGGCACGGCGGCGCAGCAGCCGGAGGAGCCACGGGAGACGGGGGAGACGGGGGAGCCCGTGCGCGCGGCGGCCGGCAAGGACGGGGACGAGCGCCGGTGACCGACCTCATCCGCTGCACCTGGACGGGCATGGCCGACCCGCTCTACATCGCCTACCACGACGACGAGTGGGGCCGCCCGGTCCGCGGCGACGACCAGGTCTACGAACGCGTCACCCTGGAGGCGTTCCAGTCGGGCCTGTCGTGGCTGACGATCCTGCGCAAGCGCGAGAACTTCCGCGCCGCGTTCGACGGCTTCTCCATCGCGAAGGTGGCCGCGTACACCGAGCACGACGTGGAGCGGCTGCTCGCCGACCCCGGCATCGTGCGCAACCGCGCCAAGGTGGAGGCGGCCATCGGCAACGCAAGGGCGGCGCAGGACCTGCCCGTGGGGCTGTCGGAGCTGGTGTGGCGCTACGCCGACCCCGACGCTCCGGTGCCGAAGGCCATGGCCGACGTGCCCGCCACCACACCCGGCTCCGTGGCGCTGGCCAAGGAGCTGAAGCGGCACGGGTTCAGGTTCGTCGGCCCGACCACCGCCTACGCGCTCATGCAGGCCATCGGCCTGGTCAACGACCACATCGAGGGCTGCGTGGCCCGGGTCCGTCCGGCCTGACGCGCACGCCGGGTCCGGTCTGACGCGCACGCCGGGTCCGGCCGGGCCTGAGCGTTCACCGGCCGCCGAAGACCGGCCGTTCCTTGGACAGGAAGGCCCGGGTCGCCGCCAGGTGGTCGGCCGTCGCCGCGCACTCGTCCTGCAGCTCCGCCTCCAGGGCGAGGGCGTCGGGCAGCGCGTGCGTCGCGGCGTAGGCCAGCGCCCGCTTGGTGGCCGCGTACGCCAGGGTCGGGCCCTGCGCGAGCCGTACCGCGAGCTCGCGGGCGGTCTTCAGCACGTCGTCGGCGGGCACCACCCGGGTGACGACCCCCAGTTCCAGCGCGCGGGCCGCGTCGAGCGGCTCGCCGAGGAGGAGCAGCTCGGCCGCCCGTCCGGGGCCGACGAGGCGTTGCAGGGTCCAGGAGGCGCCCGAGTCGGGCGCCAGCCCGATGCCGGCGAAGGCCAGCGCGAACTTGGCCTTCTCGGAGGCGATCCGCAGGTCGCAGGCGAAGGCCAGCGATGCGCCCGCGCCCGCGGCGACCCCGTTGACGGCGGCCACCACCGGTTTGGGCATGGTGGTGACGAGTTCGACGATCGGGTTGTAGTGCAGCCGGACGGTGTCGGCGAGGCCGCGGCCCGCCTCCAGGTTGGCGGCGTGCTCGCGCAGGTCCTGACCGGCGCAGAAGGCGCGGCCCGACCCGGTCAGCAGCACCGACCTGACCTGCGGATCGCCGGCCGCCCGGCGCAGCGCGTCCAGCAGGGCCGCCTTGAGCTCGGTCGTCAGCGAGTTCATCGCGTCGGGCCGGTCGAGCGTGATGGCGGCGACGGCGTCGGTCACGTCATAACGGATCACGGCAACTCCCTGTCGGCGTACCCGGCGGTGTGCGGGAGGCGGGCCGCCTCCAGCGCTCGGTAAATTCTCCGTGCGGCCTCGTCCGGCCTTCGCAGGCGCGCCGGAGCGAACCCGCTGCCGGCGCCCCGAGGCGGCCTCACCGGTCGCGACGACCCCTCCGGCACCAGGCGGGAAACCGCTGCGCGCACGGCCGGAACGGCGATCTCCGAGGGCTTCGCGTGCCGCGCGGGAACCGCGGCCGGACCCCGTCCGCGACGGGAGGACAGGGTGTCGCCGGCGAGGTCGAGCCGGGCGGCGTGTGCGTGCACGCAGTCCAGTTTGGTGCTCTTCGGCACCCTCGACAACGCATTCTGGGAGGAGATCGTTACCCATGAGCGCTCTCGATGCGGGAGAATAGGACATCACAGATGACATGAATGCGCCGCCCTCCCTGACGGGCGGTCTGAAAAATCGCGGGCCGCGGGAGCCCAAGGCAGGAAGGGATGCACGCATGGCGGCGATGAAGCCGCGGACCGGCGATGGTCCGCTCGAGGTCACCAAGGAAGGGCGCGGCATTGTCATGCGGGTCCCCCTGGAGGGTGGCGGCCGGCTTGTCGTGGAGATTTCCGCCGACGAGGCGAAGGCGCTCGGCGAGGCGTTGAAGAACGTCGTCGGCTGAGAGCTCCCGATCCGATCTGATCCACGACCCTGGCGTCCTTCCGCGCCAGGGTCGATGTTTGTCGAAGGAGAGATTCCGTGCCCATAGAGACCACTGCATCGGTGGTCACCGACGTCCCCGCAGACGCCGAGCTGCTGGCCGTCCCCTACGCCTCCGACCTGACGCCGGCGCTCACGCTCGACCTCGCGGTGCCGGTGCCCGACCTGCTGGCCCACCACGAGGCCAAGGGGGAGGCGGGGGAGATCGTCGAGGTCCCCGTGGCACGGGAGGGCGGTGTCGGCCGTGTCCTGCTCTACGGCGTCGGCGACGGTTCGCCGGGCTCGCTGCGCAAGGCGGCGGCGCTGCTGACGCGCCGCGCGAAGGGCCGGGCCGAGCTGACCGTGGTGACCCCCGAGGGTGACGTCGCCGCGTTCGCGGAGGCCGCGCTGCTGGCCGCCTACTCCTTCAGGATCGGCGCGCCGGGCAGGCAGCCCGTGCGCGCGCTGCGGTTCGCCGGCGCCGACGAGCAGTCCGTACGGCGGGGCGAGCGCGTCGCCCAGGCCGTGGCCCTGGCCCGCGACCTGGCCAACACCCCGGCCTCGGTCAAGAACCCCGCCTGGCTGGCCGAGCGGGCCGCCGAGCAGGGCGTCCCGGTGCGGGTCTGGGACGAGGAGCAGTTGCAGGCCGACGGGTTCGGCGGCATCCTCGCCGTTGGCCGGGGCTCGGTCAGCCCGCCCCGGCTCATCCAGCTCTCCTACACCCCCGAGGGGCCCGCCACTCGGCACGTCGTGCTGGTGGGCAAGGGGATCACGTTCGACTCGGGCGGCCTGTCGCTCAAGCCGACCGAGAACATGAAGACGCAGAAGACGGACATGGCGGGCGGCGCCGTCGTGATCGCCGTGCTGGGCGCGCTCGCCGCGCTGGGCGCCCCCGTGCGGGTCACCGGCCTGGTCGCGGCGGCCGAGAACATGCCCTCGGGCACGGCCCAGCGGCCCAGCGACGTCATCACCCACTACGGCGGCCGCACGGTCGAGGTGCTCAACACCGACGCCGAAGGCCGGCTGGTGCTGGCCGACGCGCTGGCCTACGCCGACGCCGAGCTCGACCCCGACGCGGTGGTCGACGTGGCCACGCTCACCGGGGCCATCACCGTCGCGCTCGGCCGCAGCGTGGGCGCCGTCTACGCCAACGACGACGAGTTGGCGGCGGAGCTGCTGGACGCCGGTCAGGCCGCCGACGACCGGCTGTGGCGGATGCCGCTGATCGAGGACTACGCGCCGGCGCTGGAGTCGTCGATCGCCGACCTGGCCAACGTCGAACAGGGCTCCACCTACGGCGCCGGGTCGATCACGGCGGCGCTGTTCCTGCGGGAGTTCGCGGGCAAGCGGCCGTGGGCCCACCTCGACATCGCGGGTGTCGGGCGCAGCACCGTCGACGAGGGCGTGCTCACCAAGGGGGCGACGGGGTTCGGGGTGCGGATGCTGCTGGAGTGGCTGACCAGGGGGTGACGCCGCGAGCTCCGGCCGGCGGTGGCCCGGTCCGGCCGGGGCCCGCGCGGCCTCGGCCTGGTCCGGCCGGGACCAGCCCGGCGGTGGGCCGCTAGGCGGCGACCTTGACGGCGGCGAGCAGGCCGTCGCCGAGGGGGATCAGCAGCGCGCGGAGGCGGTCGTCGGCCTGCACGAGCTTGCCCAGCTCGCGCAGCGCGACCGTGTCGGGGTCGCGCTGGGCGGGGTCGGCGACCCGGTGGTGCCACAGCGCGTTGTCGAAGGCCACGATGCCGCCCACCCGCAGCAGCCGGACCGCTTCGGCCAGGTAGTCGGCGTACTCCTGCTTGGCCCCGTCGGCGAAGACCATGTCGTAGCCCCCGTCGGAGAGCCGGGGCAGCACGTCGAGCGCGCGGCCGGTGATGAGCCGCACCCGCCCGCCGGCGAAACCGGCCTCCGCGAACGCCTGCCGGGCCAGCCGCTGGTGCTCGGGCTCCACGTCCACGCTGGTCAGCGTGCCGTCCTGGCGCATGCCGCGGAGCAGCCAGAGCCCGGAGACGCCGCACCCGGTGCCGATCTCGACGACCGACTTGGCGTTCAGCGCCGAGGTGAGGAAGCAGAGTGCGGCCCCGCCTCCCGGAAGGATGGGCGGCGCGCCCATCTCCAGGCCGCGCCGGCGCGCCGCGTGCAGGATCTCATCCTCGTGATGGAACTGCTCCGCATAGGCCAGAGTGGCCTCTACCGGACTGGTCATCGGCCCCCTCCCCCCACTTTCGTGCGATTGGTCACCGATCGCAGCCTAGGGGAGACACGCCAGGACGGGAACTCAGGAGCACCTTGCGGCGTTGCAGGTTTAAACGGGCTTTGCCGGTCCGGAAGGCAGGCAGTGCGCATGAAGGGACGAAACCAGGCACTATGGCGGTAGCGGTGGTCCCAGAGAGAGGAGTTCTGGTGGACGAGAGCGACCACCAGGCCGATGCTCCCGTGTCCGACTGGACGCCTCCCACCTGGGAGGAAGTGGTGCGGACACACTCCGCCCGCGTTTATCGGCTGGCGTATCGCCTGACCGGCAACGTTCATGACGCCGAAGACCTCACACAGGAGGTCTTCGTACGGGTCTTCAGGTCGCTGTCCAGCTACACGCCTGGCACGTTCGAGGGCTGGCTGCACCGGATCACGACGAACCTGTTCCTCGACATGGCCCGGCGCAAGCAGCGCATCCGCTTCGAGGGGCTCGCCGACGACGCCGCCGAGCGGCTGCGCGGTCGCGAGCCGTCGCCGGCACAGGCGTTCGACGACGCCCATCTCGAGCCCGACATCCAGGCGGCGCTCGACGCGCTCGCGCCGGAGTTCCGGGCGGCGATCGTGCTGTGCGACATCGAGGGCCTGTCCTACGAGGAGATCGCGGCCACGCTCGGCGTCAAGCTGGGCACGGTCCGCAGCCGTATTCACCGTGGCCGGGCGCAGTTGCGCGAGGCGCTCGATCACCGGGCTCCCCGCAACTCACAACTCCCCCCGCCAGCATTCCCGTCCGGGACCCGTGGGGAGGAAGTCTGATATGTCGCATCTTGGAGAACGTGTGTCCGCCCTGGTGGACGGCGAGCTCAATCACACCGAACGTGATCGTGCTCTCGCCCACCTGGCTTTCTGTGCCGACTGCAGGCACGAGGTCGAGTCGATGCGGGCGCTGAAGTCGCGCCTGCGCTCGCTCGACGAGCTGGCCATGCCGGCGGACCTGACCATGTCGTTGCTGCGGATGGCGGAGCCGGGCGGCCCGCTGCCGCCTCGGGAGCGGCCTTTCCCTACCCGGACGTTCGGCGGGGTGCCCCTTCCTGGGCCGCACAGCATCGCCCCGCCGGACAACCGGCCGCGCAACGCGAATGGTGGCGGTTCGGGCCCTGGCCGCGGCGCTAGGCGGCGTGGCTCCTACGTGGCGGTCGGCGTGGTGTCCGCGGCCGTCGCCCTCGGCACCTTCTTCGCGGTCTCCGGTTCGGGCCAGAGCACCTCGCCCCCGCCGGTCGAGATGATCAAGCAGAACTCGCCCGTGAGCACTCCTCCCACCGCCACGCCCTGACCAGCGGTCAGAGCCTGGAATACTCGGTTGGCGTAGTCGACAGCGTCAGGGGCATACGATCTGGGATCGGTATTTTGTCGGAGTCCGCGCTCATAACGGCGATTCCTGACACATGCTTTACGACTCTCGTATGCCTATCGCGCCAGGATTGCGGTGTCGAGCAAGGAGTGGTGAGACCTAGATGACCGACGAGACGCGCCCCGACGACGGACGCAGGCCGTCGGACTTCCCAGACGCGCAGGGGCGCCCGGAGTTCCGGCCGGCAGGGGAGCCGGCGGAGCGGTCCGGCGAGCCGGCCGGGTCCGGTGGCTGGGGAGACCCGTCGGGGCGTCCCGGTGACGCGTCGGTCCACGGCGACCATGCTCACCATGCTGATCATGCTGATCATGCCGACCGGGCCCAGCACGCCGGCCCGGCACCGTACGCTCAGCGCGGCGACCGGTCAGGGCCCGGCGACGCCCCGGACCAGCCCGGTCATGACGGGGGGCCTCCACAGCAGTTCGGCCGCGGTGGCGTGCAGGACCAGCCCGGGCAGGGGGGCGGCGACACGTCCGGGCCGCAGGGCGCCGAGCAGCCCGCCGGCCCGTTCTTCGCCAGCCCCGACAGCACCCCGTACGGCGTGCCGCCGAGCGGTGACGCGCCGGCCGGCGGCGACACCCGCGCCTACGACAGCCCGTTCTTCGGCAGCTCGCCCGGCGCGCCGCCCTACGGCGGCGACATCCCGCCATCGCCCTACGGAGGCGACATCCCGTCATCGTCCTACGGGGGCGACATCCCGCCACCGCGCAACGCGTTCGGGATGGGCCCCGGGTGGGCCCCGCCGCCGGCCGGTCCGCCCGCCGGCCAGGCGGTCGCGGCGCGGCGCGGCCCCGGCACCGGCCTGCTGATCGTGCTGGCCGTCGTCATCGCGCTCGCCGCCTCCCTGTTCGGCAGCGTCGGCACCTACCTGCTCACCAGGTCGTCCGACGGCACCAACCCGTCCTACAGTCTCGGGCCGCCGCCCAACGGCACCAGCAACCGGGCGCCCGACTCGGTGGCGGGCGTCGCCGCCCGCGTGCTGCCGAGCGTGGTGTCCCTGGAGGTCGGCAACGGCACGAGCGCCGACGGCGCGACCGGCTCCGGCTTCCTGATCAAGGACGGCTACGTGGTCACCAACAACCACGTGGTCGCGATGGCCGCCAGGGGCGGCGAGATCCGCATCCAGTTCCACAACCGCAAGACCACCACGGGCCGGATCGTCGGCCGCGACCCGGGCTCCGACCTGGCCGTGGTCAAGCCGGAGGAGACGTTCGGCACTCCGGAGATCACCCTCGGCAACTCCGACCAGGTCGTCGTCGGCGACCCCGTCATCGCGGTCGGCTCGCCGCTGGGCCTGTCCGGCACGGTCACGACGGGCATCGTCAGCTCGCTCAACCGCCCGGTCATCGCCGGCGACGAGGGCGGCACGTCCGAGGAGCCCGCCTACATCAGCGCCATCCAGACCGACGCCGCCATCAACCCGGGCAACTCCGGCGGCCCGCTGGTCAACGGCAAGGGCGAGGTCGTCGGGGTCAACTCCGCCATCGCCACGCTGAGCCGGTCGCTCAACAGCCAGAGCGGCAGCATCGGCCTCGGCTTCGCCATCCCGGTCAACCAGGCGCGACGTGTCGCGCAGGAGCTCGTCACCGACGGCAAGGCCAAGCGCCCCAAGATCGGCATCGTGCTCGACCGCAACTACAAGGGTCAGGGCGTCCGCATCGCCTCCGAGCCCGCCGAGGGCCGCCAGCCGATCGACGCCAACGGCCCCGCCGCCAAGGCCGGCCTGAAGCCGGGCGACGTCATCCTGGAGATCGACGGGCTGCGGCTGCAGGACGGCAACGAGCTCATCGCGCTGATCCGCAGCAAGGCGCCGGGCGCCAAGATCAACCTCAGGTACGAGCGGGCCGGTCAGGAGCGCTCGGCGACCCTGACCGTGATGGCCGACGACACCCCGGCGCCGACCCCGTCCTGATCCCGAACGGCCGTGCCGCCCGCCCCTGCGGCGGGCGGGTCACGCCTGATGCGCTCGGGCCGCGGAGGCGGGTGGTTGGTACGTTGTTGTCCGACGTGGACGACCGACCAGCCCCCTGGAGCCTTTAGTCTGGGATACGCCGGGGTTGTCCTCGGAGCAATGGACTGCGGTAGGAGCTCACGGTGTTCGGACTGGGCTGGCTGGAGATCGGGGCGCTGATCGTCATCGCGCTGCTCGTCTTCGGGCCGGAGAAGCTGCCCGAGGCGGCCGCGCAGGCGGGCAGGACGTTGCGCAACCTGCGCCGGATGGCCAACAACGCGCGTGACGACCTGCGTGCCGGGCTGCCCCCGGAGCTGTCCAACTTCGACCCCGCCGACCTCAACCCGCGCCACTTCGTCCGCAAGCACCTCCTGGACGACCTCGAGGACGACTGGAACGGCAAGCCGCGCGAGCTCGACCCCGTCACCGCGCCGCCCGTCCAGGAGCTCGTGGACGAGCTGGGCTACGGCGAGCTCCCGCCGTACGACGCCGAGGCCACCTGAGACCGGCCCGCCCCGACGCCGAGGCCACCTGAGACCGGCCCGCCCGAACATGAGAAGCGGGGGGGGGGGGGGGGGGGGGGGGGGGGGGGGGGGGGGGGGGGGGGGGGGGGGGGGGGGGGGGGGGGGGGGGGGGGGGGGGGGGCGGGCGGCGGCCCCCCCCCCCCCCCCCCCCCGCTTCTCGTCGTCGGCTACCGGCGGTTGGGGGCCAGCCCGAGCTGCATGCCCTTCAGGCTGGACGCCCGCTTGCCGAGGGTGGCCGCGATCGAGCGCAGCTCGGCCGCCGCGGGGGAGTCGGGGTCGGTCAGGACGAGCGGCTTGCCCTCGTCGCCGCCCTCGCGCAGCCGCAGGTCGAGCGGCACCTGACCGAGCAGCGGCACGCGCGAGCCGAGGGTGCGGGTGAGCGCGTCGGCCACGGTCTGGCCGCCGCCCTCGCCGAACACCGCGATGCGCTCGTCGCAGTGCGGGCAGGGGAGCCAGGCCATGTTCTCGATGACGCCCGCGATCTGCTGGTGCGTCTGCGCCGCGATCGAACCGGCCCGCTCGGCCACCTCGGCGGCGGCCATCTGCGGCGTGGTGACGACGAGGAGCTCGGCCGACGGCAGGCGCTGGGCCACGGAGATGGCGATGTCGCCGGTGCCGGGCGGCAGGTCGAGCAGCAAGACGTCGAGGTCGCCCCAGTAGACGTCGGCGAGGAACTGGTGCAGCGCGCGGTCGAGCATGGGCCCGCGCCAGACCACGGCCGTGTTGCCCTCGGGCTTGAACATGCCGACCGAGATGACCTTGATGTCATGCGCCACCGGCGGCATGATCATGTCCTCGACCTTGGTGGGGCGTTCGGCGGCGCCGAGCATCCGAGGAACGCTGTGGCCGTAGATGTCGGCGTCGACGATGCCGACCTTGAGACCGTTCGCGGCCATGGCGGCGGCCAGGTTGACCGTGACCGACGACTTGCCGACTCCGCCCTTGCCGCTGGCCACCGCGAAGACGCGGGTCAGCGACCCGGGCTGGTTGAACGGGATCTCCTTCTCCGGGCCCCGGTCGCCGCGGAGCTTGGTCTGCAGCTCCTTACGCTGCTCGGTGCTCATGACGTCGAGCTCCAGCTCGACGCTCGTGACACCGTCGAGCTTGGAGACCGCGGCGACGACGTCGCGGCGGATGGTGTCCTTCATCGGACAACCGGCCACCGTCAGGTAGACGCCTACGCGCACCAGGCCGTCCGGCGCGATGTCGACGCTCTTGACCATGCCGAGATCGGTGATCGGGCGGCGGATCTCGGGATCGATGACGGTGGCGAGGGCGGCCGTCACCTGCTGCTGGGTTGGTGCCATCGAAGTATCGGCACGAAGGGAGTGCCGTCCCTCCTTAGTCGTCTGTGGGTGACCGGCGCGACACGTCGGCGAGGATGCCCCTCCATGGTATGAACCAGGGAAGCGACGGGGTTAATCCGTGCTTTCAGGTGTCCGCGCAACGTTCTCAGGTTACTCCGTGTCTCTTCCGGGCGACGAGGGCCTCAGCGTCGAGGAGGCTCGATCCCGGCGAGCTGGGCCGGATCGGCGACCTGCTCGCCAGGCTCGACGTCAGGGCCGCTCCCTGAGCTCGTCCAGCAGCCGCTGGAGCTCGGTGCGCAGGTAGTCGCGGGTGGCCACCTCGCTGAGCGCCATCCGCAGCCCGGCGATCTCGCGGGTCAGATACTCGATCTCGGCCTGGTCGCGCTCGGCGCGCTCGCGGTCCTGCTCGTACTGGACGCGGTCGCGGTCGGCCTGCCTGTTCTGCGCGAGCAGGATGAGCGGCGCCGCGTACGAGGCCTGCAGCGACAGCATGAGGGTGAGGAAGATGAACGGGTACGGGTCGAACGCCAGCGAGCCTGGGGCCGCGACGTTCCAGGTCACCCAGACCGCCACGAACACCGTCATGTAGACGATGAACCTGGCGGTGCCGAGGAAGCGCGCGATGCGCTCCGACAGGCGGCCGAACGCCTCGCGGTCGTAGTGCGGGCGCAGGGTCCGGCGCAGGTCGCGCGGTTGGTCGAGGCGCTCGGTGGTCACGGGTGCGCCCTTTCGCGCCAGTCCGCCGGCAGCATGTGGTCGAGCACGTCGTCCACGGTGACGGCGCCGACGAGGCGGCCCAGCTCGTCGATGACGGGCGCCGCCACCAGGTTGTAGCTGGCCAGGTAGAAGGCGACGTCGGGCAGCGTGAAGTCGGGTCTGATCGGGTCGATGGACGGGTCGAGCACCGCCCCGAGCAGCGTCGAGGGCGGGTCGCGCAGCAGGCGCTGGAAGTGGGTCACGCCGAGGTACGGCCCGGTCGGCGTCTCGTTGGGCGGCCGGGTGACGTACACCTGCGCGGCGACGGCCGGCGTGAGGTCCTTGTGCCGGATGTGCGCGAGCGCCTCGGCCACCGTGGCGCTCGGCGGGAGGATCACCGGCTCGGTGGTCATCATGCCGCCGGCCGTGTCGGTCGGGTAGGAGAGCAGTCGCCGCACGGGCGCGGCCTCCTGGGGCTCCATCAGGGCCAGCAGTTGGCTGGCCTGTTCCTCGGGGAGGTCGTGCAGCAGGTCGGCGGCGTCGTCGGGGCCCATCTCCTCCAGCACGTCGGCGGCCCGTTCGGGTTCGAGGGTGCCGAGGATGCCGATCTGGTCGCGCGGCGGCAGCTCCTCCAGCACGTCGGCGAGCCGGTCGTCGTCGAGGGCGCGGGCGATCTCGACGCGGCGCTTGCCGGGCAGTTCGTGCAGGGCGCTGGCCATGTCGGCGGGCCGCATCGACTCGAACGCCGCGATCAGCCCGGCCGCGCCCTGGTCCTTCTGCAGCACGTCGAACCCCGACACCTCGTCCCAGGCGGCGATTCTCGGCTCGCGCCGCCGCCTGCCCCGGTAGGCGGCGACCTTGGTGATCTCCCAGACCGACGGCTTGGTCTCCTCCATCGCCACGTCGTAGACGGTCATTGGCTCGCCGTCGACGGTCACGGTGAGGTCCAGCATCTCGCCGATGACGAGCGTCTCGCTGGCGCGCTTGACGAACCGGCGCACGTTGAGCTTTCCGGTGAACACCACCGCGCCCGCCTCGATGCCGCGTACGCGGGTCATGGGCAGGAACACCCGGCGGCGCGGCTGGACCTCGACGACCATGCCGTGCACGCTGGGCGGCCGGGTGCCGCGCAGGCCGGCCACGACGTCCCGGATGCGGCCGATCGGGTCGCCCGCGGGATCGAAGACCGAGGTCCCGGCCAGGCGGGCCACGAAGATCTTCATCTTTGCAGGCTAACAGCCATGCGGCATTGCGCCTGGTACGCCCCTCATGTCAGTATCAAATATCTCTGACGGTAATTACGGGTGGTGTTGTGATGCGATATACGGGCCTGGCGATCGCCTTCGTCTCCGCGTGGTGTTTCGCGTTCTCCGGGCCCATGGCCAAGTACCTCATCGCCGCCGGGCTCGCCCCTATCGAGGCGGTGTGGGCGCGGATGGCGGGCGCGGGGCTGCTGCTCCTGGCCGTCCTGCTCGTGGCCAGGCCGAAGGCGCTGCGCATCCCGCGCTCGCGGCTGCCGTTCTTCGGGATGTACGCGGTCGTCGCGGTGGCCGGGGTGCAGGCCCTCTACTTCGTGGCGATCACGCGGCTGCCGGTGGGCATCGCGCTGCTGCTGGAGTTCATGGCCCCGGTGATGGTGGTCGTCTGGGTGCGGTTCGTGCGCAAGGTGCGGCTGGCGCGGGCGGCCTTCGTCGGCGCGGTGGTGGCGGTCGTGGGGCTCGGCATCGTCGTGGAAGCCTGGCAGGGGCTGCGGCTGGATGCCGTCGGGCTGCTGCTCGGGCTGGCCGCCGGGGCGTGCTGCGCCGGATATTTCCTGATGAGCGATAGTTTCGGGGACGACGTGGACCCCCTGGGCCTCATCGCCTGGGGCATGCTCGGGGCCGCCGTGGTGCTCGCCCCGTTCGCCAGGCCGTGGAACATCCCCTGGGAGGCGTTCGCCGTCTCCGCCACGCCGCAGGGCGGGGTCACGCTGCCGGTCGCGGGGGCGTACCTGTGGATGGTGCTGATCGCGACCGTGACGGCGTACATCCTGGGCGTCAACGCGGTGCGGCGCCTGTCGGCGGCGGTCGGCGCGACGGTGGCGTCGCTGGAGGTCATCGGCGGTGCGGTGGTCGCGTGGGCGCTCCTGGGGGAGACGCTCGGCGGGTTCCAGATCCTCGGCGGCCTGCTGGTGCTGTCGGGCGCGCTGCTCGCGCAGACCGCCGCGGCACGCCCCCGGGCCGCCGCGGCGACCGAGCCGGAGCCGGTGGCCGTGTCCTCCTGACGGTCTCGCCCCGGTGCGTGCCGTCAGGGTGTCAGCGGCGTCAGCCGGATCACGGTGCACTCGCGGGCCCAGCGCTCGGCCAGGTGCTCGCTGTCGCGGGCATTGAGCCGCTCCTTGGCCAGCACCGCGACCACCTCCGGCTCGGCGGCCTGGTCCACGACGCCGACGCGCGCCTCGAACTCCACCAGCCGGGCGCCGTTGTCCTTGCTGCGCAGGGTGACGCGCACCGTGTCGAGCGCGGCGAGGCCGGGCAGGTCCTGCTCCTCGCCACCGGTCACCAGGTGGACGGCTCCGTCGTGCCAGGCGTGCCACGCCAGGCGAGGGCGGTCGAGGGTGACCCAGAGGACGCCGGACTTCTTGGCGCCCTCCTCGACGGCCGCGCGTGTGTCGCTCACGGCTCGACTGTAACCGCCGCGACCTCAGAGGGCGACGGGCAGCGAGAGCAGCCGCCAGGTGCCGGGGTCGGGGGCGCGCGCCGCGCCCGGGACGGCGGGCGCGAGACCCGGGAACCGGCGCAGCAGGGCCGCGAGCGCGACCTCCGTCTGGACGCGGGCCAGCGACGCGCCCAGGCAGAAGTGCGGGCCGTGGGCGAACCCCAGATGGCCCACCGGCGCCGGCTCCCGCGTGATGTCGAACCTGTCGGGGTCGGCGAAGGCGCGGGGGTCGCGGTTGACGGCCGCGAGCGACACCGTGACCGTCTCCCCCTTGCGCACCGGGTGCCCGTACAGGTCGACGTCCTCGCGCGCGTAACGGGGGATCGTCAGCAGGTTGGGGCCGCACCAGCGGATCAGTTCCTCCACCGCTCCCGGCATGAGCGCCGGGTCCGCGTGCAACGCGGCGAGCGCGTCCGGATGGGCAAGCAGGACGTCCACGGCGTTGGCGACGAGGTTGGCGGGCGTCTGGCCCGCGAGGACGAGATGCCAGACCAGCGTGACCAGCTCGGTGTCGCCGAGCCGGTCGCCGTCCTCGTCGCGGACCCGGATGAGGTCGGACAACAGGTCGTCGGCCGGTTCGCGGCGGCGGCGCGCGACCGCCTCCTTGGCTCCCTCGATGATGTCGGGGATGGCCGCGCCGAAGGCCGGGCCGGCGCCGGCCACGATCAGGGCGCCGTACTCACGCCAGCGTGGCCTGTCGGGCTCGGGCACGCCGACCAACTCGCAGACGACCTCCATCGGCAGCGGCTTGGCCACGTGCTCCAGCAGGTCCACCACGCCGTCCTCGGCATGGCCGGGCAACGCGTCGAGGAGCCGCCCGACGATCGGCTCGACCACCTTTCGGAACGCGCCGGCGCGGCGAGCGGCGAACGCGGGCGCCACCAGCCGGCGCAGCCGCAGGTGCTCGGGCCCGTCCATCTCCGACATGGTGCGCAGGTACGGCAGGCAGTCCGCGGGCACGTCGGGGCGCATGAAGCTGTCGGAGGTGATCACGAACCTGGGGTCGCCCAGCATGGCCCGCGCGTCCTCGTGCCGCGTCAGCGCCCACATCGGGCTCATCCCCGGCACGACGACCCGCGCCAGCGGCGAAAGCTCGCGGGCGCGCCCGTAGGCGGTGAACGGGTCGCGGATCACGTCCAGGTCGGTGAGGCGGATCTCGGGGAGCGTCATGATTCGGATGATAGAACAATCTGGATGATGACATCATCCAGATGCCGGTTCGTGTACGACACGAGGTCGCCGAGAACGGCCGGAATCCCTTGGATGGGCGCTGGGGAGGCCATGGTCTAGCGTGTGCGCATGCGTTCACGTCGTTCGGTCCTCGCGGTGCCCGGCAGCAACCCCCGATTCCTGGCGAAGGCCCAGACCCTGCCGGTCGACGAGGTCTTCCTCGACCTGGAGGACTCCGTCGCGCCGCTGGCCAAGCAGGAAGCCCGGGCCAACGTGGTGGCCGCGCTGCGCGAGGGCGACTGGACCGGCAAGACGCGCGTGGTCCGGGTCAACGACCTGACGACGCAGTGGACGTACCGCGACGTGATCGAGGTCGTGGAGCAGGCGGGCGACCGGCTCGACTGCCTCATGCTGCCCAAGGTGCAGGACAGCACCGAGATCGTCTGGCTCGACACCCTGCTCACCCAGATCGAGAAGACGATGGGCTTCGAGGTCGGCCGCATCGGGATCGAGGCGCAGATCGAGAACGCCCGCGGACTGGTCAACGTCGACACCATCGCCGGCTCGTCACCACGGCTGGAGACGCTCGTGTTCGGGCCCGCCGACTTCATGGCCTCGGTCAACATGCGCACGATGGTCGTGGGGGAGCAACCGCCCGGCTACACCGAGGGCGACGCCTACCACTACATCCTCATGCGGCTGCTCATGGCCGCCCGGATGCACGACCTACAGGTGATCGACGGGCCCTACCTCCAGATCAAGGACGTCGAGGGGTTCACCCGGGTGGCCAGGCGGGCCGCCGCGCTCGGCTTCGACGGCAAGTGGGTGCTCCACCCGGCGCAGGTCGAGGCGGCCAACGAGGTGTTCTCGCCCAGCCAGGAGGACTACGACCACGCCGAGCTCATCCTGGACGCCTACGCGTACTCCACGACGGTGGAACGGCGCGGCGCGGTCATGCTGGGCGACGAGATGATCGACGAGGCGTCGCGGAAGATGGCGCTCGTCGTGGCAGCCAAGGGCCGCGCCGCGGGGCTGAGGCGCATGTCGACGTTCAGCCCGGAAGGCTAGAACTTCACCCCGATCGTGGTGAAGAACCAGAACGACGAGGTCAGCCAGAGCCCGACCAGGGCGGTGAACGCCAGGCCGCCGAGCACCGGCAGCGTCCAGCCCGGCGCGTCCCGCTTGGGCAGGGCCAGCATCTTCGCCGTGAACACCCCGTAGAAGAAGCAGCCGAGCAGCGAGTGGGCGAGCACCCGAGGCACGTCGTACTGCAGACCCAGGGCGTACAGGCAGTGGAACGCCACGGGAATGGTGAGCACGAAGGCGAGCCGGCCCGACCAGCGGTGCACCCAGGGCGGGACAGAGACGCTGAGCCGGCCCCACATCGACAGGGCGGAGGCCACCTGGACGAACGCGAGCACGAACGCGCCCGTCGTCAGCCACGACTTCATCGGCAGGGCGGCGGAGAAGCCCGCCGGGCCGACCGCGAAACCCGTGGGCGTGTGCGCCCGCCCGTACACGCCGAGCGCGACCATCACCAGGCCGCCGGCGAGCAGCGGGACGAGCAACGCGGCGAACCGGGTGCGGGAGGGTTCGTGCATGAGGGCGGTCATCGCATCTCCTGGATGAAACCGTCGACGTCCTTGGGATAGAGGGTGGCGCCGTCCACGGCCACGGGGGCGGTGGGCCGGTCGCCGTCCAGTTCGGGCACCCGTACCTGCGTCTCGTCCAGGACGGCCGCGCCGACCTGGGTGAAGCCGCCCTCGGGCCGCCTCAGCACGATCCAGCCGGCGCGCAGCCGGGCGCCCCTGATCTGCGCGGTCGCCCGGTACAGGCCGGACGGCTTCTTGACGGTGGCCGCCGTGAAGTTCCACTTCCTGCCGCCGAGCTTCAGCCAGCCCGTGGCCTTGCCGCCGCCCAGCGTCGCGCCGGCCGCGGCGTCGCCGAAGCCCTCCAGGCCGACCTCGCCGCCCGTGGCGTCGCCCTTCAACCACGCCTCGGTCCTGCCGTCGCAGAAGTAGCCGATGGCCTTGCCGCCACGGACGGAGATCGCGATGAGGCCGCCGTTGCCCGGCACGCGGCCGGCGTAGTCGAGCCTGGTGTCGGCGGCTGCCGGCGTGCCGGACTCGGCGGTCGGGGACGGCGTGGCCGCGGGCACGGTGGCCTCGGGCGCGGTGGCCTCGGCGCCGTCGCCGCCCGTGGCGTCGGGCTCGGTGGTGTCGGTGGTGTCGTCGGTCTCGTTCGCGGCGGCGGTCTCCGCGGCCGCGGTCGGGTTCGCCGCCGGCGCCGAGGTGACGCTGGCGACACCCAGCCCGGCGGCGAGCACAGCGCCGGCCGTCAGAGTGACGATAGGTCCCAGCCTTGACATTGGATCCGCTCCCAGGGGTCGACGGGCTGACCCCCTGAGCATCCGCCTGAATCGGCCTGCCGTCTGTGAACTATTGCGCATCGGACGGCCCAGAATGGAGAGATGCAGGAGAACCAAGGACCGGGCTTCGGCCCCCACCAGCCCGCACCGCCGGCGTACCCGTACCCCTACCTGCCGCCGCAGCCGCCGTCCTGGTTCCTGCCCACACCGTCCGGCGCCCGCTACGACCAGCTCGCCAGAACCTCCGGGGCCCGCCTGTGGCGCCAGGTCGTCGGCACGCTGATCGTGGCCGCCGGATTCCTGACGGTGGGCGTCGTCGTGGTCGTCGTGGGCGCGGTCATCGCCGGACTGGCCGGCATCCCGATGCAGCCCGGCGCCTCCGCCCAGATCTTCGGCGACCCGGTGTTCGCGATGGTGGTGCTGCTGCTGTCGATCGCGCTGGTGCTGCCTCTGGTGTTCGGCACTGCGGCGCTGGTCCAGCAGCGCAGACCGGGCACCCTGTCGTCGGTCGCCGGCCGGCTGCGCTGGTCGTGGCTGGCGCAGTGCGCCGGGGTGGCGGTGCTCGCGCTGGCCCTCGGGCAGGGCGCGCAGATCGCGATGCTGGCGGTGACCGGCGGAGACGTCTCCGAGCTGTTCGGCTGGGCCGGGTGGGAGGCGCTGCTGCCCGCCCTCGCGGTGATCGTGCTCCTGGTGCCGTTCCAGGCGGCCGCCGAGGAGTACGTCTTCCGAGGGTGGCTGCTGCAGGCGTTCGGCGCGCACCTGCGCAACCCGGTGTGGGGGATTCTGATCGGGTCCGCGGTGTTCGCCTCGCTGCACGGCTACACGTGGGTGGGGCTGATCGACGTGTTCAGCTTCGGGGCGCTCATGGGCTGGCTGGCCATCCGCACCGGAGGGCTGGAGGCGCCGATCGCGCTGCACGTGGTCAACAACGCGGTGGCGTTCGGGCTCAGCGCGGCGGCCGGGAAGCTGGAGGAGGCCCTGGAGCAGGGGGACGTGCCCTGGCAGTCGCTAGCGGGCACGGTGGTACAGCTTTCGGTCTTCGCGGTGGGCGTACTGTATCTCGCCAGAAAACGGTCGATCGCCACCGTCTCTGCATGAACCAGGCGCGAGGTTCCGGAAATCTCGCTAGAGAGGTCTCGCCATTCCGGCTCGGGCATGCTGGTCTGGTTGCTGTGGGGGAGGCGAGGGACCGGTGGAGGTGATCTACTCACTCGACAGGCTCGACATGCTCGCAAGCTCGTACTAGGAGGTGCGCCGCGTGGCCTCCGGCCCCAGCGACCTACCACGGCGACCGCCGGGTGATGAAGATCCGCGTCGGGACGACGCGAACGCCTCAACGCACGACACACCAGAACACAGCAGGACAGACCGGTACGGCTCCGACGGCGAGCCGCGGATCAGGCACACCCCTCCAGGCCCCAGCGACGACCGGGCCAGAGGCCTGCCGCTGGCCTCCCCCTGGGGCATGCCGCCGTTCTCCGCGCCCGTCCCCGAGGACGAGCTGCCCGCGCCGCCCGAGCCGCCCAAGGGACGCAGACCGTACACCTCGTCCGCCGATCCCGCTCCGGCCGACCAGCCGCGCCGACCCCGGCGGCCGGTGAACCCGGACAAACTTGTCGCGAGCGGGCCGCCCCGCCCTCAGCCGCCCCGCCCCCACCAGCCGGGCCCCCACCAGCCGGGCCCCCACCAGCCGGGCCCCCAGCCGGCCGGTGACGCGGCCGGGCCGCCCGAGCGCGACAGGCCCACGACCCCGTACCGCATGCCGCTGCCCGTGCCGGTGGCGGCGGAGCCCGAGGCGCCCGACCACCTTCCCGCCGACCACCCGAACCACGCCGACCACCCGGACCACGGCGACCACGGCGATCATGACGACCACCCGGACCACGGCGGCGATGGCGGCGGGATCGGGGGCGAGGCGGGTGTGCGGCGCGTCGGACGGCCGCCCGGCGGGCGGCCCACCCGGCCCGACCTGCTCGTAGCCACCGGGCCCGCCAGGCCCGCCGGAACGGCCGGCCGACACCACCGGGGCCCCGCACCGGCGGCGCTGCGCCGGGTCAGCCCCGTGCGAGGGCGGCGCAACCCGGCCGCGCCCGTCGCCATCGTGCTCACCCTCGCCCTCGTCGTGGCCGCCGGCGTGCTCGTCTGGCGATGGACCGACCCGGGCGTCGCGGGTTTGCGCCTGGCGGCGGGCACCGGCCGTTCGGGCGACGACCTGTTCACGGTCCCGTCGGCCGGCGCCGGCTCCGACCAGAAGCTCAACGACATGGCCTCGGCCGGCCGCGTCGTGGTGGCCGTGGGCAGCGACACGACGATCCCCACGCCCCGCCCGCTGTTCCTGTTCTCGCCCGACAGCGGCAGGACCTGGCAGCTCGGCCAGGTCACCGGCGCCACCACGTCCACCGTGCGGCGCGTCGTCGGCGGCGACGGGCTCTGGCTGGCCAGCGGCGGCGACGAGCTGGGCGGCGAGCGCGGCCTGTGGACCAGCGGCGACGGCTTCAGCTGGACGGCCGTGGGCCAGGACGGGCTCGCGGCGTTCCGGCCCGGCGACGTGATCGCCGACATCGCGAGGACGCGGTCGGGTTTCGCGGCCGTGGGTCAGGCCAGGCTGCAGGACGGCAGCGCCGGCCCGGTGGCCTGGCACTCGGCCGACGGCCGCTCCTGGCAGCGGGTCGACACGCGCGGGCTGGCGGCGCGTGAGCTGAAAGCCGTCGTGGCGCGGGGCGACACGGTCGTCGCCGTCGCCCGGCCCGCGCACGGTGACGGCTCGCACGTCGTCCGGTCCGCCGACGGCGGCCGCACCTGGCAGCCGACCGGGTTCCAGCTCCCCGAGGCGATGCCGCGCGCCGGGTCACTGGCCGCCGCGGGCGACCAGTTCGTGCTGGTGCCATTCCGCAAGCGCACGCCCGAGGGCGACGTCCGCGTCTACTGCTCGCCGGACGGCGCCCAGTGGTCGCACTGCGGCTCCCTCCGCGGCCTGCCCGGCCAGAGCCCCGGCGTCGAATCGGTGATCACCCACGCCGGCGGCGTCGCCGCGGTCAGCCAGGCCGACATCGGCACATACACCGTCCTGACCAGCCCCGACGGCCGCACCTGGACGAAACGGGCCGACCTCGGCGACCTGTCCGGCGCCACGCTGCGCGGATTCGCCATCACCGAGTCCGGCACCCTGTTCGCGGGCGGCGACCGGGCGGCGGCGGACGTCGACAACCAGCTCGTCCTCATGGCCGCGCCACCGCGCGGCGACCCCTCCTTCGTACGGCTGGCCGACGTCGAGGGCCTGTCGCGGATCGCCAGGCAGACGACCGGCCTGGCCGGCCACGACGGCAGGTACGTGGCCGTCGGCACCGCCTCCGGCGACGCCGGCATCTGGACCAGCCTCAACTGGCAGAACTGGACGTCGATGAGTCTCGGCGGCCCCCACCAGCAGATCCTGGAGGACGTCGCCCACGGCAGGCGCGGCTGGCTGGCGGTCGGCGGCACCCAGACGGCCGTCGGCGTCACCGAGCCGCTCCTGGTCACCTCCGAGGACGGCCGCACCTGGACGCCCGTCGCCGCCTCCGGCGACCTGTCCCGCCGCCAGGACCACCCGCACCTCGACGCCCGGCTCGTCGCCGCCGGGCCGAAGGGCTACGTGCTGGCCGGCGACGAACGGGACCCGTCGGGCACGGCCCGCGCGGCCCTGTGGTTCACCCCCGACCTGCGCAGATTCACCCGCTCCAGGAAGCTGCCGCAGAGCGCTTCCGGCGTCCGCGTGCACGACCTGGCCGCCACGCCCGGCGGCTACGTGGCCGTGGGCGGAGCGAGCACCGGGGACGAGGCGGGCGGCGCGGTCTGGGTGTCGCAGGACGGCCTCAACTGGCGGGCGCGCAAGCGCGTCAGCCCGCCCGACTCCTCCGAGGCGGTGCTCCGGCAGGTCGTCGCCCACCGGAACCGGCTCGTCGCCGTCGGCACGGCCCGGTCCGAGGGCTCCCGGCGGGTGTTCGCGGCCGTGTCCGCGGACGAGGGCGTCACCTGGCGAACCACCTGGCTCCCGGCCGACCGGGCGGCGGCCGTGTACGACCTGGCGGCGGCCGCCCAGGGCCTGGTGGCGGTCGGCTGGCACGGCACGCCCGGCGACGGCGACAGCGCCGCCTGGCTCTCCCGCGACGGCATGACCTGGGACCGTACGGACCTGACCGAGGACCGTCTGGGCGGGCCGGGCATGCAGTGGCTGGCGGCGGTCACCGTGGCCGGCTCGGAGGTGGTGGCGCTCGGCCGCAGCACCACCTACAGCGCCGACCACCTCATCCTGTGGACCTCGACGCTCAGCGCGGACCGGTGACCGCTCACGGCCACACCTCCCACTCCGCCAGGACCTCGGCCAGCCCGGCCACCAGGCGGAGCCCGGCGAGGTCGTGCCGGGAGCACCAGCGCACCTCGGCCGCGTCGTCCCCCGCGACCATCTCGCCGCCCGTCACGGAGGCGAGATAGTCGCGGATCACGTACGTCACCCCGCCCGGCCCCGGCCGCTCGACCGTGCCCGCGAGCGCGCCCGGCGCGACGCGCAGGCCCGTCTCCTCCAGCACCTCGCGTTCCAGCGCTGCGGCGTCCGTCTCGCCGGCCTCCACCCGTCCACCGGGCACCGACCACAGGCCCGCGTCGGGAGCGTGCCCGCGCCGGACGAGCAGCAGCCGGCCCGCCCCGTCCGTGATCACCGCGCCCACACAATTTACGCGCACCTGACCAACATAACGAGGAGCTGACGGAATGCGGCCTTGACGGCACGCCGCCGGAAGACGCACCGTGGGTAGCTGTGAAGGCGCCTCCAACCTGCCCGCGATGCTTCGCCTCCCTCCACGGGCCCAACGCTTGGTCGAGCGCGTGGCGGTGCGACGCGCACGGCGACGTCCTGCCGTTCCAGCCGCCCCGCCCGCCCTCCCTCGCGGCCGTCGAGACGCTCCGCAAGAACTCGGTGGTCCCCGTCTGGCTGCCCTGGCCGCTGCCGGCGGGCTGGCTGGTGACGGGCTTCGGCGAGGTGGGCGACGAGCGCACCGGAGACCGGGCCAGCGTCGTCGCGCTCTGCGGGCCCTCCATCAGCCACGGGCCGGCCGACGTGCTCATCGTCGCCGAGGAGCCCGGGGTGGGGCTCGGGGCGGCGCTCGCCGGGCTGAGCGGGCCGGACCCGGGTGAGGGGTTCGACGCGGGCCCGCCGAACGCCAAGATCGAGGTGCTGGGCCACCCGACGCCGCTGTGGTGCGTCGGCGGACCGGACGACCGGGCCGTTTACGCGGGTGAGGCACTCGGCAACTGGCTGTGGACGATCGTCTGGCCGGCCGAGGCGGGCTGCCTCGTCGCGCTGAGCGAGCTGGCCCTGCTCGACCTGCGTGACCACGACCTCGACCTGCCGTTCGGCGCCTTCTCGCCGCGTCTCGGCGGCTAGTGTTCCGCTCGCCCACGGGCGCGGACCCGGCGACCGGTGCCGGAGGGCGGGCGAATCCCGGCGGGATCGGCGCGCGACTCGGGCGTGACGGATTCGCACTGCGAGCCGAACGGACTAGAGTTCGGAAGCGTGACAGCGCGTATCGAGCGAGTGGTGACCGAGGGCGTCGTCGACATCGACGGCACCGAGCACAAGGCCGAGAACAACACCTGGATCGTGGGCGACGACGACGAAGTGATCGTCATCGACCCGGCGCGCGACGCCGACAAGATCCTTGAGCAGGTGGGCGAGCGTGAGGTGCTCGCCGTCATCTGCACGCACGGCCTGCCCGACCACGTCGGCGCGGCCATCGAGGTGGCCGCCAGGGACGAGTCGGTGATCGCCCTGCACCCCAAGGACAAGCCCCTGTGGCGCGAGACCTGGGCGGAGACCTGGCCCGACATCGAGATGGAGGACGACGGCATCTTCGGCGTCGCCGACGTCCAGCTCGACGTCCTGGAGACGCCCGGCATCTCGCCCGGCGGCGTCTCGCTCTACTGCGAGGCGCTCGGGGCGGTGTTCACCGGCAAGTCCCTGCAGGCCGACGGGCCGGGCAAGCTCGGCGGCGACTACCCCGCCCTGCCCGACCAGCTCACCTCGATCGGCGGGCGGCTGTTCACGCTGCCCGGCGAGACGCGGGTGCTGCCCGCCCACGGTGACGAGGTCACGATCGGCGACCTGGAGCCGCACTTCGACGACTGGGTCTCCGGCTCGCTGACCCGCAAGCCGGGCGAGGGTGACGCGCAGGCCGGCGGTCCGCTCACCGACGGCACCAGCGCCGCGGGGATCAGGATCACGCCGGGCGACGTCTAGGTGTACGACCAGCTCCCCCTGGACGGGATGCCGCGGCGGCTCTACTCGTGCACGCCGTCGCGGTTGAACTCCTGGCTCGACTGCCGGCGCCGCTACCGGTTCACCTACCTCGACCGGCCCCAGCCCGCCAAGGGGCCGGCCTGGGCGCACAACAGCGTGGGCGCGAGCGTGCACAACGCGCTGGCGGCGTGGTGGCGCGAGCCGTACGAGCGTCGCACCCCGCTCACGGCGGCCGTCCTGCTCACCAACGGCTGGATCACCGAGGGGTTCCGGGACGCCGAGCAGTCGGCGCAGTGGCTCGCCCGGGCCCGCGACTACGTGACCGGCTACACCGGCACGCTCGACCCGTCCGACGACCCGGTGGGCGTGGAGCGCACGGTCGCCACCCGCACCAAGGTCATCGCGGTCTCGGGCCGCATCGACCGGCTCGACCGGCGGGGCGACGAGCTGGTGGTGGTCGACTACAAGACCGGCCGCCGGCCGCTCACCCAGGACGACGCGCGCTCGTCACTCGCGCTGGCCGTCTACGCGATCGCCGCGTCCCGGATGATGCGCACCCCGTGCCACGCGGTGGAGCTGCACCACCTGCCCACCGGTGAGATCGTCGAGTGGCGGCACACCGACGAGTCGCTGGGGCGCCACCTGCGGCGGGCCGAGGAGGTGGCGACGGAGGCGGCCGCGGCCGACGAGCGCTACCGCGACCTCATGGCCCCGCCCGCCGCCCCGCCACCGGAGCTCGACGAGATCTTCGCCCCCAACCCGGGTCCCGTCTGCTCGTGGTGCGACTTCCGCCGCCACTGCCCCGAGGGCCGCACCGCCGCCCCCGAACGCCGCCCCTGGGACGCTCTGGCCGAGTGACCCCTACCCCGGCCACGCGCCGGGGTAGGGGACGCCTGCCACCCGGCCGGTTCATCCCTCGCCGTGGGTGGGGACGATACCGAGCTGGTGCATGCGGCGGGCGCTCCATTCCCCCAGGGCGCCGAGCGCGGCGTATAGCGCGACGCCTTCGTCGGTCAGCTCGTACTCGACCCGGGGCGGCGTCTCCTCGAACACGGTCCGCCGGACGACCCCGTCGGCCTCCAGCTCGCGGAGCTGCTGGGCGAGCACCTTCTCGCTGATGCCGGGCAGGCTGCGGCGCAACTCGCCGAACCGATGGAGCCGCTGGTCCAGGGCCCAGAGGATCAGCGCTTTCCACTTGCCGCCGATGACGTCCATGGCGGCGTCGAGGGCACAGACGTAGGGCGGGTTACGCACCCGCGTCATCATAGTCGGGCGCGCCCCGCCCCTCCCTTGAGACGCCCGGCGCGGGGCTCAGCCGGCGGCGAGGACGGCGCGCCGCATCCCCCACAGCGAGGTGCGCAGGTGTCCGGCCAGCTCCGCGGGCACGCCCGCCTCCCCGGAGGCGGACAGGATGTTCTCCAGGCCGGTCGCCTGCATCGCGGGGTTGTACTCCTCGGGGACGGTTTCGCTCACGTCGGCGCCGGCCACCATGAACGGGAGCATCCGCTCCATCCACGGCCCCAGCACCTCGTGCCTGAACGCCTCCATGTCGCCGCCTTCCGCGTGCACCAGGGCCACGGCATGGGCCGCTCCGGCGCTCATGCCGTACATGCCGCTCAGCGCGGCCATGTCGTACAGCGCCGCGAAGCCCGGGTCCTCGCCCACCCACTGCGGGCGGCCGAGCGGGCCCAGCGCGGGGGCGACCTGGTCGAACACGTCACGCGGACCGCTGTAGAGGATGAAGGCCCCCTCCGTCCCCACTGTCGAAGGGACGGCCATGATCCCGCCGGAGAGGAAACGGACCCCGTACCCCTCGAACCATCCGGCGAGCTCGCGCGCCTGCCGTACGGAGCCGCTGGTGAGGTTGACGAGCGTCCCGCCGGCCAGTTTCGGCACGACCGGAGCGAGCGTCTCGCGGACGCTGGCGTCGTCCAGCAGGCACACGACCGTCAGGTCGCCCGCCTCGATCGCCTCCATCACGCTCGACGCCTCCCGCGCACCGCGCGCCACGAGGTCGCCCGCTCGTCCAGGGGTCCGGTTCCAGACCGTCACCTCGTGACCGGCTTCGAGGAGCGCGCCGGCGAGCGCGCGCCCCATGGCTCCCAGACCGAGGATGCTGATTCGTCCATGCTGTGTCGTCATGCGGAACACTGTTCACCCGGGGCGGCAGGTGCCACAAGAACGCACTTCGAAGTGGGTGGTTACCCGGAGGTTAGCCGTCCGGCCTGGTGGGAGGCGTTCACAGGCCGGCGGGCCTGCTGTCCAGGAGACGGCTCTCGGCCGCGTTCCAGAACGTCACGAGGGCGGCCGCGGTCGTCTCCGGCGCCTCCACGGCGGGCGAGTGGGCGGCTCCGGGCACGACGACGCTGTCCGCGCCCAGCGCCGCGGCCATCGCCGACTGCGTCTCGGGCGGCCACCCGTCGTCGTGCTCGCCGTACAGGACGAGGGTCGGCACCTCGATCTGGCGCAGCTCGTCGGTGCGGTCGTGCATGGTGACGACCTGCTCGGCCATGGAGGCCAGCGCCGCGGGGGAGTTGGCGAGCAGCCGCTTGCGCAGGAACGCCAGGATGTCGTCGGGCACCCCCGCGTTGAGCGCATCGGGCTCGAACCTGGAGTGCCAGACCTCTTCCAGCCCCAGCTCGGGCACCTCCTTCATGAGAGTGCGGCTGTGCTGCGCCCGCGTGCCGACGATCGCGGCGGGGCCCGACCCCATCAGCGTGAACGACGCGAACCTCGTGCGCCCGTCGACGACCGCCTCGCGGGCGACCAGCCCGCCGAAGGAATGGCCGACCAGGTGGACGGGATCGTCACCGCCCATCAGGTGGGCCAGCAGGTCGATGTCGGCGCCCAGCGCCGCGCAGGTGTAGGCGCCGGGGTCGTCGGGGCCGGGCGTCTCGTACTGGCCGCGCAGGTCGACCGCGAGCACCCGGCGGCCGGACTGGGCCAGGGTCTGCAGGATGGCGATGAAGTCTTCTTTGCTGCCGGTCAGGCCCGGCACCAGCAGCGCGGGCCAGCGCTCCACCACGCCGCTCCCCGGGAGCGCCTCCAGGGCCGCGAAGGTGCCCTGGGGCGTCTCGATCTTCTGAGGTGCGACGCCAGGTGGCAGGGTCAGGAATCGCGGCGTGCTCACGTGGGGCAACAATACCCCGAGGTCAGCGGCTCGACACCGGCGAACTCGGTACGCCGGTGCGATTCAGGGGAGTTGTGACATATGCGCGAACTGACGATTCGGCCCGCCACCTCGTGGGATGACGTGACCGCCGTGTTCGGCCCCAACGGTGCCTGCTCCGGTTGCTGGTGCCTGTGGTTCCGGGTGCCCGGCCCGGAGTTCGAGGCGCTCCCCGCGGGCGACCGCCGGGACCGGCTCCGTTCGCTCGTCGAGGCTCCCGGGCCCGCGCCCGGCCTGCTCGCGTACGCCGGCGGGACGCCCCTGGGCTGGTGCGCCGTGGCGCCGCGCGAGGAGTATCCGCGGGTGCTGCGCTCGCCCGTCACCAGGCCGGCGGACCGCACCGAGACCGGAGTATGGGCGGTGACCTGCTTCTACGTGACCCGTGAAGGCCGCGGCCGGGGCGTGGCCGCCGCCCTGCTGGAGGAGGCGGTCGGGTACGCGGCGGGGCACGGCGCGACGGCCGTCGAGGGCTATCCCGCGGACACCGGGCGCCGCCTGCCCGCGGACGAGCTGTACCACGGATGGCGGTCGCTGTTCGAGGAGGCGGGGTTCACGGAGATCTCCCGCCGCACCCCGACCCGTCCCGTGATGCGCCGTGCTCTGTCCCGGTCCTGAGCGTCCCGGAAATCCGGAAGGGGGGCCCCCCCCCGGGGGGGGCCCCCCTTCCGCAAGATCGCCGGGCGTCAGCCGGCGCGACGGCGGTTGCCGCCGGCGCCGCGCGCCTGGCGGCGCTGCTGCTTGCGCTCGGTGGCGGCGGACGGGGCGATGTCGTCGTCGTCCGTCGCCAGGTCGGGTGACTGGAAGATCACCGCGAACGGGCTCGGCGGGATGATCCGCTCCGGCTCCCTGCGGGCCGGCGGCGGCGGAGTGGACAGGAAGCTCGGCTCCGGAACGCCGCCCGCCGCGGGCCGCTCGGCGACCTGCTCCGTCGCGGGCTGAGCGGACTGGGCGGGCTGGGCGGGCTGGGCGGGCTGGGCGGCCGGCTCGGTGACCAGCTCGGCCCTCTGCGCGGCCACGGGCGTGTCCTGGGCGACGGGCGTGTCCTGGACGGCGGACCGCCGGGTGCGGCGGCGGGGCTCGGTGGTGGCCTTGGCCACCTCGTCGGTGCTGATGATCGCGGGTGTCTCCTCGTTCGGGCGCGAATGGCTGTCCACGGGCTCGACCTCCGGCGTCTCCACGGGCGCGGCGCCCTCCTGCGTGAGCTTGCCGCCACGGGTGCGGCGGCGCTGGCGCGGCGTGCGCGCGGGACGCTCCTCCCGCTCCGCCCGCTCCTCCCGCTCGTCACGCCGACGGCCCCGCACGCGTGACCTGCCGGTCTCGCCCAGGTCCTCGATGCGCTCCGCCGACAGCCCCGCCCGCGACCGGGCGGCGTGCGGCAGGACGCCCTTGGTGCCTTCGGGGATGTTCAGCTCGGTGTAGACGTGCGGCGAGGTGGAGTAGGTCTCCTCCGGCTCGGCGAAGTCGAGGCCCAGCATCTGGTTGATCATCTTCCAGCGGGTCAGCTCCTCCCACTCGACGAACGTGACCGAGATGCCCGTGCGCCCGGCCCGGCCGGTGCGGCCGATGCGGTGCACGTAGGTCTTGTCGTCGGTGGGGCAGTCGTAGTTGACCACGTGGGTGACGTCGTCGATGTCGATGCCCCGGGCCGCCACGTCGGTGGCGACCAGCACGTCGATCTTGCCGTTGCGGAAGGCGCGCAGCGCCTGCTCGCGCTGGCCCTGGCCCAGGTCGCCGTGGACCGCCGCGACGGCGAAGCCGCGGGTGTCGAGCTGCTCGGCCACCATGTCGCAGGCGCGCTTGGTCTCGCAGAAGACCATGGTCAGCCCGCGGCCTTCGGCCTGCAGCAGCCGGGCCACGATCTCGATCTTGTCCATCCGGTGGGCCCGCCAGACGATCTGGCGCACCTGCGGAGTGGTCTCTCCTTCGCCGCTGTCGTGCTCGGCCCGCACGTGCGTGGGACGGTTGAGGTACTTGCGCGACAGCCCCACGATCTCGCCCGGCATGGTGGCCGAGAAGAGCATGGTCTGACGCTGCTCGGGGATCAGCTTGAAGATCCGCTCGATGTCGGGCAGGAAGCCCAGGTCGAGCATCCGGTCGGCTTCGTCGAGCACCAGCGAGACGACCTGGCTCAGGTCGAGGTGCTTCTGCTTGACCAGGTCGAGCAGGCGGCCGGGGGTGCCGACGATCACGTCGACCCCGGCCTTGAGCGCCTCGATCTGCGGCTCGTACGCCCGCCCGCCGTAGACGGTCAGCACCCGCGAGCCGAGCTTGCCGGCGGCGGTCACCAGGTCCTCGCTGACCTGTGTGGCCAACTCGCGGGTGGGCACGACGACGAGGCCGCGCGGCTTCTTGCGGTTCTTGCGCGGCTTGCCGATGCTCTGGAGCATCGCGATGCCGAACGCGTAGGTCTTACCGGTGCCCGTGCGGGCCTGCCCGATCAGGTCCTGGCCGCTCAGCGCGAGCGGCAGGGCCATCTCCTGGATCGGGAACGGTGTGGTGATGCCCTCGGTCTCGAGGGCATCGGCGATCTCTGGTATGACTCCGAGGTCTCGGAAAGTCGTCAGCGTGGCCTGCCTCAGTCTCAAATGAAGGCGGGCCTGCCGGGACCGGACGGGCGGAAAACCATCCCCGTGTCAGGGTCCTCGCGGTAGAGCCAGCCCTCTCGTGTCATCAGCGACCGCAGACCCGGGGAAGCGGGGGGTTATCGGGGAAAACCCCCGGAATAACACAGGGCGGTCGCACTTTCACAGAGCAGTGTACTCGATACCACAACGCTGGCCGAGCTTCTGGATGTTCCCGTAGATTTCCGCGAAGTACGCTGCCTTCCATGAAGGACTCTCCTGGCGTGCTCGACCTGCTCGGCGTGCTGGCCTACGCCGAGCTCAGCGCCTTCGCCCGGCTGACGGACGACGCCGCGGCGCTGGCCCCCTCACTTGCCGACCGGGCCGCGCTCAGCGAGCTGGCGGTGGCCGAGTACGGGCACTTCCGCCTGCTGCGCGACCAGCTCGCCGAGCTGGGTGCCGACCCGGAGCGGGCCATGGCGCCGTTCGTGGAGCCGCTGGACGCCTGGCACGCCCAGACCGCGCCGTCCGACTGGCTGGAGGCCCTGGTCAAGGCATACGTGGGGGAGGGCATCGCGTTCGACTTCTACCGGGAGGCGGCCCGGCGGCTCGACCCGCCGATGGCGGAGCTGGTGGACGTCGTGTCGGCCGACGAGGGCCGCTCTCAGTTCGCGGTGGAACGGGTGCGGGCCGCGGTCAAGGCGGACCCGGCGGCTTCGGGGCGGCTGGCGCTGTGGGCGCGGCGGCTCGTCGGCGAGGCGCTGAGCCAGGGGCAGCGGGTCGCCGCGGCCCGGCCGGAGCTGGCCCGGCTGCTCGTGCAGGCGGGAGCGGACGACCAGGCGGAGGTCTCGCGGATGTTCGCCCGGCTGACGGAGGAGCACAACAAGCGGATGGTGGCTCTCGGCCTCTGACCGGCGCCCACCACCCCGAGAGGGCGGCGGGAGGGGGCGGCGGTCGCCGCGCCCCTCACGCCGCGAACGTCAGAGGGTGCCGCCGAAGCCGACCGGCCGCGCCTCGTCCTCACCGATCTCCACGAACCCGAGCGAGGCGACCGGCACGAGCACGCGCCTGCCCTTCACGTCGGTGATGGAGAACACGCCCCGATCGGCGGCCAGGGCGTTGCGGATCTCCTCTTCCACCTGCTCGGACGACATCTCGGTCTCGACGACGAGCTCGCGGTGAACGGACCGAACACCGATCTTGACTTCCATCGTGCTCCCTTTCGTGCCTGTGACGCGGCCATGACGAGCCGTCGCTCGATGGGGGCTGGCTCTGTCCCATCGTCGCCCCCGGACGGTGGGAAAGGGCAACTGATCGCGAGCAGCGAACGGGTTACGCCGTACGCGGAAAACCGCTGATGCCGCGCCAGGCGAGCCGGGCCATGAGTTGCTCGGCGGCGTCCTTGGGGATCGAGCCGTGGGTGGTCACCCAGTAGCGGGCGCTCACCTCGGCCATGCCGACCAGGCCGACCCCGAGCAGGTGGGCCTCGTCGCTGGTGCAGCCGGTGTCCTCCTGGATCACCGCGCTGACCATCTCGGCGCACTCCTGCAGGGACCGCTCCACCCGCTGCCGCACGGGCGCGACGTTGCGCAGGTCGGACTCGAAGACGAGGCGGAACGCCTCGCCCTGGGTCGAGACGAAGTCGAAGAACGCGCTGAACGTCGCCTGCACGCGCAGCTTGTTCTCGCTGGTGGACGCGAGGGCCTCGCGGCAACGGTTGACCATGTCGTCGACATGGAGGTCGAGCAGCGCGAGGTAGAGCTCCAGCTTGCCGGGGAAGTGCTGGTAGAGCACCGGTTTGCTGACGCCCGCCCGGTCGGCGATCTCGTCCATGGCCGCCGCGTGGTAGCCGTTCTCGACGAACACTTCCTGGGCCGCGCTCAGCAACTGCCTGCGGCGGGCGAGTCGGGGCAGCCGGGTGCCCCGGGGCTTGGCGTCCGGGGTTGTGGTCACGCGGTCTCCCATGGGTCTCTCAGTGCGCCTGGTGCGCACATCTTACGGGCAGGTCAGCGCACCTCACCGGTAGTCGTCGTCATCCAGGTCGACCACGCGGTCCTGGTCGGCGGCGTCGGCGGGATCGGCCTCCAGGGGGAGGGAGGTCCGCGAGCGCCGCTGGTCGTCCTCGCGGGTCTGCCGCTGCTGCTCGGCGGCGTCACCCTCGGGGACCTCGATCGGCAGCTCCCCCTCCTCGTAGGTGAGGTCGTCGCCACGTGGGTCGATCTCCGACATGTGCGGTCTCCTTGCAGACGCGGACGGGAAGGACGCGGACGGGAACCAGACTACGCCCGGCGGAAAAGATCGCCGTGTTCTCCGATCCGGGCGAGCACGTCCGGTGCGGTGAAGACGAGGTCCGCCGGCCGCTCGCAGCCCTCGACCTCCTCCCACAGCAGCGGTGTCGAGACCGTGGGGCGCGGGCCGGCGCGCAGGGAGTAGGGGGCGACGGTGGTCTTGGCCGGGTTGTTCTGGCTCCAGTCGATGAACACCTTGCCGGGCCTCGCCTTCCTGGCCATGACGCTGACGACCTCGTCGGGGTGCCGGCTCTCCAGGGCCCGGGCGAGCCGCCTGGCGTAGGCGGAGGGCTCCTCGCGGCAGTCCCACCCGGCGTACAGCTGCATGCCCTTGTTGCCGCTGGTCTTGGGCAGCGCGGTGAGGCCCTCGGCGTCGAGCACCTCACGCAGCGTGAGCGCCACCCGGCAGCACTCGACGATGGTCGCGGGCGGCCCGGGGTCGAGGTCGAAGACCAGGGTGTCGGGCGGCAGCGCCTCGCCGTCGGCGGAGACCCGCCACTGCGGCACGTGGAGCTCCAACGCGGCCAGGTTGGCGTAGTAGACGAGCGTCGGCAGGTCGTCGACGACGGCGAAGTCGATGGTCTCGCGGTTCTTGGTGCTGCCGGGGGCGGGGAGCCGGACCGTCCTGACCCAGTCGGGGGTGTGCCGGGGGGCGTTCTTCTCGAAGAAGAACATCCCACCGACGCCGTCGGGGTAGCGCTTGACGGTCAGCGGCCGGCCGCGCAGGTGCGGCAGCAGGACGGGCGCGACGCGGCTGTAGTAGTCGATCACCTCGGCCTTGGCGAAACCCGCCTCCGGGTACAGCACCTTGCCCAGGTTGGTCAGGACGAGGTCGCGGCCCTCGACCCGCACCGGGACCTTCTTGCTCGCCTGCTTCAACGGGTGACCTCCGAGGGGATCTCGTCGGGGCGCCGCCCCCGCCACACGGAGTGGCGCAGCCGCGGCTCGTCCGTCCGTCCGGTGTAGGCCACCTCCCCGACGAGATCGGATCTAACCCAGCCACGGCGCCCGGCCGGCGAAGGGACTGTACGAAGTCTCCAGGGACGCGGCGCCGCTGGAGGTGGTCGAGCGTGGGCTTCCCCTGCCCCATGACGGGTATGTGCCCATTGGCGAGCCGCCCGCCACCGCTGATGAGGAGTGCACATGCGCAGCATCTGGAAGGGTGCGATCTCCTTCGGTCTGGTCACGATCCCGGTCAAGCTGTTCTCGGCCACCGAGCAGAAGGACGTCACCTTCCACCAGGTCCACCGCGAGGACGGCGGCCGGATCCGCTACAAGCGCGTGTGCACCGTGGACGGCGAAGAGGTGCCCTACTCCGACATCGCCAAGGGCTACGAGCTGGCCACCGGCGAGATCGTCGTGCTCACCGACGAGGACTTCGAGGATCTGCCGCTGTCCTCCTCGCGCCGGATCGACGTCCTCCAGTTCGCCCCGGCCGACCAGATCGACCCCATCTACTTCGCCAAGTCCTACTACCTCGAACCCGACGCACAGGGCGCCAAGCCGTACGTGCTGCTGCGCGACGCGCTGCAGAGCTCGGGACAGGTGGCGGTGGTCAAGGTGGCGCTGCGCCAGCGCGAGTCGCTGGCGACGCTGCGGGTGCGCGACGGGGTGTTCGTGCTGGAGACCATGCTCTGGCCGGACGAGATCCGCACGCCCGACTTCGAGTTCCTGGAGGAGGACATCGAGGTACGGCCGCAGGAGCTCAAGATGGCCGAGTCGCTCATCACCACGATGGAGGCGGACTTCGACCCGACGGCGTACCACGACGCCTACCGCGAGGCCCTGCAGCAGGTGATCGAGGCGAAGGTGGCGGGCAAGGAGGTCGTCGCGCCGCCGGAGACCGAGGAGGAGGGCGGCCCGGCGGTGGACCTCATGGCGGCGCTGCGGGCCAGCGTGGAGGCGGCCAAGCGGGAGCGCGAGGGCGGCCCCGCCAAGGGCAGGAAGCCGGCGCGGACGTCGAAGGCGGCCAAGGACGCCGCGGCAGCGGACAAGGAGGAGAAGGCCGCGCCCAAGCGCAAGGCACGCAAGTCCGCCTGAGAAGGGTTGTCCGGACTCGTCTGGGTCCGCACGGCGAGGCCGCCGGCGCGACCGGTTGCCCGGGGGCCAGCCGTCAGGCCATGCCATGGACGGCAGGCAGGAGGGGACGACCTACCGGACGGCCCCGGAGACCCCGGAAAGCGCATGACGCGGCCGCCCGGTCGTCGACCGGGCGGCCGTTCGTACGGACTCGCCTGCGATTACTGGGGGATGGGCGCGACGGTCACGTTGGGCAGCGGGCGCGACACGGCGATGGCGTCGGCGTCTGCGTCGTTGTCGTTGTCGTTCTCGTTGTTGTTGTGGATGTTGATGTGCAGCTTCACCCGCTGACGGCCGCTGCGGCCGTGGTGACGCCAGCCGCCCCAGCCGCCGCAGCGGCGCCAGCCCCAGCCGCCACCGCAGCCGCCGAAGGTGTGGTCGGCCGAGGCGGTGGTGGTCGTGGTGGCGGACGCTGCCGTGGTGGCCGCGCCGAGCGCGACGACTCCACCGGTCATGGCGGTGGCGGCCGCGAGACCCGCGATCGCGTGCTTGTAACTGAACATTCGAGTGCTCCCCTTGAGACGTGCTGACTGAATTGCGCCGCCCGGTCCTGGACCGGGTCCTTCGTGGTCATGCGAATGCCTGTGGCCGCGCGGGCGCCGCTCGGCTCGATGAGCGGCGCCCGCTCTGCGGTCACAGGCATCCGGTGGTTGAGCTCACTCCGGCACGGTCACGGCCGGCCGGTGGGCGCCCTTGCCGAGCGCCTCAGGGCTCAGTTGGCGAGGGGGCCGTCACGGCCCGGCAGGTTCACCGCGATGGCGTCGGCGTCCGCGTCGTTGTCGTTGTCGTTCTCGTTGTTGTTGTGGATGTTGACGTGCACCTTCACCCGCTGGCGGCCGCTGCGGCCGTGGTGACGCCAGCCGCCCCAGCCGCCGCAGCGGCGCCAGCCCCAGCCGCCGCCGCAGCCGCCGAAGGTGTGGTCGGCCGAGGCGGTGGTGGTCGTGGTGGCGGACGCTGCCGTGGTGGCCGCGCCGAGCGCGACGACTCCACCGGTCATGGCGGTGGCGGCGGCGAGGCCGGCGATGGCGTGCTTGAACAGACCCATGGGAAATCCCCCAAAAGAATGGTGTCCGGATGCGCCACCCGCGCGCTTGGTCCCCGTCGCGGAATGGCGCTATGGAAAGCGCTCCGGCTACATGCCGCCGGAGGCGCCGATTTCTCTGGAAAAAGCTCCGGTCCAGAACCGGTCGTGCCTTTCATCGAACTGGACGCCCGGGGTCGTGCGGGGGGTCGTCGCTCGTCTCGGAAACGACGACCCCGGCGAACACAGGCATCCGTGCGTGAGCCCGTGGCTCACCCCGACCGGCCGGCGTGCCTACGGCTCGCCACCCGGCCGACCCGGCGCTCCAGGGGAGCGCCTTCCACCTCAGCGACCGAGGTCGTTGCCCAGGCCGCGGAGACCGTTCAGCGCAACGGCGTCGGCGTCGGCGTCGTTGTCGTTGTCGTTGTGGTTGTTGTTGTGGATGTGGATGTGCACCTTGACCCGCTGGCGGCCGCTGCGGCCGTGGTGACGCCAGCCGCCCCAGCCGCCGCAGCGGCGCCAGCCCCAGCCGCCGCAGCGGCCGCCGAAGGTGTGGTCGGCCGAGGCGGTGGTGGTCGTGGCGGCGGAGGCCGCCGTGGTGGTCGCGCTGAGGGCGACGACCCCGCCGGTCATGGCGGTGGCCAGAGAGAGACCTGCGATTGCGCTCTTGAACGTGGGCATTGAGTTCCCCCCTAAAGGATCGATTGCCCTGGTTCTTCGGCATTTCCTGATACGAATAGGAAATGTCGTGGATGGCGATCAAATGCGTCATCCGTGGCTTTTCATTTCCGGCGAGGGGGCGGCGCAAACGAGAATCGTGGCGTTTTGCTAGAGAGTAACGCTCTCATTGCTCTCATTAAGCATTTATGAAATGAATTGCCAGGATATGTCCGATTTGCCCACATGTCTGGGGATCCAGACAGTCCGGATAAGTTCCGCCGAGTCCCAATAAAGGGGGTAAGTCGTATATGTCCATGAATGGTATGGTCTGGCCGGGTGGTTATCGTGGAGTGAGTGAGGAGGAAGGCGCATGACCGCAGAGCCGATCCCGCACTGGCCGGGACGCATGGTGGGTTCGGTGCACGTCAGATCCACCCCCGAGGGGGCGCTGGAGCAGGCGGTCTTCGTGCACGGGCTGGCCGGGGCCGCCACCAACTGGACCGACCTGATGGACCACCTCAAGGACGACGTCACCGGCCACGCCATCGACCTGCCGGGAGCGGGATTCTCGCCCGCGCCCGCCGACGGCGACTACACCGTGGCCGGCCACGCCCGCGCCGTCATCGGCCTGATGGAGCGGACCGGGCCGGCCCATCTGTTCGGCAACTCGCTCGGCGGCGCCGTGGCCGTCCGGGTCGCCGCGCGGCGGCCCGACCTGGTGCGCTCGCTCACCCTCGTCTCGCCCGCGCTGCCCGACCTGCTGCCCCGGTACGGGCCCGCCCGCGTCGCGGCCGCCGCCATGCCGCGCCTGGGCGAGTGGGTGGCCGACCGGCTCCGGCTCGTCCCCGCCGAGCAGCGCATCACCGCCTCGTTCGCGATGGTGTGGGCGGACGTGAACGTGGTCCACCCCGTACGGCTGCGCGACGCCGTCGAGGAACTGCGCCGGCGCGACGACCTGCCCCACGCGACCGCCGCCATGATCGGGTCCGCCCGGGGCATCGTCGCGGAGTACTTCCGGCGCGGCGAGGACAACCTGTGGCGCCAGGCCGCCCAGGTCCGGGCTCCGACGCTGATCGTCCACGGCCGGCACGACCGGCTGGTCCGCCCCGCCATGGCCGCCAAGGCGGCCCGTACGTTCCCCAGGGTGCGGCTGGTGCTGCTGCCGCGCGCCGGGCACGTCGCGATGATGGAGATGCCCGGCGTGGTGGCCGCGGAGGCCCGCCGTCTCATAGGTGAGACGCGATTGGGGAATGCCCCACTCGGCAGCTAGGTTTCTACAGGAGATAGGTCCCCCTGCAATGGGAGCGTAGACAGTGTCCTTGCCACCGCTGGTCGAGCCGGCCGCCGAGCTGACCGTTGACGAAGTGCGCCGCTACTCGCGCCACCTGATCATCCCCGATGTCGGGATGGCCGGGCAGAAGCGGCTGAAGAACGCCAAGGTGCTCTGTGTGGGCGCCGGCGGCCTGGGCTCGCCCGCGCTGCTGTACCTCGCGGCGGCCGGCGTCGGGACGCTCGGCATCATCGACTTCGACGTCGTCGACGAGTCCAACCTGCAGCGCCAGGTCATCCACGGCCAGTCCGACGTGGGCCGGCCCAAGGCCGAGAGCGCCGCCGCGACCGTCAGCGAGATCAACCCGCTGGTCGACGTAGTCGTCCACAACACGACGCTGACCACCGAGAACGTGATGGAGATCTTCTCGGGCTACGACCTCATCGTCGACGGCACCGACAACTTCGCCACCCGCTACATGGTCAACGACGCGGCCGTGCTGCTCGGCAAGCCGTACGTGTGGGGCTCGATCTACCGCTTCGACGGCCAGGCGAGCGTCTTCTGGGCCGAGCACGGGCCCTGCTACCGCTGCCTCTACCCCGAGCCGCCGCCTCCCGGCATGGTGCCCTCCTGCGCCGAGGGCGGCGTGCTGGGCGTGCTGTGCGCCTCCGTCGGCTCCATTCAGGTCAACGAGGCCATCAAGCTCCTCACGGGCATCGGCGACCCGCTGGTCGGGCGGCTGATGATCTACGACGCCCTGGAGATGAAGTACCGCGACGTCAAGGTGCGCAAGGACCCCGAGTGCGTCCTGTGCGGCAAGAACCCCACGGTCACCGAGCTGCTGGAGGACTACGAGGCGTTCTGCGGCGCCATCTCCGACGAGGCCGCCCAGGCCGCGTCGGGCTCCACGATCACCGCGCTGGAGCTCAAGGCCATGCAGGACAACGGCGAGGACATCTTCCTCGTCGACGTCCGCGAGCCCAACGAGTACGAGATCGTCTCCATCCCGGGCGCCACGCTGATCCCCAAGGGCGAGTTCCTCAACGGCTCGGCCCTGGAGAAGCTGCCGCAGGACAAGCGCATCGTGCTCCACTGCAAGTCGGGCGCGCGCTCCGCCGAGGCGCTGGCCGTCGTCAAGAACGCCGGCTTCGCCGACGCCGTCCACGTCGGCGGCGGCGTGCTGAGCTGGGTCAAGAGCGTCGACCCCAGCCTGCCGTCCTACTGAGTCCGGTCTCGTCGGGCGTTCCGGTTTCCCGGGATGACCCCGGACGCCCGCACTAAGGTCGATGCCGTGGACCTCGCCCGCCCCTGCTGGCCCGCCCTGGTGGTGGCCTCCGCGCTGACGCTCGTCTGCGCGGTGGCCGCCTGGGCCGCGGCCGGCGCGGCGGGCGCGGAGCTGACCAGGGGGCCCACCCGGGCCGAGCTGCACAGCGCCGCCAAGCGCGAGGTGGCCGAGCGCTGGCGTGCCTGGCCGGCCGGGAGCGTCTTCCCCGCGAGGCTGCCCTACTCCGCCGAGCAGGGCGGCAAGGAGCACGCCACCCGGATCGGCATCTCGCGGCGCACCGACTGCGCCGCCTCCGTCGACGCCGGAGCGGCCGGCGCGCTGCACGCGGCCGGCTGCCGGGCCGTGCTGCGCGCCACCTACATCGACGAGCTGCGCGGCGTCCTGGTCACGGTCGGCGTCGTGGCGCTGCCGGACGAGCCGGCCGCCGCGCGGGCCAAGGCGGTCTTCCCCGCCGGCGGCGCTCCGGTGCCCGGCCTGCGCCCGCTGGCCTTCCCCGGCACCGTGTCCCATCGCTTCACCCCGCCCGTACGGCAGGCGGCCTCCGTACGGCAGGCCGGGCCGTACGTCGTGCTGACCACCGCCGGGCAGGTGGACGGGCGGCCCGCGCGGGCCGTCGCCGACCAGCGGCCGGCCATCTTCGCCTTCGCCGCCGAGATCTCCGAGCGGATCCTGGTGTCGCTGACCACGCCGCGGGTGCCCGACTGCGCCTCGAAGGAGTGGCGGTGCTGAGCCGGGCGAGCCTGGCCGTGGCCGCCGTGACCGGCGCCGGGGTGGTGCTGGCGGCAGGCGCGCAGCCCGCTCGGGCCGACGACGTGCGTGGCGTGCAGCAGCCGGTCATCGACACACTGGAGCTGCCCAAGGCGTGGCGGACGAGCAAGGGGGCCGGCGTGACCGTGGCCGTGCTCGACTCGGGCGTCGATCCGGAGCACCGCGACCTGGCCGGCTCGGTCACCGTGGGCCGCGACTTCACCGCCGGGGCCAACCCGCCCGGAGTGCCGCCGCGCCGCCTGCACGGCACGTACATGGCCTCGCTGATCGCCGGGCACGGGCACGGGCCCGGCGGCGGGCGGGGCGTCATCGGCGTGGCGCCCGAGGCGGAGGTGCTGTCGGTGCGGGTGATCCTGGAGGACGAGGAGCCGGGCTTCGTGCGGTTCAACACCGCCCGGCGCTTCGAGAACGTGGTGGCCAGGGGCATCCGCTACGCGGTCGACCGGGGCGCCCACGTGATCAACATGTCGATCTCCAAGGAGCTGGCCACCCGGGAGGAGCGGGCCGCGGTCCGCTACGCCATCTCGCGGGGCGTCGTCCTGGTCGCGGCGGCGGGCAACGAGGGGGCCGGCGACGAGAGGGCGGGCGACGAGAGGGCGGGCCGGGCGCGCCGCGCAGGGCTCGACCCCTACTCCTATCCGGCGGCCTTCCCCGGCGTGGTGTCGGTGGGGGCGACGGACCGGCGGCTGCGGCGGGCCACGTTCTCCAACGGCAACGCCTCGGTCCTGCTGGCGGCCCCCGGCGTCGACATCATGGGGGCGGGGCCCGGCGACGCCTACTGGGTGGGCCAGGGCACCTCGCAGGCCACCGCGCTGGTGTCCGGCGTAGCCGCCCTCATAAAGGCAAAATATCCAGACATGTCGCCGCCGCTGGTGGGGCAGGCCCTCGCCGCCGGCGCGACCGACCGGCCACCGGGCGGCTACGACACCGGCACCGGCTTCGGCGTGGTGAACGCCGCCCGCGCCCTGGCCGAGGCCCGCCGCCTGGCCCGGCACACCGAGACCGCGACCGGCGAACCGGCCCAGGACCCCGCCGCGCCCGTCGGCGCGGGCTCCCGGGGGCCGATCGCCGTCGTCGCCCGCGACCACACCGCGGTCACGGTCTACGGCACGGTCGCCGCCGCGGCCACCGCCGGTGCGCTGACCTCGCTGGCGTCCATGTACGTCCTGGTCAGACGGGTACGGAGGGCACACGGATCCCATGAGGCATGATCCGCGTACCGAGGGGGACGAAAGAGACACGAAGACGAGCCGGGAACGAGGCGGTGGTGAAGGCACGTAGGACGACCTCAGGGCTGCCACGCGCCGGAAGGGCCACGCCGGGCCGGAGAAACCCGCTCGGCGCCCCCGCCGGCCGTCGCACGCGCGTGCCCACCTGGCCGGCGGCCTCGCCCCGCCGCGCCACCGAGGCCCGACGGCTGGCCGACGAGGTGGAGCTGCGGCAGGGCGTGCGCTACCGCCGCTGGTTCGTGGCGCTCGTCGGCGGCGTGCTGGCCATGTCGGCCGTCATCGTGCTGCTCGGCACCATGGCCCTGGTCGCCGAGACCCGCTCCCGCCCGCTCACCCCCGGCGAGCAGCACCGCTACCAGCAGGAGGAGATCGCCCGGCGCTGGCAGGCGTGGCCGGCGTCCGGCGTGTTCCCCGAAGAGGTGAAGTACCTCGGGCTCGACCGCGCCCAGCAGTACGCCCGGCGCGTCGGCATCGCCCCGGCGGCCGACTGCCGCGACGCAGTGGACCCCTCCGTGGCCGGCGTCCTCGACGAGCACGGCTGCGTCACCATGCTGCGCGCCACCTACGTCGACCAGACGGCCACGTTCGTCTTCACGGTCGGGGTGGCCGTGCTGGAGGACGAGGAGGCCCGGGTGGCCGCGTCCGAGGCGCTCACCCAGGACGACCGGGTCGGCGTGCTGCCCGTCGCCTTCCCCGGCACGCCGACCGAGCGGTTCGGCACCCAGCAGCGCCAGCGCACCGGATGGGTGGGCGCCGGACCCTACCTCGTCTTCTCCACGGGCGGCTACGCCGACGGCCGGACCCGGGTGGCCGTCGCGCCGGAGGAGATCCTGCACAGCGAGCTGTGGCCGGCCGCCAGGTCGATCGGCAACCAGATCGCCTACTTCCTCGCGGACCCGCCCAAGGTGCCGCCCTGCACCCAGGGGAACGTGTGCTGACCCTCGTACGCGCGCTGACCGCCGCCGCGCTCGCGCTCCAGGCGCCCGCCGCCGCGGCGCCCGCTCCCGTCCGGGAACAGCAGCAGTGGGTGCTCGACGCGCTGAACGTCGAGCAGGCGTGGACCGTCACCAAGGGCAAGGGCGTCACCGTCGCCGTGATCGACAGCCTGGTGGACGTCCGCGTCAAGGAGCTGCGCGGCCGGGTCACCACCGCGCCCGACATGAGCGCGCCCGGCGTGCAGCGCGAGGCCCGGCCGGGCCGCCACGGCACCGCCATGGCGGCGCTCATCGCCGGGTCCGGCGCCGGCGAGGGGCTGGTCGGCGTCGCCCCCGAGGCGCGGGTGCTGTCCATCCCGCTGGCCGTGGCCGAGGACCCCGACCTCGGCACGATCGACCCGGAGCCGGAGCAACCCCCCGGGCGGGAGAGCCCGCTGGCGCGCGCCCTGCGCTACGCCGTCAACCACGGGGCCAAGGTCGTCAGCATGTCGATCGGCAGCTACGGGCCGCACCGGTCGGAGCGGGAAGCCGTCTCGTACGCGCTGGGCAAGGGCGTCGTCCTCGTCGCCGCCGTCGGCAACGACGGACAGAGCGGCTACACCAAGGCGAACGGCACCTCCTACTGGAGCTTCCCCGCCGGCTATCCGGGGGTCATCGGCGTGGCCGCCGTGGACAGGCAGGGCAGGCAGGCCCCGTTCAGCAGCGACAACCTGTCCGTGCTGGTCGCCGCGCCCGGCGTCGAGGTGCCCGTCGTCAGGCGGACGGGCGGCTACGAGCTGTCGCGCGGCACCAGCTCGGCCGGCGCGCTCGTCGCCGGCGTGGCCGCCCTGGTGAAGGCGCGCCATCCGAGCCTGCGCCCCGAACAGGTCGCCCAGGCCCTGGCGGCCGGCGCCAGGGGCCGGCCGGCGGCGGGATACGACGACAAGACCGGGTTCGGCGTGGTCGACGCGGGCGCCGCGCTCAACGCGGCCCGGCGGTTCGCGGCCGTCAAGCCGGCCGGCGGGGTGCCCGGCGACACGCACTTCGGAGCGGGCGAGGACTCCCCGGTGCCGTCGCAGCCGGGCGCCGAGCTGTGGCGGCTGCTGCTGTACGGCGGCGGCGTGCTGGCCGCGCTGGCGACCTTCAGCGGAGCCGTCGTCGTGCTCAATCAACGCAAGAGCTGAAAGATCCGCTATCGTCCGGCGTCATGGGATACGAGCTGCGCGTGGTCAGGCAGGCGCCGATCGCCTTCGCCGACCTCGCGAAGGCGATCGTGCCGGCCGGGTTCGAGCTGGACGAGTCGTACGGGATCGTCGCCAGGCACGGCGGCGCGGCGCACGTCGTGGGGCGGTGGCGCGAGCAGGTGGTGGGGGAGCCCGGCTCCGACTGGCAGCTGGCTCAGCTCGTCCGGCTGGCCGCGGTGCTCGGCGCCCGGCTGGTCGGCGAGGACGGCGAGAGCTACGCCGTGCGTGACGGCGTCGTCGAGGTGTGGACCGGCGGCAGCGCGATGGAGATCGGCAAGTTCGACGAGATCATCGAGGCGGGTCCCGCCGCGTGGACGGCCTGAACCCCTTCGCCGAGCGCGTCCTCGACGTGGTGGAACGCATCCCGCCGGGCCGGGTGCTCGCCTACGGCGACATCGCCGAATACCTCGCTGAGGGCGGCCCACGCCAGGTGGGACGGGTGATGGCGCTCTGGGGCGGCGCGGTGCCGTGGTGGCGGGTGGTGCACGCCGACGGGTCCGGCGCGAGCCCCGAGCACCGTGAGGAGTGCCTGGCCCGCTGGCGCGAGGAGGGCACCCCGCTGCGCGGCGACCGGGCCGACATGCGGCGGGCACGCTGGGACGGCCGGGAAGACGGGCGTTCAGCGGATTCACAGGAACGCCGTTGACGTGCCGATTCCCCCTTTGCGGGGATCCGTGCCACCCGACTCCCCTTAGCATGGGCACAAGAGAATGACGGCGGAAAGGCGGTGCCCCCCGATGGCCACCGGCGTCACAGCCCAGAGCCCGGGCGGCGAACCCGCCGCCGACCGTCTGAAGACGGTCCAGGATCTGTGTGACCGCGGCGAGCCGCTCGAGGCGGTCATGCGCGCGGTCGGTCCAGGCGGTCGCGACCCCGCGTTCGACGCCGAGGTGCTCAGCGGGCCGCTCGGCTCGCGGATGGACCTCGCCGTCAAACGCGGCCCCGCCCGCAGGCGCGAGCTCCTCGCGCTCATCCGCCCCTACCTCGCGGCCGTCGACCCGGCCGTCAAACGGGAGCTGCCCGTCGCCCGGCGGGTCATCTGCCACCTCATCGAGACGCGGTCCGACGACGAGCTGGCCGACGGCGACACCCTGGCCAAGGTCGTCGCCGCCGCGGCCGAGCCGTCCAAGCGCATCCGCAAGGGCCTGCGCTGGTACGCCGACCTGCCGTTCCAGGACGAGCTGTCGCCGTCCCTGTTCCGGCTGCGCCGGGCCGACATGGTGCCCGTCACCCACATCGACGACATCCAGTGGGTCGACGGCAGGCTGCGCATCACCGGCTTCGCCTACCTCGCCGGGCTCTCGGTCCGCAGCCGCCGGTTCAACTGGGCGACCGTGGTGCTGCGCGGTCCGCGCTGGCTGCCGCCCGTACGGCTGCGCACCCGGCGCGTGCTCGCGCCCGAGGCCACCCACGGCGCCCGCGAACCGGGCTGCAACTACGACTGGTCCGGCTTCACCGCCGACCTGAGCCCGCGGGCGCTGCGCTGGCGCGGCGCGGTGCGCGGAGTCGTCTCGGCCGTCCGGAGGCGGATGCGGCACCGGCCCGCCGTGCACGACACGACCACGTGGCGTGCCGAGATCGTCTTCTGGAGCCGCGGCGCCCGGGCCACCGGCCTGCTGCGCGGCTCGTCCATCGGCCGGCCCGAGCGGCCCGCCGGGCTCAGGCTGCGGCCCGGCTGGTGGGTCCGCCCGGTGTGGACGTCCGACCGGGCCCTGCAGGTGGTTCTCCAGCCCAACCGGGCCGAGCTGCGCTCGGTCACGGTCGACGACGAACGCCTCCAACTGCGGATCTTCCTGTCCGGCCGGACCGTGACCAAGGGGCACGCCCGGCTCGGCGGGCACCGCATGGCGGCCGAGTTCACGCCCGTCGCCGGTGGCACCGAGATCGTGGTCGGCCTCGCCGTGCCCGCCCTGCTGCAGGAGAAGGACGGGCGGCGGCTGTGGGTGGAGCCCAAGGGCGACCCCGCCGCGTCCGTCATGCTGGGCGACTCGGGCGAGACCAGGGCCGTCTCCGGCGACCGCGAGATCACCGTGTTCGGCGACCGCCGCGACCGGGTCATCGTCTCCGCTCACCGCATCCGCCCGGCGATCACCTCCGCCGCCTGGGAGGGCTCGACCCTGGTCCTGCGCGGCAGCTACCCCGACGCGGACGGTCCGCGCGTGGTCTCGCTGCGGCACCGCTCGGGTCTGATGTACGGCGTCCCGATGGAACGTGACGGCGAGACGTTCACCGTCCGGCTCACCCCGTCGGCGATGGACCGCTTCGGCGAGAGCATCCCCCTCGCCTCCGGCACCTGGAACCTGTCCCTGCGCCACCCCTCCGGCGAGATCGTGCCGCTGCGCATGGACCACGCCGCGCTGCCGGGCCTCGACGAGGACCCGCGCTCGTTCGGCGGGCGCGCCTTCCGGATCGTGTCCACCCGCTTCGACGTGCCCGTGGTCACCGTCGAGGAGGAGCGGCCCGCCGACGAGAAGGGCGTGGCCGGCACCCACGTGCTGCGCCGGGTCTTCTACCCGGCCCAGCGCACCGAGCCGCTGACCGACGCCACCGTCTACGTCGTCAATGACGGCCGCCTCTACGCCGACAGCGTCCGCGCGATCTACGAGGAGCGGCTGCGGCGCGGCGACGACCGCGAGCACATCTGGATCGTCAAGGACGGCGCGTTCGTCCCGCCGCCCGGCGCGACCGTGGTGCGGGCGGGCAGCCGCGAGCACCACGCCGCCCTGGCCAGGTCCCGTTACATCGTGACCAACTCCTTCCTGCCCGTCTGGTTCCGCTCGCGCGAGGACCAGGTGGTGCTCCAGACGTGGAACGGCACCCCGGCCAAGCACATCGGCAACGACCAGGCCCACATGCAGCGCGATCCCCGGCCGCCGGTCTGGCACCGGCAGGCCACCGAGGTGCGCGGCTGGGACGTGCTGCTGTCGCAGTCGCCGTGGGCCACGCCGGTGCTGCGCAAGGCGTTCGGCTACCAGGGCGAGGTGCTGGAGAGCGGGCTGCCGCGCAACGACGTGCTCACCTCGCCCGACCGCGACCGGCTGGCCGCGGCGGTGCGCGAGCGGCTGGGGCTGGTCGAGGGCAAGCGGGTCGTGCTGTACGCGCCGACGTGGCGCGACTACGACCGCAAGAACGCCATGGTGAAGCTCGACCTGGCCAAGGCGCGGGTGGAGCTGGGGGCCGACCACGAGCTGCTGGTGCGGGGACACCCGATGCAGGCCATGCCCGCCGTCCCCGACATCGCCCACGACGTCACGACTTATCCGGACATGGCCGAGTTGCTGCTGGTGGCCGACGTGCTCGTCACCGACTACTCCTCCGTCATGTTCGACTTCGCGGCCACCGGGCGGCCCATGGTCTTCTACGCCTACGACCTGCCGAAATACTCGACCAAGCGCGGCCTGTACGTCGACCTGCCGGACATCGCCCCAGGTCCGGTGCTGTCCACGTCGGCTGACGTCATCGAGGCCCTGCGTTCGATCGACGAGGTGGCCCAGGCCCACGCCGACCGCTACGACGCCTTCCGCGCCACCTTCGCCCCCCGTGACGACGGCAAGGCCACCGCCCGCGTCGTCGACCACATCTGGAAGTGACGCCCCGCCGCCGGCGGAGCCCCGAGAGAGGGCTCCGCCCGCGCCTCAGAACTCCAGCTCGGCCCAGTCGATCACGACAGGGATGGGGTTGCTGACCAGAGGGGTTTCCCCGATCTCGTCCTTCATGAAGGTGCCCGTGTGCTTGTACAGCATCGTGGCCCGGTCCAGGCGGTAGCGCTCGATGACGGACACGCCGGTCAGGTCGAGCCGGATGATCCAGTAGTAGGGGATGCCGGCCTTGGCGTACTCGCCGAGTTTGTCGGTCGTGTCCTGGGTCTCGGAGCCGGGCGAGACGATCTCGGCCACGAGCAGGGCGTGTTCGGCCCTGAGCCGCTCGCCCCGTGCCCGGTCCAGGCACCGGTACACCGCCACGTCAGGCCGCCGGTTGAGCAGCGGCAGATCCCTCAGGCGCAGGTCCACGTCCGTGTTCACCGTCAGGCACTCGTGTCCCTCACGCATGGCCGCGGCGGCGTAGCGCTCCAGGAGGTTGGCCAGCCGCCGGTTGGCCGTCTGCTGGTCCGGCGTGGGGGCCGCGCAGTGGACCACGTAGCCGTCGACGATCTCGATGGCTCGGGCGATCTCTTCCGGCAGCGCCTCGTAGTCCTCCGCCGTGACCGGCGACGGTTGGGGGCGAAGGCTGAGCAGCCAGACTTCGCCTGGCAGAGCTGGCATCCGGCTTCTCCAGGTGAACGTCCACTCGGCAGGCCCAGCGTACGCGGCAGGGGCCCTGCCCGGGCTCACTTGTGACAGGCGGGGGGCAGGTGCGGCTTGAGACGGTAGTGAAAGCGTCAAAAGGTCGACAGCAGGCATGAAACGCGCTCAAGTGCGGGGATAAGGAGACGAAGAGCCGCCCGGCCTCGCCCGAGAACTCCCCCGAGATCGGCACCGTCACCGTCCGAGGGGAGCGCACATGCGGTTGCCCGGCCTCAGCCGCACCACGGGCACGCTGCTGGCCATGCTTCCCGACCCGGTACGCGGCCTGCTTCCCCGTCCCCGCCTGGTGCGGCACTGCGCGGGAGGCGTCCGCATCGAGCTGCGTGACATCGGCGAGCCGGGCACCGAGCGGGGCGCCCGCGCCCTGGAGCAGCGGCTGCGGGCCGCCGGGGCGGACCGGGCGGAGGTGAACGGCGCACTCGGCTGCGTCTTCGTCGGCCGGGACGGCGGAAGCGCGGGCTGGGCCGACGAGGAGGAGGTGGCCGCCTTCGTGGCGGTCGTGGAGGAGCTCGACCGACCCCACGACGGTGGGAAGGGGGAGAGCGACGCGGGGAGGCTGTTCGACGGGGCGGAGCAGCAGGCGCGGGCCGCCGTCAGCCTGGGCCTGCACCTGGTCGGCGCCGGGGTGGCGCTGGCCGGGCAGCTCGCCCGCGTCCCGAGACTGCCGCCCGTCGTGCCCGCCGTCACCAGCCTGGTCGAACACACTCCGCGGGTGCGGCGGGAGATCGAGGAGCGCCTGGGCCGGCGGACCGCCGAGGCGGTGCTGGCCTCCACCCGCCTCGTCTCCCATGCGCTCGCCCTGCGCCCCGTCACGCTGCTCATCGACTCGGCCGCCGCGGCCGGCCGGTACCTGGACGCCCGCGCCGGCCGCCGAGCCTGGGAGACGCGGGAGGCGGAGCTGGCCGCCGCGAAGGGCGCGTACCGGCACATCCGCACGGCGGCGGCGCCGCGCCCGGTCAGGCTGCCGCGCGGCCCCGTCGAGCGGTACGCGGACGCGGCCGGCCCCGCGGCCCTGGCCGCGCAGGGCCTCACGGCGGCCGTCAGCGGCGACCACCGGCGAGGCCTGTCGGTGCTGGTGGCGGCCACGCCCCGGGCGGCACGGCTCGGCAGGGAGGCGTTCACCGGCGCAGTCGTCCGCGCTCTCGCCGGGCGCGACGCCATCGTGCTGGATCGTGACGCGCTGCACCGGATGGACCGCGTCGACACGGTGGTGCTCGACGCCGGCGTGCTGACGACGGGTCGGTGGACGGTCCACGCGGTCGTGCCCGTGGACCCGGACGCGGACCGGGACGAGCTGCACGCCCGGCTGTACTCCCTCCTCGACCTGGCGGACCCCGACGCGCACCGCGAGCGCGACGGCTGGACGGTCGCGCCGGCCACCCCGGACCGGTGGACCGGCGAGGCTGACCGAGGGGAGCGGGTCGACCTGGCGGGGTGGCGGCGGCAGGGGGTGCGGCCGGTCGTGGTGGCCAGGCACGGCGTGGCGGTGGCGCTCGTCGGGCTGGCGCCCGAACCGGCACCTCTCGCCGAGGCGGTGGCCGCAGCTGCCGGGAGCGGCTGCGCGGTGGTGCTGGCCGGGGGAGACGCCGGCCTGGCGGCCCGGCTGGGCGTGGACCGGACCGTGCCGGGAGGTGCGCGGCTGGCGGCGTCGGTACGGGCCCTGCAGGCCGGGGGGCACGGCGTGGCGGTGGTCTCGGGACGTTCACGGCGCGCTCTGGTCCAGGCCGACCTGGCCATCGGCGTGCTGGACGGGGGCGGGCGGGTGCCGTGGGACGCCGACGTGATCGGCGGGCTCGACGGGGCGCACCTGCTGCTGAGCTGCCTCCCTCACGCCCGCAGGGCCGGCAGGCGCGGTGTCCGGGTGGCCGCGGCCGGGGCGGTCGTGGGGGCGGGGCTGGCGGCCGTCGGGCCGGCGTGCGGCGCGTTGCGGCGGGCCCAACTCGCCGCCGACTGCACGGCGGTGGCCGCGCTGGTCGCGGGGGAGTGGACGGGCCGCCGCGCCGGCCGTCAGCCGCCGCCGATCCCGGCCGACCACACGCCCTGGCACGCCATGCCGGTCCAGGACGTCCTGGACCGGCTGCGCACCTCGCCGGGCGGCCTGACCGAGGCGGAGGCCCACCACCGCAGGACGACAGGCACGCCCGGCCGGTTCGGTGAGCCGGCCCGTCCGGCCGGGGGCGTGGCGGACCACCCGGACTCCCCTCGGGCGGCCGGCCACACGGAGGGAACGCCCGGAGGCAGGGCGGGGCGGACCGGGTACGGGTCTGGATCGCCCCGGGGCGGGGTGGGGCTGTCCGGGGCGCCCGGACGTGCGGCGGGGCGGGCCGGGTACGGGCCCGGGTCCCTGGCTCGTGCGTGCGCGGGTGAGCTGGCCAACCCGCTCACCCCCGTCCTCGCCGCCGGCGCGGGCGTGTCGGCCGCCGTCGGCTCGGTGCTGGACGCCGCGCTGATCGCCGGCGTGATGGCCGCCGGCGCCCTGCTCGGCGGAGCCCAGCGGTGGGGCGCCGGCCGGGCCTTGCACCGCCTGACGCGCGTGACGGCCGTGCCGGTACGGCTGCGCAGGCCCGGGGGTGTGGTGACCGTCGTGGCCGACGACCTGGTGCCGGGAGACGTGGTGGAGCTGCGTGCGGGCGACGCCGTACCGGCCGACTGCAGGCTCGTCGAGGCGGCGGGCCTGGAGGTGGACGAGTCGGCGCTCACCGGGGAGTCGCAGCTCGTCGTCAAGACGGCGGCGCCCACGGCGGCGGCGGCCGTCGCCGACCGCGCCTCGATGGTCTACCAGGGGACGACGGTCGCGGCGGGGCACGGGCTCGCCGTGGTGGTGGGCGCCGGCGAGGCGACGGAGTCGGGCCGGACCGCGCGGCTGGCGGCGGCGGGGCCGCCGCGGAGCGGGGTGGAGCTGCGGTTGCGGGCCCTGAGCCGCCGGATCCTGCCGGCGTCCATCGGTTCGGGCGTGCTGCTCCTGGTGGTGGAGCTGATGCGCGGCACTCCGGTCGCGGCGGCCGTGGCGCCGGCGGTGAGCCTGGCGGTGGCGGCGGTGCCGGAGGGGCTGCCGTTCGTGGCGACCGTGGCGGAGCTGGCGTCCGCCAAACGGCTGTCGGCCCGTGACGCGCTGGTGCGCAACCCGTCCACGATCGAGGCGCTCGGCCGGGTGGACGTGCTCTGCTTCGACAAGACCGGCACCCTCACCGAGGGCCGCATCACGCTCGCCCGGGTGTCGGACGGGCGGGTGGAGAAGGCGGTGGCGGAACTCACGCCGGAGCTGGAGGCGGTCGTCGCCGCCGCGCTGCGGGCCTGTCCCCGCCACGAGGACGGGCGCGCCATCCCGCACCCCACGGACCGCGCCGTGGTGGACGGCGCGCGAAGCCTGCGCGTGGCACCGGAGGGCTGGCGGCGGGTCGACGAGCTGCCCTTCGAGCCGGCGCGCGGCTACCACGCCGTCCTCGGCATGGTGGGAGACGGGGTGGCCGGGCGCGGGCACCTGTTGAGCGTCAAGGGCGCCCCGGAGGCGGTGCTCACCCGCTGTTCCGGCCTGGCGCGCGGCCCGGAGACGGTCCCGCTGGACGAGGAGGTCAGGCGGGAACTGGCCGAGGAGGTGGAACGCCTGGCCCTGCAGGGCTACCGGGTGCTCGCGGTGGCCGAACGGGCCGCCTCCGGCCGCGCGGACCTGGACGAGTCACGGATCGACCGGCTGCGCCTGCTCGGCTTCCTCGGGCTGGCCGACCCGGTGCGCCCCACCGCCGCGCGCAGCGTCGAGGGCCTGATGCGGGCGGGCGTCCGCGTCGTCATGATCACCGGTGACCATCCGAGCACGGCCGAGGCCATCGCCGCCGAGATCAACGCGCTGAACGGCCGGCGCGTGATGACGGGCCCCGAGCTGGACCGGCTGGACGACGACGCGCTGGCCGGGGTGCTGCCCGAAGTGGCGGTCTTCGCCCGTGTCACCCCCGAGCACAAGGCGCGGATCGTCGCGGGGCTGCGCCGGGCGGGCAGGGTGGTGGCCGTCACGGGCGACGGGGCCAACGACGTCCCGGCGATCCGCCTCGCCGATGTGGGGGTGGCCCTCGGGCCGCAGGCGACCCCCGCCGCGCGGGCCGCGGCGGACATCGTGGTGACCGACGACCGGATCGAGACGATCATCGACGCGATCGTGGAGGGGCGGGCCATGTGGGGGTCGGTCCGCGACGCGCTCGGGATGCTGCTGGGCGGCAACCTCGGGGAGATCGCGTTCGCGCTCGGCTCCAGCCTGCTGACCGGCCGCAGCGCGCTGAACGCCCGCCAGCTCCTGCTCGTCAACCTGCTCACCGACATGCTGCCCGCGATGGCGGTGGCCGTGCGGGCGCCGGGCGCGGCCAACCCGGAGAGGCTGCTCGCCGAGGGGCCCGAGGCGTCGCTGGGCGCCGCCCTGACCCGCGACATCCACCTGCGGGCGGTCACCGGAGCGGCGACGGCCGGCGCCGCGTGGCTGCTGGCCCGGGTCACGGGCACCCGTGCCAGGGCCGACACGGTGGGACTGGTCGGCCTGGTGGGGGCGCAGCTCCTGCAGACGCTCGCGGTCGGCGGCCGGGACCGGCTGGTGCTCCTGGCCGCGCTGTCGTCGCTGGCCGTGCTGGCCGTCGTCGTGTCCGTGCCGGGACTCAGCGGTCTGTTCGGCTGCCGGCCGATCGGCCCGGCGGGCTGGGTGATCGGGCTCGGCTGCGCCGCCGTCGCGGTCCTGGCCGCGGGGCTGGTGGAACGGACGGTGTCAGGTCGTGTTCTCCGCCCGGCCACGCGACCAGTACCGATGTAGACACTTTTATGGTGAAATCTGCCACTAAAGCCCTTCTCTCCCCCTAGAGGTGCGAAATGTCTGGATTCATGGCTTCCGTGCTCGCGAAGGCGGCGTTCCTGCTCCTGGAGGCGCTCGTGATGCGCCTGCTGCACGCCCTTTTCGCGACCGCCCTCCGGCGCGCCGCCTGAACCATCCGGGTACGCTCCGGTACGCCCATACCTGCACTGGCCTGCGGCGCGTCGGCGGGAAATCGGCTTCCCGCGCCGCTAGGGTGGGCGGATCTCGCGGGGAGACCGGTCAACCCGGCACGATCTACCCCTGTGGTCTGGTGGAATCTAGTGCTGTGAGTGGTCAGACCTGGCGGCTGGTGCGGCGCGGGGGCACGGGACGCGCCGAGGCTCCTGTGCTCGATGAGCATCAGCGTGCCGTGGTCGCGCATCCCGGCGGCCCGCTGCTCGTGCTCGCCGGGCCGGGCACCGGCAAGACCACGACCATCGTCGAGTCGGTCGTCGAACGCATCGAGCGCCGCCGCGCCGATCCCGAGCGGATGCTCATCCTCACCTACAGCCGCAAGGCCGCCGGTGAGCTACGCGAACGCGTGACCGCCCGGCTGCGCCGCACCACCAGGACCCCGCTGGCGCTGACCTTCCACAGCTACGCGTACGCGCTGCTGCGCCGCGAGGCGGTGCTCGCCGGCGAGGCGCCGCCGCGGCTGCTCACCGGCCCCGAGCAGCTCCTGGAGATCCGGCGGCTGCTGCACGGCGAGCTGGAGGACGGGGCCCGCGAGTGGCCCGACTCGCTGCGCGAGGCGCTCAAGACGCGCGGTTTCGCCGAGGAACTGCGCGACTTCCTGTCCCGTGCCGCCGAACGCGGCCTCGACGGGGAGCGGCTCGAAGAGCTCGGCAGACGCCACGGCCGGGCCGACTGGGTGGCGGCGGGCCGCTTCTCCACGCGCTACCAGCGGCGCTTCGACCTCGACCCCGAGCCGGCGCTCGACTACGCCGAGCTGATCAGGGCCGCGGCCGGGCTGCTGGCCGACCCCGACGTGCGCCGCAGGGAACGGGCCGCGCACGACGTCGTCTTCGTCGACGAGTACCAGGACACCGACCCCGCCCAGGAGTTCCTGCTCCAGCAGCTCGCAGGCGACGGACGCGACCTGGTCGCGGTGGGCGACCCGGACCAGTCGATCTACGGCTTCCGGGGGGCCGACGTGCGCGGCATCCTGAAGTTCCCCGAACGGTTCCGCACGCTCGACGGCCGCGACGCCCCCGTCCTCGCCCTGCGCGTCTGCCGCCGGAGCGGCGCCGACCTCCTCGCGGCCTCACGCCGCGTCGCCGCCCGCCTCCCCGCCGCACCCCTGCCCGACCCCGCGCCCCCGCCCCGTACGGAAGGCCGCCCGCCTGCCCTGCCCGGCCTCACCCCCGAGCCCCCGCCGGGCCCCGGGACCGAGCCGCAGCCGCAGCCGCAGCCGGAGCCCGCGCCCGTGCGTGCGCCGGTGCGGCGCACGCACGGGCACCGCGAGCTGCTGACCCTGCCCGACACCGACCCTGGCGAGGTGCGGGTGCTGCTCGCCGACAGCACGAGCCAGGAGGCGGCGGTCGTGGCCGACGCGCTGCGCCGCGCCCACCTCATCGACGGGGTGCCGTGGCACCGGATGGCCGTGCTCGTGCGCTCGGCGTCGAGACAGGTGCCACTGCTGCGGCGGGCCCTGGTCAGCGCGGGCGTGCCCACCATGGTGGCCGGCGACGAGGTGCCGATCGCCCAGGAGCCCGGCGTCCGCCCCCTGCTGACGATGCTCCGGGTCGCCCTCGACCCCGCGGCGCTCGACGAGGGCGTGGCCGAGGAACTGCTCACCGGCCCGCTCGGCGGCACCGACATGATCGGCGTGCGCCGCCTGCGCCGCGCACTCAAGATCGCCGAGAACGAGGCCGTGCCGGACGAGCACGAGGCCCGGCGCACGTCCGGCGAGCTGATGGTCGCCGCGCTGCGCGACGCCCGCGAGCTGACCCGGATCGAGCCGCACATCGCGCTGCCCGCCGAGCGGGTCGCCAAGCTGCTCGCCACCGCCGGCGAGGCCGTACGGGCCCAGGGCAGCGCCGAGGACATCCTGTGGGCCGTCTGGCAGGCGAGCGGCCTGGCCGAGCGGTGGACCGAGCTGAGCCTGTCCGGCGGCGCCAGGGGGGCGCAGGCCGACCGCGACCTCGACGCCGTGGTGGCGCTGTTCGACCAGGCGGCCAGGTTCGTGGACCGCATGCCCAAGGCCGGACCCGAGGTGTTCCTCGACGACCTGGCGTCCCAGGAGATCCCGGGCGACACGCTCGCCGAGCGGGCCCCCGACGGCGACGCGGTGCGCGTGCTCACCGCCCACCGCTCCAAGGGCCTGGAGTGGGACGTGGTCGTGGTGGCGGGCGTCCAGGAGGGCGGCTGGCCCGACCTGCGGCTGCGCGGCTCGATGCTGGGCGTCGAGGACCTGGTGGAGCTGGTCGAGGGGGCCAGCCCCAACGCGGCCTCCCTGACGTCCAAGCTGCTCGCCGAGGAACGCAGGCTGTTCTACGTGGCCGCCACGCGCGCCCGGCGGCGGCTCGTCGTCACGGCCGTCGGGGGCGAGGACACCGACGAGCGGCCGTCGAGGTTCCTGACCGAGCTGCTGCCGGGCGCGGTCGAGACGGCCACGGTGGACGACCGGGCCCGCTGGCTCACCATGTCGGCGCTGGTCGCCGACCTCAGGAGCGCCGTCACCGACCCCACCAGGCCGGCGCGGGTGCGGCGCGCGGCGGCCCGGCACCTCGCCCGGCTCGCCGCCGCGGGCGTCCAGGGCGCCCACCCCAACGAGTGGTACGCCCTCACCACGATGACCGACGACCGCCCGCTGAGCTGGCCGGACGACACGGTCAGCATCTCGCCGTCGGCCGTGGAGAGCTTCACCAAGTGCGGCCTGCGCTGGCTGCTGGAGACGGCCGTCGGCGCCGGCGGCACCAGCTCGGCCCAGGGCCTCGGCACGATCATCCACGCGCTCGCCGTGCTCGCCGCCACCGACCTGCCGAGCGAGGACCTGCTCGGCAGGCGCCTGGACGAGATCTGGAACGAGCTCGACTTCGGCGGCGTCTGGTTCAACCGCAAGCAGCGCCAGGTCGCCGAGCAGATGATCACCAAGTTCCTGCGCTGGCACAAGGAGAACCCGCGCGAGCTGGTCGCCCTGGAGGAGGGCTTCACGGCCACGGTGGGCGACGGCGTGCAGATCAAGGGCCGGGTCGACCGGGTCGAACGCGACTCCGAGGGCCGGGCCGTGATCATCGACCTCAAGACCGGCGGCTCCAAACCCAGGGCGGGCGAGCTGGACCGCCACCCCCAGCTCGGCGTCTACCAGCTGGCGGCGCTGCTCGGCGCGTTCGCCCGGCACGGCATGACCGAGCCGGGCGGCGCCGCCCTCGTCCAGCTCGGCAAGGCGGCCGGCCGCAACGACGCGCTGGAGCAGCGGCAGGGCGCCCTCGCCGACGACCCCGACCCCGGCTGGGCGCGCGACCTCGTCGACACCGTCGCGATCGGCATGTCGGGCCCCTTCTTCCAGGCCAAGGCCAACGACGGCTGCCGCACCTGCGCCGCCAAGGCGAGCTGCCCGGTCAACGACAGCGGAGGCCAGGTGTGCTGACCCCCGCCGAACTGGCCGGCAAGCTCGGCATCCTGCCGCCCACCCCGGAGCAGGCCGACGTCATCCAGGCCCCCCTCGAACCCATGGTCGTCATGGCCGGCGCCGGTTCCGGCAAGAGCGAGACCATGGCCGGCCGGGTCGTCTGGCTGGTGGCGCGCGGCCTGGTCCGGCCCGCGAACGTGCTCGGCCTGACGTTCACCCGCAAGGCCGCGGCCGAGCTGGCCCACCGCGTCCGCGAGCGGCTCGCCGGCCTCGCCGAGGCCGGCCTGGTCGAGCCGGAGCTGCTCGACGACGAGCCGACCGTCTCCACCTACCACGCCTACGCCGCCCGCCTGGTCACCGACCACGCGCTGCGCGAGGCGCTGGAGCCGACCATGCGCCTGGTCACCCCCGCGGTGTCGTGGCAGCTCGCCTCCCGGGTGGTGGCCGGGTACGACGGGCCGATGGACCGCGTCGAGCTGGGCCCGCCGTCGGTCACCGCCGCCGTGCTGGAGCTCGCCGGCGAGCTGTCGGAGCACCTGCGCACCGCCGCCGACGTGCGCCGGGTGGGGGAGTGGCTGGACGGCCTGCACGGCCGGCTGACCGGCCGCACCACGCTCGCCCAGCGCCGCCCGCTCACCGTCCAGGCGGCCAGGGAGCAGCTCCTGCCGCTGGTGGAGGCGTACGAACGGCTCAAGCGCGCCCGCGAGGTCATCGACTACGGCGACCAGATGGCGCTCGCCGCTCGGATCGCCGCCGGCCACAAGGAGGTCGGTGAGATCGAGCGGTCCCGCTTCTCCGTGGTGCTGCTCGACGAGTACCAGGACACCAGCCACGCCCAGCTCGTGCTGCTCAAGAGCCTGTACGGCAACGGCCACCCCGTCACCGCCGTGGGCGACCCCTGCCAGTCGATCTACGGCTGGCGCGGCGCCTCCGCCGGCAACCTGCGCCGCTTCCCCACCGACTTCCGGACCGGGGCGGGCGACCCGGCGCCCGTGCGGCAGCTCAGCGTCAGCTTCCGCAACGGCGACCGGGTCCTCGACGTGGCCGCCCGCGTGCAGCTCCCGCTGCGCATGGAGGCCCGCGAGGTGCCCGTGCTGGTCCCCGGGCCCAACCGGGTGGACCGGGGCCGCGTCACCTGCGCCTTCCACGGGACGGCCGAGGACGAGGCGCGCTGGATCGCCGACGGCCTGGCCAGGATCCTCGGCCGGGAGGAGGCGCCCGACGGCCTGCCCTGGGGCGAGGGCGAACGCAAGAAGACACCCGCCCTGCAACCCCAGGACGTGGCGATCCTGGCGCGCAAGCGGTCGCAGTTCCCGGCCCTGCGCAGGGCGCTCGAAGAGCGGGACATCCCGGTCGAGGTGGTGGGCCTGGGCGGCCTGCTCACCGTGCCCGAGGTGAGCGACATCGTGGCCACCCTGCGCGTCCTCTACGACCCCACGGCCGGCGACGCCCTGGCCCGGCTGCTGGCCGGCCCGCGCTGGCGGATCGGCCCCGCCGACCTGCGGGTGCTCGGCGAGTACGCCAGGGAGCTGACCCGCGAGGCCCGCGAGAGCCGCCGCGAGCGCGACCCGCTCGACCAGGTGGTCGCCGACCTGGCCGAGGAGCGCGGCAGCCTGGTGGACGCGCTGGACGAGCTGCCCGACCGGCCGGAGTGGCTGGAGGCGTTCTCGCCGCTGGCCCGGACTCGGCTGGTCAGCCTGGCGTACGAGCTGCGCCGGCTCCGCGCGCACACCGCCCAGCCGCTCCCCGACCTGATCACCGAGGTGGAGCGGCGGCAGGGCCTCGACATCGAGGTGGCGGCGCGGGGCGGCACGGTCAGCGCGTTCGCGGCCCGCGCCGACCTCGACGCGTTCCTCGACGCGGCCTCCCGCTTCGCGGGCGATTCCGAGGACCCGACGCTCGGGGCGTTCCTCGCCTACCTGCAGGCGGCCGAGAGCGAGGAGTTCGGGCTGGAGGCCGGCCGGGTCGGCGAGAGCAACAGCGTCAAGCTGATGACCGTCCACGCCTCCAAGGGCCTGGAGTGGCCCGTCGTGGTCGTGCCGGGCCTGTCGCAGCTCGTCAGCTCCAAGGGCACGATCGCCACCGGCAGCATGTTCCCGGCCACGCCGGTCACCAACAGCCGCTGGACCGACAACCCGCGCAAGCTGCCCTACCCGCTGCGCGGCGACGTCGCCGACCTGCCCCGGCTGACGGGTCTGACCAAGGAGGAGCTGGCGGCGTTCGACGAGAGCTGCCGCGAGCGCGACCTGATGGAGGAACGGCGGCTGGCGTACGTGGCGGTCACGCGGGCCCACTACCACCTCATCGCCTCCGGCTACCGCTGGGGCAGCGCGTCCAAGCCGCTGGAGCCGTCCGACTTCCTGCTGGAGATCCGCGACAGCGCAGACAAGGTGGCCTTCTGGGCGCCCGAGCTGCGGGAGGGCGAGACCAACCCGCTGCTGGCCGAGCCCGCCGAAGCAGTCTGGCCGGTCACGCCCGAGGGGCTGCGCTACGAGTCGGTCCTCGACGGCGCCCGCCTGGTCGAGGACGCGCTGGCGGGCGCCCTGGCCGCCGCCGACGACGACGAGCCGGTGCGCCCGTTCGAGGAGGAGCGCATCCGCGCCTGGGAGCGCGACACCGACCTGCTGCTGCGCGAACGCGAGCTGCACCGGCGGCGCGCCGGCACGATCGTCGAGCTGCCGGCCAAGCTGACCGTGTCGTCACTGGTCACGCTGGCCGCCGACGCCCGCGAACTGGCCCGCAGGATCCGCCGCCCGGTCCCGGTCAAGCCGGCGCCGCTGGCGCGCCGCGGCACCTCCTTCCACAAGTGGCTGGAGACGCGCTGGGACCAGCAGCGGCTGCTCGACGACTTCGACCTCGACCTCGTCGACGAGATCGAGGAGGCCGACGTGCGGCTGGCGGAGCTGCAGGAACGCTTCGAGGAGAGCGAGTGGGCCGAACGCCGGCCGCTCGACCTGGAGGTCCCGTTCGAGACCATGATCGCCGACCGGCTGGTGCGCGGCCGGATGGACGCGGTCTTCGAGCTGCCCGGTGACCGCTACGAGGTGGTCGACTGGAAGACCGGCGAGCCGCCCAGGGGCAAGGCGGCGCGGGCCGCCTCGGTGCAGCTCGCCGCCTACCGGCTGGCCTGGTCGCACCTGGCGGGCGTGCCGCTCGACCACGTCGGCGCGGCCTTCCACTACGTGCGGGCCAACCGGACCGTCCGCCCCGTGGACCTGCTCGACGCGGACGGCCTGGTGGCACTCATCGAATCGGTGCCGGTCGACCAGGTGCCGGTCGACCAGGTGCCGGTCGACCAGGTGCCGGTCGACCAGGTGCCGGTCGACCAGGTGCCGGTCGACCAGGTGTCGGTCGACCAGGTGTCGGTCGACGAGGTGCCGGTCAACCCCGGAGGTGGTGGAAGGCCGGGTGCGGGTGCATGAGGAAGTCGTGGTGGGAGATGTTCCAGGCGTAGGCCCCGGCCATCCCGAACACCACCGTGTCCCCCACCCGCAGCGAGGTGACGACGTCGCGGGCGAAGACGTCCTTGGGGGTGCAGAGCTGTCCGACGAGCGTGACCGGTTCGCCGGCCACGCCCGGCCCGTCGCCCGTCGGCAGCACCACGAACGGCTGGTCGTGCCCCTTGGTGACCGGCGTGCGCAGGTGGTGCGTGCCGCCCAGCACGATCGCGAACGCCTCGCCGCGCACCCGCTTCACGTCCACGACCCGGGTCACGTACGAGCCGCAGTACGCCGTCAGCGCCCGGCCCGGCTCGATCCGCACGCGCTGCCCGGCGCGGCGCAGCCCGGCCAGGCCGCGGCCGTACCCGGCCCAGTCGAAGACGTCGTCCGGCGCCGTGTACGACACGGCCATGCCGCCGCCCAGGTTGACCTCGTCGTACGGGGTGTCCAGCAGCCGCTCGGCGAGCCGGAGCAGTTGGGCCGCGTCCAGGCCGCTGGCCAGGTGCGCGTGCAGCCCGTGCAGCCGCACCCGGTCGGTGAACAGTGGCAGGCATTCGGCCACCCCCGCCTCGTCCATGCCGAACGGGCCGCTCATGGTCAGGGCCGCCCCCTCGACCGGCAGGTCCGGGTTGATCCGCAGCAGCACGTCCGCCTGCCGGCCGGTGGCCAGCAGGCGACGCAGCTCGTTCGGCGACTCGACGTGGACGCGGTGGTGCGGCAGGCGCAGCTCCGCGTCGGTCTTGCCGGGCCCCGCCAGCGCCAGCGGCCGGCCGGGGAACAGCGCCGCCACGTGGGCGTGCTCGCCGGCCGACGACACCTCGAACCCGTCCACGTACGGCTCCAGCACCCGCAGCAGCTCCGGGTCCGGGTTGGCCTTGACCGCGTAGTACAGCTCGACGTCCGGCAGCGCCCGCCGCACCGAGGCGGCGTGGGCGTCCAGCGCGGGCAGGTCGTACAGGTAGGCGGGCACGTCACCGAGGCGCAGGGCGGCGTCCCGCACCGTGGGCGTGATCATGCGAGGGGGTTCGCGATCGGCACGTAGCCGGCCGCCCGGTCGGCGGCCCGGGCCCAGCGCACCCCGAGGTTGGCCTTGGCGGGCAGCGGCGCCCCGGCGAGCAGCTCCGACAGCGGCTCCGGCCGGCCGAGTTCGCCGGCCTGCCGGGCCAGGATGCCGCGGGCGGCCCGCCACAGCTCGCGCAGTAGCTCGTCGCCGCCGGGCGCCGCCACCGTGGCCGCGATCTCCGTCAGATGGTTGACCAGCAGGCAGTAGACCACCCGGGCCCAGCCCCGTGCGGCGTCGTACGTCATCGCCCGCGCCACCGGCTCCGGCACCCCGGCGAGGTCGTGCCGGCCGGCGACCAGCTTGGTGCCCTCCAGGTCGCGGAAGACCGCCTCGCGCGGCATGCCTTCGTCGTCCAGGCCGACGAGGACGTTCTGCAGGTGGGGCTCCAGGATCACGCCGTGCGCGAAGAACAGCTCCAGCACGGGCGGAGCCACCGCCGACACGTACGCGCTCCACCAGCCGAGCGGGTCACGCCGGACCGCGCTGGTCGAGGCGCCGCCGGCGGCCAGCGCGCCCGCCAGGACCGGCACGACGCCGGGGGAGCACACCGACCACGGGCTCTCCCTGACGATCACCCCCAGCCCCTCCAGCAGCCGCGTGCCCAGGCGCGCCGAGCGGTATCCCGGCTCGGCCAGCCAGCGCGTGCCGGGAAACCTGCTCGCCACCTCCTTGAACACCGGCCCGAGCCGCGCGGTCAGCTCCACCGCCCCGGCCAGCTCGTACCAGGCGTTCTTGCGCACGCAGTTGGTGATCCGCACGTCGAGGCTGAACTTCAGGCACGTCGCCGCCGCCGGCGCGTACACCGTCCGCACCGACGACGTCGGCACGACCGGCGGCCCGTCGCCCAGGTCGACCAGCTCGGCGCCGAGGGCGGGACGCAGCAGGTCGAGCTGCCACGGGTGGACGGGCAGCAGCCGGTAGCCGGGCGGCGCCTCCCCCATCAGGTCCAGGGCGGCCGTGTCGCCCTCCTCGGCCAGCACGTCGGCGCGGACCCCCAGCAGCCGCACGGGAAACTCGGCGTGCGCCTCCGGCGCGTAGCGCAGCCAGCGGTCACCGCCGCGCGCCTTGGGGCTGGGATGGAACGGGTGCCCGAACACCAGGGCCTGCTCGGAGGCCAGCCACGGATCGACCGGCGGCACGGCGCCGGCCCGCGCCTGGAGGATCGCCGCCACCGCCTGCCTGCTGGCGGCCACCTGCCCGGCGAACTCCTCGTTGCCGCCGGCCGCCGACAGCTCCCGCTCCACCAGCCGGACCAGTTCGTCCGACGTGAGCGGGCACCACGCGCCGGCCGCCAGCCGCTCCGGCGGCCCGTCGAAGCGCAGCGCCGCGCCGCCGCGGGCGCGCGCCCGCAGCAGCACGCCGCCCACCCGCAGCAGCACGTACGGCGGCGCCGGCCACACCAGCCCGCGCGGCCCGGCAACCTCCCGCACGCAGCAGCGGAGCAGGGCCGCCAGCGTCGCCTCCTCGGCCGGCGACCCGGGCGCGTCGAGGACCAGACCGTGCATTCAAGCTCTCCTCAGGTAGTTGGGCCCGCTGGTGCCGTAGAACTTGTTGACGTCCCGCGCGCCCGTCCGCTCCTTGGCCACGATCGTCCCGGCGGTGATCATGGACTTGCCGGTGAGCCGGGCGGCCTCCAGCGTCCTCGCCCGCAGCAGCCTGGCCATGGGGTCGTCGCCGTACGCGTCGAGCGCCTCGGCCAGCGTGTCGCGCACCAGGGCGGCGGCCTCCCGGTGCGGCAGCGCGCCGAACGCCACCGCCGCGGCGGCCAGGTGCAGCGTGATGGTCACGAACACGTCGGCCAGCGCGTGCGGGTCGTCGGTCAGCATCCGCTCGTCGGCGAAGGCCGGCACCTCGATCCCCGCCGCCGCGAGCCTCGCGGGGGAGGCGAGCAGCCCGTCGTTGTCCTTGACCAGCAGCCTCATGGTCCCGTCGTGGAAGACCAGCGCCAGGTTCTGCTGGTGGGCCTCCAGCGCCACGCCGTACCGGACGAACAGCCGCACGTTCCAGCGCATCAGCACGCGCAGGTAGCCGGACAGCACGCCGCCCGGCCCGTCGCCCAGCACGTCGTCCAGCCGGGGCAGCACGCCGGGCACGGCCAGCGCCGCGACCGGGACGATCACGCCCGCCGGCAGCCGCCGCACCATCCACGCCAGGTACTCGTGCCCGGCGTGCGCGTGGGTCTGCTCGTCGGCCACCAGCACGTCGGGATCGGCCAGCCGGCGCAGCAGCAGTTCGGCGCGGGCGCCGTCCTCCAGCGTGCCCGGCCTGATCGACCGGCGGTTGCGCGCGCCCAGCGTGCTCGTCGGCAGCGGCAGCTTCAGGTGGGTGCGCGGGGCCACCTCCACGGTCCGCATCGACAGCGTCGGCCGGACGGTCAGGCCCGCGCCGTCCAGCAGCCGCACGCCGTCGATCCGGGCCACCTCCCCCGCGGCCAGCGGGTGCACCGGGAACAGCACCTCGTCCGCGCCCGCCGTCAGCCCCGGCGGCGCCACGTCGGCCGGCAGCTCCGCCGAGCCCGCGAGCGGCATCCCGCGCGGCACCGCGGCCCACCGCAGCTCGAACGACGGCGCGAACTCCGGCGCGTAGGCGAGCAGCTCACCCTCCGTCAGGCCGAGCCGGGCCCGGGCCGTCGGGTACACCGGATGGTCGGCGAACGCGGCCAGCGTCTCGTACGACGGCCCGGCGGCCAGCACCGCCGCCGCCCGGTCGTCGTGCAACTCCCAGGCACGCAACGCCTGCGCGCACTCGTCGCCGAACGCGGCCACCCCTTCCGCGTCGGCGGGGTCGGCCACCTCGGCGAGGGTGGCGAGCACCTCGCGCAACGCGGGCCGCTCGCCCGTGGCGACCACGAAGTCCTGGAACAGCCCGCCCGGCGCCAGCCGCACCACCCGGCCGCCGGCCAGCACCAGCCCGACGCCGTCGCGGCTGCGGCTCACCCGGTCCGACAGCCGCCCGTAGTCCTCGCGCAGCAGCGCGTCCAGCACCCGCGCGGCGAGGTACGCCTCCCGCGGGCTCATCCGATGACCCAGGGGTTGGCCGCCCGGTAGCCCGCGATGGCCGCCTCCACCCGGTCGCGGTCCGGCCCCACCGCGCGGATCACCCCCAGGTAGTCGCGGTTGGTGTGGGTGCGCTCCACCACGTCGCCCACCGCGCGCAGCGGCCGGTGCCACAGCCGCACGCCGTCCCGCGTCACGGCCTCCGCCGCCGGCGCCGCGCTGATCGTGCCGGACCGGCCGGCGACCAGGCTCACCGCGCTCCCGTGCCCCGAGGAGCCGGGCACCTCGGGGACCGGCTCGCCGAGATGCGCCAGCAGGATCCACTCGAACAGCGGCACGCCCAGCAGGTCGGCCAGCAGGAAGTCGCAGTGGTCACCGATCAACCGGTAGTTGACCTCGACGATCCGCGGCCCGGCCGGGGTCACGACGTACTCGGTGTGGCATGCCCCGAACCCCACGCCGAGCGCCGCGAGCGCGGCCGGCACGTGGCCGTGCGGCCCGTCCGGCGACCAGTCGAGCCGCTCCTCCACGAAGTGCGGCGGCGGCCCCAGCGTGGTCGCGAACCCGCCCAGCACCCGGGTCGCCGCCGCGTCGCCCAGCGTCTCCAGCGTGCGCAGCGGCCCCTCCAGGTACTCCTCGACGACCAGGGCCTCGCCGGGCCGCCGTCGCCGGATCTCGGCCACCGCCCGGGGCAGGCCGTCCTCGACGAGGATGACGTCCTCGCTGGCCACCCCTTCGCGCGGCTTGACCACCACCGGGTACGGGACGCCGTCCGGCACCGGGTCGCCGGGCGCCAGCCGTATCGACCGGACCCGCTCGACCCCCGCCTCGGCCAGGGCACGGCGCGTCAGGAACTTGTTCTTGGCCGCCAGGCAGGCACGCCAGTCCTTGCCCGGCAGCCCGAAGTAGTCCGCGGCCAGCGCGGTCTCCACCTGGAGGTGGTCGGAGTTGGAGAAGATCGCGTCTGGCCGGCCGAGGCCGGCGATGGTGTCGATGAGCGCCCGCGGGTCGCGCACGTCGCAGCCGACGGCGCCGGGATGCCGCTCCGGCCGGTCGGTGAGGATGGTGACCTCGCAGCCCAGGGCGCGGGCAGCGGGGAGGAACCCGTCGGTCACCGAGTCGGTCGGTTTGAGCGCGGTCAGGTACAGCCGCAACGCGTGGCACCCCCGAAAGATGATCAGGTAAGGCTTACCTAACCATGGAATCCTAGCCCGTTCGCGATCATCCCGCGGCCAGGACGCGGCAATCCGCCCCTGGTCCCGGGCGAACTCCGGGGCCATAGGATGACATGGGATTCGGGAAGGGTGGGGCCCGTGCACACGAGGGCGGAAGAGCAACTCATCGGACCGCTGCTCCTGGCGCGCGGCACGATCGACCGGTCGGCGGCGCTGCGCGCCGACGCCGCCTGGCTGGAGGACGCCTGGGCCGCGCCCACGACCCGCGTCCTCGTCATCCATGACGGCCAGACGCTCGTCAGGCGGGTCGGGGACGAGGTGCGCGCCGAGTTGTCCACCCCCGCCGAAGCGCCCCCCGGCGAGCGCTACCTGCTCGGCGTGGAGGGCGACGTCGCCTACTTCGCCGTGGCCGCCCCGCTGTCCGAGCCCGCGGCCCCCGGCGTGGGCGGGCGCGTCACGGTCCCCATGAGCCTGCGCGACGCCCCCGACGGGGCCCCGGTCACCGCGGGGCTGCGCCAGGTCGGCGGCCTGCTCGGCGACCGCGACGCGGGCCTGCTCGTCTACGCGGTGGCGCTGGAGGCCTGGCACGCCACCCACGAGTTCTGCCCGCGCTGCGGCGCCCGCACCGAGGTCCGGGCCGGCGGTCACATCCGGGTCTGCCCGGTCGACGCCAGCCAGCACTTCCCGCGCGTCGACCCGGCCGTCATCATGCTGGTCCGCGACGAAAACGACCGCTGCCTGCTCGCCCGCGGCCCCCAGTGGCCGCAGGGGCGCATGTCGATCCTGGCCGGCTTCGTCGAGCCCGGCGAGTCGCTGGAGCACGCGGTGGTCAGGGAGGTGGCCGAGGAGGTCGGCATCGCCGTCGTCGGCCCGCGCTACCTCGGCAGCCAGCCCTGGCCCTTCCCGCGCAGCCTCATGCTCGGCTTCTTCGCCGACGCCGTCACGACCACGATCACCCCCGACGCCGACGAGATCGCCGAGGCCCGCTGGTTCTCCCGCGACGACCTCGCGGCCGCCCTCGCCTGCGGCGACGTGCGCCTCCCGCCCCCCGTCTCCATCGCCCGCCGCCTCATCGAGACCTGGTACGGCGGCCCCCTCACGGGCGACTGGTAAGAGGCGGTGACTTAGCGTAGATTCGAAGACACCTTCGGTAGCGGGAGGCTAAAGTCATGGTCATGAACGAGACGCACATCGTCGAGATCCTCGATCTCGAACGTCAGAAACTCGCCATCCAGCATGCCGCCACCGAGGTGGTCATGGACGACAAGATCAGGGCCTCGGACAAGCGGGTCATCACCGCCGTGAGCGGCGCCATCACCAACGCGGTAATGGAGCTCAAGAGGGAGATGATAGACATCCGCGCCGAGCTCGCCTCGGTCCGCACGGAGCTGAAGGGTGACATCGCCTCGGTCCGCACGGAGCTGAGGGATGACATCGCCTCGGTCCGCGACGAGCTGAAGAGTGACATCGCGGAGGTCCGGACGGAGCTGAAGGGTGACATCGCGGAGGTCCGGACGGAGCTGAAGAGCGACATCGCGCGCCTGGAGCAGAAGTTCGACTGTCACGCCCACTGACGAGGCCGGGTGTGCGGCAGCACCCGGTCCTCGCGACACCCTCACAGCCGCCCGCCCCCTGGGCGGCGACCCGATCAGGAGGCGCCGAGCAGCGCCTTGACCTCCAGGGCCGACGGGTTCGTCCGGACCACGCGCCCACCGGCCGTCTCGACCACCACGGTCGGCACCACCTGGTTGCCGTTGTTGACGCTCATCACGAACTCCGCCGCGGCCGGGTCACGCTCGATGTCGATCTCCCGGAAGCTGATGCCCTCGCGGGTGAGCTGCGACTTCAGCCGCTTGCAGGGGCCGCACCACGTGGTGCTGTAGACCGTGAGCGCCATGACGGCACATCCTTCCAGACCGGACAGACAGGCGCTCGGTTCAACACCGGACCAGCCTCAGGTCATTCCTGTGCCACGCGGTCGGCGATCCACTGCTGCACGGCCTCCAGGACGGCAGGGTCGCGGTAAAGCGGCGCGCTGTGCGCGGTGCCCGCCACGGTGAGGACCGTCACCGGCACGCCCACCTGGCCGAGCAGCTGCTTGAGCGGCTGGCTCTGCACCGGCGGCACGAACTCGTCCTGCGAATGGACGGTCAGCATCGGCGCGTCCTTGGGGCTGGCGTGCCAGGCGACCTCCATGCTCGCCCACACGCGCGAGCACTTGCCCTTGGGGGCGCAGCCGCCGGCCAGCTTGACGGCCGACGCGCGCAGCTTGCGCTTGTAGGGGTCCTTGGTGGCCAGCCCGTCGGAGTAGGCGCGCAGCGGCGAGATGATCGGGGAGAGCCCGACGACGCCCCTCAGCCCGGCGATGCCGTTGCCGTAGGTGCCGACCGAGGCGGCGAGGTGCCCGCCCGCGGAGAAGCCCACCACGACGAAGTTCGTCGGGTCGAAGGACCAGCGCGCCGCGTGCTTCTTGGCCAGCGCGACGGCGGCCAGCACGTCGGTGCGCTGCGCGGGCCAGGCGGCGTGGCCGGACAGCCGGTAGTTGAGGTTGAAGACCGTGTAGCCCTGCTCGGCGTAGCCGCGGGCGATCGACGTCATGTACCTCTTGTCGCCGCTGGACCACCAGCCGCCGTGGACGAGGAACACGCCGGGCCGATCGGTGCCGTCAGGAGTCCAGGAGACGTCCATCTCCTGGCGCCGGTGGGAGCCGTAGGCGATCGTCTCGGCCGACAGATTGGTGTTGTACGGGTCGGTGGTGTCCGTCACGGCCGGAGGCGGAGTGGGGTCCTTGACCGCGTAGGCAGCCGATGGTGTGAGCGCGATGGCAGCGAGCGCGAGCGCGCCGACGAAAACCGCAGTTCGCACGGCCTCCCTTTCCCCCATGCACATGGTCGGGCCCCATTGTGGGGGAAGAGACCAGTTCTTTGCATCTCGATGACGATGAACGGACGACGGGCGGCATGTTGCCAGAATGGAGGCCTCTACCGCCACCGGCTGGGAGGATTGACAGGTGAGCAGCGTGGACGACGTCCTGTCCGGCCTCGATCCGGAGCAGCGCGAGGTGGCCGAGGCCGTGCGCGGTCCGGTGTGCGTTCTCGCTGGTGCGGGCACCGGCAAGACGCGGGCGATCACGCATCGCATCGCGTACGCGGTGCGCAGCGGAGTGGTCGACGCGCCGAGCGTGCTGGCCGTGACATTCACCACACGGGCGGCGGGGGAGTTGCGGCAGCGGCTGCGGGCGCTGGGCGCGCCGGGGGTGCAGGCGCGCACGTTCCACGCGGCGGCGCTGCGCCAGCTCACCTACTTCTGGCCCCGGGTGATCGGCGGCGAGGCGCCGTCGGTGATCGAGTCGAAGCTGCCGGTCCTCGCGGAGGCCTGCCGCCGACTCCGCAGGAGCTCCGAGAGGTCCGAGCTGCGCGACATCGCCGCCGAGGTCGAGTGGGCCAAGGTCACCCAGATCGGGCCGGAGGACTATGTCGCCGCCGCGGCCAAGCACCACCGTGCCCCTCCCGCGTCCGCCGACGAGGTGGCCCGGGTCTACGAGGCGTACGAGCAGATCAGGCGCGAGCGTCACCTCGTCGACTTCGAGACCATCCTGGAGCTGACGGCCGCGGTGATGACCGAGCACCAGGAGGTCGCGGCGCAGATCCGCCAGCAGTATCGCTACTTCGTCGTCGACGAGTACCAAGACGTCAACCCGCTGCAGAAGCTGCTGCTCGACACCTGGCTCGGCGGGCGCGACGACGTGTGCGTGGTCGGCGACCCCAACCAGACGATCTACTCCTTCACCGGCGCCACGCCGCGCTACCTGACGGGTTTCGCCGTCGAGCACCCCGACGCCAAGGTGATCAAGCTGGTGCGCGACTACCGTTCCACCCCGCAGGTGGTCGACCTGGCCAACCTCGTCATCGCCAAGGGCCGCTCGCCGCACCGCCTGGAGCTCGTGGCCCAGCGCCCCGACGGCCCCAGGCCGCTCTTCCACGAGTACGACGACGAGCCGGCCGAGGCCGCGGGGGTGGCCCGCGCGATCAGGAAGCTGCTCGACCAGCAGGTGCCCTCCCGCGAGATCGCCGTGCTGTTCCGCACCAACGCCCAGTCCGAGGCGTACGAGGAGGCCCTGTCGAAGGCGGACATCCCCTACGTGCTGCGCGGGGCGGAGCGCTTCTTCGACCGGCCGGAGGTGCGCCAGGCGGTGGTGCTGCTGCGCGGCGCGGCCCGCTCGGCCTCCGGCGAGCCGCTCGCCTCGGAGGTGCACCACATCCTCGCCGGGATCGGCCTGACCCCGGTGCCGCCCGGCGGTGGCCGGGCGCGCGAGAAGTGGGAGTCGCTGAAGGCCCTGGCCGACCTGGCCGAGGACATGGCGGCCGAGGGCGCCGACCTGCCGGTGTTCGTGACCGAGCTCGAACGCCGGGCCGCCGAGCAGCACGCCCCGCCCGTCGAGGGCGTCACGCTGGCCTCCCTGCACGCCGCGAAGGGCCTGGAGTGGGACGCCGTCTTCCTCGTGGGCCTGACCGACGGCATGATCCCGATCATCTTCGCCGAGACCCCGGAGCAGATCGAGGAGGAGCGCCGCCTCCTCTACGTCGGCATCACCCGCGCCCGCCACCACCTGTCGCTGTCGTGGGCCCTGTCCCGCGCTCCCGGCGGGCGCCGCAGCCGCCGCCCGTCCCGCTTCCTCGACGGGCTCACCGGCCGTGTCCCTCCGGCGGCCCGCACGGCCGGCGGCGCCGCCGCGCGGCCGCGCGAGCGCCGCGAGGTGGCGGCGCCGGTGAGCTGCCGGATCTGCGCCAGGACGCTGGTGACGGGGGCCGAGCAGAAGCTCGGCCGGTGCGCCTCCTGCCCGGCCGACTACGACGAGGCGCTGCTGGAGGGTCTGAAGGCGTGGCGCACGGCCACCGCCAAGGAGGCCAAGATCCCGCCGTACGTCGTCTTCACGGACGTGACGTTGCAGGCCATCGCCGAGCGCGTGCCGACGAGTGAGCAGGAGCTGTTGTCGATCGCCGGGATCGGCCGGGTCAAGCTCGACCGGTACGGCGAGGCCGTGCTGGCGCTGTGCCGCTCCGCCGGCTCCTGACACCCACCTGGCACCCATCCTGGCGGCGTACACCAGAATCCCATTTGGTAGGAGATAGGCGGCAAGTCCAGACTTGTCGCACGACGCCAGGGCATCGCAGGAGGGGACCCCGTGAACGAGGCGCTGAAGGAGCTGCTCGATCTGCTCGACCTCGAGCAGATCGAGCTCGACATCTTCCGGGGACGCAGCCCGGAGGAACGCATCCAGCGCGTCTTCGGGGGCCAGGTGGCCGCGCAGGCGCTCGTCGCGGCCGGCCGTACCGTGCCGGACGACCGGAGCGTGCACTCGCTGCACGCCTACTTCATCAGGCCGGGCGACCCGTCCATCCCCATCGTCTACAACGTGGAGCGGGTGCGCGACGGCCGGTCGTTCACCACGCGCAGGGTGGTCGCGATCCAGCACGGCAAGGCCATCTTCACGATGTCGGCGTCGTTCCACCTCTTCGAGGAGGGGGTGGAGCACCAGGCGTCGGTGATGCCGGCCGTGCCGGGCCCGGAGACGCTGGCGACGTTCCAGGAGCGGACACGGGGGCTGGTGGGCGCCGCGCCCGAGCTCAGGGACTGGCTGGCCAAGCCGCGGCCGGTGGACGCCCGCTACGCCTCGCCGCTGACCTGGGAGGCGCACCGCGACCCCGAGCTGCGCAGCGCCCGGACCAACGTGTGGTTCCGCTACCACGCCGAGCTGCCGGACGACCCGCTGCTGCACGTGGTGCTGGCCGCCTACGCCTCCGACTTCACGCTCGTCGACACCGTCCTGCTCGCGCACGGCATGGCCTGGGGCGCCTCCAACATCGTCGGCGCCTCGCTCGACCACGCCATGTGGTTCCACCGGCCGTTCAGGACAGACGACTGGCTCCTGTACGCACAGGAATCTCCCTGGGCGGGGGGTGCACGGGGGCTCGCCCGCGGTGAGATGTTCACCGCGTCGGGCGACCTCGTCGTCTCGGTCGTGCAGGAGGCCATGATTCGTGTCACGAAGCCGTGAAATCGCAGGTGGAAAATAGGTTGCTCGTTCGCGCGTTCCCGGTTTAGGGTCATGGTCAAGCGAGTCGGACGGTCCTGTTCGACGATCCCGAAGTGGAGGTGAGCCCCAGTGATCAGCACCAAGATGTCGGCCACTCAGTGGCTCGCTTCCGCATGCCGTGACGTGGTGAGGCTCGTTGATGCGCTCGCCAAGCTGCGGCAGGAGAAGTCTGCCCGTGTCCAGGCCGCCGCCGCTCCCGTCTACGCCCACTTCGGTGCCGGCGTCGTGAGCGCGCCGGCTCCGAGCACGGGCGCAGCAGCGCCGACCCAGCAGATCACCAAGGGTGGAATGCGCGGTCCGCAACCCTGGAGGGATGCTCCGGTCATAACCTGACCGGCACAAGAGCAGCCCCCAGGCCGCGGATCCGCACACAGGATCCGCGGCCTTCTTGTTTGTCCGTGATCCCCGACCACCTCCGAGGTGCACAACCAAGATCAAAACCGATCAGAAGGAGAAACAGATGGGGGCCAAGACGATCATGGACCTGATCGACGAAGCCAGAATCCCCTGTCGTACCGACCCTGACCTGTGGTTCGCCGAGTCCCCGGACGACGTCGAGTTCGCCAAGGCGCTCTGCGGTGACTGCCCGATCCGGAAGGCCTGCCTGGCCCGCGCGCTGGAGCGCGAGGAGCCGTGGGGCGTCTGGGGCGGGGAGCTGATTCTGCGGGGCGCCGTCGTCCCCCGCAAGAGGCCCCGCGGCCGTCCCCGCAAGCACCCGGTCGCCGCCTGACCCGAAGTGCGCCACGCACCACGCACCGACACCAGAAAGCAGACAGCCAGATGAGCACCATCTCCACGAGGAGCTTTGAAATGCCGCATATGTACCACGACTTGGTCAACGACCGAATACAAACGCTCCACCGCGAGGCCGAGGAGCAGCGCCTGATCTCCCGCATCCGACGTGTGCAGCGGGCACGGCGCAAGGCCCAGCAGGCGAACGACCGCCTCAGCCGGGTCCTCCGCGAGGAGTTCTGACGGGGGAGGTCCTGCCGCCGGCGCAGGATCTCCCCCCGAATTCCACCGACAGACGGCCACGGGCCGGGCGCGACCTCCGCGCCCGGCCCGTGGCCGTCTCCGTCGGTGCGGGCCGCGGCATGACTTCTGTCGGTGCGGGCTGCCAGCATGACGGCATGATCGACGACCCGCTCGCGCCGTTCCGCTGGCTCTGCCGCGACGACCACTGGTGGAGCGAGATCTTCTGCGTGTCGTTCCTGCGCGGAGTGGAGCCCGCCGAGGTCGTCCGCCGTTTCGGCGGCACGGCCACGGGCCGCCACGCGGAGTTCGACGAGTTCGAGGATCTCGTGTCCCACTTCCTCCACACGACCGACGGAGGCGAAGGATCAGGCCATGTCGGCGCAGTCGAGGTGGGCGAGTGGTGCGTCGCGATCGAGCCGAGCGGCTGGAGCGCCGTGTCGTGGGAGGTCGCGTCCCGCCTGTCCCGCGACGGCGCGGAGCTGGTGGCGATCTCCCGCCACGACTACGCCGAGGACACCTTCCTGCACGCGCGCGACGGCGTCGTGCTGACCACGTTCAACCCGGACACGCCCGGCCTGCGCCACGGCGACGCCCCCCACGCGCTCGCCGACCTGATGCGCGCGGTCGGGCTGGCTCCCGACCAGGACCTCGACCAGGGCCTCGACGAAGGCGAAGGCGAAGGCAACGGGGACGGGGACGGGGACGGGGACGGGTGGGACGCGCTTGCGCCGGTCGCCGTGCTCCGCTCGTTCGCCCTCGCCGCGAAGATCACGGGCGTCGTCCTGGAGCCGGCCCACCTGGACGGCCCCCTGTACGTGGGAGCCGTCAGCGACCTGGTCCGACGTCCCGTCTAAGCTGTGGACTTCCTGTTTCCAGCGAGAGGCCGCCCGTGACCCCATATCCGACGCAACGCCTCGCCTTCCGTGAGATGACCGTCGACGACCTCGACGACATGGCAGCCCTGCTGGGCGACCCCGTGGTCATGCGCCACTATCCCCGCACCATGACCCGGGACGAGGCGCTGCGCTGGATCGAGGCCGCCCGGCGGTCCTACCGCGAGCACGGCTACGGGCTGTGGCTGATCGTCAGCCGCGACACGGGGGAGTTCGTCGGCACCTGCGGGCTGACCAGGCAGACCGTGGAGGGCGAGGTCTTCACCGAGATCGGCTATCTCGTCCGGGCGGAGCTGCAGGGCCGCGGCTACGCGACCGAGGCGTCCCTGGCGTGCCGCGACCACGCCAGGGAGACGCTCGGCGTCGAGCACCTCATCGCGATCATCAACCCGGACAACGTGCCGTCCCAGCGGGTCGCGGCCAAGCTCGGCCTGACGCTGGAGCGCATGGCTGAGTACAACGGCCTCCAGCAGCGGATCTACGCCACCCGCCGCTGACTCGTTCCCGGCCGCCGGTCAGAAGTACCTGGGCGTGAGGTCGGTCGTCGGCCACGTCTTCACGGTGCCGATCGCCCGGCCGAGGATGGGATCGATCGCGTCGAAGTCGGGCGTCCCCTCCTCCTCCCGCCGGTTGAAGATCGCGCAGTAGCTCACGCCGTTCTGCACCCGCGCGAGGAAGCTGAACGTGCCCGGCATCGAACCGTTGTGCCAGGTGTTCAGCCCGCCGACGTTGTTGTTGCGGACGTTCCAGCCGAGGCCGTACCAGGAGCCGCCGGCGGTCACCCCCGTCTCCGGCTTGGCGAACACCCGGCCGATCGACGTGGCGTTGAGCACCGGTCCGGCCTTGTCGAAGACGAACCCCCACTTGACCATGTCGACGGCCGAGGCGAGCCAGCCGCCGTTCGCGTCCTGGTTGGGCATGTTGAAGCCGCCGTAGGGGTAGGGCACGACGGCGCCCGACGCGTCCACGACGCTCTTGTTGGTGTACTTCGAGGTGTACGACACCTCGGTGGAGAACGCCGCGGAACGCAGGCTGCGGCCGAGCCGCATCCGGGTGATGCCGGCCGGGGCGAGGAGCTTCTGCCTGACGTACGACTCGTAACTCATGCCCGAGACCTTCTCGATGATCCGGCCGAGCAGCATGTAGCCGTAGTTGCTGTAGACGAACTTGGAGCCGGGGTCGAAGTCGAGCTTCCTGGCGGTCACGTACTTCATGATGTCGGCGTGGTCGATCGGCAGCGGCACGCCGAGCGACGCCGCGATCGTGTGGTCGTTCCAGAGCGGGTCCTTGGACACGTTCCGGTCCCAGCCCGCGGTGTGCTGGAGCAGCCGCCACACGGTGACGTGGGCCAGCCGGGGGTCCGCCGTCGCCGGCAGTCCCAGCAGGGTGGTGACCTTGGCGCCGAGGCTCAGCTTGCCGTCCTGGGCCAGGCGGGCGATGGCGGCTCCGGTGATGTTCTTGCTGAGGCTCGCGATCCGGAACAGCGACGTCGGCTGCACCCGTGTGACGAGGCCGGCCCTGGAATAGACGCCGTAGCCGCGGGCCAGCAGGATCTTGCCGTTCTTGGCGACCGCGAGCTGGGCGCAGGAGATGTCGCGTTCGGTGATGAACGTCTTCATCGCCTGGTCGAACCCGGCCATGGAGCTGGGCACCACGCCCGTCGTCAGCGGCGCGGCGGTGCCGGCGCGCGCGGGCCGGGCGCCCAGCGCCAGCGCCGGCACGGCCGCCGCGCTCACCTGGAGCAACCGGCGCCTGCTCACCCTCGTCGTCACATTGCCCCCAAGAGTCACAAACGTATCTGTAGTGGTCCTTACTACCACAGTCAGTACATGTGTGATCGCTCGTTCCCGGAGGTCGCGCCGGGCGCGAAGCCGGCCGGCCCCCGAGCACCGGAGGTTCCCGGCGCCACGAACGGCGCCAGCAGACCGGGCACCGCCTCCTCGGCGAACGCAAGCCCCTGCCCGACGTGGACGTCCTTGACCCGATGGGTGCCCGCAGACGTGGCCGCGGAGAGGGTCATCAGTCCCCGGCGGCGCTGCGCCGGGGACCTGCTGACCGTCCAGCCGATGACCGCGTCCCTGCGCAGCGCCGTCGTCCTGCGCCTGAGCGCGCCATGGCGGACGAGCAGGTAGCGGCCGGCCGTACCGTGACCGAGGCCGCGGTAGGCGTCGGCCGCCAGCAGCAGCGTGACGGGGAGACAGGCGGGCGCGAGCAGCCACAGCCCGTCCGGGACCCAGCTCAGCCACAGCCCGAGCCCGGCCAGCGGCACGGCCGGCAACGCCACCGCCCAGACGGCGCGCGCCAGCCGCAGGCGCAGCGCCGCGCGCGGATGCCGGCGCAGCGGGGTCGCCAGCACCGGAGCGCCGAGCACCCGCGCGGCCACCCGCAGCGCCGTGCGCCGGGGCGCCGGTGGCAGCAGCGCGGCGGAGGTCCGCTCCTCGTCGTCGTCGGGGTTCACGCCGGCCACGAGCGCGCTCAGGCGGGCGCCGCCTCCCAGCGCAGCGGCAGCGGCTCGGCCAACTGGGCGCCGCGCAGCCGGCTCTCCTGCAGCGACAGCGACCGCGTGCCGAGCAGACCCCGCCGGATCCGGTAGGCGCCGTCGGCCTCGCGCGTCAGCCGGAACCGCCACCACACCTCCACATGGAGCAGCAGCGCCCCCGTGCAGCCGACGGCCAGCACGACCGCGAGGGCCAGCGCGGCCACGACCGGCCAGGAGAGCCGGGACAGCCCGTGCCACGCCTCCCGCAGGAAACCGACCTCCGCGGGCTCCACGCCGAAGATGTCCAGCACGCGGAAGAACGCGCCGAACGGCGCCAGGCCGATGAGCGGCGTCCAACTGCTCAGCAGCGCGTATCCGGTCCAGGCGGGACGCGGCGTCACCAGGTCCGTGTCGCGGGTCCCGCTCTCCCGGCCGAGCACCAGGCGCAGCCGCTCGGCCTGCGCCCGGGAGACCGCGTCCAGGCGCAGATCCGCCTCCCGCTCGCCGGTGCCGATGCGCACCACGCTCACGCCGAGCAGGCGGTGCACCGGCCCGGCCGTCAGGTCGACGGCGCGCACCCGGTCGCGGGGCACCGAGCGGTCCCGGCGGAACAGCAGCCCGGACCGGAGCTCGACCCGCTCACCGGTGACCCGGTAGCGCAGGGTGGCGTACCGCAGCACGCCGAGCGCCGCGATGCCGGCGCAGGCGATCAGCAGGCTGAGGATCGGGATGAGCGTACGCGGGCCGGGTCCCAGGGCGACGAGGGCGAGGGCGGCGGGGATCGCGGGGCCGGCCAGCCAGCTGAGGCCGACGGCGACCGTCCGCGTGTCGAGCCGTTCCCAGGCCTCCTCGCGGTGGTTCACGTCGCGTCCCCGGGTACGGCCTGCGCCCTGGCGGTCAGGTGCTCGACGAGCGTGGCGGCCACGTGACGGTCCAGCCCGTGAATCCGGATCGAACCCGCGGCCGAGGCCGTGGTGACCTGCACTCCGGACAGGCTGAAGAGCTGCTGCAACGGTCCGCGCACGGTGTCGACGGTCTGGATCCGCGACATCGGCGCCACCCGCCATTTCCGCCATAACCATCCGGAGGCGGTATAGACGGCCTCGTCGGTGACTTCCCAGCGGTGGATCCGGTACCGCCGGGCCGGCACGACCAGCGCGTACGCCAGCCCGGGCACGCCGATGACCGGCACCCATGGCAGCAGCCACGGCCGGGCAGGCGCGATCAGCGCGGCCAGCAGCCCCAGGACGAGCACCGGCGGCAGCACCCAGACCAACGCCTGGACCGCCCACCAGCGGATCGCGCGGCGGTCGACGGGGTGCCGAGGAGGCCGCAGGTCGGCTTGCATCAGTTCTCCTTACGCGTTGCGCGGTCGAACAGGGCGGCCAGCTCGCGGGCGTAGGTGTCGAAGTCGAGGTCGCCGTACGACGCCATGAGGATGAGCACCCCGTCGACCGCCTGCTTGACGGACACGGCCATCACCCGGGTGGAGAACTCGCCGAACTCGCCGGTGGCCTGGCCGAACCGCAGGATCTCCTCGACATCGGTCATCTCGGCCTCGTTGTCCCGCACGCCCAGCCGCTGCCGGCCGTCCCCGGTGCGGAAGTTGGTCCAGATGTCCAGCAGGGCCAGCATGTGCTGCCGGTGGGTGCGGTAGAACTCCACGCTCGCCTCGATGTAGGCGCGCAGCATGCCGGCCGCCGTGGACTGCGCCTCGATCCGGGGTCGGACGAAGGCGTCTCCGGTGGTGAAGGCGTCCTGGACGATCTGCTGGACGAGTTCGTCCTTGCTGTCGAAGTGGTAGGAGATGACGCCCTTGCTGATCCCGGCACGCTCGGCGATCCGGGCGAGGGACGCTTGGGCGTAGCCGGTCTCGGCGATCACGTCGATCGCGCACTGGACGATCTGGGCCCGGCGTGCCGTCTCGATGAACGATCGCTCCTGGCCGTCCGCCTTGTTTTTTGGCCGCATGGCCAAAAGCTAGCACATGCGGTCAGAAGTGCTGAGAGGGAGCGACGGCGCCGGAAGAGGCGGGCAGGCCGGCCGACGATAGGTCACGTCGCGGATCAGACTGCGAGGGGCGACGGACGGGTGGCAGGCCCCCGGACATGAGAAACGCCCTCCAGGCCAAGCCTGAAGGGCGTTTCTCTTGGTAGCGGGGACAGGATTTGAACCTGCGACCTCTGGGTTATGAGCCCAGCGAGCTACCGAACTGCTCCACCCCGCGTCGGTGTGTGTCACCAGACTACCAAGGACTTAGAGTGCTCAGAACGCATCCCGCGAAAGGCAGGGGAACCAGCGAAAGGCGGGGAAACCAAAAGGCCCGGAGGAAATCCTCCGGGCCTTCATCTGGTAGCGGGGGCAGGATTTGAACCTGCGACCTCTGGGTTATGAGCCCAGCGAGCTACCGAACTGCTCCACCCCGCGTCGGTGTGTGCCCCAAGGTTATAGGGAACGCGGGGTGGTGGCAAATCATGCTGCCTACGTCCCCCCGCCCGACGTCGGCGTGGGTGACGGCGACGGCGTCCCGCCGGACGGGGCCGTCGTCGTGACCGACGGGGAGGGCGAGGGTGCCGGTGACGGGCTGGTGGTCGCCGTGGGCGCCGGCTGCGCGCCGAGGCCCTGCAGCGCCCGCAGAGCGTCGTCCAGGCGCTTCTGGGCCTTGCCGTACTCCTCCCAGTCGGGCGGGTTGGCCTTCAGGGCGTTCTGGGCGTCCTCGTAGGCCTTCTGGGCGTTGCCGATCGCCTGGCTCAGCGCGGTGGTCTGCTGATTGGGCTGCGCCTGCTGGTTGGGCTGGGTCTGCGTCTCGGTGGTCTGCTGCTGGTTCTCGAAGACCTGCGCCAGGGCGTCCTCGAGCTTGTCGCCCGAGCCCACCTTGTTGCCGAACGCCACCAGGACGCGCCTGAGGATCGGGTAGGGCTCCTGCCCGGTGCCGGCCCGGGTCTGCACGTAGACGGGCTCGATGTAGATGAGACCGCCCGCGTAGGGCAGCGTCAGCAGGTTTCCGTACCGGACGTTGGCCTGGCCGAGGCCCAGCGGGCCCAGCTCGCCGGAGAACTTGTTCTGGAAGTTGTTCTGCGCCTGGCCGGGGCCCGGGATCGCGGTGTTGGACGGCATGCGCAGGATGCGCAGCTTGCCGTAGTCGTCACCGAACGTCGAGCCGGCCGACATGAACGCCGCCAGGTTGGGGCCCTCACGCGGCACGAACGTCGTCGTCAGCGAGAACGACGGCTTGGCGTTGCCCACCGGCATCGTGGCGGTCAGGTAGTACGGCGGCTGCTTGACCTGCTGGTTGCCCTGCGACGGGTCGCTGGGGACGTTCCAGAAGTCCTGGCCGCTGTAGAAGGCCGCCGCGTTGGTGATGTGGTAGCGCGACAGCGTGTGGCGCTGCACCTTGAACAGGTCCTCGGGGTAGCGCACGTGAGCCTGCAGCTCGGGGCCCATCTCCGCGGCCGGTCGGATGGTGCCCGGGAAGGCGCGGCTCCAGGTCTTGAGCACCGGGTCGGTGTCGTCCCAGGCGAAGAGCGTCACCGTGCCGTCGTAGGCGTCGACCGTGGCCTTGACCGAGTTGCGGATGTAGTTGATCTTGTCGCGGGGCTGCTGGGCGACCACGCGACGGTCGGTGGCGAGGTCGCGGGTCATGTCGCCCAGGCTCTCGCTCTGCGCGTACGGGTACTCGTTGGACGTGGTGTAGCCGTCGACGATCCACGTGATGCGCCCGTTGACGATGGCCGGGTACGGGTTGCCGTCCAGGGTGAGGAACGGCGCCACCTTCTCGATCCGGTCGCGCGGGTTGCGCACGTACAGGATCTTGGAGTTGTCGTTGATGTCACTCGACAGCAGGATGTTCTTCTCACCGTACTTGGCCGCGTAGACCAGCCGGTTGACGAACGAGCCGACCTCGACGCCGCCCTTGCCGGTGTAGGTGGTGTTCTTCTGCCCGGTGCCGCCCGTCTCGGGATAGTCGAGCTCCTGCGGGTTGTTCGGGTTGCCGCCCGCGATGACGTACTCGTTGCCCGCCGGGCTCTCGCCGAAGTAGACGCGCGACTCCGTCAGCTTGGTCGAGGTGGCCAGCGGGCCGGTGACCGGCATGTCCTTGGCGTCGTAGTCGGGCAGGCCGCCCGAGTCGACCTTGTTGCCCGGCGCCGCCACGAAGCCGTAGCCGTGCGTGTAGACCAGGGCCCGGTTGATCCAGTTGTCCTGGCCCTGCGGTGGCCCGGTCAGCTCGCGCACGCCCACCACGTGGTCGACCAGCTTGCCGCTGCCGTCGTCGTAGCGGTCGACGTCGAGCTGCTCGGAGAAGCCGTAGAAACCGCGGATGCGCTGCGTCTGCTCGAACGTCGACGACACCAGCGCCGGGTCGAGCAGCCGCACACCGGTCACCGAGGCGTCGCCGTCGGTCTTGACCTTCGTCGGGTCGGCCTCGGCCTTGTACTCGACGATCTCCGTCTTGTCGACGGCGTACGCCTCACGCGTGGCTTTGATGTTGCGGTCGATGTAGGCGGCTTCCTTGAGCTGCTGGTTGGGCTTGACCTGGAACTGCTCGACCAGCGCCGGGTAGACGCCGCCGATCAGCACGGCCGACAGCACCAGCAGGCCGAACGACACGCCGGGCAGCATGCCGCCCGGCCGCACGACGCCCGCGAAGAACAGCGCGGCGCAGATCAGCGCGATGATCGCCAGGATGCTCTTGGCCGGCAGCACGGCGTTGACGTCGGTGTAGGACGCGCCGTTGACGAAGCCGCGGTCGGAGAACACCAGCCCGAAGCGGTCGACGTAGTAGGCGACCGCCTTCAGCAGCACGAACACGCCCAGCAGCACCGACAGGTGCGCCCGCGCGGCCCGCGAGGCGTGCACGCCCGGCGACTGCAGCCGGAACCCGCCGTACAGGTAGTGCGTGATCGTCGCCAGCAGGATGGAGATGATCACGGCGGTGAACAGGAAGTTCAGCACCATCCGGATGAACGGATAGTCGAACATGAAGAACGAGATGTCCATCCCGAACTCGGCGTCCGTCTTGCCGAACGGCTGGCCGTTGACGAACTGCAGCCAGGTCTTCCACTGCCCGGCGAACGACGAGCCCGCGAACAGCGCGAGCATGCCCATGCCGACAATGAAGACCAGCTTGCGGTGCGGGTCCAGCGCCATCCGGTAGCGGTCGGCGCCGCTGCCCCCGCCGAACATGGCGGGCCCGAACATCGGCCGCATGCGGAAGGCCAGCAGCATGTTGCCGCCCGCGATGCCGACCATCAACGCCGCCCCGACGAGGAACAGCACGATCTGGGTCAGCAGCATCGTCGAGAAGACCGAGGTGTAGTCGACCGCGTCGAACCACAGGTAGTCGGTGTAGATGCCGGCGAAAAGGAAGAACAACGCCACGATCGCGACAACCGCGATCGCGACAGGCAGAAGCAGTCTCGGCCGACGGGGCAAGCGCATCGCCCTGCCGGCTCCTGGGGTCCGGAAGCTCAAGGCCAACCCCTCGTCGTGATGAACAAACGGTCCGTGTCTGGCAACCTACACCGCTGTGCCAGCCCTAGGACTAACGTACGACGGCCGGGCGGGGTTCCGGACCGCGGATCAGCTCGTACAGGACGGCACGGCGCCCTTGCCGGTGCGCAGCGCGTCGAGCGCGGCCACGGTGTCGTGCAAGGTGTCGGCCTTGACGAGGCGCAGCCCCTCCGGCGCCGACTTCAGGGCCTCGGCGCAGTTGTCGGCCGGGGTCAGGAACACGGTGGCGCCGGCCTTGCGCGCGCCCACCATCTTCTGGGCGATGCCGCCGATCGGGCCGACCGCGCCGGACGGGTCGATGGTGCCGGTGCCCGCGATCTTCATGCCGCCGGTCAGCTCGCCGGGGGTGAGCTTGTCGAGGATGCCGAGCGAGAAGATCAGCCCGGCACTCGGCCCGCCGACGTCGCCGACGTTGATGTCGACCTCGAACGGGAACTTGTACGACGCCTGCATGGCCATGCCCACGACCGGCTTGCCGTCCTTGCCCGCCACCGTCGGCACGGCGATCTCCAACTGCTGCCTGCCCCGGGTCACGCTGAACGTGACGCTCGCGCCCGGCTTGACCGCCTTGACCGCCGCCGCCACGCCGTCGACGCCGCCGGCCGGCCTGCCGTCGACCGCGGTGACCTCGTCGCCCTTCTGCAGCTTGCCGTGAGCGGGCCGGCCCGCGTCGGTGGACACCACGGACACCACGGTCCGATAAGGGATCTTGAGCTCGGTCAGCGCGGCGGCGGTCGCGAAGTCCTGGGAGTTGGACATCTCGACCGTGTTCTCCTCCTCGACCTCCTTCTGCGACCGGGTGTCGGGGAAGATCGTCTCCTCGGGCACCACCGCGACATCGGGGTCGACCCAGCCGCGCAGCGCCGTCAGCAGATCGATCCGGCTGCTCGGCCCGCCCTGGTAGGCGACCGTCACCAGGCTCAGCGCGCCGCTCGTCGGGTAGGTCTGCCGGCCGGAGACGGAGATCACGGGCTTCTTGTCGACCATGCCGAGCGTGTTCTCCGTCGGGCCGGGGCTGAGCACCACGTACGGCACCTTCATGAGCGCGCCCACGATGCCGAGCGAGAGCACGAGAAAGCTCGCAACCAGCAGGGTCAGGGCGCGTCTCGACATGGGAACGAGCTTAAGCGCAGGCGCCGACCCACTCGGACGAGCCGTCCGCGAACATCTGGTGCTTCCAGATCGGCACCTCGGCCTTGAGATCGTCGATCAGCGTGCGGGAGGCCCTGAACGCCTCGTCGCGGTGCGGGCAGGCCACCGCGACGATCACCGCGATGTCGCCCAGCTTCAGATCGCCGACCCGGTGCACGGCCGCCAGCGCGGTCACCGGGAATCCGGCCGCCACCTTCTCGGCCACCCGGCGCAGCTCATCGGTCGCGGAGGGGTGCGCCGAGTAGGAGAGCCCGGTCACGGGCTTGCCGTGGTCCTGCTTGCGCACGGTGCCCACGAAGATCGCGGTGCCGCCCGCGCCGTGGTCGCCGACGGCGGACAGCACCTCGTCCACCGACAGCGGGGTGTCACGTATGCCGAGCAACCGGATGACGTCCACGACACGAGCCTACCGATTCGCGGTCACTGGCGGCGCTTGCGGCGTACCTGGCGCACGATCGCGGCCGTGCCGATGACGGCGACGGTCGCGCCCGCCGCGGTCAGCGTGGCCTCCTTGACCGGCAGCCGCCTGCCGACCACGGTCGTCGCCTTCTCCCGCAGCTCCAGGAGCTGCCCGAACGCCGCCTCGTTGGTCCAGGCGGGCTTCCATCCGGCCGCACGCAGGGTCGTGCAGTCGACCACCCACGGATAGACGACGTAGTGCAGGTCGGTCGCCGGGGCCGGCGTGATGCCCAGCCGGTGCAGCCGCTGCGCCGTGCCGAACGTCAGCCCGGCCGGCAGCTCGAAGCGCCGCAACCCGGACATCTCCTCGACCTGCTCCTGCTCCAGCCAGCCGTCGCAGCCCACCGCGACCACGCCCCCGATCACGCCCCGCGCGGCCAGCTCCAGCGCCGACAGCAGGTCGTCGACGTGACAGAACTGCCAGCGCGGCGAGCAGCCCTTGACCGTCAGCAGCCTCGGCGACTCGAAATGGCGGGTGATCACCGTGTCGACGCCCGGCCCCACGACCGCCGCCGGGCGCAGCACGGTCACCTCCAGCCCCGGATGGCTGCGCAGCGACCGGCGCGCCAGCGCCTCGATCTCCAGGTGGTCGCCCACCACGCCGGTGTCCGGCTCGGCCGCCACCGGGGCGTCCTCGGGCAGCGGCACATCGTTCTCCGCCGCGGCGCCGTACACCATCGCGCTCGTGACCAGCACCACCCGCCGCACCCGCGCCGCGGCGCTGGCCGTCAGGACGGTCTGCGCGGCCCTCAGGTTGTAGGCCCGGCGATCGCGCGGGTCGGAGTCGACCGCGTAGTCACCCGCCAGGTGAACCACCACGTCGATGTCGGAGATCCGGTTCGCCAAGAGCGGATCGCGGACGTCGATCACTCTCCAGGTGGCCTCCTGGACGTCTCCGCGTTCCTCGTCGATGGCCACCACCCTGCGGAAATCCGCGGAGCTCACGAGCCTCGCGAGCAACTCTCGGCCGAGGCCCGAGGCCGCGCCCGTGACGGCGACAACAGGTTGGCGCGGGCGTTTCGAGGTAGGCACCAGGTCCTCACTTTGCACTGATCCGCCGTGGGACGACTAACGTGGCGGATGTGGACTCCTCCATCCTGCACGAGGTAACGCGGTGACTGACCTGCCAGGTCGCGAAAACGACCCCAACGAAAACCCGTTCGCCATGTTCGGCAACCCCGAGCAGATGGCTCAGGCGATGCGCCAGTTCGCCGACATGCTGTCGGCTCCGCCGGGCTCCGGCCCCGTCAACTGGGACATGGCCAAGAACATCGCCCGGCACGCCGTCGTCGCCGAGGGTGATCCCAGCGTCATGGAGGGTGAGCGCCGGCAGATCGTCGAGGCGCTGCGCCTGGCCGACCTGTGGCTCGACCAGGCGACCGCGCTGCCCAGCGGCGTCGCCACGCCCCAGGCCTGGAGCCGGTCCGAGTGGATCGAGAACACGGTTCCCGTGTGGCGCACCCTGTGCGAGCCGATCGCCCAGCGCATGGTCGACACCATGGGCGGCGCGCTCGGCGGTTCCGGGCTGCCTCCCGAGGCGCAGCAGATGGCCGGGCCGCTCATGGGCATGCTCAAGCAGATGGGCGGCATGATGGTCGGCCAGCAGATCGGCCAGGCACTCAGCTCGCTCGCCCGCGAGGTGATCGGCACCACCGACATCGGCCTGCCCCTGTCCGACACGGCCGCGCTGCTGCCCGGCGGCATCGCCTCGTTCAGCCAGGGCCTGGAGCTGCCCGCCGACGAGATCCGGCTCTACCTGGCGCTGCGCGAGGCCGCCCACCACCGGCTGTTCCAGCACGTGCCGTGGCTGCGCTCCCACCTGCTCGGCGCCGTCGAGGAGTACGCCCGCGGCATCACGGTCGACACCTCCGCCCTGGAGGAGCAGATCCGCGGCCTCGACATCAGCAACCCCCAGGCCATCCAGGAGGCGCTCAGCGGCGGAGCCCTGCTCAAGCCGGAGGAGACCGAGCGGCAGAGGGCCGCGCTGGCCCGCCTGGAGACGACGCTCGCCCTCGTCGAGGGCTGGGTGGCCACCGTGGTCGGCCAGGCGGCCGAGGGCAAGCTGCCCTCCGCGGGCGCCCTCGCCGAGACCGTCCGCCGCCGCCGCGCGACGGGCGGCCCCGCCGAGCTGACGTTCGGCACGCTCGTCGGCCTGGAGCTGCGGCCCCGCAGGCTCCGCGAGGCGGCCAAGCTCTGGGAGAGCGTCAAGGACGCGCGCGGCATCGACGGGCGCGACGCGCTGTGGGGCCACCCCGACCTCATGCCGACCGCCGGCGACCTCGACGACCCCGACGCGTTCGTCCGCGGCGACTCGACGTGGGACATCTCACAGCTCGACGCCAAGCCCGACACCCCCGGCCCGGACGACGAAGGCGACAAGAGTTGACCCTGCACCGCGACGCGGTGGCCGCGCTGTCCGGCTGGGCCGCGCCCACCGAGCAGGAGGAGCTGCTGCGCGCAGAGTTCCTCGACCACCTGCGCGCCCACGACGACGCGATGCTTCGCGAGTGCGTCCCCGGCCACCTGACGGCGACCACGGCCGTGCTCTCGCACGACGGCGCCAGGGTGCTGCTCACGCTGCACCCCAAGGCCCGCATGTGGCTGCCGATGGGCGGCCACTGCGAGCCCTCCGACGCCTCCCTCGCCGCCGTCGCGCTGCGCGAGGCCACCGAGGAGTCGGGGATAGCCGGCCTGGAGCTGCTGCCCGGGCCGCTGGCGCTCGACCGGCACCGCGTCTGGTGCCACCCCCCGCACAGCTGGCACCTCGACGTCGAGTACGCCGCCGTGGCGCCCCCCGGCGCCGAGGCCGTGATCAGCGACGAGTCGCTCGACCTGCGCTGGTTCCCGGTGGACGAGATCCCCGAGCCCTCCGACGAGGCCACCCGCCGCCTGGCCGCGCGAGGCAGACAGGCGCTCATGTCCGGTTCACCCGCCCCTGGCTAGAGTTCCGTACCGTTCCACGAGGGAGGGCACGTGAACGTCTCGGCCGAGAGCCCCGTCGGCGGCACGATCGTGACCCCCGCACGCCGCCGCGGCAGGCGCGCCGGGGCGGCGCTCACCTGGATGGCCGTCACCCCGTTCGCGGCCTGGGCGGTGGCCCGGGCGGCTGGGCTCGAACGCGGATCGATCCCCACCCAGCTCATGACCGCCACACCGTACGCGGCCGCGGGCTCCCTCATCCCTCTGCTGATCGCCGCGCTCGGCCGCAGGCGCGCCGCGGCCGCGGTCGCGCTGCTCACCACCGCGGCGCTCGGCTTCAGCGTGCTGCCCCGGGCGTTCGGCTCGCCCGACACCGCCACCGGTCGCCCGCTCCGGGTGCTGACGGTCAATTTGCTGTTCGGCAAGGCCGACGCGTACCAGGTCATGGAGCTGGTACGCCGCCTCGACCCCGACGTGCTCAGCGCCCAGGAGCTCACGTTCGGCACCGTCGACGAGCTCGATGTGCTCGGGCTGAAGACCCTGATGCCGCACCGGGTGCTGGAGCCCGAGCTGAACGCCTCCGGCAGCGGCCTGTACTCCAAGCATCCGCTCAAGCCGCTGGCCGGGGTCATCCCGCAGGTCGGGCACAACATGCCGGCCGCGCGGGCGGCGTTGCCCGGTGGCGCTCCCGTCGAGATCGTGAACGTGCACCCGTACCCGCCGGTGGGGCCCGACGTCGTCGGCTGGCGGCAGGCGCTCGACGCCCTGCCGCCGGCCTCGCGCGACACCGTGCGCGTCCTGGCCGGCGACTTCAACGCCACGCTCGACCACACGCCGCTGCGCCGGGTGCTGTCACGCGGCTACAAGGACGCGGCCGCCCAGGTGGGCGCCGGGCTCATTCCGACCTGGCCCGCCAACAGGCGGGTGCCGCCCATCATCACGATCGACCACGTGCTGGTGGACAGGCGGGCAGGCGTCAAGGACGTGACCGTGCACACCGTGCCGGGCACCGACCACCGGGCGGTGTTCGCCGAACTGGCCGTCCCCTGACCGGGCCGAGCCCGTTGCCCTGAGGCGGCGCACCGCGCGACGCGCGGGACCCGCCCGTCGGGTCGCGCCGCGCTCGGCGCCGGCGCGCCCCGCGGCTCAGCGGAGCAGGGCGCGGGTGCTGTCCCACCCCTCCAACCCGGGGTCGAGCAGGCCGAGGTCGTCCCTGCCGCGCAGGCGGTGCCAGCCCGGCACCGTCGCCACCATCCGCCTGCCCGGCGCCTGGCCGCGCAGCTCGGTCACGGGATCCGGCGCGTCGAGGTCGGGCTGGGCCCAGCCGGGCATCGGCAGCCGGCAGGCCAGGGCCACGGCCCCGCCCCGCTGGTCGGGGCACACACTGATCTCGGCCCGGCCCAGCTCCCGGAACAGCTTGCCGACCAGCAACGGCGGCAGGTCGGGGGCGTCACCGCTCACCACGACGGCCTGCTCGCCCTTGAGCCGCCCGACGACGCTGCTCAGCGGCTCGTCCTCGTCGATGACCACGACTTCGGTGCCCGGCCAGACGATCTCGTCGAGACCCGTGACGCTGGTCACCAGGACGGGCGTGACCAGCTCCAGTCCGGCGACGACCTCGTAGGTGTCCTCGGCCACCGCCTCCAGCCACGTGCGCGGCTCGACGCCGTCGGGCGCCGCCGCCGCCATGCTCCGCCGTACGAGGACCGCGGCGACGCGCGTCAACACTCCTCCGGTGCGGTGTGGGCGGCCGCCGAGAAGCCCTCAAGGAATCCACGCGCCCGCTCGGCCTTCGGATACTGCTCCACGAGCGCCCAGAACTCGGGCCCGTGACTCGGCACCAGCAGGTGCGCCAGCTCGTGGATGATGACGTAGTTGATCACCCATTCGGGGAGGCCCTTGAGTCTGGTCGAGATCCGGATGGTGCCGTTGTCCGGAGTGCACGAACCCCAACGGTGCTGCTGGTTGTCGACCCATCGGACGCTCACCGGCATCGCCCTGCCGTCGAGGAACTTCGCCGACAGCTCCCGCGCGCGTTCGAGCAGGCCCTCGTCCGTCGGCCGCCGCCGGCTCTCCTTGGCGGCCAGCCGGTCGAGCATCCGGCTCACCCAGGCGTCCGCGTCCTCACCGCTGAGCCAGGCGGGCAGGAGCACGATGGTCTTGTCGCCGTCGCGGTAGGCGGAGACCGTACGCCGGCGACGAGAACTGCGACGGACCTCGACTGTCTCGGGGGGCACATATGCACGGTAGCCGACGCTCGCGGATTTCCACAGAGGTAAGAGGGTTGTTTCTGCTGGTCAGATGATTAAGACACGGTGAATTTGGGCACGCGCCTTTCCCGATGTGCGACCGGACCGTTGATCATGTGGCCCGACGTGCCGACGAGGGCCGCACGCGGCGTCCCCGGAGGCGACGCGGGTTCATGGACGTGAGACGGGGGACCGGCGAGCTTCTCCGGCCATATCGGCACCGACTCGACATTGGATCAATTGAGCTGTTGTCAGCGCCGATTTATTGACCAACCTTTTACCCCGGGGGCCGTTGCCTGCGGCGCTCCGTCCGTCGCATCGCCTCTTGCCGTCTGCGTGCTCCGTCGGATGCCTCGCCCCTTGCTGTCTACGGTGGTCCGTCCGCACGCTGTTCACCTGTGCCCGTCCGCGCGCCGCTTGCGCACTCCCGCTCGCACACGTTTGCCCACTTCCGCCGTGCAGGTCCTGCCCGCATACGTCCTCGCGCCCGGTTGAGCCATCCACAGGCGCGTCGCCAGGGGAACAGTTATCCACAGCCCGGTCAGAATCTCCGCCTGCACGCATCCGCGCGTGGAACCCTGGCGCGCATGAGGCCACGTGTCACCCCCGCACTGCGACGGATCCTCCGCGACGAGCGCACCCTTCAACTCGGCGTCCACCCCGCCAGGGCGGTCGTGCTGACCGGGCTCACCGGTTCCGTCCGGCGGTGGATCGGCGGGCTCGACGGCAGCAGGGATCTGGGCCAGGTGCTGCGCGAGGCGGCGGCCGCCGGCCTGGAGGAGTCCCGGGCCACAGCGCTGCTCGACACGCTCACCGCCAGGGGAGTGGTCCATGACGTCACCGCCACCCCGCCGACCCTGCCAGGGCTCTCTCTCGCCGAGCGCGACCGGCTCGAACCGGACGTGGACGCCCTCGACCTCGCCGCCCCCGGCCCCGTCGGCGGGCTCGCGGCCCTGCGGCGGAGGATGCAGGCGAAGGTCCGCGTCTACGGCGCCGCCCGAGTCGGAGCTCAGATCGTGACGCTCCTGGCGTCATGCGGTGTGGGAGAGATCCGCGTGATCGACCCTTCTCCGGTCCGCCCCCGCGACCTCACACCCGGCGGCCTGACCTGGCGACAGATCGGTCTGACCAGGCAAGAGGCCGCAGCGGCGGCAGCCGGCGGACTCACCTCCGGCGGTCTCACATCCGCCCCCACCGCTCGACCCGCCCACCCTGCCGGGCTCCGCCGCGGCCCCGAGGCCACCGCCTCCTCACCTCGGGAGGGCACCACTCCCCCCTCGCGTCGGGCCAGGGTGACAGGGCACGGACGCCCTCCCGAGGCGCGCGGCTCCCTGGCAGGCGCGGAAACAGCGACAAACGTGACCCCTCCCAGGCCGGCCTCCGTCCGCCGGGCGGGGCCGGTCGTGGCGCCCCCGCCCCCGCCGGGCACCCCGTCCGTAAGGGTGATCGCCGGTGCCCCCTACCTGGGAGACGGCTCGCAGCGCCCCGACCTCGTCATCCTCGCCCCTGCCGGCCCCCTGGACCTTGTGCTCGTCAATGAGCTGATGGAGCTCGGCATCCCCCACCTGCTCAGCTCGGCCTTCGAGGGGCACGGATCAGTCGGCCCTCTGGTTCTGCCCGGCCACACCGCCTGCCTCCACTGTCTCGACCTGACCAGGCGTGACGGTGATCCAGCCTGGCCTGTCGTCACCGCTCTCCTTGGGGGTTACCCTCCAGGCGAGATCGCCTGTGACACCACCCTGGCGACGTTGGTGGCAGCCACTGCGGTGGGTCATGCCTTGGCCTATCTGGACGGCCATGAGTCAGGTGTGACCAACGGCACATCCGACGTCACACCTGACTGGCGCTGGGAAAGGAGCGCCTGGCTGCCGCATCCCGAATGTCGTTGTATGCGAAACAATCGTCAATCGCTAAGAATGGTCGTGTCGCCCACCGGCGATCAGACCTGATCCGGTGCCGACCACGAAAGGGGGAGCGGCTTCTCGATGAGAAGCTGCGCATCAGTGTGAGCGATCTTCCACGTCGCGCCGTGACGCGCTCAGCGAAGCTGGCCACCCTTCCGCTCGGGTTCGCCGGCCGTGCCGCCCTGGGGCTGGGCAAGCGCATCGGCGGAAAGCCCGCGGAGACGGTCGCCCTGGAGATCCAGCAGCGCACGGCCGAGCAGATCTTCAAGGTGCTCGGCGAGCTCAAGGGCGGCGCCATGAAGCTCGGCCAGGCGCTGTCGATCTTCGAGGCCGCGCTGCCTCCGGAGATCGTCGGCCCCTATCGGGCGACGCTGACGAGGCTGCAGGACGCGGCGCCCCCGATGCCGGCCACCACGGTGCATCGGGTGCTGGCCGAGCAGTTGGGCGATGACTGGCGGGACAACTTCGTCTCCTTCGACGACCGTCCCACTGCGGCGGCCTCGATCGGACAGGTCCATCGGGCGGTGTGGCACGACGGCAGGGACGTCGCCGTCAAGATCCAGTATCCGGGAGCGGGCAAGGCGCTGCTGGGTGACTTCGCCCAGCTTGCCCGGCTCGGCAAGCTGTTCGGCGTGCTCCTGCCGGGTCTCGACATCAAAGCCGTCCTCGCCGAGCTGCGCGAGCGCGTCGCCGAGGAGCTCGACTACTTCCGTGAGGCGGAGGCCCAGCACGCCTTCGCCCGTGAGTTCATGGACGACCCCGACTTCCATGTCCCCGACGTGATCGCCGCGAACGAGATGGTGCTGGTCACCGAATGGATGGACGGCACGCCGCTGTCCCGGATCATCGCCGACGGCACCAAGGACCAACGCGACCGCATGGGCCTGCTGTTCGTCCGGTTCCTCTTCTGCTCGCCCGCGAGGGCCGGCATGCTGCACGCCGATCCTCATCCCGGCAACTTCAGAATGCTCGCCAACGGCAAGCTCGGCGTCCTCGACTTCGGCGCCGTCAACCGGCTCCCCGAGGGCTACCCCAAGGCGTTCGGCCAGCTCACTCGGATCTTCAACCAGGGCGACATGGACGCGGTGGTGGCCGGCCTGCGCCAGGAGGGCTTCATCCGGCCCGGCATCGAGATCGACCACGACGCCCTGCGCGCCTTCCTGGCCCCGTACGTCGAGCCCACAGCAGTGGAGGAGTTCACCTTCAGCCGCGAGTGGCTTCAGGCGCAGGTGTCCAGCGTCACCGACCTGCGCCCCACCAGCGTGGTGCGGCAGCTCAACCTTCCCTCCTCCTATGTGCTGATCCATCGCGTGCATGCCGCGGGTGTCGGCGTACTCTGCCAGCTCAACACCACCGCCCGCTTCCGCGACGAGGCGATCCGCTGGGTCCCCGGCTTCGCCGACGACCCCGACGACGAGCCCCTCCCCATCGGCTGACCGGTGCCGCGGTCGGCAGGCACCGCATGCCGAAGAGGCAACCGGCCGGTCAATGCCCCACTTGCCCTTCACATATCGGCAAGCGGGTGCACGCCCCGTCCGTGCGCCATGCGTCTGAGCGGGCACGCCGGGGAGGTCGCCGCGAACTGACCCGAGGCCCATCGGCGAGCAAGGCAGCCGCACTGCTGACCCGCATCGCCGTACGGCCGGCCCCGGCCGCCACCCCGCTCGCCGCACTGATGGAGAGGCGAGCCGGGCAGCGTCGTGACCCCGTTCGCGCGTGCTGGGATGACCGTCCCGTTGCTCATGCTTCCCGAGGGAATGACTGATCTCGGCGCCTCGCCCCGCCAGGACCGCCGCCGCCCAGTGGATCGTTCAGCCGGCGTGCACAGCTTGGATGACGTACAGGCTGCTACTTGACGACGAAGAGAAAGTACTTGCTATCGTACGTCAAGTGAGTGTCGCAGAACACGTGGAACTGGCACGGGAGCTGACGCGCCTGGTAGAGGTGCGGATCGTCGACCCGCTGGAGATCCTCCTGGACACCGGCGACGACGTCGGTGATGTGCGGGAGCGACTGCGGGTGCGAGCCGAGGTGTGGGCCGCGCAGTTGCTGGGGCCGGACGACCGCTCGGCGGTCATGACCTCCGCCCGGCTGATTGCAGCGCTCTTCCCCGGCGACGGGCCGTTCGATCCGCCGGACGAGTGGTGGCGCACCGCCTTCGGACGCGCAGTGGCGCGGCGGGCGGGTCATCCGGGAACAGAGGCGGTGAGCTTCACCACTGCGGCGGCGATGCTCGGCATCACCCGCCAAGGCGTCCACGACCTGGTCAAACGCTCGAAGCTCGACCGGCACCCCAGTGGCGGGGTGACGACCGCTTCCATCCGCGCCCGGCTCACCGTCCCCAAGGAGCAGCATGTCGCAGCACGACGTCACCATCACTGACCACACGATCCCGCTCGCCGTGCGTGACCACGGCGGCGACGGCCCGCCTGTCCTGCTCCTGCATGGTCTCGGCGGCACGCTGGACGCCTGGCAGGAGGTTGGGCCGCTGCTGGCGGACGCCTACCGTGTCGTCGCCATCGACCTGCGCGGCCACGGCCTGTCGGGTGACGCGCCATGGGAGTGGGACTGCGTCCTCAACGACATCGAGGCGGTGGTGGACCACCTGGAGCTCGGCGCACCCGCGATGGTCGGCCACTCGCTGGGCGGGATGCTCGCGACCTTGTGGGCGGCACGCCATCCGGAGTGCCCGGCCATCGTCAACCTCGACGGCCTGCGCTCGGCCGAGAACGACCCTGAGAACTATCCCGGCTTGGACCCGCTGCTGGTGGCCGAGGAACTGGACAAGCTGAAGGCGATGTTCGACGCCCAGGAGGCGGCGATGGCCCAGCCGCTGCTGCCCGAGCAGGTGGCCGCGCTGCCGCCGCGCGCCGTCTCCACCTCAGGTGGTGACAGCTACCTACGACCGGGTCCGCGACTCCTGGCCGCCGTCCGCTACGCGCCCCACTTCCGCGACACGATCCCGTCGCTGCCGGCGGTGCGATGTCCCGCCCTGGTGGTCCTGCCCACCCAGGACCCGCCGGGCATGCCCGGCGGCGGGCTCATGGCGGCGCTGCGTCGCGGGATACGCCGCGATCTGAGGCCGATCACCGAGGCACACCCCCACATCCGGATGGTGGAGTTGGCGGCCAGCCACAACATGGTCCAGGAGAAGCCCGGCGACGTGGCCCATCTCATCACCACGTTCTTCGAGCGGACGGGGTACGGCCAGCACCGTCGGTGACCGCTGACGAACGGTGCACGTTGCATCTGGGCAGAGACGTCTTCATCGAAGAGAGGTACGGGTCCCTGCCTGCCCTAGGGTGACATCGCGTCCTTGGCCTGACCGCATCCGACCACCCGTGGGCCGCTGACGCCAAGGGACGATCGACCATTACCGATCGCGCAGGTTACGCCCTGCCGATCATGACGGCCGTCTTACGTACGGCCCAGCCGGCCAGGAAGACGCCGAAGACCGTTTCCGCCACGCGCAGCCAGAGAGGGGTGGCTCCGCCCGCGTAGATCACCACGCCTAGCCACATCAGGCCGAATACGCCTACAAGGACGATTGCCGCCCAATTCAACCCGCGCTGCCACATACGCGCAGTCTCGCAGCCGGTACGCCAACGCCGGGTATGACTGGAGTTGTCATCCGGTCACCGTCCGTAATGTGGGAACGGGACGTCTCAGTGGGAGAGTCTGCGCCCCGTGCCGACGCAGCGGCGCAGGCGCAAGCCCCTGGCACGAGGGGCCGGCACGCCCTGCTCCAGGCGAGCCTGCAGTGCCGCCGCCGTACGCGCGTCGGCGAGAATACGGCTCACCGTCTCGCCGTCGCTGGGAAGCTGGCCGTGTTCGCCGAGTTCGTGCTTGACGAACGCCAGCGGGTCGGGAGCCCCGTCGGCCTCCGCCGCCACCGAGGCGCGGGCGGCGGTGAGCAGGCGCAGGTAGTACGTGCTCAGCATGGCCTCGCGCATGCGTGCGTGCTCCAGGTCGTCGATCAGGGTTCGGGCGACGCGCAGCAGGTCGGCGGGGTGGGTCGTCTCGTCGCTGAGGAAAGCGCGGATGTCGTCGAACTCCGAGCGGGGCATTGCGGACACCTCCGTGGTGCGCAGAGTGCTGCGTACCTAGTTCGTACCCGGGAGCGATTGCGGATGGCTTGCTGACGGCTTGCCGTCCACCCAGGTAGGAGTGCCAGGTTTGAGGAACACGTGAGAAGGGAAGAACCCCGTGATTACCTATGTGGCGCCAAGCAGGTCCACGAGACTGCTAGAGTTGCTGCTGCAGGACGGCGGGAGGCCCCAGGGGCCTCCGAGATGTCCGGCAGACCCTTTCTCTTCGGACTCACTCGAGCGATTCGCATTCACTCGAGAGGGTTGGTAAGTTAAACGGGTTGCCCTGGAGACGGGGCGGCGTTCGATTCTTGGTGGTCGATCCGGTTCGAGTCAATTTGACACGGACTTGGGAGACTGAAAAGATTAAGAACACGAAAACGGAATGAACGCCTCCGAGCGAGGCCCCGGAGAGGGTCGAGTGAGGATGTACGCGTCCGTTTCTTGAGAACTCAACAGTGTGTTAAAAGCCAGTGCATGATGCACAACCCCGTCATTTCGGTGACGGATTCCTTTTATAGCTA
>NZ_JBIDCC010000006.1:0-429657 GCF_043204415.1 Nonomuraea sp. NPDC047897 | reverse complement strand
ACGGTGACGGCCTGCTTGCGCTTGCGGTCGATACGGACGCCGACGCTGTCGCGCTTGTCGATCTCGAACTCCAGCCAGGCGCCCCGCGACGGGATGACCCTGCAGCCGTAGAGGTCCTTGTCGGACGTCTTGTCGACGCTGCGCTCGAAGTAGACACCGGGCGAACGGGCCAGCTGGGAGACCACGACACGCTCGGTGCCGTTGATGATGAACGTGCCCTTCGGCGTCATGAGCGGGAAGTCGCCCATGAACACCGTCTGGCTCTTGATCTCACCGGTGGCGTTGTTGATGAACTCCGCCGTGACGAACATCGGGGCGGAGAAGGTCATGTCCTTGTCTTTGCACTCATCGACTGAGTACTTGGGCGGCTCGAACCGGTGGTCGCGGAACGACAAGGACATGGTCCCCGAGAAGTCCTCGATGGGACTGATCTCTTCGAAGATCTCTTCGAGGCCCGACTGGGTCGGGACGTCCTTGCGCCCGGCCTGACGAGCCGCCTCGACCCGGGCCTTCCACTTCTCGTTGCCGAGCAGCCAGTCGAAGGACTCGGTCTGCAGGGCGAGAAGGTCAGGAACTTCGAGGGGCTCCTGCACGCGCGAGAAGGAGACGCGACGGGGACCGGCGGGTACGGCGGAGGCGTTGCGCGAGGCTGCCAACAGATGTCCTTCCGAGGATCACGGATGGAATCGGACTGCGCGCACGCCAAACGCCCCGGCCGAATCCGGGGCGTCGCAAGGCAGCGCGAGGGAGCAGCATAACGCAAATGAGAAACGAGTGTCTACACTTACTTTCAGTGTCAACCTCGATGCCGCCTTCAGCATGCCACAGCCGCGTGACACCCGTCAACTCGTACGGCGCGCGTGGTGCCGGCCCTCCTGCCCACCCACCCCGACCGGCCACCGACAGCGACACCCGACCGCTGCGGGAACCCACCGCCGCCGTCCGGCTGACTGGTTGCGGCGGCCGTTCACACCCGCCCACCACAGGTCTCAGGCGCAGTGCGGCCGTCGTCCACGACGCCGCCTTCCTGATACGGTCACCGTAACCCCGGTTACCGGCACGCAAGAGATTACCTACTTGACCTACTGGTTATGTTAGATTTTAGTGATCATTTCCCCGACCCCGCCTGTACGCGGCCGAGCGCGCCAGGGCTCAGGAGCACGATGACACCGCCTGTGGATCCGTTTCCGGCAAGCGGCGACGAGGAGCTTGACCGGCTGCTGGAACAGTTCAGCGGCGACATCACGGCGCTGCAGCAACTCCAGCAGCGGATCGCCGACGTCCGCGGCCACGGCGTGAGCGAGCAGGGGCGGGTCACCGCCGAGACGTCGCTGACCGGCGCGCTGGTCGGCCTCACGATCGACCCCCGGGCCATGCGGCTGGGCTCGGCGGAGCTGGCCGAGGCCGTGCTCCGGGCGGCCGGACGGGCGACCGCCGACGCCGAGAGGCAGGCCAAGGAACTGGTCGGGCCGTTCCTGGCCGGCACCCCGCTGGACACGGACCGTTGAGCGTCCGGCCCGGACGAGCGACGATCTACGGCGCCGGCACGCTCGGGATCGCGGCGTTCGTCTTCAAGATGCTCGCGGTCGAGTACCCGGACGGCGACCCGGTGCGCGCCCGGCAGGCCCGTGACGTCTGGGCGCGGCTCGCCGACCGCCTCGACGAGAGCCCCCACACCACCTACCCCGCCGCCGAGGCGGTGTGGAAGCGCAACGGCGGCGCGGGCGTCGAAGAGTTCAAGGAGGCCGTCACCGCCGGGCTCCACCCCCCGCCCCCCGACGTGGGCTACCCCGGCCTCCTCGCCCACGTGTGCCGCCGCAACAGCCAGGCCTGCGAGGAGTACGCGGAGATCATCGAAACGGCTCGGCACGCCTACTGGACGCTCGCCTGGGCGAACTTCGCGAGTTTCGTCTTCATCACCACCTTCCCCTGGCAGGCGGGGGCGGCCTACCAGATGTCGCAGTTCCTCATCCGGCGGCTGCAGGCGAAGATGTTCGCCAAGCTGCTCGAACACAGCGTGGCCAAGGTGGTGGCCGGCAAGCTCACCGAGTACACGATCGGCAGCACCTTCTTCGCCGTCGGCGACGTGGCGGCGGTGGCCGGCGTCCGGGCGCTGCGCGGCGAGGACCCGGGCTCGCTCGGCGACAACACCACGCAGGCGCTGAAGGAGTTCGCCGCGTCGGTCGCCTTCTACGGGGCGTTCGACGCGGCGATGCCCGCCGCCAGGGCCATGACCAAGAACGCCGACGTGCAGTACTTCATCGCGCGCATGGCCGGCGGCTCGGCCGGCTACGGCCCCACGTACGACCTGCTGAACGGGCAGAGCGGCGAGGACCTCGTGCCCACCTGGAAGGAGACGCTGGGCAGGATCCTGCTCTACTTCACGATGGCCCACAAACCCGCCGGCTGAGGAGGCCCCCATGACCGAACCCCCGGAGCGGCCGGAGAGCGTCACGGTGACGCGGGACGACACGCTGTCGAGCCTCGCCGAGGAGTACTTCGAGGACAGTTCGCGGTGGAACGCCATCTACGAGGCCAATCGCGACGTCCTCACCGACCCCGCGGCGCTCCGGCCCGGCATGGTGCTGCGCCTGCCCATGGAGATCTATCCCCGCCACCTGCGGGCCGTCGCCGGCGTCTTCGCGGCCGAGGGCGGCGACCTGGCGGAGTTCGTCAGGCAGGCGGGCGACGACCTGGGCGCCATCGGTGACTTCTGGGGCCACGACAAGCTGGGGACCACCTTCTTCACGGGGGAGGGCGCCGGCATGGGGTACGAGGCCGTCTCCGACCAGTTCGAGCGGGGCTTCGCATCGCTGCGGACGGGTCACCGGGGAATCGCGGGGCGGCTGCGCCTGATGGCCGACCACGTCGAGGTGGCCGACTGGGACAGCGTCGCCGCGATCCTCGCCGCCCTCCCCGAGCCCGAATAGGGCCCGCACCGGCACGACCGGTCCTCCCCCCGTGAACGGGTCAGCCGGCCGCGCGGTCGCGGCCTCCTCGTGGTCAGTGCGGCGCCGGAACCACGCGCCGCCGCCGGCCGGTGTCGAGGTCCTGGACGTCCGGCCCGGTCGAGCCCCCGTACGTGGCGATCTTGTACTCGATCGCCGTGAGGGACAGTGTCAGTTCGCGGACCCGGCGGTGGATGGTGTCGCGATGTTCGAGCAGCATGTCGAGCCGTTCGGGCACCGTGTGCGCTCCGGCGTCGACGAGCGAGATGTAGTGCTGCAGGTCGCGCATCGGCATGCCGGACAGCCGCATCCGGGTGAGGAACACCAGGCGCCGCACCGCCTCGGCGTCGTAGACACGATGACCGTTGCCGTCGCGGGCCACCTCGACCAGCCCGGCCCGCTCGTAGTAGCGCAGCGTGTGGGGCGAGATGTCGAGCAGGTCGGCGACCTCGGCGATCGTCATCGACTCGGGCACGCCGGCCAGGTCGGTGAGGCGGTGGATCGCCTCGACCGACAGCGGGCCGTCGTCGCCGAGCGTTTCGAGCGCCCTGGTCATCAGATCGTCGGTGGCCATCAGAGCCTCCCGAGGGGACCGGCGGCTTGAGCCGTCGGGGGAATCGGGAGCGGGAGGGCCGTCAAGGCCCGAGCGTGCCCTGACCTGTCAGATTCGGGCATCAGAGATCTCCGTTCATCGTGCGTTGGATACATGACACTGGGATAGTGATCGTGTGACTCGTCAGGTGCGCACCTCCCCCGGCGCGGCGTACGACCTCGGGTACCACGTCGTGTGGTGCCCGAAGTACCGCCGCCCGGTCCTCGGCGGGCGGGTGAAGACCCGCCTGGAGGAGCTGATCCGCGCCAAGGCCGGCGAGCACGGCTGGGAGATCGTGGCCCTTGAGGTGATGCCCGACCACGTACACCTGCACGTGCACCTGTTCGTCAAGCCGCACCCGAAGAACTCCCCGTCATATGTGGCCAACCAGTTCAAGGGGTTCACCTCCCACCACCTGCGCGCCGAGTTCGCGCACCTGCGCTCCCAGGTGCCCACGCTGTTGCCCACGCTGTGGTCGCGGTCCTGCTTCGTCGCCACCGTCGGCACCGTCGGCGCCGTGTCCGCCGAGACGGTGCAGCGGTACATCGAGACGCGGTATGAGCGGGCGCCCAAGGCGGGTGGCCGTGCGTAGGTCTTACACGTTCCTCATGCGTGCGACCGCGCACCAGCAGGCCGCGCTCACCGCGTGCCTGGACGACCACCGCGCCCTGTACAACGCGGCGCTTGAGGAGCGGCGCGAGGCGTACAAGCGGTCCAAGGTGTCGATCCGGTACGGCGACCAGTCCGCCCAGCTCAAGGAGATCCGCGCCTACGACGCGGACCAGGCCCGTTGGTCGTTCTCGTCCCAGCAGGCCACGCTGCGCCGGTTGGACAAGGCGTTCCGCGCGTTCTTCGACCGCGTCAGGAAAGGCGCGACGCCCGGATACCCGCGCTTCAAGGGCCGGGGCTGGTTCGACACGGTCGAGTGGCCGAAGGACGGTGACGGCTGCCGGTGGGATTCCCAGCCCGAGCATCCGGCCGCCACGTTCGTGCGCCTGCAGGGCGTCGGCCATGTCCGGGTGCACCAGCACCGGGCCGTGAAGGGTCGGGTGAAGACGATCAGCGTCAAGCGCGAGGGCTCCCGCTGGTACGTGGTGCTGTCGTGTGACGAGGTGCCCGCGCAGCCGCTGCCCGCCACGGGTGCGGTCGCCGGGGTCGACCTGGGTGTGGCGTCGCTGGTCACCACGAGCGACGGCGAGCATCTGGCCAACCCGCGTCACCTCGCCGCGACCGCCGATCGTCTCGCGACGGCGCAGCGCGACCTCGCCCGCAACAAGCGGGGCTCCAAGCGCCGCCGCAAAGCGGTCGCCCGCGTCGCCGCGCTGCACGCCAAGGTCCGGCGGCAGCGCCTCGACCACGCGCACAAGGCCGCCTTGGCGCTGGTCCGTGGCTACGACGTGATCGTGCACGAGGACCTGCGGATCGCGAACATGACCCGCTCGGCGTCCGGCACGATCGACGCCCCCGGCCGTAACGTCGCGCAGAAAGCCGGGCTTAACCGAAGCATCCTGGACGCGGGTTGGGGGGTGTTCCTGACGATCCTCGCGCACAAGGCTGAAAGCGCCGGTCGAGAGCTGATCGCAGTCGATCCCCGCAACACCTCCCGCACCTGCTCGCGCTGCGGGCACTGCGCGAAGGACAACCGCCTCACCCAAGCCGCGTTCGCCTGCACGGCGTGCGGCCACCGGGCGCACGCCGACGTGAACGCGGCGATCAACATCCTGAGGGCAGGGCTTGCCCTTCGCCAGGCCGCCCAAGCGGCTTAGCGAGAAGCCGCTCCCTTCATGGAGCGGAGGAGTCACACGGCCAGCCTAGACGGGCCTGGCCGACGCGGGGACGCCCTCGAAGTCGGCGCCGCGGGCGGTCTCGGCCCACCGCTCGACCTCCTCCAGGCCGCGCCGGTACGCGCCCGAGATGCGCTCGACCGCCTCGCGCCCGAGCGGCAGCCGCAACGGCACCTCGTCACCGTGCGCGAGGGACACGATGATCTCGGCCGCCCGCGCGGGGTCGCCTTCCTGGCGGCCATCCGTCCCGGCCATGTCCGCGCGGACGGCGGCGAGCAGGTCCCGGTAGGTCTCCGACGCCTCGGTGAACTCGAGCACGTCGGCCGCGTTGAAGTCGGTCCGGAACCGGCTGGGCTCGACGATCATCACGCGGATCCCGAGCGGGGCGACCTCTCCGGCCAGGGCCTCGGACCAGCCTTCGAGGGCGAACTTCGACGCGGAGTACGTCGACACGCCGGGGAACGACGTCCGCCCGGCCTGGCTGCTCATCTGCACGATCGTCCCGGCGCCCCGCGCGCGCATCGCCGGCAGTGCCGCGCGGACGAGCGCGGCGGGGCCGAACAGGTGCAGATCCATCAGGTCGCGCAGCTGCGCGTCAGTGACCTCCTCGACCGCTCCGACCACGGCCCGGCCCGCGTTGTTGACGAGCACGTCGAGCCGGCCGAAGCGGTCCAGGGTGTCCCGCACGAGGCCCGGGGCCGCCGTGACGTCGCGGGCGTCGAAGGGCGCGATCAGACAGTCGTCCGGGTACGTGTCCGCCAGGTCGGCCACGCTGTCCGGCCGCCGCACCGCCGCCACCACGTGGTCGCCCGCCGCGAGCGCCGCCTCCGCCAGTGCGCGCCCGAAACCGCGGGACGCGCCGGTGATGATCCATGTCTGTGTCGTCATGGCGGGAACGCTAGGGCTTCGAGCGCGCTCGAACGCAAATCCCGGGCGACCGGTGACGGTCCGGCCTGACGCGCCGGCTACCCCCAGGGGGCCGCCGGGTCGCCCTGCAGGCCCGCCGACAGGCCGCGCAGGGCGGCGGCGGTGAACTCGTCGAGCGGGTAGAACAGCTCAATCGCCAGCTCCGACAGCGTCACGTCGGCCGGGGCGCCGAAGGTGGCCATCGTGCTGAACATCGACAGCTCGCCGAACGGCGTCCGCACCCGCAGTGGCACCTGGATCGGCCCCGCTTCGCCGGTCGAGGCCTCGGCGGGGTCGGGGGCAGGGTCGGGGGCGCGATAGCGGCGCACCTCCTCGTACAGGTCGCGCAGGCCGGCGTCGCCGGTGGCGTCGACCTGGCGCCGCAACCGTTCCAGGAACAGCGCCCTGACCTCGCCCAGGTTGGCCAGCCTGGCGGACAGGCCGTCGGGGTGCAGGGTCAGCCGGAACACGTTGGGCCGCGGCAGGAGCAGGTGCGGCGGGATGCCGTCCATGAGGACGGCCATGGCGCGGTTGCCGTCGAGCACGTTCCACAGGCGGTCGACCACGACGGCCGGGTACGGTTCGTGCGCCGCGAGCATCGTGTCGACGGCGGCGCGGACGGAGGCGAGGTAGGCGTCGTCGAGGCTGCTCTCGCGGTAGGCGGGGGCGTAACCGGCGGCCAGGAGCAGCGTGTTGCGCTCGCGCAGCGGCACGTCGAGGGCGGCCGACAGGCGCAGCACCATCGCCCGGCTCGGGTGGGCGCGCCCGGTCTCCACGTACGACAGGTGCCGGGCCGAGCTGCCGGCCTGCAGCGCCAGGTCGAGTTGGCTGAGGCGGCGTCGCCGCCGCCACTCCCGCAGCAGGGCGCCCACCCGGGAAGGCTGCTCCGTGTCCATCAGAGCCTCCCGAGGGGACTGTCGCCTTCAGGCGACGGGGGAATCGGGAGCGGGAGGGCCGTCAAGGCCCGAGCGTGCCGTGACCTGCCGGGTCTGCGGATCACGGGTCTCCTTCCGGGTTTTGTCGGTGCCTGCCGGTACCGTGGTCGCGTCGTTACCGAGCGTGGGAGGTGGGTGTGCGCAGGTCGTTCAAGTTCCTGCTGCGCCCACCAGCAGGCAAGCCGCCGCCCTTACAGCTTGCCTGGAGGATCACCGGTAGCTGTACAACGCCGCGTTGGAGCACCGGCGCACCGCCTACGCCAGGGCCGGGGTGAGTGTCCGCTACGGCGATCAGTCGGCGGAGTTGAAGCACATCCGCGCCGACGATGGGGAGGGTCAGGGTCGGTGGTCGTTCTCTTCCCAGCAGGCCACGCTGCGACGGCTGGACAGGGCGTTCCGGGCGTTCTTCGACCGGGTCGAAGCCGGGCGTACGCCGGGGTTCCCGCGTTTCAAGGGGCGGGGCTGGTTCGACACGGTGCAGTGGCCGAAGGACGGTGACGGCTGCCGGTGGGACTCCCAGCCCGAGCATCCGGCCGCCACGTTCGTGCGCCTGCAGGGCGTCGGCCACGTCCGGGTGCACCAGCACCGCCCGGTCAAGGGCCGGGTGAAGACGATCGCCGTCAAGCGCGAGGGCTCGCGCTGGTACGTGGTGCTGTCGTGCGACGAGGTGCCCGCGCAGCCCCTGCCCGCCACGGGTGCGGTCGCCGGGGTCGACCTGGGTGTCGCCTCGCTGGCCACGACCAGCGACGGCCACCACATCGACAACCAGCGGCACCTGGCCGCCTGCGCCGGCCGTCTCGCATCGGCCCAGCGCGATCTCGCCCGCAAGAAGCGCGGGTCCAGGCGTCGCCGTAAGGCGGTCGCCCGGGTGGCGGCGTTGCACGCCAAGGTGCGCCGCCAGCGGATCGACCACGCGCACAAGGCCGCCTTGGCGCTGGTCCGTGGCTACGACGTGATCGTGCACGAGGACCTGCGGATCATCCACATGACCCGTTCGGCGTCCGGCACGATCGACGCACCCGGCCGCAACGTCGCCGCCAAGGCCGGGCTCAACCGTTCGATTCTCGACGCGGGTTGGGGGGTGTTCCTGACGATCCTCGCGCACAAGGCTGAAAGCGCCGGTCGAGAGCTGATCGCAGTCGATCCCCGCAACACCTCCCGCACCTGCGCCCGCTGCGGGCACTGCGCGAAGGACAACCGCCGCGCCCAAGCCGAGTTCGCCTGCACGACGTGCGGCCACCGGGCGCACGCCGACGTGAACGCGGCGACCAACATCCTCAGGGCAGGGCTTGCCCATCGCCAGGCCGCCCAAGCGGCTTAGCGAGAAGCCGCACCCTTCAGGGAGCGGAGGAGTCACGCCCAGGAGGATAGCCAGCCGCCCGATCGGCTCCGGCATGACCTCGGAGGTCATTGAGCCGATGACGCCGGCGCTGGCACGGTGGCCGCGTACGTCCTCGACGAGAAGGAGTCATGCATGCGCGCGAAGCCGGACCTGCTGCGCCGGGTGTTGCGGATCGACGGCTGGAGCACCGCCGTCTTCGGCGTCGTGCTGCTGGCGGGCGCCGTGCCGTTGAGTGGGCCGCTCGGGCTGCCCGTCGCCTGGTCCGTCCCGTTCGGGGTGGCCATGCTCGGCGGCGCGGCGGCCCTCGGCCTCATCGCCGGCTACCCGCGGATCCGCGACCGTCACGCCGTCTACGTCGTGACGGGCAACGCGGTGTCGGGCGTGGCGCTGCCGGCGCTGGCCTTCAGCGGGCTGCTGCCGCTCACCGGGCTGGGGGTGGCGTTCCTGCTGTCCGGGGCGGTGGTGGTGATGGTCTACGCCGGCCTGGAGTACGCGGGGCTGCGCCGGCTGCGGACCGAGTGGGCGTCCACGGCCGCCGGGCGGGACGATCCCGGCTCCGGTTGACCGCCCCGCGTTCGCCGATCGGCCGCTAGACGAGGACCCGGCGCAGCGCCTCGGCGAACTCCGCAGGCTGCCCGACGAAGCCCCCGTGGTCGCCGGGGAACTCGACGGGCGTGACGCCGAGCAGGTCCGCCAGCGCCGTGGACGTGCGGTGCAAGAAGGACTCCGCCCGGGGCGCGAAATCGTCGCTCCGGGCGCCACCGGCCCGGGAGTTCCTGGTACCGGGGCTGAGGCGCGGGTCAGCGGGGATCGTAGAGGGGGACGGGCGCCGGCCGACCGGCTCGGCGCGGGGATCGGAAGGATGCACGCTCATGACCACCGAATCCACCTCAGGCACCGGCGGGACGTCGCGCGTCGCGATCGTCACCGGCGGTTCGCGCGGCATCGGGCGCGCGGTCGTGCGCCGCCTGGCCGCCGCCGGTCACGCCGTCGTGGTCTGCTACGCGGACGACGCAGGCGAGGCGGAGGCCGCTGTCGGCGAGGCCGTAGAGGCGGGCGGCCAGGCGGTCTCGGCGCGCGCCGACGTGGCCGACGCGGACGCCGTGGCCGCCCTGTTCGACACGGCCGAGTCGGAGTTCGGCGGCGTGGACGCGGTGGTGCACGCCGCGGGCCGGATGCACCTGGCGACCATCGCCGACCTGGATCTGGACGTCCTGGACGGCCTGTACCGGACGAACATCCGCGGCACGTTCGCGGTGGCGCAGCAGGCGGCCCGCCGGGTCCGGCCGGGCGGCGCCATCCTGCTGTTCTCCACGTCCGTGATCGGCCTGGCCCTGCCGACGTACGGCGCGTACGCCGCCAGCAAAGGGGCGGTGGAGGCGATGACGATGGTCCTGGCCCGCGAGATGCGCGGCCGGGACGTCACCGTCAACGCCGTGGCGCCGGGCCCGACGGCCACGGCGCTGTTCCTCGACGGCAAGGACCGGGAGACCGTCGAGCGGATGGCCGCCCAGCCGCCGCTGGAGCGCCTCGGCACCCCGGCCGACATCGCCGAGGTCGCCGCGTTCCTCGTCTCACCGGCCGGGCACTGGGTCAACGGCCAGGTGGTGCGGGCCAACGGCGGCATCGTCTGACGCCCTCGGACCCGCCTGGCCACGGCGGTCGCGTCGGATGCCGTGGCCCTGGCGGACGCCGCCGAACACCCGGGCGGGCCGTCCGGTCAGAACAGGGCCTGGATGCGCGCCATGTTTTCCTCGCCCCATTCGCCGAGCGGCGCGATCGCGGTGTTGAGCGACTGCCCGAAACCGGTCAGCGAGTACTCCACCTTGGGCGGCACCTGGTGGTGGACCTCGCGGTGCACCAGGCCGCTGGCCTCCATCTCGCGCAGCTGCAGGATGAGCACCCGCTCGCTGATGCCGGGGACGGCCCGTCTCAGCTCGCCGAAGCGCAGCGGCCCCTCCTGGAGGGCGAACAGGATCAGCCCTTTCCACTTGCCGCCCATGACGGCGATGGCGGCGTCGAGCCCGCAGGTGAAGGTCTTCGTCATCAGTGCTCCCACGAACAAAAGGGTTAGTACCTGACAAAATAGTAGGTACTTGATCAGATGTGCGCATCCCTCGAACATGGACACCCGTACCACTCGTGTGACACCGAACTGAGGAGAACGGCATGTCCGAGGACAACCGCACACCGGTGACCGTGCTGGGGCTGGGCTCGATGGGCCGGGCGCTGGCCGAGGCGTTCGTCCGGGCCGGGCACCCGACGACCGTGTGGAACCGCAGCGCCGCCAAGGCCGCGCCCCTCGCCGCCCTGGGCGCCTCCCCCGCGCGGGACGTGCGCGCCGCGGTCGCCGCGAGCCCGCTGGTCATCGCCTGCCTGACCACCTACGACGCGACGTTGGAGGCGCTGGCGCCGGCCGCGGCCGCCCTGCCGGGCCGTGACCTCGTCACCCTGAACAGCGGCACCCCGGCGGGCGCCCGCCGGATGGCCGCCTGGGCCACCGGGCACGGGGCCCGCTTCCTCGACGGTGCGGTCAAGAACGTGCCCGCCGCCGTCGGCCGCCCCGACACCCTGCTGTATTACAGCGGCGACAGGGCCGTCTTCGACGACCACGAGGCGACGCTCAGGGTGCTGGGCGGCGACACCGCGCACCTGGGCGCGGAGCCGGACCTGGCCGCCCTGTACGAGGTGGCCGTGGGCGGCACCCTGCTGCCGGCCCTGCTCGGCTTCTTCCAGGGCGCGGCGATGGTCACGGCCCGCGGCCTGGCGGCGAGCACGCTCGTGCCGTACACCGTCAAGTGGCTGGAGATGATCGGCTCCGTCCTGCCGGACCTGGCCGAGGAGATCGACACCGGCGACTACAGCGAGCCGGCCTCCTCCATCGGCATCTTCCACGCCGCGGTCGCCGAGGAGCGCGGGCTCGGCGAGGAGGCGGGCGTCGACGTCTCCTGGCAGGAGCCGATGTTCAGCCTCCTCGACCGCGCGGTCGCCGAGGGCCGCGCCGAGCACAGCGTCTCGGCCCTGGTCGAGCTGCTGAGGCGACGCCCGCAGCCCGCGTGACGGCCCGTGGGAGGTCTCAGGGAGCCCGGCGGTCGAGCCGGCACTGGCCGCCTGGGCCTGCTCGACCAGTTCCACGGGGCTCGTCATGTTGCAGGAGGAAAGACGCATCCTGGCGTGGCCCTGCAGCAGTTCGTCGGCCGGCCCTGACGTCGCCGCGGGCGGACGGTCGCCTACCGTGGAAGGGAGGGGGCGCGCATGGCCGAGGGTGAGGTGCGGGTGCGCCGCGTGTACGAGGAGCCGGACGGCGACGACGGCGCCAGGGTGCTGGTGGACCGCCTGTGGCCGCGGGGCCTGGCCAAATCCGCCGCCCGGCTGGAGGCGTGGTGCAAGCCGGTCGCGCCGTCCACGGAGCTGCGCACCTGGTACGGCCACGCGCCCGAGCGCTTCGCGGAGTTCGCCCGCCGCTACCGGAGCGAGCTGGCGGAGCCGGAGCGGGCCGAGGCGCTGGCCCGGCTGCGCGACCTGGCCGCGGCCGGGCCGCTGACGCTGCTGACCGCGACCAGGCGGCCGGAGATCAGCGAGGCGGCGGTGCTCGCCGAGGTGCTCGCCGAGATGCTCCGGCAGCCCGGGAAGCACCCCGGCGCGTGACGTCGTTCCGGCCGCTCACGCCCGGATCATAAAGCCGCTCCCGCTCACACCCGCCGGCCGAGGTCCGCCGGCGGCTGCGGCGTGCCGCGCTACCTGGCCGGGAAGACGTTCTCCCGGTAGGCGTCGGACACGTTGCCCGGAGCCCGGTAGACGCAGAGCACGTACGTCTCGTGGCCCTGGGCGCCCGGTCCGGCGGCCCGCGCGCAGCCCAGCTTGGTCGTGCCCTTCCAGACGATCTGGGTGAACAGGCCCGTGCGGGCGGAGAAGCCGGGCCGGGCGTAGTCGTAGAAGCGGCTGCCGTCGTACCAGTTCCGCACACCGTCCGCGCAGGACGCCACCCGCGTCGAGGGGGACGTGCGGTACCAGTACTGGTTCTCACCGTAGTCGGTGCCGAGCCCGCGCCGGCCTCCTTGCAGCCCGTCGTACCGGGTGACCTGGGCGATCCGTTGCTTGGCGTAGCTGACGAGCGCCTGGTCGACCGTCAGGGCGGGCGCCTGGTGGCGGGCCCGCAGGGCGTTGTGGGAGCTGAGGCAGTCGTTGTGGAAGGCCGCGTCCATGACGAGCGGCAGCGGCGGCCGGGCCCATGCCGAGGTGGCCGGCCCGGCCACGGTCACGAGCCCGGCGAGCGCGCCGGCGCTCGCCGCCGCCTTGACGGTCCGGCCGAGGGGTCGGGGCATCTCTCGTCTCCGTTCCGTCCGCGCCCCGGCCGGGCGTCGTGCCTGGTCAATGGGGCAAGGCGCGGACAGATCGAAGATCTCAGCCCCGGGACGGCACGACGATGTCGGCGGCGGACAGCCTCCGGGGCGCGGATTTGCGGCGTGGCGCGTGTAACGGGCGTACACCGGCCCGCAGAGTGCGGGCACAGGCGGCATAACACCCACCAGCGGGCGCGAGGTCTGGTGCCCGGACCCCCATCCAGGGGATCATGAAGGGCGCAGATCCCTCCAACGGCCTGGAGCCCGCCGTGCCGCACATGTCCCGCCGCCAGGTTCTCACCCTCCTCCCCGCCGCCGGCCTCGCCGCCCTGCCCTTACCCGCGCGTGCCGCCGCGGGAGTCGATCACGCGCGGCTGCTCGCCAACACCGTGGCGATGTTCGCGGGAACGCCGGAGGTCAACGCCCGGCCCGAGGTCGCCGGCAAGCTCGCCGCGATCACCGGGACGGCCGGGCAGCGGCTGGCCGCCATGGACCGCGCGGGGGACGGCGAGCTGTTCTCCGGCCTCCCCCTCGGCGCCAACGACGCCAACCTGCGGCTGGCCTTCCAGTACCTGTACGAGATGGCGCTCGCGACCCGCACGCCGGGCGGCGGGCTCGACGGCGACGCCGCCGTCCAGCGGCGGGTCGTCGACGGTCTGCAGTGGTTGCACGAACGCCACTACGGCGACCAGTCGGCGGGCTACTACGGCAACTGGCACACCTGGGAGATCGGCATCTCGACCCACGTGAGCAGGACGCTCGTCCTGCTGGCCGAGCCGCTGCGGGAACACCGACCCGGCCTCACGCAGACCTACGTCGCCTCGATGGACGCCTACCTGCGCAACGGCAAGGACGGCGACGTCGATCTCGACTCGCGCTTCCACACCGGCGCCAACCTGGCCGACATCACCGCGAACCGGATACTGCAGGGCGCGCTCACCGGCGACGACGCCCGGGTCGGCAAGGCCATCTCCGACCAGGCCACCGTCTTCGCCACGATCGACCCCTACGACCTCCGGCACGGGGTCACCGACGGCTACTACCGCGACGGCTCCTTCATCCAGCACCACTCGGTCGCCTACACCGGCTCCTACGGGCGCATCCTGCTGACCCGCGTCGTACAGACCCTGAAGATGCTGGACGGCGCGACCGGCGGCGGCACCTCCGACCTGGCCGGCGTCGTGTACGGCTGGATCGCCGACGGCTTCGCCCCGCTGATCTTCGAGGGGTGGATGATGGAGATCGTCAAGGGGCGGGCGGTCTCCCGCACCGCGTCCGGCTACGGCGACGTGGGGACGATCGTGGAGGCCGTCGCCGACCTGGCCGACCACGTCCAGGGCGCCGACGCCCTCGCCCTGAAGAAGTACGTCCGGCACCTCCCGGCCGCCGACACGGCCGCCTTCGTCTCCCCGGTCAGCATCGCCCGCTACGCGGCCATCCGGGCCGACGCCGCCATCCCGGCCGCCGACCTGAACCCGCCCGAGCGCTGCGTGGCGTTCAACGCCATGGACAGGACCGTGCACCGCCGCCCCGGCTACGCCTTCGCCCTGGCCCGCAACTCCGACCGGATCAGCAAGTACGAGTACATGAACGGCGAGAACCTCATGCCCTGGTTCCAGGGCGAGGGCGCCTACCACCTCTACCTCGCCGGCGAGGATCAGCGTGAGGTCTTCGGCGTCGACTACTACACGACCGTCTCCCCGTACCGGCTGGCCGGGATCACCGCTCCGGTGGAGGAGCGGCGGACGGTGCCCGAGCTGTACGGCCGGTTCTGGTACGAGAACCCGGGGCATCCGCTGAACTTCACGTCCTCGTCGGAGTCGCAGAACCGCTACGTGTACTTCCCCCGCGCCGGCAACGCCTTCTCCGGCGGCGCGACGCTCGGCGCGTACGGCGCGGCCGGCATGGTGCAGTCCGACGACGCCGCCTACACCGCCGCCCAGGCGGGTCTCCTGCCGGACGACTTCGTCGTCCACCGCAACGCCCGCGCCACCAAGTCGTGGTTCATGCTCGACGCCGAGATCGTCGTGCTGGCCGCCGGGATCTCCGGGCAGGACGGCCGCGAGGCGGTCACCACCGTCGACAGCCGCATCGCCGCTCCCGGCGACGCGGTCACGCTCACCGGCGAGGGCTGGGACGGCCGGGCCTGGCAGGCGGGCGACACCGCCCCGCCGCGCTGGCTGCGCTACGCCAACGGCACCCGCCGCACCGCGGTCGGCTACGCCTTCCTCACCCGCCAGCCCGTCGCCGCGGGGCTGGAGACGGTGACCCGCAGCCGCAGGGTCGTGCGCGCCGCCAACCCGGACACCGCCGTGACCAAGAACGTCTTCACCGCCTCGGTCACCCACCCCGCCACCGGCGCCGTTCCGGCCCTCGCCTACGCCCTGGTCCCCCACGCGACCGAGTCGCGCCTGCGCCGCTACGCGGACGGCCCGCTGACCGTCCTGGCCAACAGCCGGCACGTGCAGGCGATCAAGCACGAGACCCTCGGGATCGTCGCCGTCAACGTCTTCGCCGACGGCCCGCGCCAGGCCGGGCGCCTCCTCGTCGACGGCCCCGCCTCCGTCATCGTCCGCCACGGTGAGCGTACGACCGTCGGCCTGTCCGACCCCACGATGAAACGCGACCGCGTCGCCGTCGTGCTGCGCGGTGCGCCACTCAAGCTCGTCAAGGCCGACGAGGGGGTGACGGTACGCCGGGTCCCGGGCGGCACCCTGGTGCAGGCGACGACCCGCCACGCGCACGGCCGCACCTTCACCGCGACCCTGCGCTGACCCGCGCGGGCGGCGCGACCCGTGCGCTTCACCGACCGGCGGGCCGGCGAGCAGGCAGGTGCGGCTCAGGGGTCGGCGGTCGCGATGCGGTACCCCACGCCGGGTGTGGTGGTGATGACCGGAGGCTCGCCGAGCTTGCGGCGGAGGCGGCCGACGGTGACCGTGACGGTGTTGGTGAGCGGGTTGGCGTGCTCGTCCCACACCTGTTCCAGCAGGTCCTCCGCGCTGAGGAAGGCGGGGGCGGCGCCGAGGAGGGCCTCCAGCACGGCGAACTCCTTGACCGACAGGTCCAGGTGACGGCCGTCGCGGGTGGCGATGCGGCGCAGCGGGTCGAGCGCGATGCCCGCCGCGCGCAGCGTGCGGGGGCGGGCGGAGGGCCGCCGGCGGGCCAGGGACCGGACGCGCAGCACCAGCTCGGGGAAGTGGAAGGGCTTGGCCAGGTAGTCGTCCGCGCCCAGGGTCAGGCCGGTGACGCGATCGGCGGGCGAGCCGGCCGCGGTCAGCATCAGGACCATGGCGCGGTCGTCCCGATCGGTGATCATCTGGCAGAGCGTGTCGCCGTGGACGCCCGGCAGGTCACGGTCGAGGACGACCACGTCGTAGGCGTTGAGGTCGAGCTTGGCGGCGGCCTCCAGGCCGTCGTGGGCCACGTCCACGGCCATGCCCTGGTCGCTCAGCCCTTCGACCAGGACGGCGGCCAGGGAGCGGGCGTCCTCGACCACGAGCACCCTCACTGCGGGACCCCCGCGGGCGCCGCCGCCGCGGGCAGCGAGACGGCGACGCGGAGGCCGCCCGTCGGCCTGGCCCGCAGGTCGAGGGTCCCGCCGTGCGCGGCGACGATGGCCGAGACGATCGACAGGCCGAGCCCGGAGCCGTAGCCGGTGCGGGTGCGGTCGGCGCCGAGCCGCTGGAAGGGCTGGGCCAGCCGATCGACCTGCCCCTGGTCGAGGACGGGCCCGCCGGTCTCGACGACGAGCTGAGCCGTCGCGCCGGTGGCGGTGGCGGTGGCGGTGGACAGGCGGATCCAGCCGCCGTCGTGGTTGTGGGCGACGGCGTTGTCCAGCACGTTGTCGATCATACGGGTGAGGAGCGTCTCGTCGCCCCGCGTCCAGGCGCCGTCACCGGTGGCCGAGGAGTCGACGGTGAGCCTCCTGGCGGTGATGCCGTCGGAACGGGCGTCCACGGCCGCGGCCGCCAGGCGGCCGAGCGAGAGCGTCGTGCGGCCGGGCGGGGAGCCGTGCTGGGCGCGGGCGAGCATGAGGAGGCCGTCGAGCAGCCGGTCGACCTGGTCGAGCTCGGTGCGGAGCCGGTCGGCCAGGGCGACGGTCTGGGCGGGTACGGGTGCCGGTTTGGCCAGGGCGACGTCGAGGGACGCGCGCATGGTGGTCAGCGGCGTGCGCAGCTCGTGGGAGGCGTTGGCCACGAACCGGCGCTGCGCGGCGAAGGCTCTCTCCAGTCGTCCCAGCAGTTCGTCGATGGTGTCGGCGAGGGCTCTGACCTCGTCGTCCGGACCTCGCACGGCGAGCCGCTCGTTCAGGTTGTCGGCCGTGATCCGGCGGGTCGCCGCGGTGATCGTCCGCAGCGGGCGCAGCACCCGGCCGGCGATGATCCGGCCCATCAGCAGCGACACGACGCCCATGACCGCGAGCGCCACCGCCGAGCCGATCAGGAGCCGGCGTGACTGTGCCGCGTGGGTGTCGGCCAGCTGGGCCTGCAGCCATGCGAGCCGTTCGGTGGCGGCGGCGAGCGTGGCAGGCTCGGCGCCTGCGGCACCGGGGGGCGCGGACTGGCTGACCGTGGTCCCGCCGAGGCCCACGAGGTTGGTGATGGCCAGCAGCCCGACGCCGGACAGCAGGAACATGACGCCGTACAGGACGGTGAATCGCAGCCGTATCGTCCGCGCCGGGCCTCGCCACTTTCTCATGCCCTCCAGCATGCCGTCCGGCCCCTAACAGCGGTGTGACAGCCTCCGTTCGGCCCGTGTGAGGGCCGGACCCGTACAACGGTTCCCATGCGAGCAACCATCGAAGTGAACGGCCTGCGCAAACGGTTCGGGCGAACCGTGGCGCTGGACGGCATGTCGTTCCATGTCCCGCCGGGCCTGGTCACCGGGTTCGTCGGCCCGAACGGGGCGGGCAAGTCCACCACGATGCGGGTGATCCTCGGCCTGGACGCGGCCGACGAGGGCCACGCCCTGGTGGGCGGGCGTCCGTACAGAAGCCTGCGCGACCCGCTCAGCCAGGTCGGCGCGTTGCTGGACGCGGGGGCGTTGCAGCCGAGCCGCACCGCCCGCGACCACCTGCTGTGGCTGGCCCACTCGCAGGGACTGGGCGCGCGGCGGGTGGACGAGGTGCTCGAGCAGGTCGGCTTGCAGGCGGCAGCCCGGCGCAGGGCGGGCGGCTTCTCGCTGGGCATGCGCCAGCGGCTCGGCGTCGCGGTCGCGTTGCTCGGCGACCCGCCGGTTCTCCTGCTGGACGAGCCGGTCAACGGCCTGGATCCCGAGGGTGTCGTGTGGATGCGCGGCCTGCTGCGGTCGCTTGCCGGTGAGGGGCGGGCCGTGCTGGTGTCCAGCCATCTGATGAGCGAGCTGGCGGACACCGCCGACCGTCTCGTGGTGGTGGGCAGGGGCCGCGTCATCGCCGACACGGGCGTGGCCGACCTGATCACGGCCGCGTCCCGGGGCCGGGTCACGCTGCGCACGCCGGCGCCCTCCGCCGCGATGTCGGCGCTGGGCCACGCCGGCGCCGCCACGACCGTGACCGGCCACGACACGCTCGTCGTCGCCGGCCTGCCGTCCGAGCGCGTCGTGGCCGTCCTCAACGCGGGCGGGGTGCCATTCTCCGAGGTGGCGGCGTATCGGGTGACGCTGGAGCAGGCGTACCTGGACCTCACCGGCGAAGCGGTCGAATACCGGGGAGCGGCACGATGAGCGCCGTCCCGGACCGTTCGGGACGGCGGGTCGGGCTCGGGGACTTCAGGCGGCAGGTGCGCGCCGAGTGGACGAAGTTCAGGACGGTACGCGGCTGGGTGGCCGCGATGGCCGCCGCGGCGCTGGTCACCGTCCTGCTCGGGCTGTTGTCCGCGTCCGGCAGCTACGCCTCGTGCGGCGCCGGTCCCGTCGAGGTCGCCTGCCCCCTGCCTCCGGTGGGGCCGACCGGCGAGGCGGTGAACGACAAGTTCTTCTTCGTGCACCGGCCGCTGACCGGGGACGGCGCCATCACCGTCCGCCTCACCTCGCTGACCGGCCGGATCCGCAAACCCGACGTCGCCCCAGGACGGCTCAACCTGGTCTCCGGGGTCGTGCCGTGGGCCAAGGCCGGCGTCATGGTCAAGGAGAGCACCGGGCAGGGCTCCCCGTACGCGGCGGTGATGATGACCGGCGAGCACGGCGTGCGGATGCAGCACGACTTCATCCACGACGTGGCCGGCCGGCCGGGCGGCGTCTCGCAGCGATCGCCGCGCTGGCTGCGGCTGACCCGCTCCGGCGACACGCTCACCGGGTACGAGTCCGCCGACGGGACGAACTGGACCCGGATCAGCTCCGCGACCCTGGCCGGACTGCCGCGGACGGTCCGGGTCGGCCTGTTCGCCACCTCCCCCGGCGACCTGACGGTCACGCGGGGAGATCTCGGCGGGTCCGTCGCGGCGGCCCGCTTCACCGAGGCCACCGGCGAGTTCGACCGGGTCGAGGTACGGGGCGAGACGCCCGGCGGGTGGCGCGACGACGACATCGGCGCCACCGCCGGCCCCGACGGGGCGGTCCACCACCCCGGCCGCGCCGGCCGGTCCGGCGACGTCTTCTCCGTCACCGGCACGGGTGACATCGCGCCGGCCACGGAGGGCCCGACCCCCGAACGTCCGCTCAGCGGCATGCCGGTCGGGCTCGTCCTGGTGATCGTGGTGTCCGTCATGTTCATCACCGCCGAGTACCGGCACGGCCTGATCCGCACCACGCTGCTGGCCGGCCCGCGCCGCGGCCGGATGCCGGCGGCCAAGGCGCTCGCGCTGGGCCTGATCACCTTCGCCGCCGCCCTGCCCGCCACCACGATCACGTTCACGGTCGGTGGGCGGATCCTCCGCGCCAACGGCAACGCCCTGCTTCCGGTGTCCCCGCTCACCCAGGTCCGCATCGTGGTCGGCACGGCAGCGCTGTTCGCGCTGGCCGCCGTGCTCGCCCTCGCCCTCGGCGCGCTGCTGCGGCGCAGCGTTTCGGCGGTCATCGCCACCGTGGTGGCGGTCGTCGTCCCGCACGTCGTCGCCACCACCTCGGTCCTGCCCGACAGCGCGGCGCAATGGCTGCTGCGGGTCACCCCGGCGGCCGGTTTCGCCGTCCTGCAGAGCATCCCGGCGTACCCGCACGTGCTCGGCCACTACGCGCCCATCGCGGGGTTCTACCCGCTGCCGCCGGCGGCGGGCCTCGCCGTACTGGCCGGCTACGCCGCGCTCGCCCTCGGCGCTGCCGCCCTCCGGCTCCGGCGGACGGACGCATGAGGGCCCACCTGCACGCGGAGTGGACGAAACTTCGCACCCTGAGCGGCACCGGCCGGCTGCTGCTCACGATCATCGTGCTGACCGTCGCCGCCTCCGCCGCCGCCTCCGCCGTCGTCTCCTGCTCCTCGGCAGGCTGCGGCTACGACCCCGTCCGGATCGGCCTCTTCGGTGTCCAGGTGGGTCAGGCGGCCGTCGCCGTCCTGGCCGTCCTGGCGATCAGCGGCGAGTACGGCACCGGCATGATCCACCTCACCCTCACGGCGATGCCGCACCGCGCCAAGGTCCTGGCCGCCAAGGCGATCGTGGTGGCCGGCCTGACCCTGGCCGCCGGGGCCGTCGCGGTGCTCGCCTCCGTGCTGGCCACCCGGCCCATCCTGCTGGACCACGGCTTCCCGCCGGAGTCGCTCCTGCCCACCGGCGGGCCCCTGCTGCGCACGGCCTTCGGCTCCGTCCTCTACCTGGTGTTCATCGCCCTGTTCAGCCTGGGCGTCGCCACCGCCGTACGGGACTCCGCCGCCGCGGTCGGGGTCGTCCTGGGCCTGCTCTACCTCTTCCCCGCCCTCATCCTCATGATCGCCGACAGTGACTGGCAGCGCCTGCTCTGGCAGGTCTCCCCCATGAACGCCGGACTCGCCGTCCAGGCCACCACCGGCCTGTCCAGCCTGCCCCTCAGCCCGTGGGCGGGCCTCGGCGTGCCGGCCGCCTGGGCCGTGGCGGCCCTGCTGGGCGGCGGGCTGCTGCTCAGGGCCCGCGACGCGTAGGAACTCGGCGCATCTCGCCGACCAGCCCCGCGACCGGTGGGGCTGACGGTATACTGAGAGGAAATCCCGCGCGGGCGACCCGGCGGGATTTCTGCTTTCATGACCCCTCCTCTGCGCACGATCCTCGGCGTGGCCGTTCCGCTCGCCCTGTCGGCCGGCGCGGGCCTCGCCGCCCGTCTCGCCGCCACCTCCCTGCTCGGCCACCAGGCCACCACCGAGCTGGCCGCCTTCGCCCTCGCCGGGGCGGTTCACGGCCCGGTCACCGCAGCCGTGTCCGGCGGGCTGCGGGGACTCACCCCGTTCGTCGCCCCGCACCGTGACCGCCCGGCCGCGGCGCTGCCCGCGCTGCGCGACGCGCGGTGGCTGGCCCTCGTGCTCGGCGTCGCGGGGGCGGGCGTCGTGCTGTGCGTGCCGCTGATCGCGTGGGCGGGCGGCGTGCCCGGGGAGGTGACGGCGGGGCTCGGCGCGCTGCCGCCGCTGTTGGCCGTGCACGTGCTGCTGCTCGCGGCGGGCGGCGGCGCGAACGGGACGCTGGTGGCGCTCGGTCACGCCCGGCAGGTGCTCCGGTCGAGCCTGGCCGGCGCCGCCACCGAGGTGGTCCTCCTGCTGGCGCTGGTGCCGTGGCTGGGCGTCATGGGCGCGGGTGTCGCCCTGGTGGCGGCCACGGCGGTGACCGTCGTGATCGCCAACGGCCGGCTGGCCCGGCTGACGGGCCTGACGGGGCGGACGCTGTGGCCGGGACGTCCCCGGCCGCGCGAGATCCTGCGCATGGCCCGGGTCGGCGTGCCGATGTCGGCGGCGCTGGTGGTCAAGTTCGCGGCGCTGGGCGGGGCGGCCTACGCGGCGGCGCGGACGGGCGCGGACGGCGCCGCCGCGCACGCGATCCTCGTGTCGCTGGACGGCCCGCTCACGCTGGCCGCGTTCACCGCAGGGCAGGCGGCGGCCCCGGAGATCGCCAGGGCGGTCTCCGGTCCCGGGAAGGTGACAGCTTCCACGGGAGACCGCACTGCGGCGGCACGCCGGATCAGCCGGGCCGCGCTGGTCGTGGCGGCCGCCGGCGCGCTCACCGGGACCGTCCTGCTGGCGTTCCTCGGCGAGGAGGTGCTCGGCCTGTTCACCGCGGACGGTCGCGTGCGGGCGGCGGCGGCCGGGCTGCTGCCGCTGCTCGGCGTCTTCGCCCTGGTCAACGGGTGCGCGATCGTCATGTCGGCGGCGCTGACCGGGCTGCGGCGCTCGGCCTGGAGTCTCGGCGCCGTGGCCGCGGGCTACGGGCCGCTCGCCCTCGTGGCCGCGCCCGTCACGGCCGCGTGGGGGCTGACCGGGCTGTGGTGCGCGCTCGCGGCCTGCGCCGTGCTGGTGCTCGGCCTGCAGACCTGGGGATTCCGCCGCCACAGCGCGCGCCGATGAGTTCCGCCGCCGCGTCCGGTCCCTACTCTGGACGACTACGGACGATCAGGGAGCGGTCATGGGCAGAATCCTCTACTCGGCGATGGTGTCGCTGGACGGCTACGTCGAGGACCCGGACGGCGCGTTCGACTTCGCCTTCCCGGACGACGAGGCGCACGAGCTGGCCAACGAACTGGCCCGCCAGGCGTCGGCGTTCCTGTTCGGGCGGCGCATGTACGAGGCGATGGAGCGGCCGTGGACCGCGGCGGCGAGCCGCGACGACCTGCCCCGGGTCGAGAAGGAGTTCGCCCGCGCCTACGTGGACACGCCGCGCTACGTCTTCTCCGACACCCTGACCCGGGTGCCGGAGGGGGTGCGGCTGGTCCGCGGCGGCGAGGCGGTGGCCGAGGCGACCCGGCTCAAGGAGCGCACCGACGGGGTGCTCGACCTGGGCGGCGCCGGGCTGGCCGCGTCCCTGCTGGACCTGATCGACGAGTTCGCGCTGTTCGTGATGCCGGTGGCGGTGGGCGGCGGCAAGCCGTTCCTGCCGGTGGGCCGCAGGCTGCGGCTGCGGCGTGCCGAGCACCGGGCTCTCTCCTCGGGCGTGATGTACCTGCGCTACGAGCGCGCGGCCTGACCCTTCGATCCCCGCCGGGTCCGGGTGGCGTGCCGTCAGTGGTGGGGGATGTCGATCCACTCGCCGTCCCCGGACGGCTGCCGGTTGTCGCGGCCCTCGGGGCCGTGGCGATCGCCTTGGCCGCCTCGGGGGAATCCGATGTTGTTGTTGTTCTTGTTGCGGATGCGGATGCGGATGCGGTCGCGTAGGTCGTCCTTGCCGTCCCTGGCGATCGCGATGTTGTTGTTCTTGTTCTGGAGGCGGATGCGGATGTGCCCCCGCGCCGCGCAGCGAGGGGGGTTCTTGTGGAGGCGGCACGGATGAGTCACCTCGGCGGGGATCCCCGCGACGTGGGGCATGCTGGCAGCGCCGGTGGGTGCCGCAACCGTCACAGGGGCGACCAGGGTGGCGACCAGGGCGGATGTCGTCGCTGCGGTGCTGAGCAGAGCGGGCGCGATCATGAAGATCACCCCATGTCCGACGGGTTGGCGGTGTGCGTCCGCCCTTCACGCTAGGCCGGGTGCGCCCAGAGCGAACCCCCCGCGCGGTAAAACGTTGATGTGCGTGGCAGACGGCGTGACGGGCGCGGCCGCCTCGCCGGAGGGCCGCTCAGAAGGCGACGCCGCAGCGCAGGATGACGTTGGCGTACGGCCGGGCCTCCCCCGTGCGGACCACGAGCCTGCTCGTGCCGCTGAGCGTCTTGAGCCGCTCGTGCGGCACGTACGCCAGGCCGGGCAGGCGCTCGCCGAGCAGGACGTGGCAGGCCGGGTTGGCCCGCCGCACCTCCTCGGCGGCCGTGGCGCCCTCGACGACGATCTCGGCGAGCAGGCCGTCGAGCACGTCGGCGAACGACGGGATCCCCGGGACGAACGCCAGGTCCACGACCGGGACGCCCGGCGGGAGCGGCATGCCGCTGTCGCAGACGAGCACCTCGTCGGTGTGCCCGAGCCGGGCCAGGGCGCCGGCCAGGGCCGCGTTGATGACGCCGCCGCGCTTCACAGGGTCTCTACCTCCGCCATCGTCGGGTACGAGCTCTGCGCGCCCGCCCCGCGCACGGTCGCCGCGCCGACCCGGGCGGCGAACGCCGCCGCGTCGGCGAGGGCGTCGCCGACGGCCAGCCGCCAGGCCAGCGCCCCGGTGAACGCGTCACCGGCGCCCGTGGTGTCCACGGCCGTCACGCGCGGGCTGGGCACCTGCCGGACGACACCGTTGTCGGCCGTCACCGCACCGGCGGCCCCCAGCGTGACCACGACGGAGCGGGGGCCGAGCGTGAGCAGCGCCTCGGCCTGCCGGGCCGCCTCCCCCGCGCCGCCGAGCAGTTGCGCGGCCTCGTGCTCGTTGACCACCAGCGGGTCGCACAGCGCCAGCAGCTCGCCCGGCACCGGCGCCGCCGGGGACAGGTTCAGCACGGCGCGGCGGGCCAGCCGGGCGGCGGCGAGCACCGCCGGCAGCGGGATCTCCAGTTGCAGGGACACGACCGGCGCCGACCGCAGCAGCGGGGCGGCCTGCCGCACGTCGTCCTCGGTGAGCAGGGAGTTGGCGCCCGGCGCGACGATGATGCTGTTGTCGCCCCGCGGCCCCACCGCGATCATCGCGACGCCGCTGGCGGCGGGCGTGTCGTGCAGGTGGCTGAGGTCCACGCCGTCGTGTTCCAGCGACTCGCGCAGCAGCCGCCCGTGCCCGTCGGTGCCGACCCGGCCGAGCAGCGCCACCCGGGCGCCTAGACGGGCGGCGGCGACGGCCTGGTTGGCGCCCTTGCCTCCGGGGTGGACGGCCAGGTCGGAGCCGAGGACGGTCTCGCCCGGCGCGGGGTGCCGCCCGACCTGGACGACGAGGTCGGCGTTGGCCGACCCCACCACCAGCACGTCGAGGCGGTGGTGGGGCGCGGGCCGGCGGCCGGGCTCGCCTCCGGCTTCGCGCACGCCGCTCACGACCCGGTGAACTCGGACAGGTTGTCCTTGGTGGCGACCTTCACCGGCACGTCCACCGTGACCGGGACCTGCTCGCCGTTCGCGGCGCGGACCGCGTTCTGCACGGCCTGCTGGCCGAGCAGGGCCGGCTGCTGGGCGACGCTGGCCGCCAGGGTGCCCGCCTCGATCGCCTTGAGCCCGTCGGGCGTGCCGTCGAAGCCGACCACCTTCACCTGCTTGCCGGCCTTGGCGCCGAGCGCCTTGATCGCCCCGAGCGCCATCTCGTCGTTCTCCGCGAACACCCCGGTGACGCCGGGGTGCGACTGGAGCAGGTTCGTCATGACGTCCAGGCCCTTGGTGCGGTCGAAGTCCGCGGGCTGCTGGGCAACGACCTTGATGTTCGGGTACGCCTTGATCCCGTCGGTGAAGCCCTGCCCGCGGTCGCGCGAGGCGGAGGTGCCGGCCACGCCCTGCAGGATCACGACCTCGCCCTTCTCGCCGAGCTCCTTGGCGAGCTGCTCGGCGGCCAGCTTGCCGCCGGCGACGTTGTCGGAGGCGACGGTCTGGGCGACCTTGGCGCCGTTGACGCCGCGGTCGACGGCGATCACGGGGATGTTGGAACGTTCCGCCACCTTGACCGCCGGCGCGGCGGCGTCGGAGTCGACCGGGTTGAGAATGATCGCTTTCATGGCCTGGCTGGTGAAGTTCTGGACCTGGTTGACCTGCTGGGAGGCGTCGTTCTGGGCGTCGGTGACGGTCAGGGTGGCGCCGAGCTTCTTGGCCTCCGCCTGGGCGCCGTCGCGCAGTTGGACGAAGTACGGGTTGTTCAGCGTGGAGACGGACATGCCGATCTTCACGTCGCCGGCGGCCGGCGTCCCGCCGGAGCCCGAGGAGTCTGTTCCGGCGGAGCCGCAGGCGGTCAGGCCGAGTGTGAGGGCCGCGCCTGCCGCGACCAGGGCGTGGAATCGCATGATGGGTGCCTCGCTTCGTATTTCGGTGACGTGGTGTCAAGGTGAAGGTGACGTGGTGTGAAGGTGACGTGGTGTGAAGGTGACGTGGTGTGGAGAGGTCAGCGTCCGCCGCGGCGGCGGAGCGTGTCGAGCAGGACCGCCAGCGCGATCACCACGCCGATGACGACCTGCTGCCAGAAGGCCGACACCGACAGCAGGTTGAGCCCGTTGCGCAGCACGGCCAGGATGAGCGCGCCGACGAGCGTGCCGAGCGCCCTGCCCTTGCCTCCCGACAGGCTCGCGCCGCCGATGACGACGGCGGCGATCGCGTCCAGCTCGTAGCCGGCCGCCGCCTGCGGCTGGGCCGAGGCGAGTCTGCTCGCCAGGACGATGCCCGCCACCGCGGCGAACACACCGGACAGCGCGTACGTGATCAGCTTCTGCCTGCCGACGGCGATGCCGGACAGCCGGGCCGCCTCCTCGTTGCCGCCGATCGCGTACATCGCGCGGCCCGTGTACGTGCGGTTGAGTATGACGGCGGCGATCACGCCCATGATGGCCATGACGAGCACCGGCACCGGCAGGTAGCCGCCGATGGTGTCGCCGAGTCGGGACACCGCTTCGGGCATCTCGATCGGGCTGCCCTGTGACACCACGAGCGCCAGGCCGCGCGCCACGCCGAGCATGGCGAGCGTCGCGATGAACGGCGGCAGCTTGCCGTAGGCGATGAGCACGGCGTTGACCAGCCCGCACGCCACGCCGACGGCGAGGGCGACGATTGTGGCGACCGGCCAGGGCAGGCCGGTGTCGGCGGCCGTCCAGGCGAGCACCATCGCCGACAGCGCGGCGACCGCGCCGACCGACAGGTCGATGCCGCCGGTGATGATGACGAACGTGGAGCCGAAGGCCAGGATCGCGGTGACCGCGGCCTGGACGCCGACGTTGAGCAGATTGGTCACGGTCAGGAAGTCGCCGGACATCAGCGACAGCGCCACGACCAGCACCACGAGCGCCGCGAGCGAGCCGTTCTCGGCCAGCAGGCTCCTCGCCCCCGGCCGGCTGGTCAGCACGTTAGTGGACACGAGCATCCTCCACCTCGGTGACGGCCAGCGCCATCACGGAGTCCTGGGTCGCCTCGGCGGCCTGCAGCTCGCCGACGAGCCTGCCTCTGGCCATGACGAGCACGCGGTCGCTCATCCCGAGGATCTCGGGCAGATCGCTGGAGATCATGAGCACCGCGTGGCCGGAGGCGGTGAGCGAATTGATCAACTGGTAGATCTCGACCTTGGCGCCGACGTCGATGCCGCGCGTGGGCTCGTCGAGAATGAGCACGTGTGCGTCGGCGAGCAGCCACTTGCCGATCACGATCTTCTGCTGGTTGCCGCCCGACAGGGTGCGCACCTCCTGCCCGAGGTGGCTCATGCGCACCCCGAGCTGTTCGGCGACCCGTCCGGCCGCCTCGCGCTGGCCGGCCCGGTCGACGAAGCCGGCACGGGTGGCGCGGCGCAGGGTGACCAGGCCGAGGTTCTCGGCGATGTCGGCGCCCAGCACCAGCCCCTGGCCCTTGCGGTCCTCGGGGACGAGCCCGAGCCCGGCCTCCATGGCCGCGTGCACGTCGCCGCCGGGCAGCCGCCGCCCGCGCACCAGCACCTCGCCCGAGTCGTAGGAGTCGGCGCCGAACACCGCGCGGGCCACCTCGGTGCGGCCCGCCCCGACCAGCCCGGCCACGCCGACGACCTCGCCGGCGCGCACCTCGAAGGACACGTCGGCGAACGCCCCCGCCCGGGTGAGCCCCTCGACCCTGAGCAGCGGCTCACCGGCCGGCTGCGGCAGGCGCGGGAACTGCTGGTCGATGGGCCGGCCGACCATGAGCCGGATCAGCTCGTCCTCGCGTGTGTCGGCCGGCACCTGCTCGACGGAGCGGCCGTCGCGCAGCACCGTCACCCGGTCGCCGAGCTGGGCGATCTCCTCCAGGTGGTGGGTGATGAACACGATGGCCACGCCCCGTTCGCGCAGCTGCCGGACCAGGCCGAACAGCCGCTCGACCTCGGTGGTGGTGAGCACGGCGGTGGGTTCGTCCATGATGAGGACGCGGGCGTTCAGGGCGAGCGCCTTGGCGATCTCGAGCATCTGCATCTGCGCGATGCCGAGGTCGGCGACGCGGGTGCGCGGGTCCACCGTGACTCCGACCCGGTCGAGCATGGCGCGCGCCTGCTCGTGCATGCGCCGCGTGTCCACGAGGCCGAACCGCCGGGGCGGGCGGCCCAGGACGAGGTTCTCGCTGACCGTCAGCTGCGGCACCAGGTTGAACTCCTGGTAGATCGTGGCGATGCCGAGCTGCTGGGCGTCGGTCGCGGTGCGGATCTCGACCTCCTCCCCGTCGACGAGGATGCGCCCGGAGTCGGGCTGGTAGGCGCCGGAGAGCATCTTGATGAGGGTGCTCTTGCCGGCGCCGTTCTCGCCGAGCAGGACGTGCACCTCGCCTTCGCGCAGGTCGAAGTCGACACCGTCCAGGGCCACCACGCCGGGGAACCTCTTGCCGAGTTTCTCCACGCGCAGGATCTCCCGTGCCTGGCTCACGAGCCGGCCTCCTTTCGCCGTCCGTCTGGCCGTCCGTCCGGCCGACGCGCTCCCGTCGCCGTGCGGGCCTCTCCGCACGACTCGCGGACCACGAGCGCCGCCGGCAGCACGACCGACTCCGCGGTCCTGCCCGCCAGCGCGTCCAGAATCACCCGTACGGCGCGCCGGCCGAGCTCCGCGGTGGGCTGGCTGATCGCGGTGATGCGCGGCTGGATGTGGTTGAACCACGGGACGTCGTCGAACGAGGCCACGGCGACGTCGCCGGGGATGTCGAGGCCGCGCCCGCGGATCTCGTCGAGGGCGCCCAGGGCCATGAGGTTGTCGCCGAGGAAGATCGCCTGTGGCGGCTCGGGCAGGTCGAGAAGCTCGGCGGTGATCCGCCGGCCGCTGCCGGCGCGGAAGTCGCCCATCCGCACGTACTCCTCCGGGACCGTCAGGCCGTGGTCGGCCGCCGCCCGCAGGAAGGCCGCGGTCCGTTCGCGGCCGGTGGACAGGGTGCCCGGTCCGGAGACGAACGCGATCCGCCGGTGCCCGAGTGCGCGCAGGTGGGCGACCAGCTCGGCGATGGCGGTGGCGCCGTCGGCCCGGACCGACGGCACGTCGACGCCGTGCAGCGTCCGGTCCAGGAAGACCAGCGGCCGCTCCCCCTTGCCGACCTCCTGCACCAGCGGCGTCACCTCGGCGGTGGGGCAGATGATCAGGCCGTCCACCCGCTGCTCCATCAGGGTGCGCACGTAGTGGTCCTGCTGGTCGGCCCGCTCGTCGGCGTTGCCGATGACGACGGTGTAGCCGGCCTCGCGTGCCTCGTCCTCGACGGCGCGGGCCAGCTCGGCGAAGAACGGGTTGAGGATGTCGCCGATGATCAGCCCGAGCGTCCTGGTGGCCTCGGTGCGCAGGGACCGGGCGACCGCGTTGGGGCGGTAGTTGAGCGCGGCCATGGCGTCGTTCACCCGGTTGCGCGTCTCCTCGGTGACCGAGGGGTTGTCGTTGAGCACCCGGGAGACCGTCGCGACGGACACACCCGCCCGCGCGGCGACGTCCTTGATGCGAGCCACCTGACCTCCATGTAATCGGTTTCATGAGGGTATGTAATCGGTTACATGCTTGTGAACAGGCCGACGATGTGATTCAGGTCACACCTCTCGGCGTGTACGGCGGCTCGTCGCGGGCGGGCCGGCGCTACGGTGGGGGGTCATGAGACTGGCCCACGGCATGATCGCGGCACCGCTGGTCGCCGCCCTGGCGGCGTGCGGCGGCGTGGCGGGCGGCTCGGTGACCGCCCAGCGACCCACACCCGGTGACAGCCGCCCCACCACCCCGGCCCCCGACCCCTCGCGGCCGCCGGAGTCCTCGGGGTCCTCGGGATCCTCGGCGGCCACCGCCTCCGTCCCGGACGGCGACACGCCCGCACCCGACATCCGCATCCCGGCCGACCCCGCCCAGCTCGCCGCCGCCCTGCACCGGACCACGACCGCGCTGAACACGGAGATCGACGCCTGGCGCGCGTCCAAGGCCGACCAGCCGCCGTCGCGGCTCGTCCTGCTCGCCCTCCACCACCAGCGCGTCTACCGCGCGATGGCCCGCGACGCCACCCTCGCCCAGCGGACGATCAAGAAGCTGCCCGCGGCCACCGCCGCCCACGCCCGCGACAACGTCACCGGCGTGGGCAAGCTGCTGTCCATGGCCCGCCCCATCAGCGACGCCCAGCGCCGGCGCATGCGTTTCGCCGAGCCGCTGCCCGCCGAACGGCTGCGCGGTTACATGACGCGCGCGGAGAAGCGGTTCGGCGTCGAGTGGGAGGTGCTCGCCGCGATCATGCTGGTGGAGACCAAGTTCGGCCGGGTCCGCTCGGCCAGCTCGTCCGGCGCTCAGGGGCCGATGCAGTTCATGCCCGGCACGTGGCGCGCCTACGGCCTGGGCGGCGACGTGCACGACGCCCACGACGCGATCCTGGCCGCCGCCAACTACCTCAAGGCGTCGGGCGCGCCCGGCGACTACCGGCGGGCGGTGTTCGCCTACAACCACGACACCCGGTACGTGGACGCGGTGCTGGCCCATGCCCGCTCGATCAGGCGCGACGCCCGCGCCTACTACGCCTACTACAACTGGCAGGTGTTCACTCTGTCCGCGAAGGGCGACGTGCGCATGACCGGCCCGCGCTGACCGGCCCGCGCCGACCTCCCTTCCCCGGCCCGCGCCGACCACCCTTCCCCGGCGCTCGCCGACCGCCCCTGCCCGGTCCCCGCGGTCGTCCCAGTCGTTCGGCGCCCGCCGGCGTCAGCCGGGCGTCGGGGCGGACAGGGCTCCCGCGTAGACCCAGCGGCCGTCCAGGCGGGCGAAGCGGCTGCACTCCTCCACGTGCCCGGCCCGGCCGCGCTCGACGTAGTGGGCACGGAAGCGGACCGTCCCCTCGGTGTGCACGACGCTGCCGCCGCCCGCCTCAAGGATCTCCAGGCGGACCCAGCGGGTCTTCGGGTCGAGGGCGAGGCGGGCCGGGCGGTCGGCGGGGTGCCAGGTGCGCAGCAGGTATGCCTCGTCGCCGACGGCGAAGGCGCTGAAGCGAGAGCGCATGAGCAGCTCCGCCGTGGGCGCCGAGCCCTGACCGCGGTGGAAGCGGCCGCAGCAGTCGTCATAGGGGGCGGACAGGCCGCAGGGGCAACCGGCGGCGGAGGCACGAGGCGACATGCACCCATTGTGCCCGCCGTGGCCAAGACCGCCCGCCGGACGATCTTCACTCTCGCTATGGGATATCTACCCAAATGTACGGCGACATCCCTTTTATCCGGGTACGGCTCCAGCGTGCGGACGACTCGGTACGGAGGAGGTGCGCCCATGCTGACCGTGGCGTTCGTAGCGCTCGTACTGGTGCCGGCGGCGGCCCTCGGCATGGTGCTGGCCCTGGCCAGGATCGAGGCGGCACTGTTCAACGAGGAGGAACGACCCGTCCCGCACCCGGGCGACGACGAGGACGCCGACCGGTGACGACGGAGCGGCCCGCGCCATCGGGACCGCCCGCGGCGGCGACACCAGCCGCCTGGCCCACGCAGGCTCCCCTCTGGATCCAATGTGGCGCCACTCCCGAAGAGCGCCACTCACACAGTTGATGCTATGTTCATTAGCACCAACCTGCCTCGTGGCCACGCTCATGGGCGCTGACACCGCGCCCGTGCGGGCCGGGCGCCCCCCGTAGAGGAGTGAGATCCCCCCGATGACCCCCCGGCGCACCGACCTCGCGGTGTTCCTCCTGATCGCCGTCGGCCTGGCCTGGGCGATCGCCCTGCCCCTGTGGTTCGGGGACGGGGTGGCCTCGCCACTGGCGCAGCCGCTCGGCGCGGTGATGATGTTCACGCCCAGCCTCGGCGTGCTCGCCGCCTGGCGCGTCACGCGCGTCTCCCGCGCCGAGCTCGCCGCGCTGACCGGACTCGGGCTCGGCCCCGACCGGGCACGCACGTTCGGCCTGATCGCCGCCGCCTGGCTGCTCACCCCCGTCTTCGCGATCGTCAGCCTCGCCCTCAGCTCCGCGCTCGGCCTGCTGACGCTCGACCTGTCCGGACTCAGCCTCTACCGCGAGGCGATGCGGGCCGTCGCCGGCACCGGACTCGACCCGCACACCGCCTGGATCATCCAGCTCGTCAGCGGACTGACCCTCGGCACCCTGATCACCATGATCCCCGCCTTCGGCGAGGAGTGGGGCTGGCGCGGCTGGCTGCTGCCCCGCCTCACCGACACGCTCGGCCTGCCCCGCGCCCTCCTGCTGTCCGGGGTGATCTGGGGCCTGTGGCACGCGCCGCTCACCCTGCTCGGCTACAACTACCCCCGCCTCGGAGCGTGGGCGGCGCCCGTGTTCGTCGGCTTCTGCGTCGCGTACGGGCTGGTGATCGGCTGGCTCCGGCTCCGTTCGGGCAGCGTCTGGCCCGCCGTGGTCGCACACGCCGCCTTCAATGCCACGGCCGGCACGTTCCTCATGCTCGGCGACGCCGCCGCACCGCCCGACCCCGTCGTCGCCGGGCCCTTCGGCGTCGTCGGCTGGGCCCTGCTGGCCGCCCTCGGAGTCGGCCTGCTGACGTTCCTGCCGGTGCGGCGGCCCGTACCGGCCTGACATTCGCGTCGGACGCCGGTCGGCGGCACAGGTCCGCTTCCGATGATCAGGTGTAGGATGGGGGCACCGAGGACTTCTTGTGCGTTGGCAGCAGGTCGGCGTCGCCCGCGGCGATCCACGATTCGAGGCCTCCACCATCACGGGGCCTGGACAAGGCCGGGCGAGCATGCCTCCCACATTCGTGACTCCTCGCACCCCGCTCTGCGCCGTATCCGGCACTGTTCCCCGCGTCGATTCGCCGTTGCGGCTCGACCTCGATCCGGTCGCGGGCCGGCACGGCGTCGTGGACGGCACGTGGTGGCCCTATTCGCGTGACGCCGCGACCCAGCTTCCCGGGTTGATCGCCGCCGTCGACCAGCGGCGCGGGCGCACCACGCTGCGTGTCGGCGTGCACCCCGAGGCGTGGGAGCACATCCCGCGCCGTGTCCCGGCGCGCGGGCGGCAGGTGGACGTGCGGCTGTTCCATCACGCGCACGCCGACCTGGTCATCCTGTGCTTCGCCGGCGGCGAGCACCTGGCCCTGCTGGCCGTCCCGCCCGCCGCTGCCGCCGCCGGCAGCGCGGCGCGACCCGCGTTCCGGCCCACGTTCCGGCCCACGATGTCCGGCGGCTGACCCACGGGCGGATGTCCCGTTTCTTCTCCGATCGGAGCTTTTCATGACCGTTCTCGCGCCGGCCCGTCCCGGTGGATCCGCCACGCCGGCCACCGTCGTCCATGTGGCCGGTGAGATCGACATCTTCACCAGTCACGCCCTCCGCACCCGGCTGCTCAACGCCCTGCCCTGCCGCAGGGGGCTGCTCGTCGTCGATGTGTCCGCGGTCTCGTTCTGCGACGCCTCCGGCCTGGGTGTCCTGGTCGGCATCCAGCACAGGGCCCGCCTGCGGGGCGTCGGCCTCGCCCTGCGGGGCCCGCGGCCGCAGTTGGTCAGGCTGCTGCGCGTCACCGGCCTGGACCGCGGCATCGACGTCCTGGCGTGAGACCCGCCCGCCGGGGTTCTCCCGGGCGGGGCACCGGGAGGAACGCAAAAGAGCCGGGGCCCGCACCGGTGAAGGTGCGAGCCCCGGCCCGGGGTGTCTCAGGTCAGGCGGGAACGATGTTCTCGGCCTGCGGGCCCTTCTGACCCTGGGTCACGTCGAAGGCCACCCGCTGGCCCTCGCGCAGCTCACGGTAGCCGCCCTGGGAGACGATGTTGGAGTAGTGGGCGAAGACGTCGGCGCCGCCGCCGTCCTGCTCGATGAAGCCGAAGCCCTTTTCGGAGTTGAACCACTTCACGGTTCCGCTGGCCATGTCTGTCTCCTTCTGGTTGACGAACTCGGATGCGCCGTTGCGCATCCAGTGCCGCCGCGATGAGCCCATCCGGAGATGACCGGCAACAAAAATGCGCCTCACGGTTACATACCGTCAGGCGCACACAAGTTTCATGGGTACCACAACTGCAACTGCCTTAAGCTTAACACACCCTTCCCGTGCGCCGTCCAGCACAGTGAGTGACGTCACACGCCGGCGCGGGTCGTCGCCGGCGACCTCCCATGAGCTGGACAAGGCTTTGCCGCTGATCGAACGACCCGGACCGGTGCGCGCGGCTACGGTGAAGATGTTCCACGCGCCGCATTGGCGTTCCCGGGAACCCATTCGACGCTCCGTCCGCCCAGGCCACCTGGGCGCAGCGAGATCACGGAGTGACACGATGCCGAAGCGCCTGCTCGCCGCCACCGCCACGGTGGCCGCCGCACTCGTCGTCTCGGGCGCACTGTCCGCGCCCGCCGCCCAGGCGACCGGGGACATCCAGGTCTCCGGTCAGTTCGCCCCGACGGCGGACCCGCCGTATCCCCCGTACGACGAGGACGACGACTGACCCGTCGCCGGTCGAGGCCGTGCCGCGCCATGCGGTACGGCCTCTCGACCGCAAGGTATGACAGCGCTGTTGTATCTTGGGGTGATGTTTCCCCCTATCGAGCCGTACGACCACGGCCACCTCGACACCGGTGACGGCCACCTCGTCTACTGGGAGGTGTGCGGCAATCCCGAGGGCAAGCCCGCCCTCGTCGTCCACGGCGGCCCCGGCTCAGGATGCTCCGTGGGCGCGCGGCGCGTCTTCGACCCCGAGCGCTACCGCATCATCCTGTTCGACCAGCGCAACTGCGGCCGCAGCCTGCCCCACGCCAGCGACCCCGCCACCGACCTGTCCGCCAACACCACCCACCACCTGATCGCCGACATGGAGCGGCTGCGCGAGCACCTCGGCGTCGACCGGTGGCTGCTGTACGGCGGATCGTGGGGCTCCACCCTCATGCTGGCCTACGCCGAGACCCACCCCGAGCGCGTGTCCGAGATGGTGATGGTCAGCGTCACCATGACCCGCCGCTCCGAGATCGACTGGCTCTACCGGGGTGTCGGCCGGTTCTTCCCCGAGCAGTGGCAGCGCTTCCGCGAGGGCGTCCCCGAGGCCGACCGTGACGGCGACCTGCTGGCCGCGTACGCCCGGCTGGTGTCCGACCCCGACCCCCACGTGCGAGAGAAGGCGACCCACGACTGGCTCGCCTGGGAGGACGCGGTCATCTCCCTGGAGTCCAACGGCCATCCCGGCGCCTACAGCGACCGGCCCGACGCCGCGCGGCTCGCCATGGTCCGCATCTGCAGCCACTACTTCTCCCACGCCGCCTGGCTCGAGGAAGGCGTCCTGCTCCGCGACGCGCACAAGCTTGCCGGCATCCCCGGCGTGCTCATCCACGGCCGCTTCGACCTGGGCGGCCCCCTGGAGAACGCCTGGCAGCTCGCGCGGGCCTGGCCTGACGCGCGGCTGGTGGTCGTGCCGGACTCGGGGCACACGGGCAGCGACACGATGCGCAAGGAGGTGCTCGCCGCCCTGAACGGGTTCGCCCAGTAAACCCGCAGGAAGGGCTTATAGCGGTCTTACGGCAGTAAATGCACTGTTATACCGCGATACCGCTATCGGAGGGACGATCATGACTGTCGGACCGGACGACCACAGCACCGCCGAGGTCCTCGCCCAGGAACCGCCCCGCCGTCGCGTCCCCCGCGCGCTGGTCCTCACGGGCGTGACCGCCCTGGTGATCGCCACGGGGGCCGGGGTCGCGGCGGCGGCGCTCTCACCGACGCCCACCCAGAGCCCCGCCCCCTCCGCCGCGCCCACCGGGACGCCGTCCGCCAGGCCGTCGGAGCCGGCCCCGGGACACCGCGAGGGCTGGGGATGGCGCCGCGGCCACGGCGGCCACGGCATGGGCCGCGGCGCCATCCACGGCCAGTACGTCGTCCCGGACGGCAACGGCGGGTACGTCACCGTGGCCACCCAGTACGGCGACGTCACCGCGGTCGACCAGGACTCGATCACGGTCAGGAGCGAGGACGGCCACACCGAGGAGTACGCGCTCGACGACGACACCCGCGTCAACGCCGGCCGCGAGGGCCTCGGTTCGGTGAAGACCGGGACGAAGGTGTTCGTCAGGGCGACGGTGCGGGGTGAGGCGGCCACCGCGGTCGCCGTGTTCGACGTCACGGGGCTGGAGCGGGGTGAGCGGCCCGGCCGCCGGCACCACGACCGGCTGCCCGGCGGCCCCGGGCAGCCCGCCTCCCCCGCTCCGACCTCGACCTCCTGACCCGTACCGCCCGGGCCCGGACCCCCGGACCCTGCCGGTGACGTGTTGGGGCAGGTGATCACCTCGTGGCCGCGCCGGGGCGCAGGGAAAGCAGCGCCGTGGCTGTCCTCGGTCTTCCGCCGGGTCAGCGGCGGCGTGAGACGGCCACGCCGGCCAGGCAGAGCGCGCCGCCGGCCAGCGTCAGCGGGCCCGGCACCTCGTCGAGGGCGAGCCAGGACATCGGCACCACGAGCGCGGGCACCACGTAGGTGGTGGCGCCCATCCGCCCGGCCGTCGTCCTGGCCAGCGCGTAGGCCCAGGTGGTGAACGCCAGGGCGGTCGGGAACACGCCCAGGTAGATCATGTTCGCGGTGGCGGCGAGCGGCGCCCGCGCGGCCTCCGACACCAGGACGCCGGCGAACGGCAGGCAGGCGACGGCCCCGGCGAGGCAGCCGAACGTGGTCACCTGCAGGGCGCTCGCGTGCCGCAGGGCGGGTTTCTGCGCGACGACCCCGGCGGCGTACCCGGCGGCGGCCAGCACGCAGAGCAGCACCCCCAGCACGGAGGCGTGGCCGGCTCCGGACATCGACAGGCCCACCACGGCGGCGCCGGCGAACGACACGGCCATGCCGGCGAGGAGCGGGCGCGGCAGCCCCTCCCCCAGCAGCCTGCTGCTGAGCAGCGCGATGAGGATCGGGCCGATGTTGACGACCATGGCAGCCGTTCCCGCGTCCACCTCCCGTTCCGCCCAGTTGAGCGCCACCATGTACAGGCCGAACCACAGCACGCCCGACCAGGCGATGCCCGGCCAGGCGGCGCGCGGCGGCCAGCCCTCGCGGCGCACGAGGCTGATCGCCGCCAGCACCACGGCGCCGGCGAGCAGCCGCCCGAGCGCCAGGGCCCCCGGCGAGTACGCCGAGCCGGCGCTGCGGATGGAGACGAAAGCGGAGGCCCACAGGACGACGGTGACGCCGGCCGCGACCAGGGCGAGCCGCGTGCCGCGGCGGCCGGTTTCCGAGGAGAGAGCCATATGGCCGAACCTAGCGGGGGGACGTTCGCGTCTTCGTCGAAGGATGCCGACACATCTCCCAGATATGGGATATCGTCCCTGATATGGGAAACGTCGAGATCGATCCGGTCGAGGCGCGCCTGGCCGAGCGGCTCGCGCACCTGCGCGCCGAGCACGGCTGGTCGCTGGAGGAGCTGGCGGCCCGCACCGGGGTCAGCCGTTCGACGCTGTCGCGGCTGGAACGGGCCGAGATCAGCCCGACCGCGGCCGTGCTCGGCAGGCTCTGCTCCGCCTACGGCCGGACGATGTCGCAGCTGCTGGCCGAGGCCGAGGCGGAGCCGCCGCAGCTCGTCCCGGCCGACCGGCAGGCGGTGTGGCGTGACGAGACGTCCGGCTTCACCCGTCGCTCGGTGTCGCCGCCCCACCCGGGGCTGCGCGGTGAGCTGGTCGAGGGCGTGCTGCGGCCCGGCGCCGACATCTCCTACGACGAGCCGCCGGTCCCGGCTCTCGAACAGCACATCTGGGTGCTGGACGGTGTCCTGGAGGTCACGACGGGCGGCGGCACCCACCGGATCGGGGCGGGAGACTGCCTGCGGTTCCGGCTGTGGGGCCGCTCGCGCTTCCACAACCCCGGCCCCGATCCGGCCCGCTACGCCCTCGTGGTCGTTCTCCCCTGACCCGACCCACCGCACGAAGGAACGACTGTGCCCATGATCACCCGTCTGACCGCCGGTGACGTCCGCGACGAGCTGGAGAGCCTGGCCGGGCTGCTCGCCGACGTCGTCGCCGGCGGCGCCTCCCTCGGTTTCGTGCTGCCCTTCGGCCGAGGTGAGGCCGCCGCCTGGTGGCGCGCCCAGGAGCCGGCCGTGGCCGACGGCAGCCTCATGCTGTGGGCGGCCCGCGCCTCCGACGGCATCGTCGGCACCGTCGGCCTCGTCCTGGCGCGCAAGCCCAACGGCAGCCACCGGGCCGAGATCGTCAAGCTGATGGTCCATCCCGGCGCCCGCGGGGACGGCCTGGGCCGCGCCCTGCTCGGCGCCGCCGAGCGGGCGGCGGCCGCGACCGGCGTCAGCCTGCTGCTGCTGGACACCGAGACCGGCAGCACCGCCGACCGCCTCTACCCCGCCGCCGGCTGGGCCCGGTACGGCGTCGTGCCGGGCTACGCCACCGACCCGGCGGGCACGCTCAGGGACTGCAGCTTCTACTACAAGCGGCTGGACCTCGCGCCCCAGAGCTGAATCCGGTCCCGCGGCCCGCGACGGGCCGCCGGGTCAGCCGGCCGCGCCGTCCAGGATCGGGATCAGCTGCTCCTCCTCGTAGGCGAGGTGCCGTTCCAGCTCGTCGGCGAGCCGTTCGACCTCGGCCGCCACCCGGAGCGGGTCGGGGGCGTCACCGGAGACGGCGGCCTGCAGCTCCTCCAGGAGGGCGGCCACTCTGCGATGCTCCTCCCCGAGCCGTTCCAGGGTCGGGGCGAGCGAGGGGTGCTGCCGGGCGAGGGCCGGGAACATGCCCTCGTCCTCGTGGGTGTGGTGCTGGTGCAGCCCCTGGCAGACGGTCAGGCAGTTGATCCGGAGCTGCGCGCCGAGGCCCGGCCCGGCGGCGGCGACCTCCTTGCGCACCAGGGCGAGCTCGCGCCGGAAGGCGTCGTGGATGGCCTTCAGCGCCGCGCCGAACGACGGGGCGTTGATGTTCGGCGGTCCGGCGGCGGGCACCTCCGTCAGCGCCACGACCGGGATGACGCGGTCCGTCCCGGCCTGGTAGTCGGCCCAGCCGGGGTCGGCCTCGACGGCGCGGGCGAAGACGCGGTCGCGTTCGGCGCCGTCGAGGACGACTGCTTCGGCCTCGTAGGTGAACACGCCGTTCTCGACCGTCACCCGCGGGTGGGCGAGCACGTTGTGGAACCAGTCGGGGTGCTTCGGCGAGCCGCCGGCCGAGCCGATGACGATGATGCGTCCCCCGTCGTCGGGCAGGAAGCCGAGCGGGGTCGTGTGCGGGGCTCCGGAACGGGCCCCGGTGGTCGTCAGCAGGATCAGCCGGGCTCCCTCGAACGGGCCGCCGACCCGTCCGCCGTTCGCGCGGAACTCCTCGATGATCTGCTGGTTGAAATCTGCGGGCATGGGTGTCGTGTTCTCCGGTTCAGGATGCCGCGAAGCCGTTCGCGGGCAGGGCGAAGCACACCACGGGGCCCGTGCGGGCCGTGGCGTGGGCAGGAAGAAAAAGGGGGGAAGAGCCGGACGTCAGGAGGACGGGCTCGCCAGGAAGGGGCGCGGCCTCGGGAGGAACGCGCCGGAAGGGCGCGGCGCAGGCGGCTGCTCGTGCGGGCAGGCGGGCCGCGGGCCCGCCGCGGGATCACGACGCGGCCGGGTGCCCCACTCGCTCTTGGCCCATGGCCGACCCGGCAGTCACGTCGTCCACCCTAGCCGTGGCGGCATGACCCGGCAACATCGTTTCCGCCGCCCGCCGGCACGCGGTGCCGATCGGAGCGACCCAGCCGGACTTCAGGGCGCGGGCCGCGACGCCGGCGTGCGCCCATCCCGCTTGACCGGGCTTTCAGAGCTGGTCGAGCACGTAGTTGAAGGGGTGCGGGTGGTGTCTCCCCCCGGCCGCGCAGTCGCCGTCGGCGTTGTGCGGCCAGTAGAACAGCACGAAGCACCGGTCGCAGAAGCGCCAGTCGTTCTGCTGCCCGGCCCTGACGGGCATGTCGAACGGCAGGAAGAAGTCGTGCCCGCCCACCTCCGCCACGTGGCCCGGCCGCGGCGCCGACCACTTCGGGCAGACGCCCTTCTCGCCCTCGAACCCGTCGAAGAAGAGCGCCTTGCACCGGACGCACTTGCGCCATCCGGACTCGCGGTTCGGCCCTGGGACACCGAACGGCAACCGGAAGACGAGCCCCGCGGCCTGGTGAGCGCCGTAGCCGGGCTCGTCCAGCAACCGGCCGTCCTCGCCTATGACGATCGGGGGCCGCCGCCCCCGCGCCACCTTGCCCGGGCAGCGGCCGGCGTCGAGCGCGAACACCAGCGCCTTGCACTCCCCGCAGGTGCGCCAGTCCGGGACGCGCGGGCCGAGCGTCGCGTTCTCCCCTATAGCGAAGCGGGCGGCCACCTTCTTGTTGCCGCCCGGGATCTCGCCCCGGCACACGTACCAGCCGGCGTTCGGGCCCGTCACCTCGGCTCTGGCCTCGTTGCCTCCGATGAAGGGGACCACCCACGAGATCTTGAGCGCCGTTCCCTCGTCGTCGAGGCCGTAGACGACGAGCCCGGTCGTTCCCGTCGCGATGCCCCCTTCACTGCTCTTGGAGCCGAAGACGTCGGACTGGAAGGGGCCGATGGAGTCGGCGGGCAGCTTCGCGAACGCGCCGTGCGCGTGGGCGGTGCGTAACCGGCGCAGCGTGCGGCTCGTCGCGTTGTTCACCTCGACCACCGCCGAGCGTGACGCGTCGGCCAGGATTCTGGACACGGTGTCGATGATCTCGGCGGTCGCCTTGACCTCCTTGGCGATGTCCTGCATCGACACCATGCTGGCCTCCTCGGCGCCCCGGCTCGTCCCCCGGCCGCGCATGAGGTGGGGTACGGCGGGGCGTGGTCCGGCTACCGGCGACAACCGAACGGTACTTCGGAAAGCCCCGTCCGGACAGCCCTTGCGTCCCGGTCTCCCCGATCTCGCGGTCCCTGCCCACGGGCCGCGCCAGGGTGACGGGTCAGCCGGCGAGTTCCTTCGCCTCGCTGCCGTGCACGATCAGCGCGTACAGGACGAGCACGTCCACCGCGATGACGGCGAGCGACCACCAGGGGTTGACGGAGATCCAGGTGAGCTGGGTGAGCGCGTTGAGCATGACGAGGACGACGGCGACCGCGCGCGCCCACGTCTGGCCCATGCTGACCGCGATGCCGGTGGCGATGAGCAGCACGCCGAACAGGAGGTGGATCCATCCCCACCCGGTGACGTCGAGCACCAGCAGGCTGCCGGCCGTCTGGACGTAGACGTCGCGGTGGAAGATGGCGTTGAGGCCGGAGATGGCGTTGAACAGGCCCGACAGGATCAGGATGATGCCCGCGAACCACACCCAGCCGACCCAGCCGGTGACGTGCTGCTGCCGCGCTTGATAGGTCATGGCGAATCTCCTCGCAAGACGATGGGCCGGACCCCTGCCACGACAGTACTGATATGGGTGCGTTTGCGGCTTTTGCTGAGGTAAATGTTGTGATGGGGAGCTTTTGTGCTCCTCGTCCTCGTCGTACGCGAAGACGGAGATTTTACGCGGGCGGGGGCGACAGCTGAGCGAGGGATGTGGTGGCCTGCCTGCTATCGCCGCATTCGCGAGCAATGCAGCGCTGTCGATCCAGGCTGGGAGGATGCGATGGAGCCGCTGTCCGTCACCGTCGAGACCCGAACCGGGCACGCCGAGGTGCGCCTTCGGGGCGAGATCGACATCGCCACCGCCGACGCGTTCCGCAGCGCCCTCGACCACGCCGTCGAGCATCCGGCCGTCTCCTCCCTCTACCTCGACCTGGGTGAGGTGGAGTTCATCGACTGCTCCGGGCTGCGCGTCCTGGTGGGCGTGCGGCGGGCGATGGAGGACAAGGGCGGGACGGTCCGCCTGACCCGCCGCTCCCCCGCGGTGGAACGACTGCTGGCCGCGGCCGGCCTCGACGATCACCTGCACGTGCCAGGTTCCCACGTCAAGGCGCCGGTCCCGGCCGCATAACAGGTTCGTCAGGCCGTTTTCAGGGGAGTTGTCGTTCACCCTTGAACAGAACAACTTTCGGAGCGGCCCCCATGACGAACCCCACGGGCACCATCGCGGTCGGAGTGGAGGAGGAGTTTCACATCGTCGACGCCGGGACCCGGCACCTGGTGTCCCGATCCCGCGACCTGCTGGACAGGCTGCCGAAGGACCGCTTCACCCAGGAGTTGCTGCGCTCGGCGGTCGAGGCCAACAGCAGGCCGTTCCCCACCCTGGAGGAACTGGCGCGCGACCTGACCGGCCTGCGCCGCACGGTGATCGCGGCGGCGGACGAGCTGGGCCTGGGCATCGCCGCGGCGGGCAGCGTGCCGCTCGGCGACCTGGACCGGATGAAGGTCTCCCCCGACCCGCGGTACGAGCAGATGCTGGACGACTACCAGGTGCTGACCCGCGAGCAGCTCATCTGCGGGACACAGGTGCACGCCGAGATCGAGGACAGCGACCTGGCGGTCCTGGTCGCGCACCGGGTCGGCCCCTGGCTGTCCCCGCTGCTGGCGCTCAGCGCCAGCTCGCCGTACTGGATGGAGCAGGACACCGGCTACGCCAGCTACCGCACGCTGGTGTGGCGGCGCTGGCCCACCTCGGGGCCGATGAGCAGGTTCGCCACCGCGGCCGACTACGAGCAGATGGTGAAGGGGCTCGTCAGGTCCGGCGTGATCACCGACCCGGGCATGATCTACTTCGATGTCCGGCCGTCCGCGCACGTCCCCACCGTGGAGCTGCGCGTCAGCGACTCCTGCCCGCTGGTGGACGACATCGTGCTCATCGCCGGGCTGTTCCGGGCGGTGGTGGCGCGGGAGCTGGAGGCGGTGCTGCGTGACCGGGAGTACGAGGTGCCGCTCGAACCGGTCCGCGCGGCGACCTGGCAGGCCGCCCGCTCCGGGCTGGAAGGCGAGCTGGTCGACCCGGACGCGGGCGAGCCCCGGCCGGCGGCCGAGGTGGTGCGCGGCATGGTGGACGGCCTGCGCCCGTGGCTGGAGGCGGCCGGCGACTGGGACCTCGTCTCGGACCTGGCCGGCGCGGCGCTCGCCCGGGGCAGCTCGGCCGAACGCCAGCGCCGCGCCCTGGCCCGCCACGGCCGGATGACCGACGTGGTGGACCTCCTGCTCGCCGAAACCCGATCGGGGACGTAGCCGCCCGCCGCGCGGCGGCTTCGCCGCCTTCCGATACGTTGTGACGGGTGAGCCAGGGCGGAAGAGCGCCGCTGCCCGGCGACGGGCGGCGCGGGGCGGGCACGGCCGTGCTGCTCGCGCACGCCGTCGGCACACAGGCGCTCACCTTCGTGCTGCGGCCCGTCATGTCCTACCGGGCGATCGAGCTGGACGTCCCGGCCGCCTGGCTCGGCCTGCTGGGCGCGAGTTTCGCCATCGCGCCGCTGGTGCTCGCCATTCCCGCCGGGCACGGCGCCGACCGCTACGGCGAGCGGCGAATGGCCGTGGCCGGTGCCGTCCTGTTCGCCGCGGCGAGCGTCGCGTTCGTCGTGGCGGGGCACAGCGTGGCGGGGCTGGTCCTGGCCGGCGTGCTGCTCGGCACCGGGCATCTCGGCTGCGTCATCGCCCAGCAGGCGCTGGTCGCCAACACCACCGCGCGCGGCGGCTACGACACCGCCTTCGGCCGTTACACCTTCGCCGCGTCCCTCGGGCAGGCCGCCGGCCCCGGGCTGATCGCCGCGTTCGGCGGCGGGCAGGCCATCCCCGACACCGAGGGCGTGTTCCGGTGGAGCTGCCTGCTGGGCGTGGCGCTGATCGTGTTGTCGGCGTTCCTGCCGGGCAGCCCGCCCCGCAGCGCGCAGGAGGGCGGCGGCGCGGCGGGGCTGCGCTCGCTGCTGCGGCTGCCGGGCCTCGGCCGGGCCCTGGCGACCAGTTGCGTCGTGCTGGCGGCGCTGGACGTCACGATCGTCTACCTGCCGGCGCTGGGCGCCGAGCGCGGGCTCGCCTCGGGCACCGTGGGACTGCTGCTGGTCGTGCGTGGCGTGGCGTCCATGGTGTCGCGGTTCTTCCTCGGCCGGCTGTCGCGCGCCGTCGGCCGGCGCAGGCTCCTGGTGGGCAGCACGATCGCGGCGGCGCTGGGGCTGCTGCTCGTGCCGCTGCCGTGGCCGTTGTGGGCGCTGGCTGTGCTGCTGCTCGTCGTCGGGTTCGGGCTGGGGGTCGGACAGCCGCTCACCATGTCGTGGCTGGCCGAGGCCGCACCGCCCGGGCTGCGCGGGCGGGCCATGTCGCTGCGGCTCGTCGGCAACCGTACCGGCCAGGTGCTCATCCCCGGCGCGGCCGGGCTGGTCGCCGCCGGGCTGGGGGCCGCCGGGGTGCTGTGGGTGACGGCGCTCGGGCTCGGCTGCGTGGCCGTCGCCGCGCGAAGGCTGCCGGTGGACCGGGGGCCGGCGGGCTGAGGTACGGCGCGCCTGTGGGCGGGTGGCCCCGGCCGACGGTCGGGGAGCCGTCAGCGGCGGGTGAAGGTGCCGAGGCCGGTGCGGTCGAGGCTCTCCACGATGACGCGGGTGATCGTCCCGCCGCGACCTGCCACGAAACGGACGCCGGACAGGCCGGAGGCGTTCTCTCCCCGCGTCCTGTAGGCGAACGTGTCACCGCTGTAGTGACGCAACGGGAAGCGGCGCGCCCCCCGCGGGCCGAGCCGCATCACCAGCCCGCCGCCCTCGCGCGTGACGGTGAGCGGGCCGTAGTAGCCGTTGCCGAACGTCCCCGCGTACGCGGCCGGCGGCCGGGCCGGCGCGGCGTCCGGCGGCGGGCGGGCGTAGTCGGTCGCCGGCCGCCCCTCCTTCCCCAGACCGGCGACGACCCCGCCGATGAAGGCGGGCCAGTCGACCGTCGGCCTGCCGTGCTGCGCGATGTCCAGGAACGCCGCTGTCACGGTCTCCGGCGCGCCCACCGGCTGGCCGTTGGTGAGCGCCACGATGCCGAGCCCCTCGGACGGCAGCAGGGTCACCGCCGTGGCCGCGCCCAGCTCGAAGGCGCCGGAGTGACTGAGCCGCAGCCGGCCCAGCTCGTCGTAGTCCACGTTCCAGCCGAGCCCGTAGAAGCCGGCCCGGCCGTACGGGGCCCGCGGGAGCGCCGAGACGATGTGCGGCAGGTGCGTCCGCGCCAGCTCCGCCCGCTCGACGAGCCGCCTGCCCTCGAACGTGCCGCCGCCGAGTTGCAGCCGCATCCACGCGGCGAGGTCGCGGGCGGTCGAGGCGGCCCCGCCCGCGGGCGCCTGGGCCTGCGGGTCGCGGACCGGCCCGGCCCGGCCTCCCAGCGGCCGCCCACCCGGACGTGGGTCACGGCCCGGTCGGCCGTCCGCTCGTAGGTGGCGAAACGCGAGGTGGTGGCGGTCATGCCGAGCGGCTCGTACAGGGTGCGCGCCGACAGGTCCGCCCAGCTCGTGCCGCGCGCCCGGGCCACGGCGAGCGCCGCGGCGGTGAAGCCGAAGTTGGTGTACGCGTAGCGGGCGCGGAACGGGGACAGCGGCTCGTCACGCAGGTGGCGCAGGATGTAGCCGCGGCGGTAGCCGAGGTCCTCCAGCAGGTCACCGGCGTGGTCCGGCAGGCCGCTGCGGTGGGCGAACAGGTCGGCCAGCGTCACGTGCCGCGTCACCCACGGGTCGGCCAGCGCGAACCCCGGATCGTGCCGCACCACCGGGTCGTCCCACGCGACGGTCCCGCGCCCGGCGACGGCGGCGACGACGGTGGAGGCCAGCGGCTTGGACAGGGAGGCGAGCTGGAAGAGCGTGTCCGGGCCCACCGCGCCGGGGCGGCCCTCCCGGCGCACGCCGAACCCTTTGAGGTAGGCGACCCGGTCCCGGTGCACGACGGCGACCGACATGCCGGGCACTCCGGTCCTCGCCATCGTGTCGCGGACGACGCCGTCGAGACGGGCCACGGCGGCATCGACGCGGGCCCGGGTGAGCGAGGGCGGCGGCTGGGCGGGCGGAGCCGCCGGCAGGGTTTCCCGCGGGGTGGTCCGCGGGGTGGTCCGCGGACCGGCCGGTGCGCCGGGTGAGCGGTCCGGCGGGGTGGGGCGTACGCCGGCCGGCCCGGCCGCCGTACCGGCGCCCGCGCACGCCGCGAGCAGCAGCGCCGCCACCACGGCGACGACCGCCGTGCCCCGCGCCCCGAACGATCCGGGCGGTCCGGGCCGTCCGGGCGGTCCTGTCACGGCGCTTCGTGGTCCCCGGCGCCCGCGTACTGGAGCAGCCGGGCGTCTGGAGTGACGCCGGCGTGCGACGGCCGGCCCGAGCGGGAGGGCACGACGGTCACCGGGCACGGTGGCCAGCGCAGGCACGACAGCAGCACCATCCCGAGCCTGCCGTCACCGGCATGGTGGGCGGCCGAGCCCAACACCAGCAGCGCGGCGCCCCGGGCGGCCCGCGCGAGCGTGACCTCCGGGCGCCCGGTGAGAAGCCGCCGCTCGACGCGGAGACCTGGATGGGCGTCGCGCAGGAGCGCGACCGCCCGGTCGAGGACGGCGGCGGCGCCGGCGCGCCGGTACGGCAGGTCGTCGTGCCAGGCGGGCGGCGCGTACGGGGCCTGCCGCTCTCCGGGCGCGTCCCACGCGTGCACGACGACGAGCCGCGCCCCGGCCCGCTCCGCCTCTCCGGCCGCCCACAGCAGGGCGTCCGCGCAGCCGGGCGTGCCGTCCGCGCCCACGACGATGCGTCGATCCTCCATGAACTCATGGTTCCCCGTCCCGGCCAGGGCAGTGAGAGGCGTTTTGCCCCTTTACTAGGGGCTTACGACCTCCGCACCGATTCCTCCGCCAATGCGCGGCGCAGCCGGTGAAAGGCGGACCGACCTGCGGATTGTCCTATGTCGGCCCCGGTGAGAGGATTGAAGGGCGATGTCCACGGATCTGGCAGTCATCCTCAACGACAGACCGGGAGAGCTGGCCCGCCTGGGGCAGGTCACCGGCCAGGCCGGCGTGAACATCAGGGGCCTGGCCGCCTTCACCGGCGAGGGCAAGGGCGTGGTCCACCTCCTCCTCGACGACGACGCCGTGGCCCGCTGCCGGCAGGCGCTGCAGGGCGCGGGGATGGGAATCGCCGACGAGCGTCAGGTGCTGGTGGTGGACATCGACGACCGTCCCGGCACGCTGGGCGAGCTGACCCGGCAACTCGCCGAGGCGAACGTCAACATCGACCTCGCCTACACGGTCTTCGGCGGCGTCAAGGTCGTCATCGCCACCGACGACCTGGACAACGCCGTCGCCGCCGTCGACGGCACCCTGAGCGAGCGGGCCGGCACGGCGAGCATCTGGGACCAGCCCGCCTGACCCCCTGCCGCACGCCACCGACGAGGAGATCGATGCTGCACGTCACGTACGCCACCGCTCCGGCTCCCGGCGGCGTCAACGAGGACTACGTGATCGCGGGGCCGGCGTGGGTGGCGGTACTGGACGGCGCGACGGCCCCGCGCGGCGTGGACTCGGGGTGCGGGCACGGGGTTCCCTGGCTGGTGCGGACGCTGGCCCGGTCGCTGGTGGAGCCGATGGAAGCCGGTGATCCGCTGCCTGAGGCGCTGTCCCGGGCGATCGCGGCGACGATGGACGCGCACGGGGGCGCCTGCGACCTGGGCAACCCGCACGCGCCGTCGTCCACCGTCGCGATCGTCCGCCAGGCCGGGGAGCACCTGGACTACCTCGTGCTGTGCGACTCCCCCATCGGCGTGCTGCACACGAACGGCATGCTGACCGTCGTCGACGACGACCGCACCGCCCGCCTGCCCGGCGGGCGTCCGTACCCGCTGGACCTGGTCGCGTCGCTGCGCAACCGGAGAGGCGGTTTCTGGGTGGCCGGGACGGACCCCGGGGCGGCGTTCGAGGCGCTGACCGGGTCGGTGCCGGTGGCCGGGTTGCGGGCGGTCGGCATGTTCACCGACGGGGTCACGAGGCTGATCGAATGGTACGGGCGGAGCTGGCAAGAGCTCATGACGGCGGCGGCCGCGCACGGGCCGGCCCACCTGCTGGCGGAGGTGCGCGAGGCGGAGTCGGCGCACGGCACCCCCGGCCACGGCAAGCCGCACGACGACGCGACGGCCGTCTGGATCTCGATCGTTCCGGCCGGGGACGGGCGGCGGGGCGCCTGAGGGGCCACCCGTCAGAGGGTCACGTCCAGCAGCGTCAGCAGCCGGCGGAGCTGGTCGGAGACGTTGCGGACCGGGACGGAGGTCCATTGCGCGAAGCCGAGCAGGGTGCGCGCTCCCGAGACGTCGACGAACGACAGCCGCCCGGCGTCGATCGTCAGGCCGGGCTCCCGCTGGTGGGCGTCGGCGAGAGCGCGGCCGAGCGCCCGGCTGTTGGTGGTGTCGGCCTCTCCGACGAGGTGTACCACCGCCTGTCCGGGTGGGCCGTCGAGGACGACGCGGAGCAGGCCGTCGGCGTGGAGCACCCGCTGGACCCCGCCACGGCCGTCGGTGCGCGCCGGCCCGGCACTGTCGAGCATGTCGTCGCCTCCCCGGTCGCGATGCTGCTGGTCGAGCTCAGAAGCGCGGCTCCTCACGACTCACCGCGCGGTGCGGGGGCAGCGGGCGGACGTGAGGGCGATGACGCGAACTGCTGGGCACATGCGATCGTCCTTCGCGCTTGCGATCACTCTTCTTGGCAATGGGTGGTGTAGCCCCTAAGGTTAGGCGTGTAAGAGAATACAGGAAAGAATTTTCGCTATAAAATCTTCCGTGGATCGTCCCGGCGGATGACGGAGCCCGCCGGGGGCTACCGGGGAGTGAGCTGCATGAGCAAGATCGCTGATGACCGGCCGCGCTGGACCTTTCTCACCAACCATGCCCGCGTGCTGCTGGAGATCGCTCGTGACCCGCAGGTGCGCGTGCGCGACATCGCCGCCGTGATCGGCATCACGGAGCGCGCCGCACAGGGCATCGTGACCGACCTCAGGGAGGCGGGTTATCTCGATCCCGTGCGGGTGGGGCGACGCAACCACTACACGATCGACGCGGCCCAGCACTTCCGGCATCCGACCGAGGCGAACATGCCGGTACAGGTGCTGATCGACATGTTCACCCACCGCGACACCGCGGGCGCGCCCACCGGGCACCGGTCCCTCGCCGACACGACCACCGTACGGGCACCTGCCGTGGACGAACGTGCCACAGACGACCGCGCCACGAACGGACCTGCCGCGGTCTCCCGCTGAGGGCGGGTCACGAAGCCCGCCCGGCCTCCAGGATGCGGACCACCTCGGCGTGACCGGTGCCGATCCAGCGTTCCGAACGCGGATCCCCGGCCGCGTCGCGAACCTCGGCCACCAGCCGCTCGTCGCCGCCCTCCCCCCGCTCGCGGCGGAGCGTCACCCGCGCTCCCGGCGGGGCGTGCTCCACGGCCCCGTCACGCAGCCCGGCCTCGAGGTCGTGCCCTACGTGGCGCCGGGCCAGGTCGGCTGGGCGCAACCCGCGGTCATCGGCCACGGCGGGGTCGGCGCCGTGTTCGAGCAGCACCCCGGCCACGGCGGCCAGCCCTTTCTCGGCCGCGTGCGAGAGGGGCGTGCGCCCGGCATGCCCGACCGGGTCGGGGTCCGCGCCCCCTTCCAGGAGGGCCGTCACGACGGCCAGGCGCCCGTTCGACGCGGCCCAGAACAGGGCGGTCACCCCGCCGGCGCCGGCGGCCTCGCGACGGTCCGGATCGGCGCCGGCGTCCAGCAGGGCGCGGACCACCTCGACGTGCCCCCAGCTCGCGGCCCCGCACAGGGGCAGCCCTTCGCCGTCTCCGCCGCTCTCCCGGTCGGGGTCGGCGCCGGCGGCGAGCAGCATCCGCACGATCCCGGCGTCACCCTGGACGGCTGCCCGGTAGAGGGCCGTGCTGCCGTACGAGTCCGGGGTGTCGGCGGACACGCCCCGGCCGAGCAGCCGCCCCACCGTCGCGGCCGCGCCGGTGGCCACGGCCGTCACCAGTCGATCTCCGGTCATCGGGCCAGTCTGGGTGGGGGCCCCGCCGCCGGTCCACCGGTTTTCCGTCCGCCGGCGACGGTCAGGCGCCGATGGTGAAGCGCAGCGGCATGTGCTTGATGCCGTTGATGAAGTCCGAGCGCATCCTGCGCACCGGCCCGGTGTGCTCGGCCGCGGGGAAGCGGCGGAGCAGTTCCCTGATCATGCAGGAGATCTGCAGCCGGGCGAGGTTCGCGCCGAGACAGAAGTGCGGCCCCCCGCCGCCGAAGGTCACGTGGTCGTTCGGGGTGCGGTGGATGTCGAAGGTGTACGGGTCGGGGAAGACGTCCTCGTCCCGGTTGGCGGACATGTAGAACGTGACCACCTTCTCCCCCTCGGCGATCCGCCGGCCGCGCAGCTCGGTGTCACGGGTCGCGGTGCGCCGGAAGTTGTGGATCGACGACCCCCAGCGCAGGAACTCCTCGGTGGCGGTGCGCCACAGGTCCTCGTCGTCGAGGTTGGCGGCCAGCTCGCGGTAGCTGTCCGGGTGGGCGATGAGGGCGTGCATGGCGTGTGCGATGAGGTTGCGGGTGGTCTCGTTGCCTGCGACGCACAGGATGACGAAGAAGGCGTCGATCTCCTCACGGGTGAGCCGGTCGCCGTCGATCTCGGCCTGCACCAGGGCCGTGAGGATGTCGTCGCGCGGGCGCTCGCGCCGTTCGTCCACCAGCCCGTCGCAGTAGGCGAAGATCTCGGCGGCGGCGATCTCGCCGTCCTCGAACGTGGTGCGGAAGTCGGGGTCCTGGAAGCCCACCATGCGGTTGGACCACTCGAAGATCTTGGCGTGGTCCTCCTCGGGAACGCCGACGAGGTCACAGATCATCTGTAGCGGCAGGTACTCGGCGACGTCGGTGACGAACTCCACCTCGCCGTCCTTCTCCCGCACGGTGTCGGCGATCCTCTCGGCGCGTTCCCGGACCCTGTCCTTCAGCCGGGCGATCGTCCGCGGCGTGAAGCCGGCGCTGACCAGCCGCCGGTAGCGGGTCTGCTTGGGCGGGTCCATGTTGAGCAGCATGAGCCCGGCCACCTCGATGAACTCCGGCGTCTGGGTGCGGATGAACGCCGTGCCGACCTGGGTTGACCAGGTCTGGGTGTCGCGGCTGACCGCCTTGACGTCGTCGTATCTGGTGACTGCCCAGAACCCGGTGTCGTCGGGGACCTCGTGCCAATGGACCGGGGCGTTGCGGCGCAGCCAGGCGAACTGGTCGTGCGGCACTTCGCGTTCCCAGGTGTCCTCAAGAAGGTCGATCTTCATGGTGCTCCGGAGATGTCGGCTGGCCTACGGACTGCGCCCTCCCCGATCCAACTATCAAGCGAGCGCTTGGTCAAGTGGATGCGGCGACTCGCGCAGGGCAAGGCGGGGCAAAGCCGGGGACCTGCACCGTGCCCTCGCCCATAATGAGCGCGATATGGCTGACCTGGAGAAGCATGAGCGGGCTGACGACAGGCCGCCGTCGGCGTTCCGCCGGGCCGTGCCGGTCGCGCCGTTCCCCGAGTACGAGCCGGGCCCACCGCCGGGGATGGACCGCGCCACGGTGCTGGTGCTGCTGGTCATGGGGTCGGCGGTGCTCCTGGGGGCGTGGCTGGGCCTGACCGGGCCGGGCGGCGCGGACTCCGGCGGCGTCGCGGCCGCACCCTCCCCGACCGGCCGTCCGGGAGCGCTCGCCGCCGACCGGGCACCGGCCCCGGGTGACGCCGGTACGCGCGGCCACGAAGCGGATCGAGGAGTGCCGGGGGGAGCCACCGGGCCACGTACCGGGAGCGGGGCGTCCGCGCCTCGTGCCGTCGAGGGCGCGGGGCCGCAGCCCCTGGGGCGGCACCCGGCGGGACGGGCCCGGACCTCGCGATCCGAGCACGCGGCCGGACGGAGGGAGGGGCGCTCACCCGGCGTGCCCGGACCGGCCGAGGGCCGCGCACCCGGCGTGCCCGGACCGGCCGAGGGCCGCGCGCCCGACACGGCCGGGCGTCGCGAGGGCGCCGGGGCCAGGCGGCAGGAGGCGCGGACGCGGCACCTGGCCGGACCGCGTGGGCACGTACGGACCGGAGGCGGGCCGGGGACCGGGGACCGGACCCCGCGACCCCCCGGACAGGGGACAGGCGACATGACACCGCGGCACCCCGAACCGGGGACCAGCCACATGACACCGAACCGCCCCAGACCAAAGACGGGCGACATGACACCGAACCGCCCCAGGCCGGGGACCGGCGACATGACATCGAACCGCCCCAGGCCGGGGACCGGTCGCGAGACGTCGTCGCGGGACACCTCGCCGCGCCGCTCGCCGGTGGCCGGGGACCGGCGACCGGCCTCCCCCGGACAGCGTTCCGGCGGGACCGCAGGCGCGGCCGGGGCCGGTGAGGGCCGTCCGGCCCCCCGCGCCTCCTCGCGCGGGCCCCGGCCGGGACTGCTGCACCAGTGGTGCGAGGACAACTTCACCACCGCCCCCCTGCTGGCCCGCGCCTGCCACCTCTACGTCACCCCGTGACCACACCCCGCGGGCGGAGCCGGGTGCGGCGGGAAGGGCTGGGCGGGCTCGGGACGTCGGAGCGGGAGATCGGCGTGGGGGCCTCGCGCGCCGCCACGCTGGTGCGCGAGGTCCAACGGATCGTAGCCGGATGATCGTACGATGATCCGGCATCGGGCGAACTCCGAGGTCGGCGGGTTAGGGCCACGGCGCGCGCCCTCGACCCCGCGTCCATAACACCGTAATAGATGACCTTTGACATCTAGCCGGATTCCTACCAGCCGATAACTTGACAGCACCCCCCACAAAGGAGTGCACATGTGGAGTAAGCGCATGGGCCTGGTAGGCGCCACCATCATGGCCGCCTGTCTGGCCACCCCCCTCACCCCTGCCGCCGCCGACCCCGCTCCCCAGGCCACCGCCCCACCCGGCATGATCGACGCACTCGAGCGCGACCTCGGCATCTCCGAGCAGCAGGCCGTCCAGCGGCTGGCCAACGAGCAGCGCGCCGCCGCGGCGGAGTCGCGGCTCAGCACCACGCTCGGTTCGTCGTTCGGCGGCGCGTGGCTGAACGAGGACGCCTCCAAGCTGATGGTCGCCACCACCGACGCGGCCGCCGCGCCGGGCATCGAGGCGCAGGGCGCCTCGCCGGTCGTCGTCGCCCGCTCACTGGAGCAGCTCAACGCGATCAAGGGTCAGCTCGACCGGGTCGCCGAGCGGGCCCGCACCGGCGCGACGCTGTGGTACGTCGACGTGACGACCAACAGCGTGGTCGTCAACGCCCCCACCCAGGAGGCCGGTGACGCCCTGGCGACGGCGGCCCGCGTCGACCGCAACCTGGTCCGTGTGCAGGTGAGCGACGAGAAGCCGCAGCCGTTCATCAACATCATCGGCGGCAGCGCCTACTACATCGGCTCCAGCCGGTGCAGCGTCGGCTTCTCGGTGACGCGCGGCAGCACCCCCGGCTTCGTCACCGCCGGGCACTGCGGCCGGACCGGCTCCCGCACGACCAACCCGACGGGCACCTTCCAGGGCTCGTCGTTCCCGGGCAACGACTACGCCTGGGTCGCGGCCCCCGGCAACACCCCGACGCCCTACGTGCGCGGCTCCGGCGGTGCGATGGTGACCGTGCGCGGCTCGCAGCAGGCCTCGGTCGGCGCCTCGATCTGCCGGTCGGGCTCGACCACCGGCTGGCGCTGCGGCATCATCCAGCAGCACAACGCCACCGTGACCTACCCGCAGGGCAGTGTCTACGGCCTGACCCGCACCAGCGCCTGCGCGCAGCCGGGTGACTCCGGCGGCTCGTTCATCTCGGGCAGCCAGGCCCAGGGCGTGACCTCCGGCGGCTCCGGCAACTGCAGCGTCGGCGGCACGACCTACCACCAGCCGGTCAACGAGATCCTGAGCGTCTACGGACTGACCCTCACCACAGGCTGACCCCGGCCCGGCAGGGCCCTCCCTCCGCAGCGTGTCCGGTCATCGCCGGGCACGCTGCACTTGTGCGCGCCGTCGTCACGGAGCCGATCTGCGCCGCCGGTAGGCGCGCTGGCGGCAGGCCGGCGAGCAGTAGGCGCGGGGCCGTCCGGACGCGGGCGGCTCGACAGGGGCGCCGCACTCCAAACATCCCCGACTTTCGTCACGGCTTTCGTAACGCTGTTGGGCGAGCAGTTCGACGCCGTCCAGGAGCCGTGCCAGGCCGAACTCGAACGGGTCCACCGGCCGGTCGTAGCCGCCCGCCTCCCACAGCCGGGTGATCGTCGGGTAGCCGTCGAGCCGGTCGAACAGCGTCTCACGCGCACCCCACCACTCCTCCTCGCTCACGCCGCTGCTGCGCTCGGTCTCGGCAGCCTCCACCAGCAGCGACGCCTCGGAGTCGACGAAACGGGAGACGAGGCCGACCACGGCGACCACCTCGGCCGGGGCCAGGCCTGCGCCGTCGGCCGCGGCCAGCATGCGCTCGTAGTGGGCGACGCCGTTGGGACCGGGCACGCGGCGGGAGCCGCGCACCTCGGCCAGCCACGGATGGCGCCGGCACAGCTCCCAGCTCCGCCGCGCGCACGCCTCCAGCCGCGCGCGCCACCCGCCCTCCCCCGGACCGCCCACCCGGCCGCCCGTCCCGCCGTCCACCGTGCGGTCCGCCCTGTCGCCCGGCGCGTCGGACGGTTCGTCCGTCAGCTCGCCCATCACCGCGTCGCACATCAGGTCGAGGAGCTGGTCGCGGCCGGACACGTGCCGGTAGAGCGACATGGTGGTGAACCCGAGGCGGTCGGCCACCTTCCGCATGGACAGCCCCGCCAGCCCCTCGGCGTCGGCCAGTTCCACGGCCGCCCGGACGATCCGGTCCAGGCTCAGCCCCGCCCTCGGCTCCTCGTCCGCCCGCCGGCGCCACAGCAGCTCCACCACGCGGTCGGGATCGGCCGACTCGTTTCTCACCATGTTTATGGTATATACCTTGTGTACACCATAAACCTCCAACGGATGGGACCCCCATGCCCGAGTTGTTCGTCGCCCCCGACGGGGACGACTCCGCGTCCGGCACGCTGGAGCAGCCGTTCGCCACCCTCGACCGCGCCCGCCGCGCCGCCCGCGACCTCACCGGCGAGATCGTCGTCCGCTTGCGCGCGGGCACGCACCTCCTCGCCGCGCCACTGGAGCTCACCGAGGCCGACTCCGGCCGGGACGGCCACCGCGTCGTCTACGAGCCCTTCGGCCACGGCACGCCCGGGCAGGAGGACGTCGTGGTCAGCGGCGGCCGGACGATCTCCGGCTGGCAGGAGCGCGACGGCGTCTGGTCGGCCGAGGTCGGGGACCTCGACACCCGCCAGCTCCACGTCGACGGCCGCCGCGCCGAACGGGCCGGGATCGAAGGCCTGCCCGGCGAGGTCACCATCACCGAGACCGGCTACACGACCGACAGCACGGCGCCACTGGACTGGCCGAGCCCGGCCGACGTCGAGTTCGTGCACCGGGGCGTCTACCCGTGGACCGAGGCCCGCATCGGCGTCGCCTCCGTGTCCCGGGACGGCACCGGGCAGACGGTGATCACCATGGTCCAGCCGGCGTTCGGCCGGGCCCTGGACCTCTACAACTCCACCTGGGAGGGGCAGACCTCACGCGGCCCCGGCCTGCCGACCCGGGTGGAGAACGACGCCGCGTTCCTCACCGAGCCCGGCACGTTCGTCCTCGACCGCTCGCGCCCCGGCAACCACGTCCTGCGCTACCTGCCGCGGCCGGGCGAACATCCGGACCGCACCCGCGTCGTCGCGCCCGTCCTGGAGACGCTGGTACGGGTCAACGGGGCCCGCGACGTCACGTTCCGCGGGCTGACGTTCGCCGACGCCACCTGGCTGCGGCCGAGCGGCCCCGACGGGTTCCTGCACTACCACGGGAGCGGCTTCTACGTCGGCGGTCCGGTCAGCACGGTCGCCTTCGGCGAGGGCGCGTCGGTGACCGTGCCCGGCGAGACCGAGACGATCCCCGCGTGCGTGACGCTCGTGGAGGTCTCGGGCGTGCGGATCGAGGAGTGTCGTTTCACCCGGCTGGGCGCCACCGGGCTCGGCGTGACCGGCGGCACGGACGTCACGGTGCGCGGCTGCGACTTCGACACCCTGGCAGCCGGCGGCGTCGTCGTCAGCGGGGGCCGTGCCGTCCTGGTCGAGGACAACCTGGTGCGGCGCACCGGCCTCGACTACCCCGGCTCCCCCGGCATCGCACTGACCGACACCGACGGATGCACCGTGGCGCACAACCACGTCACCGACGTACCCCACTGCGGCATCGTCGCCGGATCCGGCCGCGGCACCCGCATCCTGCGCAACCGCACAGCGGGGACGATGGCGGCGCTGGCCGACGGCGGCGGCGTCTACCTGGCGGGACCGCAGGGCGACTCGTCCGACGCCGGCGCCGTCATCAGGGGCAACGTCATCGAGGACACGCGTACGCCGTACAACTTCGGGCTGTACGCCGACTACGGCGCGTCCTGGGTCACCATCGAGGAGAACGTGGTGGCCCGTGCGGACAGCACGGCCATCCTGCACGTGTACCCGCCGCTGGAGCACGTCGTCTACCGGGGCAACTTCTGGGACGCCGACCCGGTCGGCGCCGACGCCCCGCCGGCCGGCGTCGTCTACGAGGGCAACACCACGCTCGCCGGCGAGGCCGAGCTGGCGGCCGCCACGGCGCACCTCCGCTCCCGTGCGGGCCTGCGCACCCCCCGGGGCGTCGCCGCGTCCTGACCCGGCGGGCAGGGCCGTGATCGGAGGGAGCTCCTCGTGGAGGGCGCGGCGGATGTCCTCCACGAGGAGCTCCCGCGGGTCCGTGGCCGCCTGCGGAGTCAGGCCGTCCGCGTACCAGGCGCATACCTGTGGAGCACGTACCGGCCGATGTGGCCGATCCTCGTCCTTCACGGCGCCCCGAACATCCTTTCACATAACCCCAAGAGGGGTTACTATCGGGGTTATGCCGAAGATCAACGTCTACCTGCCCGACGACCTGGCCGAGGCGGTCAAGGAGGCCGGCGTGCCCGTCTCCGCGGTCTGCCAGCGTGCCCTGGAGCAGGCCGTGCGGCGGATCACCGCCATCCGGCAGACCGCGCTCAGCGATCTCGATCTCGACCAGCCGACCGGCTCCCTGGCGTACATGACGGCCCGCACCCGGGTCGTGCTGAAGCTCGCCGTGGAGCGCGCCCGCGCGAACGGCTCGCCGGCGGTCGGCACGGGTCACCTGCTGGGCGGCCTGCTGGCCGAGGGCACCAACCTGGCCCTGCACGTGCTGCGCGCGATCGAGATCGAGCCACGGGCCGCCGAGCGAGAGCTCGCCCGGCAGCCCGCCGCCGAGGCGGACACCCCGGCGGACGGCGACGGGCTGCGGCTCAGCGCGCCGGCCGCGGCCGCGCTGGAGCTCGCCGTCACCGAGGCGACCTCGCTCGGCCACAACTACATCGGCTGCGAGCACCTGCTGCTGGGGCTGGCGGCCGAGCCCGACGGCACCGCCGGGCAGGCGCTGCGCGCCCTCGGGGCCGAGCCGCGACCGGTCCGCCGGGCCGTGGTGGCAGCCCTGGCCGGCTACGTGCACCTGCGCGCCCAGACCCAGGCCGGGCCGGGCGCCACGGGCGGGGAGGCGGGAGGAGAGCCCGGTGCGGGCGCCGCCGCCGTGCCCGCGGGCCTGGTGGCGGCGCTGCGCGCCGAGCTGCGGCCGCTCACCGAGCGCATCGAGCGCCTGGAACGGCACGCCGGTCTGCCGGCCGAGGACTGAGCCGGTGCGGGCCGTCATGAGGGACGCCCGGCTGCGGGCGGCGGCCCTCCACCACGTCCTGGTGATCGCGCTCCTGGTGGCGATCGTGGCGTGACCGCCGCGGAACCGTACCTGCCGCCCGCTCGTTGTCCCGGGGGAATCGTCGTACGACGTGCACGGGCAGGAGGAGGCGACATGGGCTGGCACTACCGCAAGTCAATCAAAGTGGGGCCGTTCCGGATCAACCTGTCGAGGCACGGGGTGAGCCACAGTTTCGGCGGCCGGAAGTTCCACGTGACCACGACCCCCGACGGCCGCCGTCACGTGTCCGTACGCCTGCCCGGTGGTTTCCACGTGGGAAAGTCGTTCGGCCGTGGGCGCTACCGCCATTACTAAACCCGATATATCTCGGTTTTCCGGGGTAGCTGGTCGTCGTTCCGTACTCACTGGAGGAAGAACGATGGGCTGGAGCTACCGGAAGTCGATCAAGATGGGGCCTTTTCGGCTGAACCTCTCCCGGGGCGGCGTCGGCCACAGCTGGGGCAACCGCCTGTTCCGGGTCACCCGCAACGCCGACGGCCGGCGCACTCTCTCGGTCAACCTGCCGGGCGGGTTCCACTGGCGCAAGACCACGAGCGGCCGTTCCTGACACCGCTCACCGAAGAGGGGGCCGCGGATGTCCGCGGTCCCCTCTTCGCGCGGACAGGCAGGGCCCCGGTCAACGCAGGAGTACACCCGGCCAGTGCGTCCTTGTGCGATGAGCGGGGGACGGGGCTCCCTCACAGTGTTCCAGGGGTCCGGAACACACACCATCGAGGGGAACCATCGAAATGTTCAGCATCAGCACGGGTCGTCGCATGTTCGCCGGCGCAGGACTGGCCCTGGGACTCGTCACCGGCGCCGTGGCGCTCGCCGGACCGGCGTCGGCGGCCACCGTCACCGCGCAGCTCGACAGCGGCAGGATCCTCGTCAACGGCAGCTCCGCCGACGACGGGATCGAGATCGACCTCAACGCGGCGGGGACCGTGGTCACCATCAGCAACACGCTCGGCTCGGTCGCGGCCGGTCCGGGATGTGCGCAGGCTGGTGGCACGGCGCGGTGCCCGGCCGGTGGGATCGATCGCGTCGACGTGTTCGCGGGGGACGGCATCGACGCGATCCGCAACAACACGAAGCTGCCGAGCACGCTCTCCGGCGACAACGGCTTCGACAACGTCAGCGGCGGCTCCGGCGCCGACATCCTGTTCGGTGGTTTCGGTGACGACAAGCTCAACGGCGGCCTGGGCAACGACCGCCTGAGCGGCGGTATCGGCACCGACACGCTGAACGGCGGCGCCGACACCGACCGCTGCGACGGCGAGATCGAGAGCAACTGCGAGCTGTAGGCCCCCGGACCGCCCCCGCCGGACGGACCGGCAGGGGCGGTCCACCGTTCGTCGCGGCCCCACCCGCCGGAGGCGGTGCACCTGCGTCAGCGCCCGGGCCAGGGTCTGCTCGAAGTGCCTGACCCTCCCGGGTCGCCGAAGTCGAGGACGACCTCTACCGGCGGATCGACGCTCTCAGGGGGCCGGCTTGACGTTCTTCATCGTGAAGCGGGACGTGATGCCCCTGACGCGGGGGATCGTCATGACGTGCCGGCTGAGGAAGGACTCGTAGGCGGCCAGGTCGGCGACGGCCACGCGCACGAAGTAATCCGGACTGCCGAACAGCCGGCGCAGCTCGATGACCTCCTCGGCCCGGGCCAGGGTCTGCTCGAAGTGCCTGACGGTCTCCGCGTCCTGGGTGTCGAGGGTGAGGTCGATCAGAACCTCGAAGGAACGGCCCACGGCGGCGGGGTCGATGACCGCCCGGTATCCGCGGATGACACCCTCGGCCTCCAGCCGCTGGACGCGCCGCAGGCACGGCCCGGCGGTGAGCCCCACACGCTGGGCCAGCTCGACGTTCGTCACCCGCCCGTTCCGCTCCAGCTCGGCGATGATTGCTCGGTCCAGCGCATCCATGCGGACAACATTGCCGTACGACAGGCTGGGTGAGCAATATATGCAACCATATGGCGCCGCTTCTGCGAGACCATAGTGAGGTGCAACCGGACATCTCTCCCCAGATCGCCGCGCCCCTGTGGGCCCCGATCACCCCACGGCAGCGGATCGCCGCGGGCGTGCGTGACTCCTTCTCCGCCGGGCTGGGGATCTTCCCACTGGGCATCGCCCTCGGCCTGCTGGTCGTCCAGGCCGGCCTCCCCTGGTGGCTCGCTCCCGCCCTGTCCCTGGCCGCGTTCGCCGGGTCCGTGGAACTGCTGCTCGTGGGCATGACGGCCACCGTCGCGCCGCTCGCCGCCGTCGCGCTGACCGTTCTGGTGGTCAACTTCCGGCACGTGTTCTACGCCTTCTCCTTCCCCCTGCACCTGATCAGGAACCCGGTGGCGAAGGCGTACGCCGTCTACGCGATGATCGACGAAGCCTACGCCGTCAACGCCTCCCTGCCCGAGACGGAGCGCTCGGCGCACCGGATGCTGGCGATGCAGATCGCCTGCCACACCTACTGGGTCGGCGGCGGACTGGCCGGGGTCGCCATCGGCACCGTCCTGACCGGGCCGATCAAAGGCCTCGAGTTCGCGCTGTGCGCCCTGTTCACCGTGCTCACCCTGGACGCGTTCCGCTCCCGCGGCGAGATCCCCGCCGTGCTGCTCGCCGGTGCCAGCGTGACCGTCGCGCTCATCGCCACCCCTGACGTCGCCATGTTCACCGCGCTGCTGATGTTCGTCGCCCTCCTGCTGGCCCGCCACGCGCTCACCGCCCGCCGACCCCTCCCGGAGCCGGCCGATGCCTGACACCCCCTACCTCGTCGCCGTCATCACGATCGTCTTCGCTGTCACCCTCGCCCTGCGCGCCGTCCCGTTCGCGATCCTGCGACCGCTGCGCGCCTCGGAGACCGTGCGGCAACTGTCGGCGTGGATGCCGGTGGGCATCCTCGCGATCCTCGCCGTGACCGCCCTGCATGGCGCCGTCGCCGCCGAACCGCACACCGCGCCGTACGCCCTGCTCGCGGTCGCCGTCACCGCGGGCGTCCACCTCGCCTGCGGACGTCGCTCGATCCTGAGCGTCGGGATCGGCACCGCCGTCTACGTCGTCCTCGTCAACGCCTTCTGACCGCCCTCGCCGCCCTGCTGACCCTCCTCGCCGTGCCGTCTGGCCTGCGCGTTCCGCACGCGGCCTCGGCGTGCGGAACGCCGTCCCGTGGTCCGGCGGCCTTGCGGCCGACCTCGGTGGAGGAGCGGCACGCGCGGCACCGCGCGCAGGCCGGCGCTCAGGTCCGTGCTCAGGCCGGCGCTCAGGCCGGCGCTCAGGCCGGCGCTCAGACCGGCGGGATGTTGTGCACGCGGCCGAACACGTTCTCCGGGTCCCACACCTGCTTCACCCGCGACAGGCGGGCGTGGTCGGCGAGGGTGTAGGCGTCGCGGGTGCGCGCCGGATTCGTCAGGAAGTTCAGGAACGAGCCGCCGGTGGCGTGCGGGCGCAACGCCGCCGCCACCTCCCGCACACCCGCGCCCGCTGCCCGGTCGCGCCCGGACGGTGTGTCGGTGGGCACGGCTGTCGCGATCATCGAGAAGGGCACGTCGCGGTGGCCGACCGGGCCGGCGTCCGGTGCGGGCCGCGCCATCGCTCCGCCCCAGTGCCGCAACTCGATCGCCATCAGCCGTGACCCCTCCCCCGGTCCGGAGGCCTCCACGGCCGTCATGACCGCCTCGATCACGTCGTCCGGCACCTGGCGCAGCAGGTCGAGGTGCTGCTCGACGACCATGGGCGCGGGTGGCGGACCGCCGAACGCCGGGACCGCCTCGGCGAACGTCATCGCGCCGAACCCGCCTGTCACGGCCGGACCCGCTGCCTCCAGCAGCGGCTCCAGGTGACGGCGCGCGCTGTCGGCCCCGCCCGCGTAGAAGGCCCGCACCCCCAGCGCCCATCCGCCCGGGCCGCCTGCCGGGTCAGGCGCGCGCAGGAGGATGACGGAGGTGTTCAGCTCGTCGGGTTCGGTCAGGGCCCACTCCCGGTAGCGGGCGAGCGTGTCCGCCGCTCGTTCGACGGGGTGCACCGACATCCCCGCGTACACCTCGGCCACCGGGTACAACCGGAACTCCAGCTCCGTCACGACCCCGAAGTTGCCGCCCCCGCCGCGCAGCGCCCAGAACAGGTCGGGGTGCTCGTCCGCGCTCGCGGTGACCGTCTCGCCGCCGGCGGTGACGAGGCGGGCGCTCAGCAGGTTGTCCGCCGCGTAGCCGTACAGGCGGGACAGCCAGCCGGTGCCACCACCGAGCGTGTACCCGGCGACACCGATCGCGGGCGTCCCGGAGACGGAGGCGAGGCCGTAGGGGGCGCATGCGGCGAGCACGTCGGACCAGAGGACGCCGGCGCCGACGCGGGCGGTGCGGCGTTCCGGGTCGACGCGGACACCGGCCAGCCGGCCCGTCCTGAGCAGCAGGCCGCCGTCGGCGGGCAGGTGGGTGCCGTGTCCGGTGGACTGGACCGTGAGGGACAGCCCGTGCTCGCGCGCGGCGGCGACGGCCGCGCGTACGTCGCGGGCGTGCTCCGCCTCGGCGACGGCGACGGGGCGGGGGTCGATGGCGCGGTTCCAGGCGAGCCTCGCGGTGTCGTACCCGTCGTCGCCCGGCAGGTGAACGGTCCCGTCGAACACGTCACGCAGCCCACGGCCGACGGCGTGCCCTGTCGTGCGGGCCCCGGAGCCGACCGCCCGGTCGGCCGCGCTGCGAGCCGTGGCGGAGGTCGTGGCGAAGGTCGTCGCGGAGGTCGTCGCGGAGGTGCTGGCGGGGGTCGGGGCCGTGGCGGGGGTCGTGGTCGGGGTCGGGGCCGTGGTCGGGGTCGTGGCGGGGGTCGTGGTCGGATTCATAGGTCCGATCGTGTCCGCCGCGGCTGTCCGGGGTCGTCCTGCGGTCGGATACACCTGCGGCTATGCGCCCCGGGGTACGCGCGGGACGACTACTGCGGCGGGAGTACCTCCAGGATCAGCCCGTGGTCTGACGCCATCAACCGCGCGACGGCTTAGTGTGCAGGCGTGAGTTCTGAGCGTTCCCCCGGCACTGCCCCGCCCGCCGGCCCCGCCGCCCCGCTGCGGCCACCGGCCGGACCCGGGCCCGCCCTCACACGCGCGAGACCCCCGATCGGACAGCCTCCAGCCGAGACGAAGCAGGCCCGCACCCAGACCAGCCAAGCCACAGCCGAGACGAAGCAGGCCCGCACCCAGACCAGCCAAGCCACGGCGGAGACGGGGCGGGCGCGGATCCCGACCGGCCACATGGCTGCCGAGCCGGGGCGGACGCTGAGCATCCGCAACGCGATGCCTGTCCTGGCGATCGCCGCGCTGCTGGAGGCGGGGGCGCTGGCGTCGCCCGCCACACGCCCCTTCGACCATGTGCTCGTGCTGGCGGGGTCGCTGGCGCTGGGCGTCTGCCGGCGAGCCCCGCTCGTGGCGCTGGCCGTCGCGACAGGCTGCATGCTGCTCTACTCGGTGCGCGCCGACCCGGGCCCCGTGGGGGCGTTCCCGGTGATGATCGCCGTGTTCGCCGCCGTGGCGACTGGCCATCGGACGGCTGCTGCGACGGCGGCGGTCGCGTTCCTCGGCGGTGGGCTGGCCACCGACCTGGCCACCGACCTGGCCACCGCCTCCGGCCGGGCCACGCAGCCGGTGGTCGAGGGCACCGTTCTGCTGCTCGGCTGGTTCATGGCGGCTGCGGTCGCGGGCATCGCCGCCCGCAACTGGCGCGCCTATCTGCAGCAGGTCGAGCAGCGGGCCGCGGACGCCGAGCGCACCCGTGAGGAGACCGCATTGCGCCGCGCCGGGGAGGAGCGGCTGCGCATCGCCAGGGAGTTGCACGACTCGCTCACCCACAGCATCTCCATCATCAAGGTGCAGGCGGGAGTGGCCGTCCACCTGGCGCGCAAGCGCGGTGAGGAGGTCCCGCAGGCGCTCCTGGCCATCCAGGAGGCGAGCGGTGAGGCGATGCGCGAGCTACGGGCGACCCTTGAGGTGCTGCGCCAGGACGCCGACGATCCACCGGGCAGCGGGCTGAACCTCCTTGACGACCTGGTGAAGCGGGCCCGCGACGCCGGCCTGCCCGCGACCGTCACCATCGACGGCGACCGCCGTCCCCTGCCGGCGGAGGTGGACCGCACCGCCTACCGCATCGTCCAGGAGGCGCTCACCAACGTGGCCCGGCACGCCGGACCCGCGTCCGCGTCTGTGCGGGTGGCCTACTGCGACGACGGCCTGCTCGTGCAGGTGGACGACGACGGCCGCGCCTCCCCCGGCACCCAGCCGGTGCCCGGCGTCGGGCTGTTGGGCATGCGCGAACGGGTGTCCGCGCTCGGCGGCCGTCTGGAGGCGGCTCCCCGCCCCGGCGGCGGCTTCACCGTACGCGCCGATCTCCCCCTCCCCTCAGCCGCCCAGCCCCCGAGCCGCCCCGGCCCCGCACAACCCGCTCCGATTCCCCTCGTCCCTCGACCCAGCACCCCCGATCAGCACGCTACCGACCGAGAGATCCTCGATCACCACGTCGCCGACCGAGAGGTCCTCGATCACCACGACACCGACCGAGAATCCCCCGATCACCACGACACCGGGCGTGACATCACCGACCGGATGGTCCCCGCCCCGCACGTCACCGGGCGCACAGGGAAGGGGTCGTCCGCGCCCAAGGCCTCCTTCGAGGAGACCGCGTGATCCGGGTCCTGCTCGCCGACGACCAGTCCCTGATCCGCGCCGGCTTCCGCGCCCTGCTGAGCGCCGAGGAGGACATCGAGGTCGTCGCAGAGGCCGCTGACGGCGCGAAGGCGGTCGCCCTGGCGCTGGAGCACCAGCCAGACGTGGCTCTCGTGGATGTGCAGATGCCGGTGATGGACGGCATCGAGGCGACCCGGCGGATCGCCTCCGACCAGCGGCTGAGCGACGTCCACGTCGTGATTCTCACCAACTACGGGCTGGACGAATACGTCTTCCACGCCCTGCGGGCCGGCGCGGGTGGGTTCATGGTGAAGGACACCGAGCCGGCCGACCTGATCCAGGGCGTCCGTGTGGCGGCCCGGGGCGACGCCCTGCTGTCCCCGACGATCACGCGCCGCCTCATCTCCGAGTACGTCGCCCGCAGGCCCGAACCGCACCCCTCGGGGCTGGAATCCCTCACCAACCGCGAGCGCGAGGTGACGGCACTCGTGGCCCGGGGCCTGTCCAACAACGAGATCGCCGCCCACATGGTGATCAGCCCTACCACCGCCAAGACTCACGTCAGCCGTGCCATGACCAAGCTGCACGCCCGCGACCGCGCCCAACTGGTCGTCCTCGCCTACGAGACCGGCCTGGTCACCCCTCGCGGCCGCTGACCCGCCACGCCACGCCACCGGCCCACGCCGGTCGCGGCGTCGTTCCAGGTCAAGGAGATCAACAAGACCGCCTGGCAATGGCGGCTTGCGCGACCGCCTACGCCGAGGCCGCACCACCCTGACCAGCGTCGCCCGGCCCGTGCATCTCACGACAGGCCGCCGCCTGGCCGAGGAGGGGCCGACGGCGGACGACATGGTCATCATGCTCGACGCCCGGTGCGCCTTCTCCGGGTTGGACGACTTCCACATCTACTGGGGCGCCTATCTCGGGACCGAGGACGAGATCCTGGTCGAGGGGCCGGTGCGGGAGGTGGGTGAGCGCATCGTCCGGCTCCGGGCCGAGGCGCGGGCCCGTAAGGGCTGGATCATGGACACCTACCTGCTGCGCCGGCTAGTCTTCAGGGAGCCTTAGAAGGTTAGGTAATAAGGTGTCCGAAGCACAGGGAGATGCGGCGCCGTTCCTGCCGCAGCTCATCGGCCAGGCGTTCAATCTGGTCCTCGACGGGCTCTGTCACCACCTCGCCGAGGCCGGGCACGAGGATCTGCGACCCACCCACTGCCTGAACGTGTTCCGGTTGATGGACTGCGACGGCACCCGGCCCACCACGCTGGCCCGCCGGGCCGGGATGACCCCCCAGGCGATGAGCGAGCTCGTCGGCTACCTGGAACAGCGCGGCTACGTGCGGCGCGTCCCCGACCCGGCCGACGGCCGGGGCCGCGTCGTCGTCTACGCCGACCGGGGCGCCCGCGCCGCCCGGATCAGCGCCGCCTACTTCGCCGACATGGAGGCCCGGTGGAGCGCGGCCGTCGGACCCGACCGCCTCCAGGACGTCAGGTCCGCGCTGGCGCAGATCCTGGACGCCGCCGCGCCGCACGGCGGCCACGCGCCGAAGGTCCCGGCCCCGTGAACCGGTCACCCGAGGACCTCGTCGGCTACTGGGACCGGCAGGCGGCCACCTACGACAGCAGATCGGCCGGGGTCGAACGCCGGTTCCTGGCCGACAGCCGCCGCTGGGTCTGCGGCCGGGCCCGCGGCGCCACGCTGGAGATCGCCGTCGGCACCGGCGCCAACCTCCCCTACTACCCCGGCGAGGTCGGCCTGACAGGCATCGACTGGAGCCCCGCCATGGTCCGCGCCGCCCGCCGGCAGGCGGACCGCGTCCACCGCGCTGTCACGCTCGACCAGGCCGACGCGACCGCGCTGCCCTTCCCCGCCGCGACGTTCGACACCGTCGTCAGCACGTTCGCCCTGTGCTGCGTGCCCGACGAACGCGCCGCGCTCGCCGAGGCGCTCCGCGTGCTGCGGCCCGGGGGACGCCTGCTGCTGGCCGACCACGTCGCGGCGTCCTTCTGGCCGCTGCGCGCGCTCCAGCACGCCGTCGAGCTGGTCAGCGTCCCCCTGCAGGGCGAGCACTACACCCGCCGCCCCCTCACCATCCTGCGCGGGCTCGGTGCCGTCGTCGAGCAGGCCGAACGCCTGACCATGGGCGCGATCGAGCGCGTCCAGGCCCGTAAACCGCGTTGACTCCACGGGGGTGAAGCTCGCTCGTCCGGCGCCGTCCGGGGCAGGCCCGGCTCGCGCCCGGAGGAGGATGTGATCGGGTGGTGGGCCCGCCCTATATCCTTACGCCGTACGGAGACGAGGGGGTGGACGTGGCGGTCTTCGCCGGCCAGGGGGACGCGGCCCGTTCGATGGCGCTGCTCTGGCGCGCCGGGACCGCGCCGGACGGGCGGCCGGGGCCGAAGCCGGCGCTGACCCTCGACATGATCGTGGACGCGGCCATCGCCGTGGCCGACACGCAGGGCATGGCGGCGCTGTCCATGCGGGCCGTTGGCGAGCGGCTCGGCCGGACGGCGATGGCGCTCTACACGTACGTGCCGGGCAAGGGCGAGCTGCTGGACCTCATGTACGACCAGGCGTTCGCCGAGCTGCCCACCCGCTACGACCTGGAGGCGGGCTGGCGGGCGGCGGTCAGCGCCTGGGCACGGGACCTGTGCGAGCTGTACCTGCGCCACCCGTGGATGCTCCAGGTGTCACAGGTCCGGCCGGTGCTGGGGCCGAACGAGTACACCATGCTCGACACGCTGCTGCGCCTGCTGCGCGTCACCGGGCTCGGCCGTGAGCCGCTGCGCAGCCTGGTGGGGACGCTGTTCCACTTCGTCCGGGGCTCCGCGGCGACGATCGCCGAGTCACGACAGGCCGAGGCGGCGACGGGTGTCGGCGACCGGGAGTGGTGGCTCGACCGCGCCGGGCTGCTGAAGGAGGTGGCGCCGGACTTCGCCGACCGGTTCCCGCAGGTGGTGTGGCTGGAGAGCGAACCGGCGCCGCCCGGCCCCGTCGAGCCCGGCCCCTACCTGGAGCCGGCGGCCAGGCGGACCTTCCATGCCGGGCTCGGCCTCATCCTGGACGGAGCCGAAGCCGCCGGATAGGCCCAGGTCATGGGCTGTCGCGGCGGTGACCTCCCAGCTAGCGTAGGTGATAGGGGGCAGGCCCGGCGCCGGCGTTGCGCGTACTTCTCGGTGCGTACTTCTCCCTGGCGGCGGGGCGGGCGTGCCGCGGATGCTGGCGGCGCCTTGTTCCGCTCTGGGGGGATCTTCATGAACACCGTCGACACCGACACCGACACCGACACCGACACCGACACCGACCGCACCGACCGGCTCGCCGACCGCCTCTTCACGGCCGCGCTCGGCGCGCTCGAACTCTTCTCCGTCTATCTGGGCAGCGAACTCGGCCTGTACCGGGTGCTGCGGGAGCAGGGCCCGCTGACGGCCGGGGAGCTGAGCGAACGCGCCGGCATCGCCCCCAGGTACGCCGTCGAGTGGCTGGAGCAGCAGGCCGTCGCGGGGTTCCTGGAGACCGACCCGGACCTGCCGGCCGACGAGCGCCGCTATCGGCTCGACCCGGCCCACGCCCGCGCCCTGCTGGAGGCCGAGGACCCCGCGCATGTCGCCCCGTTCGCCCATCTGCTGGCCGGCGTCGGCGGTGTGATCGGGGACGTGGCGCAGGCGTACCGGACCGGCGCGGGCGTCCCCTACGAGACGTACGGCGCGCCGTTCCGCCATGGGCAGGGCCACATGAACCGGCCGGCCTTCACCCACGAGCTGCCCGCCGGCTGGCTGGCCGCCATGCCTGACATCGTGGCCCGCCTGCGGGACGCGCCGCACCCGCGCATCGCCGACGCCGGGTGCGGGCAGGGCTGGTCGACGATCGCGCTGGCCCGCGCCTTCCCGGACGCGCTCGTCGACGGCGTGGACACGGACGCGGCGTCGATCGCCGACGCGCGGGTGCACGCCGAGCGGGCCGGTGTGGACGACCATGTGCGGCTGATGCACGGCGACGCCGCCCGGCTGCCGGAGACCGGCCCGTACGACCTGGTGGTCGTCCTGGAGGCGCTGCACGACCTGGCCAGGCCGGTGGAGTTCCTGCGGGCGGCGCGCGAGTCGCTGGCCGAGGGCGGCGCCGTGCTGGTGGTGGACGAGCGGGTGGCGGACCGGTTCACGGCGCCCGGGGACGAGGTGGAGCGGATGATGTACGGCTGGAGCGTCACGCACTGCCTGCCGACCCAGCTCGTCGAACAGCCGTCGGCGGCCACCGGCACGGTGCTGCGCGCCGACCGGGTCCGCGCGTATGCGGAGGAGGCCGGTTTCTCGGCCTGCTCGGTGCTGCCGGTGGACAACGACTTCTTCCGCCTCTACCGGCTCGATCCCTGAGCCCCGCCCACGTCGCCGCCGGCCGGGCCGAGGCGTGCCGCCAGTTCCGCCAGGTCGTCGACGAACCAGAGGTGGGCGCCCCGGTTCGACTCGTGCACCCACGACTGGAAGGCCGAGCCGGCGGTGGCGTGGCGGCTGACGTCACCGACGATCGCCAGCCCGAGGCGGTAGTTCACGAACTTCTGCGCCATCTCCCCCGCCACGCCACTGCGCAGGCGGAAGAAGTCGTCGTGCAGCCGGTGGGCGGGCACGGCCACCCAGGTCGCTCCCGCCTCCCAGGCGGCGGAGATCAGGTCGAGGGCGTCGTCCGCGCCGCGCAGCGGCTCCCCGTCCTGCTCATGGACATAGACTGCGGCCATCATTCTCTTTCCTTCCCTATCTTACCTGCCTAAAGGAAGAATAGGGCAGGTTGACGGGAGGTCGACCATAGGTCCGCGACACCCGCGGACCGGCGGGCCCGGCCTCTTCGCGCCCGCGACCCCACGCGGCACCAGGAACGCGATCAAGCCCGGCGTCAGTCCGCGTACAGGCGGCGCAGCCACCCGGCCCACGCCTCCTCCGCCGGATCGCCGGCGAAGACGTGGTGCGCGGCCATCATGAAGCCGGGAAGACCCCGCAGGAACCTCAGCAGCGCGTCCGGCGTGCGGACGCCGACCGTCTGGGCGTTGGCGAAGTAGACGACGCCGTCCACCGGCGGCAGCCCCGCCGGGGCGATCACGACCCGGTCACCGGGGACGGGGTGCGGCGGCAGGCCCAGCTCGCCGTACAGGACGCGCCAGGCGCGCGGCCAGTCGCGGACCGGCGGCCCGAAGGCGGTGACGGGCGTCGCCGTGCGGCCGCGGAACCAGGTGAGGTACTCGACCAGCGTCGCGAAGAACATGGCCAGGCCCTGCGACATCGCCTCGTACTCGGACTCCCAGTCGTCGCCCGGCAGGAAGCCGCTGGTCACCAGGCGCACCAGCGCACTGCCCTGGCCACGGCCCTCGACGAGGAACTCGTAGGCGACGAACCTCCCGTCCTCCCCCACGGCGCTGGTGTGCGCGAGCCGGCCCGGCGGCTCGGCGACGGTGATGGCCGAGTCGGGCATGGCGCCGCCACCGAACGCGGTGCGGACCACGCCGTCGGCCACCTCGGTGCGTCCCAGGAACCAGGAGTCGATGCCGGGACCGGTGGCGATGGCCTGCCACACCTCCTCGGGCGGCACGCCGACCGCGGCCTCCTGCGGCAGCTCGAACGCGCGGCCCACGTCAGCCCTCCAGCCCCGAGCGCCGGTCGGCGTCCGGCCCGGCAGGTTGGACGGCGGAGTCGGCGGCTGGGTCGGCGGCTGGGCGGGCGGCTGGGCGGGCGGCTGGGTGGGCGGTGGAGTGGACGGGAGGGTCGGCGACTGGGGGGACGGCGGGGTGGACGGCGACGACGAGCCGGTGGTCCCGCCCGCCGGGCGCGCTCTCGTCGTGGTACTTGCTGACCAGCGCCGTCACACAGGCCGCCAGCTCCTCGGCGAACGCCGCCCGGTCGGCCGCCGAAGCGAACCGCACCTGCCCGTCGATCGCGAACGTCGCCAGCCGCTTGCGTTCCCTGACCGCGCCGGTGACGAGCGCGCCGACGTCGCGGACGAGCCGGGCGGCGAGCGCGAGCAGCCAGCCCGCCGACAGCCGGTCGGGCGCCCTGGCCGGGTCGGGCTGGACGGCGGCCAGCGCGGTCGGGGAGATCACGAACGAGGAGGCGGCGGCCCGCATGACGCGCTCGGTGACGTTGCCCTTGCGGCGTTCCTCGACGAGCTCGACCAGGCCGTGCCTCTCCAGGGTCCTCAGGTGGTAGTTGACCTTCTGGCGGGCCAGGCCGACCTTGGCGGCCAGGGTGGTGGCCGAGCCGGGCTCCACCAGCTCCGCCAGGAGCCTCGACCGCATGGGGTCGAGGGACGCCTCGGCCGCGGCAGGGTCCTCGATCACCGTAACTTCCTGCATGACCGAACGATCGCACCGAAAAAAATAGTTGTCAAGATAAACGAGGTGCGTGGGGGCCACCGGGCCGCCTAAGGTCCGGGCACGTGAGAGAAGACATCGGCGGTCTCCGCGACATCACGCTGCTGCCCAAGGCCCACCTCCACGTCCACCTGGAGAGCACGGTGCGGCCGCGGACCGTGCGGGAGCTGGGCGGCCCGCCCGAGCCGCAGGGACCGTTCCGCAGCTTCCGGGAGTTCGCCGACCAGCGGGCACGGGTGCGCGAACGGCTGGTCACCGCGGAGCACTTCCGGCGGGTGGCACGGGAGTTCTGCGAGGACGAGGCGGCCCAGGGCACCCGCTACGCGGAGGTGACGTTCACCGCCGCCGCGCACGGCGAGCGGGTGGGGGCGCCGGAGATGCCGCTGGAGGCGGTGCTGGAGGGGCTGGCGGAGGGGTCGGCGACGTACGGGATCACCTGCCGGGTGCTGCTCGACCACTCCCGGCGGCGGCCCGCCGAGCGGCTACGCCGGACGCTGGAGCTGGCGCTGCGCCACGACGAGGTGATCGGCATCGGGCTGGCGGGCGACGAGAGCCATTCACTGGCCCCGTTCGCGGACGTGCTGGACGCCGCCAGGGAGGCGGGCCTGCGCCTGGTGCACCACGCGGGCGAGACGGCCGGGCCGGCCAGCGTCCGCGAGGCCCTCGACCTCGGCCACGCCGAACGGCTCGGGCACGGCATCCGCGTGCTCGACGACGACGAGCTGGTGGCCGAGGTGCGGGAACGGGGCATCCCGCTGGAGGTCTGCCCCACGTCCAACGTCCTGCTCGGGCTGGTGCCGTCGCTGCGCGAGCATCCGCTGCCCCGGCTGCGGGCCGCCGGACTGGTCGTCACGGTCAACACCGACGGCGAGACGGCGCTGGCCGAGGAGTACGCCCGGCTGCGGGAGGTCTTCGGGTACGGCGACGCGGACCTGGCCGGGCTGGCCCGCGCCTCGGTCACGGCGTCGTTCGCGCCGGAGGAGGTCAAGGCGCGGCTGCTCGCGGAGGTGGACGCCTGGCTCGCCACCGACCCGGCCGTCCCGCCCCTCGCACGGTGACCACCGCCTCGGGGCGGTGCCGGGACCCCGGGTCAGGGCCGCCGGGCGGGATGCGGGAGCATGGTGCGCGATGTCGGGGGTTGTCGCGGCGTTCGTCGCCCTGGTCTCGGTGGCGGTGCTCGGGTTCGTCGTCGGCCGCGCCGGGGTGCTGCGCGCCCAGGACGAGCTGGTGCTGTCACGGCTGGCGTTCTTCGTCGCCATGCCCGCGCTGCTGTTCGCCACCGTGTCCGCCGCCGACCTTCGGTCGGTCTTCTCGCCGGTCCTGCTGACCAACCTCGCCGGCGTGGTGGTGACGCAGCTCGTGTTCGTCACGGTGGCGCGGTTCGCCTGGCGCCGGAGCCGCGGGGAGGTGACGATCGGGGCGCTCGCCTCCTCGTACATCAACGCCGGCAACCTGGGCATCCCCGTCGGCGTGTACGTGCTGGGAGACGGCGCGCTCGTCGCCCCGATCCTGCTGACGCAGCTCCTGGTGATCACCCCGGCGGCCTTCCTCCTGCTCGACGGCGGTCGCCGGGGCGCCCGCCGGACCTCGGTGCGGGAGGCGCTGCTCCGGCCGCTGCGCAACCCGCTCACCGTCGCCTCGCTGCTCGGCCTGGCCGTCGCCGCGACCGGGACCGAGGTGCCCGCCATGCTGATGCGGCCGGTCGAGCTGGTGGGGGGCGCGGCCGTGCCGCTGGCGCTGCTGGCGTACGGGCTGAGCCTGAGCGGCAGCCGGCCCGCGGCCGAGCGCGGGCGGCGCCGGGAGCTGGTCCTGGTCGTGCTGCTGAAGAACCTCGTCCAGCCGGCCGTGGCCTATCTGGCGGGCCGGTACGTCCTCGGGCTCGACGGCACGGATCTGATGACCGCCACCCTGTTCGCGGCGCTGCCCACGGCGCAGAACATCTACGTCTACGCCGTGCACTACGACACGGCCAGGCCGCTGGCGCGCGGCGCGGTGCTCGCCACGACCGTGCTGTCCATCCCGATCATGACCGCGATAGTGGCTACGCTGGGATGACACTCAGTGTGACGATGCACGTCTCTGGCCCCCGGCGCCCTCCGCCGGGTGGCTGTTGAGCTCGGCGATCACGTCTACGTCGCCCTGGCGGGGGCTGTCGGGGTGCGGTTCGAGGTCGTACCGGGACCATGCGGTAGGTCCGGGAGCCGATGGCGGGCATGGCGCCTCCAGTGCTCGGGGGAGGTGCGCAGCCCTTATTTTGAGTAGGTAAGATAAGAGCATGGGAGGTCTCCAACGCATCACCCAGCCGACCCTGGACGTACTGGAAGTCCTGCTACGAGCCCACAGAGAGGGCGAAAAGATCCACGGATGGGCAATCATGAAGGAGACGAAGCGCTCCGGACCCACCGTCTACAACGCCCTCGACCGACTCGAAGACGCCGGATGGATCATCGGCGAATGGGAAGAACTTGAACCAGAAGCGAGCCGTCCCCGGCGCCGCTTCTACCACCTGACCGGCGAAGGGGCCCCCGCAGCTCGCGCGCTCATCGCGGAGCGCCGTCCCGCTCCTGTGCAGGCGCGGCCGGCGTTCGGGTTCGTGTCGCTGGCTCGGTTCCGTGCGCTGCCGGCCGGTGGCCGATGAGTGCCAACGAGATCATCGCCCTCATTATCGGCGTGCTGGTGGCCGAAGGAACCGAGATCGCCCCGTGGCTCGCCAAGACGCTTGCCCGCTGGTCAGCCCACATGCGCCATCTCGATCCAAGGCGGGCCGAGATTCGTGCAGAAGAACTCGAAGCCGTCATAGAAAGCAGGCCCGGCAAGCTGTTCAAGCTCGCCACGGCCCTGCTGTTCGCCGCTCAAGCGGGAGGGACGTGGGGGTTCCGCTTGCTGACCTGGATGCAGCTCTCCTGGCAGATCCGCCAACAACTCAACCGTTCCCAGGCCGATCCGTCGGCTGCGGCCAATGTCAGGGTTTTCCTTACCAAGAGCGACGACGGCCGCGATGGCATGCTCATCAATACCCATTGGATCAGCAACGGCTTGGACACCGGCGATATAGACACCGTGCAATTTCGCGGACTGCCTCCAGCGGACCTCATCGTCCAACGTGTTGGTCGGATGAACCGGCACCCTACCTGTTGACCCAGATCGACTCGACGGCCATGGCGGCGCATCGGACGACGCCTGACGCACCCGGTAGTCGATGCGGCGCCACCCGGACAGCACCTCGTCGTACAGCTCCAACCGCTCCCCGAGCGTCCCGCACGCGGGCCGCGTGCACTGGATCCACCAGCGGCGCGCTCGCTCCAGGTCATGCCGGGGCGTCAGGGCGGGGCGTCAGGGCGGGGTGTCAGGCGTGCGGGCCGACGGCGACAGGACCGAGGGTCAGCTCGGGCCGGCCCTGGAGGATCTCGCCGACCCGGGCCACCTGGTCGTCCAGCTCGCGGTACTGGGCGCGGGTGAGCGGGCGCAGCGTCTCGACCGTGACACGGATCCGGCGGCCGGAGCGGCGCTGGTGCCAGACGCCGGCCACCGTGCCCTCCACCAGCAGGACCGGGAAGTTGCCCGCCTGGCCGCCGGCCAGCGCCCGGCTGTTCGCCGCGCCGGGGTAGAGCAGCTCGCGGGGCCGGCCGGCGATGACGTAGGCGTCGAAGTAGGGCAGGAGCCGCACCCCGGCGGGCGGCTGCGCGGGAGCCGCGATGTCGCCGGGGACGACCCAGCCGGTGCCGCCGTGGAACGCGACCGGCTCCGGCCCGGCCGCCTCGAACACCCGCGCGGCCCAGGAGCGGGGCGCGCCGATCCACCGGGCGAACTGCTCCGGCGTGGCGGGGCCGTAACCGGTCAGGTAGCGGCGCAGCAGCTCGACGGCGCCGTCCAAGGCCGCGCCGCCTCCCGGCGCGCGCTCCTCCGCGTGCGCGCCCGCACCGGTGGCCTCCTCGGCGGGGACGGCGGCCGGGGCAGGGGCTGGACTCGGCGGTGGGCTGGTGTAGGTGACCTTGCGGCCGCGGGGCGGTCCGAAGACGAACGCGCCGTGGTGCGCGGCGGTCGCCATCGCCTGCCGCCAGCGCGGCCACATCGTCTGGAACGCCGGCATCACCAGGTCGCCCGCCCACGGCCCCGTGAGGCCCACCACCGCGTCGTTCAGCTCGTCGATCGTCAGGTCGCGTCCGTCGAGCACCACGCGGATCGCCTCGATCACCTCGGCCGTCTGCTCGGCCGTCATCCTGATGCCCTCGGGGAAGGCGTTGTGGCCGAGCGGCAGCCGGGACAGCGCGTCCACCCACATCGGCAGGTCGCGGGCGGGCAGCAGGTGAACGGTGCCGCGCGGCCCGTACGTCTTGACCAGGGTGCGCTCCTCCCACAGCGCCCGGCGCACGTCCACCCTGGTCGCGCCGTCGAGCCGGAGCGCGACCGACAGCTCGGCGGCCGACATCACCTGGGCGTGCGCCCCGCACATGGCGGCGACGACGTCCGCGGGAGTGCCGCCCTTGCTGGGCGCGGCCAGCGCCTGGCGTTCCAGTCTCCTCGCGCTGACCTGCGACCACGAGACCTCGATCATTTCGCCTCCTCGGGGGTTCGCGACCACCGTAGGAGGCAATGCGGCATATGACGTTCCGCTTTGGGCGGATCAGAGGTAGTCGCGCAGGGCCAGCGCCCGGGACGGGTGGCGAAGCTTGGACATGGTCTTGGCCTCGATCTGCCGGATCCGCTCGCGGGTCACGCCGTAGACCTTGCCGATCTCGTCCAGCGTCATCGGCTTGCCGTCCGTGAGCCCGTACCTCATCGAGATCACGCCCGCCTCGCGCTCGGTCAGCTCGCCGAGCAGGGAACGGAGCTGCTGCTGCAGCAGTGTGAAGGAGACCGCGTCGGCCGGGGAGACCGCCTCGGTGTCCTCGATGAGGTCGCCGAACTCGCTGTCGCCGGTCTCGCCGAGCGGCGTGTGCAGCGAGATCGGCTCCCGCCCGTACGCCTGGACCTCGACGACCCGCTCGACGGGCAGCTCGGTCTCGGCGGCGATCTCCTCGGGCGTGGGCTCGCGGCCCAGGTCGGACTGCAGGCGACGCTGGGTGCGCGCGACCTTGTTGATCAGCTCCACCATGTGGACCGGGATGCGGATGGTCCGCGCCTGGTCGGCCATGGCCCGGGTGATGGCCTGCTTGATCCACCAGGTGGCGTAGGTGGAGAACTTGAAGCCGAGCCGGTAGTCGAACTTCTCGATCGTGCGGATGAGGCCGAGGTTGCCCTCCTGGATGAGGTCGAGGAAGAGCATGCCACGGCCGGTGTAGCGCTTGGCAATGGAGACGACCAGCCGTAGGTTGGCCTCCAGCATGCGCTGTTTGGCGCGGGCTCCGTCGTCGGCGATCCATGCCAGGTCGGCGCGGAGGTCGGCGGGCAGGTCGGGCTCGGTTTCGAGCCGCTCCTGGGCGAACAGGCCGGCCTCGATGCGCTTGGCGAGGTCGATCTCCTGCTCGGCGGACAGCAGCGGGACCCGTCCGATCGCCTTCAGGTAGGTCTTGACCGAGTCGGCGCCCGCCACCGCGGAGTCGGCGGAGTCGTCCAGGTCGAGAACCTCTGCTGCTTGGGACAAGACACTCTCCTCGCTCGGGATCCTGTGGAGCTAAAATTAGGCCCAGCACAACTTTAGGTCAGCCCGGAAACTGAGTCAACCTAAAATGAGGTCGAACCTAAAAATTTGTGAGAGGCTGGCGGCTATGAGCATCGACACCTTGGGCTTGAGAGAACAGAAGAAGCGAGAGACCCGGCAGGCCATCTCCGACCACGCTACCCAACTCTTCCTCCAGCGCGGTTTCGACAGAACCACGATCGCGGACATCGCGGCGGCCGCCAGGGTGGCCAAGATGACCGTGACCAATTACTTCCCCCGGAAGGAGGACCTGGCACTCGACCACCACGAGGAGTTCGTGGCGAGTCTCGCGACGGCCGTGGCCGAACGGGCTCCCGGCGAGTCGGCTCTGGCCGCGCTGCGGCGGGTGTTCATGGACGCGGCGCAGCGGCGCGACCCGGTCGTCGGGTTCACCGGAATCGAGTTCGCGCGCATGGTGGCCGACAGCCCGACCCTGGTGGCGCGCCTGCGCGACCTGCACGACCAGCGGGAGGACGCCCTGGCCGCACGACTGGCCGAGGAGACGGGCGACGAGCTGACCGCCAAGGCCGTGGCGGCGCAGCTCGGGGCGGCGCACCGGCTGCTGTTCCGCGAACTGCAGCGGCGCACGCTGGACGGGCAGGACACCGACGAACTGGCCGCGGCGCTGTCGGAGGCGGCGACGCGGGTGTTCGACCTGCTGGAACCTGCCGTCGGCGACTACGCCGTCCGCTGAGCCGCGGCGCGCACAGGCCGGCGGCAGGTCAAGGGCCCGGGCGGCGGCCGAAGTCGGTGGCAAGCCAGGCGGCGAGGTCCTCGACCGGCCGGCGCTCGCCGACCGTCTGCGCCCCTGTTCCGGGCCCCGTTTCCGGCCCCGTTTCCGGCCTCGTTTCCGGCCCCGGTTCCGGCTCGTGCACGCGGTCGAGGCGGAACACTCGCCAGTCGCCCGCGTCGAGGTCGTGGGCGAGCGCGTACCACCGGCCGCGAGCGTAGAAGCACCGCACCGCCTCGACCCGCCGTCGGGTGACGGCCCCGTGCCGGTCGCGGTAGACGAAACGCAGCGGGAGTTCCGCGCCGGCCGCCCGGAGCACCGCGGCCAGGGTCGTCGGCTCCACGTCTCCGCGCCCGCCGTCGACGTTCTCACTGCCCGCGGCGGCATGGTCGAGCACGCCGCGCAACCGCCGCGGCAGCACCTGCGACAGCTTGGTCAGCGCGCGCTGCGAGGCGTCCCCGGCGAGGACTCCCTCGACCATGCGCAGGGCCACGACCAAGGCCATGACCTCGTCGTCCTGGAAGACGAGCGGCGGGACCCGGGCTCCGGGACGCAGCGCGTAGTGGCCACCCGGTCCTGGCCTGCTCTCAACCGCGTACCCGAGGCCCTGCAGGCGGGCGATGTCACGACGGACGGTGCGGGTGCTGACCTGGAGGCGCCGCGCAAGTTCGGCAGCCGGCCAACCCGGCCGGGTGGTCAACAGCTCCAGCAGGCGAAGGGTCCGGCCGGCGGGGTCGCCGCCGGGCGGCGCGAGATCGGACATGCCTTCAGTGTGGCCGCAGTTGTGGACGGGATCCGGCCACAACTAGCCGTACGGTGGCAGCCATGAACCTCGCTGTCACAGCACCTTCGGGAAACGTCGGCCGCTTCCTGGTCGGCCACCTGGTCCGCGCCGGCGTCCGCCCGCGCCTGCTGAGCCGTCATCCCCAGCAGGCCCGCGCGGGCTGGGGCGACCTCGTGGACGCGCGGGAGGTGGATCTACGGGACGCCGCGGCCGTCACCGAGGCGACCCGCGGCGTCGACGCGCTGTACCTGGTCGTGCCCGCCGAGCAGAGCGACGACCCCGTCGCCGCGTACGCCACGGTCGGCGAGGCCGTCGCCGCCGCGGTCGCCGCGAACCGCATCCCGCACACCGTCCTGCAGAGCAGCATGGGAGCGGAGCTCCGCAGGGGCGCCGGCGAGATCGACGGGCTGGCCCACGTGGAACAGGCCCTGGACCGGATCGCCGCCGCGGACACCGGCCCGGCCGTCACCCATCTGCGGTGCGGCTACTTCTTCAGCAATCTGCTGTTCGAACTCGACGCCATCCGTTCGGGCGCCGTAGCCGTGCTCCGCCCCACCGACGAGCCGTTCTCCTGGGTCGCGCCGGCCGACATCGCCATGGTGGCTGCGTCCCTGTTGCTCCGCTCCGGATGGTCAGGCCGCCGGGTCCAGGGCGTGCACGGGCCGCGGGACCTGTCCTGGAACGACGCCCTGGCCGCGGTCGGCGACGTGCTGGGCCGTACGATCACCGCCCACCGCGTCGAGGACGACGCCATGCGCGCCACACTGGCCGGTTACGGCATGTCCGCGGCGCAGGTCGAGGCCGTCATGGGCATGTCGACCGGGCTGCGCGAGGGATTCGTGCCCGAGCAGCCGCGCACCCCCGAGACCACGACGGACACGACGCTCGCAGCCTGGGCCTGGGCCGAGCTTCGTCCCGCTCTCCATGGCTCTGACGGAGCCCGGGGAACCGGGTGACCCGGCACCGGCCGCCCCGTCATCGGCGTACACACAGCGCCGGTCAGCCCAACGGGCCGAGCCTGACGGCCTCCTTGAGGAAGACGACACCGTCGATCATGTCGAGGTGTACCGGGTTCAGCGGGAAGTAGGCGAAGTCACGGGAGGTGCGCGGGGCGACCTTCGTGACGGCCTCGGCCAGGCGGCGGGCGTCGACGAGGGCGTGGTCCCACGGGAGCGTGCACAGGACGCCCTCGACGGTGTCCGGGGGCGGGGTGTCGTCGCCGGCCGTGCCGAAGGCGGATGCCAGGAAGGCGTACCGGTCTCCCAGGGAGGTCGCTGTGATCGCTCCCGCGCTCCACCACTCCAACTGCTGGTCACCGAACGCCATGACGGTCTTGTTCCGCTGCAGGTGGAGGTTGGAGGCGAAGACCAGGGCCGGGCCGCGCTCGGCGACGGCACGCAGATTGGCGGCCATCATGGCGTCCCGCAGGGCCGACAACCGGGCCCACCGTTCCGGGGAGTCGTCGGCCATCCAGTGGTGGTAGCGGAGCAGGCCGGTGGCGGTGCGCCCGTACAGTTCCGCCCGCTCCCTGTCCTGGCCGCTCAGCCGTGGCGCCTGTGTCTCGAGCAGCGCCACCAGGTCGTCGGCGATCACGCGCAGGCGCTGGGCGTCGGCGGACCGGCCGATCGACTGGGCCGGGTCCATGGCCGCGGCCTGGTTGGACCACCGGTCGTCCGGGCCCAGCAGCGTGTCGAGGGTTTCCGCGCCGCACGGCAGCGGACCTTCGAGGAGGGCGTGGAGGCCGGTGAGCGCCTCGCGCGGGCTCGCCGCCCAGTACTCCACAGGTCCGTCGAAGCCGAAGAAGCGGAGCTTGTCGTCATGCTCCTCGTTGTACGCCCGCATCCAGCGTACGAGCTCGCGGTTGGCGGGGAACGCGCCGAAGCCGTGGCTGAAGCCGCGTTCCATGACGTCGTCGAGCGTGCCCGTGCCCGTCGTGATGTAGTCGTCCACCACGAGGCCCATCAGACAGTCGCTCTCGATGGCGAACGACCGGTAGCCCTCGTGCTCGACCAGATGCCGGAAGATCTCGTTGCGCACGTCGCCCAGCTCCTCCACGAAGTGCCTGGCCTCGCCCAGGCCGAGCAGCAGGGGCCGGGCGGGCAGCGACCGCAGGAACGCCGAGACGCCCCCGCCGTCCAGCGGACGGGCTGTGTCCTTGATATCCATGGCATCAACCGTATCGTTGAACTTTCGGTGTAAACTTTGCCGCCGAACTCCCGCTACCGTCGCAACGGACCTTCAATCGGTGATGCACCCATGAGACCAGTGGACCTGGCGCGCGAGCACGGCCTGTCCACCCAGGCGATCAGGAACTACGAGGACGCCGGCATCCTGCCCGCCGCCGAACGCACCGCCCACGGCTACCGCACCTACACGCCGCTGCACGCACAGGCCCTGCGCGCGTTCCTCGCCCTTGTGCCCGGGCACGGCCACCAGACGGCCACGTCGATCATGCAGGCGGTCAACCGGGGCGCCACCGAGGACGCGCTGCGGCTCATCGACGAGAGCCACGGCCAGCTCCTCGACGACCGCCGCACCCTCCAGGCCGTCGAGGCCGCGCTCCGCGACCTGGCGCCCCTGCCGCAGGAGCGCGGCGACACCTTCATCGGCCCCCTGGCCAGGAGACTCGGCCTCCGTCCCGCCACCCTGCGCAAATGGGAGAACGCCGGTCTGGTCCGGCCGCGCCGCGACCCGCGGACGGGCTACCGGATCTACAGCGCGGCCGACGTACGGGACGCCCGGCTGGCCCACCAGCTCAGGCGCGGCGGCTACCTGCTGGAGCAGATCGCCCCGCTGATCGCCCAGGTCCGCTCCGCCGGTGGCGTCGCCCCGCTGGAGTCGACCCTGCGCGACTGGCAGGGCCGCCTGTCCGCCCGGGGCCGCGCCATGCTCACGGGCGCCGCCGACCTGGACGCCTACCTCCGCGCCCGCCGATGACGGCGCGCCGTGAGCCGCCCGGCACCTGATCGTCACACATACCGCGCGGGGATGACCGGCAGGCGGCGCTCCACGATTACGGTGACGTTGAAGGCGCCGTTGCCGTTCGTCACGTTGTCGTCGTTGAGCCGGAGCCACAGCTCAGAGCCGTGCTGCTCGTCGGGGACGACGACAGGCTGGTCGGTCCCGCCGCCGACGTAGAACCAGTTGGCGTTGTTGAACCCCGCGATGAGGCTGGATCCGCGCGCCTCGGGAAGGGGATACCAGGGTTTGCCCGGCCCGGCGAGTCCTTCGGGGCCGTTGCGGTCGATGAACACCCAGCCCGCCCAGATGGTGCCCGTCGCGGTGATGCTGATCCGGTCCCCCCTGCTCAACCTGATCCCGGTGTTGACCGGCCCGCCGTCGCGGCCCTCGCCGACCAGGATGCCGCCCACCCTCAGCACCGGGCCGCCGGAGACGCGGCCGTCCACCACCCGGACGATCTCCGTGGTGCGGTTGACCGCGACCTGGTTGTGCGGGGGCGCCAGATATCGCGCTGTGTACTTGATGGGCGCCGCCGGAACGTCGGGGGTCACCCGGATCTCGTCCTGGATGAACGTGGTGAGGGTCGCGGCTGGATCGGCCAGGACGCGGCCCGCGTTGCCGGCGGAGCCGCCGACGACGACCACTCTGAGCGAGGACTGCCGCAGGACCTGTGCGTGCTTGCCGTCGATGGTGAGATCGCCGGAGACACCCGCCGTCCAGGCCGCTTCCAGTGCCGCCTTCACTTCGGTGTAGCTCTTGGTGGATTCGGCGAAGATGAGGATCGCCCGGCCGTAGGACACGCTTGAGATGGCGCACGGCGGGTTGTCGGGTCCCGCGTACAGCTTGACCTCGTCGAGCGTCACGTCGTCGGCGAAGAACCGTGAGGGTGATCCGTCCGGGGTGAAGGCGACGTCGTAGTAGGTCTGCGTGAACAGGCCCAGAGTGGTGGACCGCTCCAGTCTGGTGGTGAAGCCGGCTTTGGCTCCGATGTTGAACATGGCTCCCTTGACGTTGACGCCCAGGTTGACCATGCCCTCCTCCAGACTGCTGATCTGGATCACCCTGTGGTCGAGGGCGGCCGCGGCGTCCTTGGGGGCGAGCTCGGCAACGAGGGCGTTGAGGGTGTCGATGTAGGACGGCAACGTGGGGGTGTCCAGGCGGCTGCTGCGAGACCTCGGGCTCGTGGTCCTGAGATCGGTGGTGACGGTGATCGTTCCCGGGTAGCGCGTCAGGTTGATGGGAGCCAGTGCGCCGGTCCGCACCGACTGGCCCGTCACGGCCGCGCCCGCCCACAGGGCGTCGGGGACCGGCGTCGTCTCGGTGAAGGTTGCGACGAGGTTGACGATCTCCATCGTGGCTTCCGTGACCTCGACGTCCACGTCGTCCACCCGCGCCTGCCGCCGCTTGACGCCGATCTGGCGTTCGTCAGCCGGTTCGGCGGGCAGCGGCGCCAGCGAACGCAGGTAGGCGTCCACCTCCAGGACGTTCGGCGGGGTGTCGGTGATGCTCGGCAGGGCGGGCCCTTGATCGATCTGGAACAGCTTCAGATCCGACGGCTCCACGACGGACGCGCGGTCGCGTGGCAGCCAGGCCAGGGTCTGCTCGTCGGGCACCTCCCGGAGCGTCCCCGCCCGCACCAGGAAGGCGGACGTGGCGTCCGGGGCGATGTGGACCGTGCCTTCCATCACCGAAGGCAGCGGTCTGCCGTGTTCCAGCTCGTCGAGCTGGCGGTCGGGCAGGACCCGGACAGCCTCGTAGCCGCCTCGGCCGAGCCGCGTGAAGGTGACGTCATCGGGGACCAGCCGGCGGCGACCGTCCTCCACCAGATAGATGTGGGGGGAGGATTCCCCTTTGACCAGGGTTCCGTTGTCCGCGGGAGTCGTCATGCCGTTTCCTTCCTCGGGAATCGATGGCTCGACCATAGGAAGGCGGCAGAACGCGCACCCCAGGGCGCGGCCCGGGGAATTACCTCAAGGCAACCACGTTGGGGCCTAGGCGCTGCGGCGTCACCCGCCCACGATGAAGAGATGATTTCGGCGTTCGTCGGGCGGGTCCACGAGTTGGAACGACTCGACAAGGTCTTCGAACAGGTCAGAGCCGGCATCCCGCACCTGGTCCTGGTGGACGGCGCTGCCGGCATCGGCAAGACCACGCTGGTCCGCCGTTTCCTCTCCGGCCGGCCCGAACTGCCCGTGCTCCATGCCAGTGGTGACGAGAACGAGACCGATCTTCCCTACGGCGTGCTCTCCCAGCTGACGGGGAACCCCCACCCGGCGGACCGGGATCCGATCGCGGCGGGGATCGAGTTCCTGGAACGCTTGGGAACGCTCCAGGACGGCGGGCCGGTCGCGGTGATCGTGGACGACATCCACTGGGCCGACCTTCCGTCGCTCCAGGCGATCACCTTCGCGCTGCGCCGCCTGCGCGCCGACCAGGTGCTGTCCGTTGTCGTCGCACGTGAACCGGCTGCGACGGACATGCCCACGGGCTTGCGCAAACTCCTGGAGGATGACCGGACGGCCCGTATCCACCTCAGCGGCCTGCCCGCCGCCGAGCTGCGCGAGTTCCGGCGCAGTGTCGACGGCCTGGTGCTGGGCAGCGCGGCGGCGGACCGCCTGTGGGCCTTCACCGCGGGTAACCCGCTGCACGTGCGCGAACTGCTGGAACACCTGCCGGCGGGTGTCTTCGACGATCTGACCCGGCCGCTTCCGGCTCCCCACGGGTACGCCTCGCTGGTGTTGGCGCGGATGGCCGCCTGCGGCCCGGCCACCCGCGACTTCCTGGCCGCGGCCAGCGTCCTGACTCTTCCGAGCCCCATCGACGGCATCGCCCGGCTTGCCGCCGTCGAGCCGCTGACCGCCCTGGACGAGGCGGTCAGCGCTGGACTTCTGGAGGAACAGCAGGCCGGATACGGCCTTCAGGTGAGCTTCCCGCACCCCTTGACGCAGGCGGCGATCTATCAGGGGGTGGGGGTGGCGACCCGCCATCGCCTGCACGCCCGCGCGGCCGAGCTCGCCTTGTCCGATGGTGAGCGCTTCCATCATCGGGTGCGGGCCGCCACCGGACCTGACCCCGAGCTGGCCGCCGAACTGGCCGCCTTCGCGCGGGACGAGCAACGCGGCGGCCTGTGGTCGGCCGCGGGGACTCACCTGTTGCAGGCCGCTCACCTGGCCGGGGACGAAGCTCACCGCGCTCAGCTGCTCGGTGAGGCGATCGGTGCGCTCGCCCATGCCGGCCGGATGCAGGAGGCGGCCACCCTCGCTCAGAGGCTGCCCGCCGGCTGCCCGGCCGACGTCCGCGCCTTCGCCCACGGGGTCCTGGCCCAGATCCAGGGCCGCAGCGACGAAGCCGTCCCGCACCTGACCGAGGCATGGAACCGTGCCGATCGGGCGGCCGGCCCCCTGATGGCGGCTCGCGCGGCGGAGCAGCTGGCCCTCCTGACCGTGATGGAGGGCCACACCGCGCAGTCGATCCTGTGGGCGGAACGTGCGCTCAGCATCGCCGGGAATGACCTCGACATGGGTATCGTCCGCGGCATCCGCCTGCCCGCCATGTTCTTCCTGCACGGTCCGGGCAAGGCTCTGGACGGGGTCGCCCACCTTCCCACGGCGGCGGCCGGCACCAGACGTGACCACGATCAACTGGTGGGCAGAGGGGCGGTCCGGACCTGGAGCGGTGACCTCCGCGGCGCGATCGCCGACCTGACCGGCCTGCTCGCCTGCAGCGAGCGCCTGTCGGCGTTCCAGCGCATCAATGCCCACGCACACCTCGGCAATGCCCTGCACCTCACCGGGAACTGGGACGAGGCGATCGTCCACGGTGAGATCTCGGTGACGCTGACGGAAGAGTTCGACCAGCGGTGGATGGCGGGCGGTGTCCTCGCCCTGGCCGCGCTGGTCCCGGCCAAACGCGGTGATCGGGCAACCGCCGAGCAACACCTGTCCGAAGGCCGCCGCCTGGAGAAGATCGCGGCCAACCGGCTCTATCAGGGAGTTGCCGAAGCCTGGCTGGCCACCTCCCAAGGTGACCCCGCTCGGGTCCTGCGGGTGCTGCATCCGCTCCTTGACCTCACCGACCGAGGCGGGGTCGACGAACCCGGAGTCATGGACTGGCGTGACCTGCTCAGCGACGCCCACCTCGCCGTCGGCGAACCGGACTGCGCCCAGGCCGTGCTGGCGCCGTTCGAGCGGCGGGCGCTGGAACGAGCTCGCGACGTCTCCCTGGTACGGGTCTTTCGCGCCAAGGGCAACCTGCTGGCCGCCGGCGAAGACCTCACCGGGGCTGCCGAAGCCTTCGAACGCGGCCTGCGGCACGCCGCGCGGGCGGGCGTCCCCTTCGACCGCGCCCGGCTGGAGCTGGACTTCGGCTGCTTCCTACGGCGACGCGGATCCCGGAGCGCGGCCGCGGCCCGGCTGACCGCCGCACACCACGTCTTCGCCGCCTTGGGCGCGACCCCCTTCCTCGAACGATGCGACCGGGAACTGGCCGCCTGCGGTCTCGCTCCGCGGCGCGGTCCCCGCAGCGGAGACCTGACCGCCCGTGAGCTGGCGGTGGCCAGGCTGGTGGCCACCGGGAGGAGCAACCAGCAGGTCGGCAGGGAACTGCTGGTCAGCGTCAAGACGGTGGAGTACCACCTCGGACACGTCTTCACCAAGCTCGGTGTGACCAACCGGGCCGAACTCGCCGCCCGGTTCGCTCCCGGCGGCGACCCCTAGCAGCCCCCAGCAGAGCCGCGCCCAGGGACATCCCCGGGCTCCTCCCCGGGGTGCCGGACCCGGACGAGGGTGACCATGGCCGTGTACGGCAACGACCTAGGGAGGCGAAGGCGTGCACTTCGTCCTGGATTTGCACCACTCGTCAGACGGCGTCCGTGGACAGGTTCTCCGGAACGGCGCCGACGGCCCGGAGGACTTCAGCGGATGGCTGGAACTGTTCCGCCTGCTGGAGCCGCGTCCCGCAACCGGCCCGGACCCCGTCCAGACCGTGCGGCGGCTCGTGGAGGCGGAGAACCGCCACGACCGGGAGGCCGCCGAGCGTCTCCTGGCAGCGGACTTCGTCGGCATCACGCGCGCCCGCGGGGAGGAGCAGGCGCGCGACGAGCTGCTCGCCGAGGTCGCCCGGCCGGCGAACCCTGATCTCGACCGGGACGTCGACGCGGACGATTTATGGACAGGCCGTGGTCCGAACCTGTGTGTCGTGCGCAGCATCGTCACCACGGACGAACCGGTCAGGCGCTTCCGCAACCTCCACGTCCTCGTCGTGGAGCAGGACCGGTGGCGCTGCCTGGCCTGGCAGGTCACCGAGCTGAAGCCTTGACGAGCCGGCGTCGCTCAACGCGCTTCGGCCCGGGTGCCCGTCAGGGCGTCGGACAGGTCGCCGGCGCGGGGGAAACGCAGGATCCACGCGGACGGGACCGGCCGCCCCAGGCGCCGTTCCAGCTCGCCGGCGAGCTGGACCGCAAGCAAGGAGTGGCCGCCCAGCCGCAGGAAGTTGTCGTCCGGTCCGACCTGCTCGACGCCGAGCACCTCGCGGAACGCGGCGAGGACCGTCTCCTCCACCGCGCGGGCCCGCCCGTCGTGCCCGGCCGCGGCGCGGGGTGTGGTGACGCCGGTCGCGCCGAGCGGGTCAGCGCCGGTTCCGGTGGGCGGGTCGGCGTGGCGGCCGTCGGGCCGGTGCGCGTCGGGCCGGTGCGCGTCGGGCCGGTGCGTGCCCGCGTACCGGTCGGCCAGCAACCGCTTGCGGACCTTTCCGTTCGGCGTGAGCGGCAGCTCCGCGACGATGACGACGTCGGCCGGCACGTGGTCGCGAGGCAGCAGCGCCGCGCAGTGGTCGCGCAGCTCGGCCGGCGAGACGGCCGAGGCGGGGGCGGTCGAGGCGGGGGCGGTCGAGGCGGGGGCGGTCGAGGCGGGGGCGGTCGAGGGGGACAGGACTACCGCGGCGACGGCGACCCTGCCGAGCACCGCGTGCGGCACCCCGAACACCGCCACCTCCGCCACCGCCCCGTGAGTGCGCAGCGCTGCCTCCACCGTGGCCGAGGCGATGTTCAGGCCGCCCGAGACGACCACGTCGTCGGCGCGCTCCACGAAGTGCACCAACCCGTCGGCGTCCCGCCGGCACAGGTCTCCGGTCGCGATCCACCCGTCCGCCAGATAGCGCGTTCCGGAACCGCCGGCCGCTCCGGCGGGAAGGGGTGTCAGGTAGCCGAGCGCGGGCCCGGTGTGCCGCAGCCACAGCTCACCCGTCTCTCCGGGGCCCACGTCGCGGCCCGCGGCGTCCACGAGCCGCGCTTCCGGTCCGAGCGTGCCCAGCGCCGGCGGCCGGTCCGGCGAGCACCGGTGCTGCAGCCCGGCGCCTCCTTCGGCCACCGTGTAGACGTTGAAGATCTCCGCCGCCGGGAAGACCGCCGCGAGCCCCGCGACGGTCGGCTGGTCGAGCGGCGCGGACGACGACACCACGGACCGCACCCGTCCGGGCGCGCACCCCTGCCGACGCAGCGCGGCCACCGCGAGCCGCGCCGTGGTCGGCACCAGACTCAGCGCCGTCACCCGGTGCTCGTCGATGAGGGCGGCCAGCCGCTCGGCGGCGAACGGCTGCGTGAGCACCACGTGCACGCCGTTGACCAGGCAGCCCTTCAGCACGGACAGCGCCGCGTTCGTGCCGATGGCGACGGACGTGAGCAGCGCGTTGACCTGTGGCGGCGGCACGTCGTCGCCTCCGGGCCAGTCCTCGGTCAGCGAGGCGTGGGTGCTGAGGACGGCCTTGGCGGTGCCCGTGGTGCCCGAGGTGAGGATCACCACGGCCGGGTCGGCGCCGCTGCGCGGCTCCGTGACGGGCTCCGGCGTGAGGAGCGGGGTCGGGGCGGGCGGGGTCGGGGCGGGCGGGGTCGGGGCGGGCGGGGTCGGGGCGGGGCCGGGGGGCGCGCTCGGCGCGGCCGTCAGCTCGCCGGCACGGGCCTGCCACCCGTCGAAGCCCGGCACCGGCGGCCCCTCCCCCGTGACCGGCCCGCCCGCGACCAGGCCCACCGAGGTCACCGCCGCGCCGGTGGCCAGCAGGTGGGACGGCGGGACGGGGGCACGCACGGGGACGGCCACACCGCCGGCGGCGAGCACGCCGAGGAGGCAGGAGGCGAACGCCAGCCAGTCGCCGTCCTCGAACGCGAGCAGCACCCGCTCCCCCGGCCGCAGCCCGCGAGCGGCCAGGCCGGCGGCGACCCGCCCGGATTCCCGGTGCCAGGTCAGGTAGTCGAGCGTGCCCACCCCGTCGACGGTGAACGCGGGCGCCGCCGGATGCCGGGCCGCGCGGCGGGCGAGGATTCCGGCCAGCGACACAGGCGATGACACGGGCAACGGCGGTCCCTCCCCGCGAACGGCCTACCAGCGGACGGCCAACGGCACGCCTTCCCACCATACGCACCACGGGCTGTCTTGATCAGAATGCTCAAGGCGATTGATGTTCATCGTTGACCCTCTTACCGCCATTACTAAGACTCGTCCCGAATTCGCACCCGATTGGAGGTACGAGATGGGGCACAGTGACCTACCTCGTGACAGTTGCGGCGGTGTCCGGCGGTGTGGAGGAAATCTCCTCGTCGCCAACGCCACCCAGCCGAGCGAGTCCGCGGTCCGCCGCAACGCGAGAGCCGTCTCCGAGTTCTGGGCGACGTTCCGGGCATCCCGGAAGATGCTGAACAAGAAGCGGTAACCACTCCTTGCGATCAGAACTCGGCACCTCTGGAGGGGTTTCGGACATCCTGTCCGAGCCCCTCTACTCGCGTACGGAGGACGGCGCGCTCGGCGGCGACCCGCTGCGGCTGGCCGCGCCCGCCCGACGTTTCTCCCTGGAGCGGCTGGCGCTGCTGCTGGACGGGCTGCCGTTCGAGGCGGAGTTCCCGCCCGAGTGCCCGTGGGAGGGCGTCGTACGGCACCGCCCGCCCCTCGACCTGCCCCCGCTCGGCTCCTCCGACGAGTCGGCGCTGCGCGAGGAGTTCTCCGCGGCCGTCTCGCGCTGCCTGGGCGACGCCGAGTCCGCCGTCGTCCTGCTGTCCGGCGGCATGGACTCGTGGGCCGTCTTCGTCCAGGCCTGGGAGCAAACCCGGCGCGAGGGCCGCAGGCTGAGCGCGGTCGTGTGGAACCTGCGCGACCAGTTCGGCAAGGCCACCGCGAGCCTGGTCCACCGGCAGCTCCGTGCCGTCGGCATCCCCTGCGACCTGCACGTCCTGCCGGCCGAGTGGCGGGCGCTGCCCGAGCCGTGCTGGTCGCCGCTCGGCCCCCGGCACGACTACTACACGCGCCTGCACCAGGCCACCGTGGACCACGCCCATGCCATCGGCGCCACCGTCCTGCTCAGCGGACAGGGCGGCGACGAGGTGCTGGGCGCCTGGAACCACCTGTCCGGCTCGCTGGCGCGCGGGCGCCGGTGGCGGGACCTGCGCCACTACCTGGCGGCGTTCGGCCGTGGCGACTCCGTGGTGGAGGTGGCCGGCGAGGCGGCCGCCCTGGCCGCCGGGCGGCTGCCTCCTCAGACGTCGTTCCAGCTGTACGTGGCCACCGCGCTGCGCGACGTGGTCAACAGCGGACGCCGCTCGGTGCTCACCGACGCCTACCGGGACTCGGTCGGGGACTGGGTCGAGAACTGGCTGGCCGCCAGGTTCGCGTCGTTCCGGGCCGAGGGCGGCGACTGGGCGACGGCCAGCCTGCGCGACTCGATCTTCCCGTGGGCGTACGACGCGCACCCTCTGGGCGCCCCCATCCGGCAGCGCTCGCCGTTCGTGGACGACCGGTTCGTCAGGTACGCCTTCGGGCTGCCGCCCGCCGCCCGGTTCCGGGCCGACGGGCCGCACCCGTACCAGTGGTACAAGGCGCTGCACCTGCGGCTGCTGCCGCCCGAGCTGCGGCCGCTGCTGCCGGAGTACAAGCAGAGCTACTCCGACGCCTTCCGCCGCTACGTGCTGGACGTCCTGCCCGAGGGGCCGCTGCTGGTCGAGGAGCTGGGGCTGATCCGGCCCATGGACCGGCTCGACCTGGAACGGGTCCATCCGCGGCTGCCCATCGTGGTGCGCAACGTGGAGCGGTGGGTGGCGGGCGCGCTCGAAGCCGGCGCCGAGCCGGTGACCGTCCGCTAGCATGCGCGCCGCGGCGCGCCGCTGGTTCGGCGCCGAACCGGCCGTCCACCTCGCCCTGGCCCCCTGCGGCGGGGCGGTGAGCTGGCAGAGCGAGCGGGAGCCCGGGCTGTTCGTGTGGCGGCGCGGCGCGGGCGTGCGCAGGCTGCCGCTCGGCCGTGCCGAGGTCGTGGACCACACCTGGTGGCCGGCTGGCGGTGCCGTGCTGGCCGTCCTGTCCGGCCGCCACCCCCGGGTGGTGGTGCACGACGAGGCCACCGGCCGTACGGCGGAGGTCACACCGGAGGGGGCCGGAGAGGTGCACGTCGTGGACCGTGACCAGCCGCGCCGGGGCAGCCTGCTGCTGGCCGGCGCCACCCCGGACGGCGGCCGTGCCTGGCACCTGCTGTCCGCGCGGACCGGCCCCGCCCGCCCGGTGCCCGTCCCGGAGGGGGTGAGCCGCCTGTTCAGCGATCCGGACGACCGGCCGTGCGCCGCCACCGCCCGGGACGCCGACGGCGCCCTCGTCGTGTACGCGGCGCAGGCGCGGGCCGCGGGCCGGGCGGATCAGGCGGACGTGCGCGCCGCGGGGCCGGACGGCTGGCACGAGGTGTGGCGGTCGCCGCCGCCCGGCGCGCTGGTCACCCATCCGATCGACGTCACGGCGGACGGGCACGGCCTGTACCTGTCCGCGCCCTGCCGCGGCGGGTTCCTCGGCGTACGGCTGCTGGACCTGCGCGGCGGCACCGTGCGCACCGTGCTTGACGACGGCGGGCACGACCTCGACGTGGTGCTGGACCCGGTGACGCGGCTGCCGCAGCTCGCGCTCGTGTCGGCCGGGGCACGCCTGGAGCACCGCGCGCTGGACCCGGAGCTGGCCGCGGACCTGGCCGCGCTGACCGCCCGCCATCCGGGCGAGCTCCAGCTCGCCGGCCTCACCCGCGACAACGCGACCTGGCTGGTGCGGCTCGACGACGGCCGGACGCCGCCCCGGGACCTGGTGTGGGAGCGCCGCACCGGCGCCGTCGACCCCGTCCCGGCCGGCCCGCCGAACCGGCGGGCGAAGTCCCTGCTCCGGCTCGTGGGCAGCCGGCCCGCGACCGCGGGGGTCGCGCCCACGACCACGGTGACGATCCCCGCGCGCGACGGGCTGCCGCTCGACGGCTACCTGGTGACCCCGTCCGGTCCCGCCGCCCGGCCGTACCCGACCGTGCTGCTCGTGCACGGCGGCCCCTGGTCGCGCGACACGTGGGGGCTGTCCCCCGAGGCCCAGTGGCTGGCCGCGTGCGGGTACGCGTCCCTGCGCGTCAACTTCCGCGGCTCGGAGGGGTACGGCACCCGCTTCCTGGACCTGGGCCGCGCCGACTGGGGCGGCGGCATGCAGGACGACCTGGAGGACGCGGTGCGCTGGGCCGTCGCCGAAGGGCACGCCGACCCCGGCCGGGTGGCCGTCATGGGCCAGTCGTACGGCGGGTACGCCGCGCTGATGGCCGCCACCGCCCGCCCCAAGGCGTTCGCGCTGGCCGTGGCCGTCTGCGCGCCGACCGACCTGGTGGCGTTCCTGCGGCACGTGCGGGGGTCGGCGCACCACGAGCGGGCCCACTTCCTGCACCGCGTCGGCGACCCGGACCGCGACGCCGACCTGCTCCGGGAGCGCTCACCACTCACCCACGCCGCCCGCTGCCACACGCCGGTGCTGCTGGCGCACGGCCGCGACGACCCGCTGGTCCCCTGGACGCACGCGACCACGATGGCCGCCGCGCTGGCCGGGCACGGCCACCCGCACCACTGCCTCGTCCTGTCCGGCGAGGGCCACGGCATCACGCGCCCGGCCAACCGGATCAGGCTCGCCCACGTGGTGAGCCGCCAGCTCGCGTACCACCTCGCAGAGAGGCGCACATGACCACCCCGCAGCACGCGACCGCCCCGCCCGCTCCCGCCCGGGAACCCGCCCCCTCCTTCCGCTACAGCGCCGCGCCGGACCGGCTCGCGCCGTTCGTCACCCGGCCCGCCTACCGGGAGGCCGGCTCCGGTCGCGCCGCCGCCCCGCCCGGCACCGGCGGCACGTACTCCCTGGCCGCGCTGGGCGCCTGGTTCACCTGGCCGGGGCTGAGCACCGACTTGTTCCCCGCCGCGCCGTGGGCCGGGCTGGAACGCGTCCGGCACGCCCCGCCCCGGCCACGCGGGCACGCCCGCCCGGACGAGCTGCGCGACCGGCTCGAAGCCGCGGTCGAGCGGGCGATCGGCGACCGGGAACACGTCGCGGTCGCCACCTCCGGCGGCCTCGACTCCGCCGCGCTGCTCGCCGTCACCGCCCGGGTCTGCCGCCGCACCGGCCGCCGGCTGCTGGCCGTCACCATGGACATCGCCGACGACCGGGGCCGCCGCCCGAAAGTGGTGGTGGACCGGCTGCTGGACTTCCTCGGCCTGAGCTGTCCCCACCTGCGCGTGGACCTCGCCCCTCGGCGCTGGCCGGAACCGGACTGGTCCGCGCACGGCCCCCGCTTCGACGGCTTCCCCCGCCTGCACCGCGGGATGGCCGAGCTGGCCGCCGGCGCGGGGGCGCAGATCGTGCTCCACGGAAGCGGCGCCGACCAGTTACTGGAGGCGCCGGGCTACCTGTCCGCGCGGCTGCTCGCCGCGGGCTCGTTCGGCGACCTGGCCGCCTACCTGCGCGACGCCTCCCTCGGCGGCGGGCCGCCGGCGCGTGAGCTGCTGGCGGCGCTGGCCGGCCGGCTCGGCCGCCGGGCCTCCTCCGGGCTCTACTGGTCCACCGCCTGGCCGCGCCGGTTGCGGGAGCACGGCTCGGCCCTGCTGGCCGAGGACGTCCTCGAGCGAGCGTGCGGCTGGGAGGACGACTACCGGGCCGAGGCGGCCCGGGTCGCGGCCGAGGCGGGGGTGACGTGGGCGGAGGCGCTGATGATGCACCGCACGTTCCCGTACGACGTCGTGGTGCCGGCCACGGAGCTGCCCGAGGCCGCGCCGTTCTACGACCCGGTCTTCGCCGAGTACGCCTTCCACCTGCCGCTGACGGCCCGGTACTCGGGGGCGTACGACAACGAGTACCTGCGCCGGAAACGGCTGGTCGCCGACCTGCTGCCGGACGGCGTGGGCGCGGTGCTGCCGCCGTACCGGCAGCGGGGGTCGCAGTCGTACGCGCGTTACTGGCGGCTGGCGCGGGTGGAACCGGTGCTGGCCGTCGAGCGGGGGCTGCTGCGGCCGGACTGGCGGTCGCGGTGCCGGGACACGTTCGAGGTGGCGACGGCCAGCGCGGTGGAGCTGTGGCTGCGCGGCGCGGAGCAGCGGGGGGCGACGGCGTGAGCGGCGGCGGTTCCGGTGGGCCGGTGCCGGGGATCGATGTGGACGCGTTGGCGCTGTATCTGTCGCGGCCTTCCCTGGCCCTCGGTGTGTATCCGGCCTCACCTTGGGCGGACGGCTCTCCGGCCGGGCAGCCCGCCCCGCTCGGCGCGGGCTTCGACGCCCTGGGCGTGACGGATGCGCGCGGGCTGGGTGTGGCGGATCCGCGTGAGCTGGCCGAACGGCTGCGGGACGCGGCCGCCCGGGCCATCGGGGCGCACCGGACGGTGGCCGTCCTGCATGACGGGAGTGTCGGGGCGACGGCGCTGCTGGTGGCGGCGACCGCGGCGGGCCGCGCGCTCGGCGCGGAGGTGACCGTCGTGGTCGCCGACCATCCCGACGCGGACGGCGCCGGCATCGCCGTGGCCACGCAGCGGGTCGTCGCGGCCCTCGATGACGGGCACCGCTTCCTCCTCGCCGAGACCGGCCGCCTCGGCACCGGCTCACCGCCGGGAGCCGGACTCGGCGAGGAGGGCTGGGCGGCTTCGGCGGGTTCCGGCGCCGGGTGGAATCCGGTGGCGCCCGACCTGGCGCGCACGCCGCTGGTGCGGGCGGCCGAGGCCAGGGCGGCGCGGCTGGGCGCGACGCTGCTGCTCACCGCCGAGGGCTGCGAGGACGTCCTGCAGGCCGGACCGTTGCCGTCCCGCCCGCGAGGGACGTGGGCCGCCCGCAGGCAACTCGCGGACCGCTGGCGGACGGAGGGCGCCGCCGCCGTGCTCGCGGACGCGACGTCCGTGCTGGGCCGGGGAGCGCGGGCGCGGCGGCTCCGCGCCGGCCTGCAGGTGGCTCTCGCGCCGTTCGCCGAGGCCCTGGGAGACCCGCCGCGGGTGCTGCCACCCGGCCGCCTGGCGCGCGTGGAGGAGTGGACGGCGGGCTGGATCCGGCGACTGGTGGAAGGGCTGGCGGCGCACCGGGACCCGGTCCGCGCCTACGTGCTGGCGCGCACGACGCGCTTCGCCGGGCCGCTCCCGGCCGCCGTAGCCGCCGCCGCCGGGCTGCCGCGCAGGTCGCCGTTCCTGGACCCCGCCTTCACCGCGTGGGCTGTCCGGCTACCGGCCGCCGCCCGGTACGACCCGCGCCTGCCCGCCCCGCACCTGCGGCGCAACGGACTGCTGGTCTCGCTCGTCCCCCGCGCCGCCCGCCACGTCCTGCCCACGACCGCCGTGATCGGCCCGGCAGGTCCCGCGACGGCGCGGGCGGCGCGGGCGGCGGATCACCCGCTCTGCCAGGCGCTGGGCGTGCTGGACCGCGACGCCGGGCCGATGGAGCCGGCAGAGGCGAGGGAACAGGCGGAGGCGAGGGAACAGGCGGAGCCGATGGAGCCGGCGGTGGCGGCGAGGCTGGCGGTCCTGGAGGAGTGGCTGGCCGGAGCCGGGCGGGTCAGCCGCCCAGCCCGAACCGGCGGCTGAGCGCGTCCCCCACCGGGCTGACGAGCCGGCGCCGCACGGCCCCGCCCACGGCCGCCCGCAGCCGCATCGCCGGCGGCCACCAGGTCCGTCCGGCGGTGGGCCGCCAGAAGAACGTCACCGACGACGTGATGCCCGGCCCTTCGACGAGGTGCCCCCAGTAAAGGGGGATGTAAAGCGCCTCGCCGGCCCGTACCGTGCACCGCAGCGGCGTCGTGTGCCGCAGCGGCGAATTCGGCCCGGCCGGCACGGCGGAGAAATCGATGCGGCTGAAATTGAACCGGTACGAATACCACGGATGGTGCTGGAGGTGGCGGTGGTCCGAGGGCGGGAACAGGAGCACCTCCTTGGCCCCGCTCACCTGGCACAGCAGCGCCTGCTCGTTGCTGTGGTAGTGCAGGGCGGTCACCGTGTCCCGGCCGACGAACAACGCGAGCCCCAGCTCCGGCGCCCCGGCCAGGCAGCCGGGCACCGACAGGTCGTCGGCCAGCTCCGGCAGCAGGTCCAGCAGCGGCACCTGGGCCAGGTAGCAGCGTTCGGCCTCTCCCGGCGAGGTGAGGAGGTCGAGGTAGCGGTCCATGCGCAACTGCGCCTGCACCCAGCTCCCGTAGTAGGAGCCTGAGGGGTAGAACTCGACGGGCACCCGCGTCCGGCCGACCTTCTCGCGCAGGTAGCCGGGGTTCCAGCGGTCCAGGGCGGGCCAGCGGTCCAGCGCCCCTTCGATGAGCAGCGGCCGGCGGGCCTGTTCCAGCTCGCGGACGCCGCCGATGTCGTCGGCGCGCCGCCGGGGCACCTCGCCCGCCCGCAGCCGGCGCCAGTCGGCCGTGCGCCCGTCCGTACGCTCGGCCGTGCGCCCGGCCGTACGCTCGGCTGTGCGCCCGGCCGTGTGCCCGTCCGTGCGCTCGGCTGTGTGCTCGGACGTGCTCCCGGTCGTCGGCTCGGGCGGCTGCGGGGCGCCCGTCCCCGACCGCTCCCGGATTCCCGGCCTGCCGTCACCGTTCACCACGCCGGACTCCTCTCGCCCGCGGCCGCCTCGCGCGGACCGCCGCTCGACCACTCCCCCGGCGTCCGTGCCGGGCCGGGCGTCGCCGGTGCGGGCGGCCGTGCCGGCGTCGCCCACGACCAGTTCCCGCCAGTTCTCCGTCTGCTCGAACGGGAACGGCGCCACCTGCGGCGGCCCGCCACCCGACTCGATCCAGCGCCCCATCTCCGCCAGCAGCCGCTCGGCGTCCAGCCGCTTCTGGTCCACCGCGCCCGACGGCAGCCACGCGCGCAGCCGGGCGAGCTGCGCGGCCGCCGCCGGGTCGTCCGCACCGGCGCGGTCGAGCAGCGCACCCCACTCCCGGTCGGGGTAGAACATGTCCTTGGCCAGGGCCGCCAGCGCCGCGGCGACCTCCTCGCCGACCACCGTCTCGCGGACGGCGGCGGCCAGCGTGGCCCTGATGTTGACCATGGGCTCCGACAGCGGCCGGTAGCCGCCCTGCGTGGGGGCGTGCAGCACCGCCACCTCGTCGTCGTCGGTCAGCACGCCGCGCCGGTACTGCTCGGCCACCTCGCCCACCGGAATCATGCCGAACTCGGCCAGCTCGGCCGCCCGCAGCGCCCCCATGCTCGCCGCCCCGTACACCCGGACGCCGAGCGACAGCGCGTACAGGATCTCCTTGTGCCACACGGCCGGGACGCGTTCGAAGTAGCCGTCCACGATGCCGATGGCCGCCGGCCGCTCGCGGGCGGCGCGGTAGACCGAGCCGAGCTCGGCGGGCGGGCGGTAGTCGGCGGCGAGGATGCGGGCGGCCTCGGCGACCGGCAGGGTGGGCCCGAGGAAGACCACCGGCGGGCGCCGGGCGGCCGGGTTCACTCCTCCCATGGCCGCCACCGCAGTCCCGGCACGACGGCCTTGACGACCGGAACGCCGAGGTCGTCGATCGTCAGGTCGACGACCACGGCCGCGCCGATTCCGGCGGCCGTCAGCCGGCCGAGCAGCCACTGCAGGTCGTCGTTGACCGTGTCGTGGTCGATGTCGGGCGTCTGCCGGTAGTCGCGCCGCGGCCGGTCCCGTACGGCGTCGCCGACGGCGCGCCGCTGCTCCGGGTCGAAGTACCAGCTCTGCCGGTCGCGGCCGATGTCGTCCCGGGAGCCCACGATCACGGTGGCTCTGGCCTGCGCGGCCTCGGTGAGGGCGCGCGACAGCGCGATGGCCCGGCGGGGGTGGCAGCCGGAGCCCTGCGTCTGCGGCAGCGGGTGGTACCAGGGCGTGTCGGTCTCCACGGCCAGGCAGTTGACGACGGGCACCCCGATCTCGGAGGTGAGGTCCCACACCAGCACGTCGATGCCGGCACGGCGGAAACGCCCCAGCAGGTCGCGGCAGGACTCGTCGGCGATCGTCTCGGGCCGCACCATCCGCCGCGCGGCGAGCAGGTCTCCGGCGTCCTGCGCGGCGACGATGGAGTCCCGTTCGACGAGCTCGCACAGGGCGTGCACGGTCGCCTCCAGGAGGCTGTTGCCGGACGCCAGTCCGTTGGAGCCGTTCTGGACGGCGTGGTCGCCGGGCGCGACGGGTACCCGCCAGTCACAGTGCACGGCCTCGTACGGCACCCAGGTGAGCCGGTGGCCGATGAGGTCCCAGCCGCGCACCCAGCGCATGGGGCGGTCGGCCGCGTACTCGCTGCAGGGGCAGCGGACCAGGGTCATCGGGTCGAGGACGGCCTCGCCGGCGGCGGTGAGCGCGCGGTGGGTGGCGTAGCGCAGGGGCAGGTGGTGGGTCTCGGCGTGCCAGAGTTCGAGCGACTCCATGACGGCCGAGGCCCGGGCGGCGTCCTCGGTGACGCCCTTGCCCTGTGAGACGGTCAGGCTGCGGGAGGCGGGGCGGACGGCGCACCAGACGGGGATGCCGATCCGGTCCATGCCGGTGACGTTCGCTACGCGGGTGATGCCGGCGGCCGCCATGGCGGGCGACACCCGGGCGAGCGTCGTGGCGGGGCTCACGGCGCGGTCGGTGCCGTCGCGGTAGGCCTTGGGGATCGGCTGGGCCCGGGCGGCGGCCCAGCGGCCGGATATTTCCTCAGTAGCAGAACCGGAGATGAGATTTCCCTCCATATGACCACTTTCCGCCGGACAGTGTTATGCGGGTGATCTTTGATCTATGCTGCCGACCGATAACCAAAGAGACAAGTGTGCGATTGGGGATACGAGTGCCCTCGCGGACGTTTCATGACATTCCACCGTCAAGTGACGGCCGGTTCCAAGGGCGTCCGAGCGACGTGGTCGTGCTGGGCGTCCCGATCGACTCGGGCACGGGCGGTCGACCCGGCGCGCGCTTCGGACCCGCCGCCATCCGGGAGGCCTCCACCCTCATCGCGGGCAACCTCTACCACGTCGGGCTGGAGACCGAGGTCTTCGAGCACCTGCGCATCGTCGACGTCGGCGACGTGCCCGTCACGCCCGGCCAGCACGACCGCAACCTCGACGCGGCCGAGAAGTGGATGCGCGAGCTCATGGCCGTCACCGACCGGGTCGTCGTGCTCGGCGGCGACCACTCCGTGCTGCTGCCGGTGCTGCGGGCCGTGGCCGACAAGCACGGGCCGGTGAGCTTCGTGCACTGGGACGCCCACGCCGACACCTGGGACGGCGGCCCGGAACACCTGCTCACCCACGCCACGGCGGTCCGCCGCGTCATCGAGGAGGGACTCACCAACCAGGTGTTCCAGATCGGGCTGCGCGGCTACGGCCCCTCCCGCGAGACCTTCGCCTGGGCCGCCGAGAACGGCGTCGAGCACTGGACCATGATGGACGTGGACGAGACCGGCCTGACCGACATCGTCCAGCAGGTCATCTCCACCGTGACGGGCAAGGTCTACATCTCCGTCGACATCGACGTGCTCGACCCCTCGTACGCACCCGGCACCGGCACCCCCGAGCCCGGCGGGCTGACCAGCAGAGAGCTGCTGGCCGGCATCCGCGACCTGGTCCGCAACACCGACGTGGTCGGCCTGGACGTCGTGGAGGTGGCGCCGCCCTACGACCACGCCGACGTCACCGCGCTGGTGGCCAACCGGTGCGTGCTGGAGTTCCTGTCGGCCACCGCCCAGCGCAGGGCCACCGGTTAGGACTGCCGTCGGGCGGCGTGCTCGGCGCACAGCCGGGCGTAGCTGCCGCCGCGCGCGACCAGCTCCTCGTGGGAGCCGTGCTCGACCAGCACCCCGTCGTCCAGCACGAGGACGCGGTCGGCGGCCTGCGCGGTCTCCAGCCGATGAGTGATCAGCAGCACCGTCCGCCGGCCGCGTTCCGCCAGCAGCCGCTGGATCAGCGCCGCCTCCGCCTGCACGTCCAGCGCCGCCGTCGGCTCGTCCAGCACCCACACGGGCGCGTCGCGGTACAGCACCCGGGCCAGGGCGAGCCGCTGCCACTGGCCGCCGGACAGCTCGCGGGCCCCCGGGAACATCCGGCCCACCGGGTTGTCCGCGCCACGCGGCAACTGCTCGACCACCCGGCTCAGCCCGCTGGCCCGCAGCGCGAGGTCGAGCCGGTCACGGTCCAGGGGCCGGTCCGCCCGGCCGAGCCGGACCGACTCGGCCACGGTGAACTCGTAGCGGCCGTACTCCTGGTAGAGGACGCCGATCAGGTCACGCAGCCGGGCCGGGCCGAGCCCCGCCACGTCGGCGCCGTCCACGAGAATCCGCCCGCCGGCCGGGGTCAGCAGCCCCAGCAGCAGCTTCACCAGCGTGGACTTGCCCGCCCCGTTGCGTCCCACCAGCACCGCGAACTCGCCGGGCAGCAGCGTGAACGACGCCTCCCGCAGGACCGGCGGCCCGCCGGCGTAGGCGTAGGCCACGCCCTGGAAGTCCACCCGCGGCGGCCCGCCCACGGGAGCCGCCGGACGCTCGTCCGAGGGCCCCCGTTCGGCGGGCGGCGGCGCGCCGTAGGCCAGCGCCACGAAGTCGGTGAGGTACGCGGCGTGCTCCTCGATGTCGACCACGATGGTGAACAGGTCGACCGTGGAGTTCATCAGCGTGCCGAAGGCGGTGAAGACGAGGAACAGCTCGGCCGCCGTCAGCGCGCCGGACGACGCCTGGTCCGCCGCGATGAAGTACGCCACGACCAGGCACACGGCGCTCAGCACCCCGGCGACCAGGCCGCGGGCCACGCTGTGGCGGCTCGCCGCGATGACGGCGCGCAGCGCGCGCCGGCTGACCGCGTCGTGCATCCCCGCGAACGGCGAGGCCAGCCCGTAGCTGCGCACGTCCTTGGCCAGGTCGTAGCGGACCAGCAGCTCGGTCAGGTAGTCGCGGCGGCGCTCCAGCTCGGTGACGCCCCGCCGAGCCAGGTAGATGGCCCTGGCCTCCATCCGCCGCTGCACCAGCAGCGGCACGCCCGCGAGCAGGGCCAGGCCGATGAGCCGCACGTCCAGGATGGCCAGCACGCCGACCATGCTGACCAGCGAGACGACCTGGCCGCCGAACTCGATGAGGATGCCGGCGATGGCGGCCGGCCGCCAGGTCACGCCGTCGTGCGCCCGCGCGACCGCGTCGTACCAGGCGGGGTCGTCGAAGCGCTCCAGCGGCGCGAACCCGGTGACGCGGAGCAGCCGCTGCTCGGAGGTGATGCCGACCAGTTCGGTCAGCTCCTCGCGGCGCACGGACAGCATCGCGGCCAGCGCCACGCGCAGCGCGGTCAGCCCGCCCAGCACGAGGATCCACGTGGTCGCGCGGGCGTCCTGCGCGCGCGAGAACGCCTCGACGATCTCGCGCACGATCAGCAGGAGCGCCGCGGGCAGCGTCGACACGGCCGTGGACAGGAGCAGGACGAGGACCAGCAGCCGGGGCGACGCCTCGAAGCACAGCCGGATCGCCACCCTGGCCGCGCCGGCCGGGCCCCCCGCTCCGGTACGGCCGGACGGTGTCACGTTCGGCCGGGCTCCACGTCGACGAGCCGCGACACCGGCCGCGGCAGCAGCTCGTGCCAGATCTCCTGCCGCTCGGGCAGCAGGAAGTCCACCTGCCGCACCCGCAGCGGCACGCGCAGCCAGCGCCGGTCCTTCCACCCGGCCGCCAGGTCCTCCCAGCCGGGCACCCGCGGGTAGTGGTGCGGGCGCACCGAGGCCAGGCAGACCGGCTCGCGCGACGACTGGTAGCGGTACTCGACGGCGCCGCGCAGGAACGGCGAGACGTTCTCGTCCACCGCCCGCGTGGCCAGCGCGTGCATCACCACCACGTCGCCCGGCCCGAGGTCCGGGGCCCGCCACCAGTCGCCCTCGCCCGGCCCGACCACGGCCTCGACGCCGCCCGAGTCGAGCACGGTCAGCGGGCGGACCCCGGGAACGGCCCGTTCCCGCAGCACGCGCAGGGTGCCGCCGTCGGCCGGGAAGGCGGTGAACGGCACCCAGGCGGTGAGCACGTCCGGCGTGCCCTGGACGTAGGTGTGCTCCTGGTGCGGCGGTACCCAGAAGCCGGGATGCATCAGGCTGACCTGGCGGCGGGTGTGGTTCAGCAGCCGCTTGCCGAGGATGGCCGTCATCACCCGGACCAGCTCGGGCGCGTGCGCCAGCTCGTGCATCAGCTCGACCCGCTGCAGGTCCTCGTACATGCGCCACCAGCGCGGGCTGCCGTCGCGGCGGTTGGCCGCCGGGCGCAGGCCGCCGCCGCCGCCGTCACCGGCCGCGCCGCCGTCGGCTCCGGCGCCGGAGCCGGAGCCGGAGCCGGAGCCGGAGCCGGAGCCGGAGGCGTCGGCGAGCCAGTCGTGGCGGCGCAGCACCGCCGCGAACCGGGCGCGCAGCTCGGCCGGCCGGCCCTCGGGCAGCAGCCCGCGGAACAGGAGCATGCCCTGCTCACGGAGCCGCCGCCGCAACGCGGCCGGATCGCCGGCGATCGGCGTGGAGTCCTCGGCGACCAGTGTGCCGCCGTCGTTCTGCAGGCTCATCATGCTCCCAGGCGTGTCGCGAACGGATGGCTGACCGGCTCACTCGTAGTGGTTGAACACCACCGCGTCCTGCAGCCACGCGCCGCGCGACTGCCAGAACGCCATGCCGTCCTTCCAGTCGGGGTTCACCTCGGCGCGGAACATCCGCGCCCGCCTTCGGCGGAACTCCGCGATGGCGGCTTCCACCAGGGCGGAGCCGAGGCCGTTGCGCCGCGCCTCCGGGCGGACGTAGAGCTCGCGGACGGAGCCGATCCGGAAGTCGTTGACGCTCTGGGTGTGGAGCTCCCCGGTCAGGAACCCGTCCAGCCCGTGCCCGGTGTCGACCACCAGGCAGAACGACAGCTCGTCGGTGAGCGCGGCGCGCAGCAGGTCCCTGGTGCCGTCGAGCGGGTCGCGGGTGAACGCCTCCACCTCCGTCACCTCGGGCCGGGCCGGCACCGCGACGCCCGGCCCCCACCGGTCGTAGGAGAGCAGCGGGACGTGCTCGCCCGCGTTCAGCCCCCACAGCACGAGCACCTCTTCGATGTCCTGATCGGTGATCAGGCGGACCTCGGACGGCAAGCGACCTCCCTGGGCGGACGGACGGGTACGGGAACGGCCGGCGGCGGTCACTCCGCGTCGCCGCCGGACAGGGCGCCGACCGGGTGGCGGGTGTACTCGGCGGCCACCTCGACGGGCAGCGCCTCGACCTCGCCGCGCACCGCGGCCTCCAGCAGCACGGACGGCTCGGCGCGCAGCCACGGCGCGGCCAGCAGCAGCCACAGCATCGGGCGGGCCGTGCCGCCGGTGTTGCGGGTGCCCCGGTGCCACAGGCGCACGTCGCGTACCAGCACGTCACCGGGCCGCATCGCGACGCGCTCGGGCGGACGCGCCGCCCGCCGCTCGGCGAGGAGCTCCTCGCGGACGCACAGCGATCCGTGCCGGTAGACCTCGCGGGAGGCCAGGAGGTGGGTGCCCGGCCAGACCTCGATGCTGCCGTTGTGCTCGCCGGTGTCCACCAGCGCGATGTTGACCGCCAGCATGAACGGCGGGTGCGCGAGGTCCGGGGCGGGCCACAGCGGCTCCCAGTCGGCGTGCACCGGCTGCGGCGAGGAGCCGGGCAGCACGGTGTGCCCGTGGTAGCTGATCACGCGTGGCGCCTCCAGCGGCGCGGCGCACAGGGCCAGGACGGCCGGGTGGCCGAGGAACGCCGTCACGTGCCCGTCGCGCCCGCCGGGGGGCCGGTGCCGCAGGTGGCCGTCGTCGTAGGCCATCAGCGCGTCCTGGTGCTCCATCAGCAGGGGCACCTCCGCCAGCATGCGCGCGCCGACGTCGCGGGCGGGCCCGGCCAGGCCGGTGCCGGTGAGCAGCACCGCGCCGTCGGCGGCGAGGGCCCCGGACGCGGCGGGCAGCCAGGCGGCGGGGTCGGCCGAGACGTCGACGGCGGCGACGGAGGGGACGGGCGGCCGCGGGCCGTGCGGGTGCGGGTCGTGCGGCCGCGGGTCGTGGGGGTGCGGGTCGTGGGGGTGCGGGTCGTGGGGGTGCGGGTCGTGCGGGGCGACGGCCATGTGACCTCCGGCTGCGGGCCTCCCATCAGCACCGGCTGAGACGGGCAGGATGCTATCAACGGGTTTCGCGGACATGTCAATGATCTCCGTTCGGGCCCGGGGCGGCCGCCCAGTGGCGTTCGGCGGGGGTTCCGCCGCCCGCCTCGCGGGCGTGCGCGAGCAGCCGGTCGGGCCAGTCGTCGTCCCAGAGCATGGGGTGCTGCGACCGGTACGCGGCGGCCGCCTCGATCTTGCGCCGCCAGTCGCCGGCGGTCAGCGGCGAGGCCGCCGCCGGGCCGCGGCCGGTCACCGCGGTGCCCGGCTCGGGGGGCTCCATGGCGTACGGCAGGTCCTCGTACCAGCGGGCCGGGGGCCCGTCGCGCAGCGCCGACGCGCAGGCGCGGGCCGTCAGCACGTGGTCGAGGTGCCCGCCGACGGCGGCGGGCGCGTGCACCTCCCCGGGTGCCAGTGCGGCGATCCAGCCGGCCAGCGCGCCCGCGACGGCCCGCTCCAGCGCGAGGTCGTCCGGCTCGGGCGCCGAGAACAGGTCGTCGCCGGCGGCGCAGCGGGGCGACCCGTCGGCCCGGCGCCGGTAGAGCGCCTCGGTGAAGCCGAGGTGCGCCGGCTCGGCGGCCAGCGTGGCGCACGCCCGCGCGTCCTCCTCCCGGCGCAGCCGCATCCCCTCGCGCGCGGTGGCGGCCACCGGGGCCTCGATCGCGCCCGATGCCGTCCACCAGGAGTGGTACCGCTCGGCGTACGGCGGCAGCGGGTCGCCCCCTTCTCCGGCGAACACGGTCAGCACCACCACCCTGACCCCTCGCCGGGTCAGCGCGGCGACCGTCCCGCCCCACGACAGCACGGCGTCGTCCAGGTGCGCGGACACGACCAGGACCGGCGCCCGCCCGCCGCCCGGCCCGTCCCCGGCCGCCCGGATCATCGGGACGGCTCCGCGAGCCGGGTCCACAGCAGCCGGTAGCGGCTCTCCCAGGTCAGCTCCCGCCCGCGGCGCAACGCCCGCCGCCCCAGCTCGGCCCGCAGCGGCGGCTCGCCGACGAGGCGGCCGAGCTGCCGGGCGAGGTCGCCGGGCCGCCGGTAGTCGAAGTACCGCACCGCGTCCCGGCCCACCTCGGGCACCCCGCCGCGCGCGCTGGCCAGGCACGCCAGGCCGCTGGCCAGACCCTCGGTCAGCACGAGCGGGCTGGCGTCCTCGCACAGCGACGGCACGCACAGCACGTCGGCCCGCCGGTACACCTCGCCGATGGCGTCACGGTCCACGAACGGCGAGAACTCCACCCGGTCGCCCAGCAGCGACGCCCGGTGCCTGACCTGCCGCTCGTACCGGTCGGGAGCCGACGACGCGGACAGTTCGGCGTTGCCGACCAGCCACAGCCGGAAGGCGGCGCCGGTCCCCGCCAGCTCCACGCACGCGTTGACCAGCGCCATCGGCCCCTTCTCGGGGGCGAGCCGGCCGGTGAAGAGCACGACGGGCACCCGGCCGGCCGGCCGGGAGGCGGGGTGGAACCGGTCCGGGTCGTGGCCGTTGTGCACCACCGCCACCGCCGTGGGCGGCAGGCCGGTGCCGTCGAGGAACCGTTCGGCCACGAACCGGCTCACGCACACCACCAGGTCCGCGTCGGCCACCACGCGGGCCCGCTCGGCCGGCGGGAACGAGCGGAACATGTCGGCGTGCAGGTAGAGGCAGATGCGGGCCCCCGGCCGCAGCCGCCGCAGCTCCGGCACGGCGGCGACCGCGTTGTGCAGCACCACCGGGCCGGCGAACCCGTCCGGCAGCGCCTCCAGCGCCGGCCGGACGAACCCGGCGTAGTGGGCGCGGCGCCCGCCTCGGGCGGCGGCCGCGTCGTCCTCCCGCCGCTCCCGCTCGCCCAGCGTCTCGCCGGGGCTGTCGTACGGCACCAGCCGGACGCCCGTCGGCACGTGCTCCCGGCCGCGTTCGGCGACGATCACGGTGGCGCCGCCGTGCCGGGCGTGCGCGCGGGTCAGCTCGGCGGCGACCGTGCCGAGCGAACCGCCGCTGGCGGGCGAGAACACCTCACCCGGTGGCAGCACGTGCGCCCAGACCGGTCCCGGGTCCGGCTCCCGGCTCGCCGGGTGCGGGGCCGGACCCATCACCGGGCCCATCACCGGTCCCGCGCCATCAGGGCGAGCTGGGACCCGATGGCCACCAGCCGCTCGTTGCCGATCATGAGGGGCGCCGACAGCAGGTCGCGGACCAGGCGGGCGACCGAGAACGGGCCCTGTTCGGCGTAGCCCGCCATCCCGCACACCCGCATGGCTGCCAGCGACACGTCCACGGCGACCTCGGAGACGGCCAGCTTCAGCGAGTTGATCCGCAGCGCGAACCCGACGGTCGGCCGGGCGGCGCCGCCCAGCACGGCCTGCGTCTCGCGGGCCGCCTCGGCGAGCTGCGCCTCCATGGCGGCCAGCCGCCAGCGCATCTCGGCCAGGTTCCCGCTCGGCGGCCGCTGCCCGGCCTGCCCGGCCTGCCCGCCCGTGCGCGTCCTGGCGTACCGGACGGCCCGGTCGGCGGCCTCGGCGGCCAGGCCGTACCACACGGCCGACCACAGCACGTGGGACAGCGGCGTCATCACCCGGTCGACGAGGTCGCCGAACGGCAGCGGCAGGATCCGCCAGTCCTCGAACTCGGCGCGGATCCGCAGGGCGGGGCTGCACGTGCCGCGCATGCCGAGCGGGTTCCAGCCGCCCAGGGCCTCCAGCCGGGTCCGCGGGGCGTCGAGGAGCACGGCGACCTGGTCGCCCGGCGGCGAGCCGGGCTCCCGGCGGGCGCTGACCAGCAGCGCGTCGGCCTCCAGGCCGTAGGAGACGGTGGTGGCGCTCTTGTCGATCCGGGCCAGGCGGCCTTCTGCCGCGTCGGCCCCGCCTGGGAGTGCGTCGCGTTCGACCGCGCACACGCTCGTCCGCAGCGAGCCGCCGACCCCCGCCTCGCTGGTGGCCGAGGCGACGAGGAGCTGGTCGCCAACGATGCGGGAGACGGCCGCGCCGAGCTCCGGGCCCGCCTCGCAGCCGAGCAGGCAGGCGAGCTGCACCTGGTGCATCGCCCACACCATGGCGGTCGCGCCGCAGCCGCGTGCCAGTTCCGCGGCCATTGCGGCGAGCGCGGGCACGTCCGCGCCCAGCCCGCCGCTCCGCTCCGGGGCCGCCGCGGCGAGCAGGCCGTGCCCGCGCAGAGCGCGCAGCGCCTCCTTGGGGAAACGGGCGTCCGCGTCCACCTCGGCCGCGTGTCCGGCCAGCACGCCGCGGGCGAGCTCCCGGCAGCTCTGGGCCGCCCGCTCCGCGCGGCCGCCTTCGGTCCCGGTCACGGACGCCCCTCCGGCGACGTGAGGGACAGGACCGCGTCGGTGATGGCCGCCAACGACCGGAACGTCTCCCGGGTGAGCAGCGCGTCCGGGAACTCGACGCCGAACTCGTCCTCCACGGCCACCATGACGCCCACCATGGCCAAGGACTCCATCCCCAGCTCCCACAGGTCCGCCCCGGCGTCGGCCGACTCGATGACGCCGGGCAGCACCGATCTGCCGGTCAGCAGGAGCCGCACCCTGCGCTCGACACGGGTTCGCTCGTCACCGGGCAACGCTCTCGCGGGCACTGTGCTCACCTGCGCTCATCCTCTCGTTCCGGCCGTGCGGCCGGGGTCGTCACGACGGTGGCGAAGGAGACGCCCGCCGGACGGCCGGCGTCGAGGCCCACCGGCCCCATCTCGCCCGAGATCCGGGCGAGGATCGCGCCGGTCGAGCGCAGCACGTTCCACTCGGCCGGGTCGAGCAGGCCCCAGCGGAGCATCGCCCCCACGATCAGCGGGTCGTACGGCACCCACACCCCGTCGGTCTCGATCTCCGCCCAGTAGTGCAGGACGGAGAACGGCGGCGACAGGATCACGCCCTGGGCCAGCCGGACCGGCAGGCCGCGGCGGCGGCCCTCCCGCACGAGGTGGAGCGAGCCGCCCGTGCAGTCGGCGATGCCGGTGCGCCCGACGAAGTCCGGGTCCAGCCCGACCGTCATGGGCAGGCGGACGAACCTGACCCGGCCGAACTCCCGCAGCAACTCGGCGGCGCCCGGCCCCGGCGGCGGCCACGAGGTGGGCAGCTCGAAGCGGGTCACGGCCGAGCCGCCGGGACAGGCGGCCCAGCCGTCGGGCAGCCGGACCCGCAGGTCGCACACCCCGCCCTCGCCGGGTTCGTGGGCGCACTCGGGCACGAACTCGACGTCGGCCCGCACGACGGTCCCGGCGGGCGCGCGCAGCCCCCTGGCCCAGGAGGCCGGCCCGAACGTCCACAGGGATCGCGCGCCCACGTCCAGGGCGACGTTGAGCAGGTCGAAGTGGTCGAACCCGGAGGGCCGGCCGAGCCCTTCGGCGAGCATCGCCCGCAGCACGTCCGGGCCCAGGCCGTAGTCACGTGCGGCCGCGTCCCACGGCACGTCGAAGCCGCGGGCGCCGTCGGGGACGAGCCTGAGCGCGCGCAGGGTGGCGTCCGGCACGGGGCCGTTCACCGTGGTCGCCGTCATCCCGGTTCACCCGCCCCGGGGCCGGCGAGGCCGGTCAGCTCGGCCACCTCCGCCGGCCGGACGTCGCCGAAGGCGGACTCGACGAGCAGCCGCTCGATGCCGAACAGCACGCCGCGGACGGCGTCGGGGCCCAGGTGGCGGGCGTCGGCGTGCAGGGTCAGCCGCAGCGTCTCGGGGGTGTCCTCGGCGTACAGGGCGAAGGTCTCCTGCTCCACGGCGGGCTCCGGCCGGAACACGCTGTCCCGCGTCGCCGCCCGGACCGCCGCCTCCTCGGCGGCTCCGGGGCGGGCGGCCCGGTGGGCGGCCAGCCGGCGGTCCGGCCGCGTCTCCTCGCGCATGTCGTTGAAAACGCACGACAGGTCGAGCCGCACGCCGCGCCGCCGCTCGGCCGACCGGGTGAGCCGGCGCACCGCGCGCCTGTCGTACAGGCCGTGGCGGTAGGCGCGGACGGAGGCCGGCCAGGCCCGCGCGACGACGTCGCCGAAGCCGGCGCCGCCGAGGTCGAGCGAGACGAGCACGCCCTGGATCATGCAGGCGACGGCGCGCCGCTCCGGCTCGCTGGTGCGGTTGGCGCAGATGAGCCGAACGGCGCAGCTCAGCATCCCGGTGTACGCGCCGAGCACCAGGCCCGTGGCCGCGAGCAGCACCGCCGTGCCGCTGACGTCGTACCGCAGCGCCTGCAGGTTCAGGGCGAGATCCGCGGCGCGGGAGTGGAGCACGGCGGCGTGGTAGGCGGGCGGGCCCACCACCGGGGGGAGCGCCGTGGGGGACGCCGTGGGGAACATGGTGGGCGGCACCGTCGCCAGGCCGGCGTCCCAGAAGGTCAGCGCGCGAGCGAGCCGCCGGCGGCCTTCGGGCGACGCCTCGTAGCGGGCCTGTTCCAGCGGCTGGCGGCCGGGGGGCGGCGGCGGCCGGTCCTGTCCCTTGGCGCGGGCCTGGACCAGGGCGGTCAGGTCCGCGACGAGGTTGCGCACGCCGGTGCCGTCGGCCGCGGTGTGCGCCACGCTCAGCAGCACGGCCAGCGGCTCCCCGGAGCCGTGGAAGATCGTCGGGCGGATGGGCAGCTCCGAGGTCAGGTCGAAGGGCAGGCGTTCCACGACCCGCCGGCGCTCGGCGAGCGCCTCCCACAGCGAGCCGGGGTCGTCCCCGAGGTCGATCAGGCTCGCGGTGAGCTCGCCGGAGCCGGTCACCGTCTGCGTCAGCCCGCCGTCGGCGTCGTCGGTCAGGAACGTGCGCAGCGACTCGTGCCGGCACACCAGCGCGCCCAGCTCGGCCAGCAGGTCGTCGAGGGTCAGCCCGGCCGGTGTCTCCACCTCGCCGGAGGGGTTGAAGAACGCCTCGCGCGGGTCCTTGTCGGTGATGTCGAGCCACATGGACACCTGGCCGCAGGTGGCGGGGCCGGAGCCGGTGCTCTGCCCGTCGAACCGGATCGGGCGGTGCGTCACCCGTTCCACGTCCGCCCCCCGGCCTGCGTGCGGTCCGCCTGCTCCCGCATCCGTTCCTGGACGTCGTGGGCGAAGTCGTTCCAGATCTCGGCGCACTGCAGCGCCATGTCGGCCACGATCGGCGCCAGGTGCGTGGGGACGGCGTCGAGCAGGTCTCCCCGCATGTCCTGGGCGATCACGTGGCCGTGGATCCAGCGCAGCAGGTGCCTGCCGGACTCCGACAGCCGCAGCGAGGGGTCCCGTTGCAGGGACCGCAGCCGCAGCAGCACGTCGGCCCCCTGTCCGGCGCGGCGGCGCCGCGCCTCGGCGGTGGCCGCGGCGGTGGGCTGCGCGGTGGCCGCGGCGCCGCCGATCCGTTCCGTGGGGCGCGGCGCCATGGGGTCCTCGCCGCGCCGGATCCGCTGGCGTACGGCGTGGGCGGTGCCGACGGAGACGGCGGCGTCCTGGGCGATCTTCCGCAGGGAGGCGTCCGGGTTGGCGGCGATGACGCGGGCGGCGCGCAGCCGGCCCTCCTCGGCGTTGAGCGGGCGGCGCCGGCCGTCCTTGCCGATGCGGGTGTTCAACTGTGGAGAATCAGCGGTCGAACAGCGGCGCAGGCCGCTCACCGTCTTCGCCGACAGGCCCGTCGTCTCGCCGATCGCGCGGTCGGACATGCCGGGGCGGGATTCGAGGATGCGTAACGCCGCCACCCGCCGGTCCTGCAGCGACAGCGGCATGCCGTGCGCGGTGTTGGCCCGCACGGCGGCGAGGAAGGCCGCCTCCTCGCTGCCCTCGAAGAAGCACACGTCGATCATCTGGCGGCCGTTGAGTATCGCCGCGCCCAGGCGGTGCATCCCGTCGATCACCCGCATGGTCTCGCGGTGGACCAGGATGGGCGGCAGAGCGGTCTCGACCTCGGCCAGACGGCGGACGTGGTCGGCGTCGACGCCCAGGACGCGAGGCGAGTCTCCCCGTTTCAACAGCTTGATGTGCACCGCGTACACCTGACGCGGCTCATCTATTTCGTGGTCTGACTGAACTCCCACATTACCCCCGGTGTGTGAGACGGTCACCGGTGCGAGCGCGCGTCGCCGCGGACAGGGACATATGAGAGCACACAAGATCCGGATAGTCCATAACGCGGCTCTGGTCGGGAGCTGCTGATACACGGTTCAATTAACCGCGGTCTGTCACTTATTAGTGACAAGTAGTTATGTTCCGATGTTGACGTGATCGCCGGGTTCGTTGCTAGCCTGTGGCCATCGCGAAGAATGATGCACCCCAGGAGCGGGTGGACGCTGTGCGGAACAGCTCGGCCCCTTATCGGTCGGCCGATGTGTGCGTCATCGGCAGCGGCCCCGGCGGGGCCGTCACGGCTCATCTGCTGGCCCGCAGCGGCCTGCGGGTGCTCCTGCTGGAGGAGGGCGACCGGATCGCGCTAGGCGCGACGCTGGAGGAACTCGAACCCGCCTGGGAGCCGGCCCTGGTGCGCGCCGGCCCGCAGGGGCTGGTCCCGGTCGGGCGCCCGTGGTCGGCGCGGGGCCTGGGCGGCGGGATGGGCCTGTTCGCCGGCATCGGTTTCCGGCTCAGGCACGTCGACTTCGACGCCCGCAAGCACGTCGCCGACGACGCCCTCGACCCCCGCTGGCCCTTCGCGTACGCGGACCTGCGCGAGCCCTACGACGCGGTCGAGCGCCTGATGGGCGTGGCCCGTGCGGCAGGCGCCGACCCGCTCGAACCCGACAGCGCCCACCCTCCGTTACCCCCGCACGCCTACAGCGCGCACGGCCGACTGCTCGCCGCCGCCGGCCGCCGCCTGGGGCTGCGCCCCTTCCCCACCCCGCTGCTCATCAACTCCGCCCCCTACCGCGACCGGCCCGCCTGCCACGCCTGCGGCCCGTGCAACGAGCACGCCTGTCCCACGGGGGCCAAGGCCGACCTGGTCGCCACGCTGCTGGACCCGGCCCGCGCCGACGGCTCGCTCGTGGTCGCGACCGGGTCGCGGGCGCTGCGCGTGCGGGCCGCCTCCTGCGACCGGGCGGGCGCGGTCGAATGGCTCGACCTGCGCGCCCGGGTGCGGCACACCACCCGGGTCAGGTGCGTCGTGCTGGCCGCGAACGCCGTGCAGTCCGCCGCCCTGCTCCTGCGCTCCCGCTCCCGGTGGTCGCCGTCCGGGCTGGGCAACCGCCACGACGTCGTCGGGCGGGGCCTGTGCTTCAAGGTCAGCGGCTACGTGCGCGGCACGGTGCCCGCGCCCGAGCGCGGGGTGGTCCGCTCCGGCGGGCCGTTCTCGACCGTCGCCTTCTCCGACCACTACCTCGCCGACGCCTGTCCCGGAGGTCTCGGCGGCATCCTGTACGAGGCCAGCCCCGCCGAACGGGAGCCGCGCGACGGGAGAATGCCGCTGCGGGTGCACTTTCTGGCCGCCGACCAGCCGATGTGGCGCAACCGGGTCCGCCTGTCGAAACAGAGAAACGGACTTGGCGCCAGAAAGCTGGTAATGGAGTATGAAACGCACCCGTTAGATGGCGCCCGGCTGAATTACCTCGCAGAACAGGCCACCAAACTGCTCATTTCCGCCGAGGCAACACAAATCACCCGAGAAGCGTCCGCATACGAGCGCGGCAGTCGCCATCTGCACGGCGGGTGCCGCGCCGGAGACGATCCGCGGACCTCCGTGGTCGACGCGCACGGCAGGGTGCACGACCAGGAGAACGTCTACGTGGTGGACGGCGGGTTCTTCCCCTATCCGGGCGGCGTGAACCCGACCCTCACCATCCTCGCCAACGCCTTCCGGATCGCCCGGCTGATCGCCCGGAACCTCGCCACGGCCGCCGGCTGACCGACGGCCGCCTTCACCCTTTCCGACCCGAGGGAGAGCCCATGCCCCGTACAGCGCCCACCTCCACCGCCCGGCCGGCCAGCCTGGCGCGGCCCGGCACCGGCCCGGTGTTCGACCGGGCGTCCGGCGCGAGGGTGTGGGACACGCAGGGCCGCTGCCACGTGGACCTGTCGTCCTGCAGCGGGGCCGCGCCGCTCGGCGCCGGATACCGGCCCGTGGTGGACGCCATGGTCGCCGAGCTGCGCCGCGGCGGCGGCATCCTGCCGGAGGCCACCTCGCCGCTGCGCCAGGCGGTGGCCGACCGGCTCGTCGAGATCTTCCCGGCCGCGCAGGCCGTCGAGTTCTTCCGGACGGGGTCGTGCGCGACGACCGCCGCGGTGCGCCTGGCCCGGGTGCACACCGGCGCCCGGACGGTGCTCACCGCCGGCTACCACGGATGGCATGACTGGCAGGTCCAGTACCGGCCGGGCATGGGCCTGGCCGACCGTGACCCCGACACCGCCGACTTCGGCTACGACCTCACGCTGCTCGACCGGCTGGCACGGCGGCGCGGCGACCTGGCGGCGGTGATCGTGACTCCCGAGGTGAACGCCTTCCCCCCGGAGTTCGTCCGCGAGGCCGAGCGCATCACCCGCGCCCACGGCGGCCTGTTCGTCCTGGACGAGGTCATGACCGGCTTCCGCTACGCCTGGGGCGGCTACCACGCCGCCATCGGGGCGACCCCGGACCTCGTCACGCTGAGCAAGGGCCTGGCCAACGGCGTCGCCCTGTCGGCCGTCGCCGGGAGCGCCACGGTCATGGAGGCGGCGCGCCGCACCCACCTCAGCAACACCTACCAGCGCGAGGTCACCCCGTTCGCGGCGGCCCTGGCCACCCTCGACGCGAGCGCCGGCGGGACCGCGGTCGAGGCGATGCGGGCGGCGGGCGCCCGGCTGATGACCGGGCTGGACGAGCTGTTCGCACGGGAGTCCGTCGCGGCCTGGTCGCGTGCCTGGCCCACCATGTTCGACGTCGTGTTCGCCGACCCGCGGCAGGGGCGACGGTTCTTCGCGCTGCTGCGGGAGAGCGGCTACCCGATGGAGTACGGCCAGCGCTTCATGCCGTCGGCGGCGCTCACCGACGACGACGTCGCCGGTTTCCTCGACGCGGCAGCCCGCGCCCTGCCCGCGGCCGCGGCGGGCGACGGTTCGCGCGGGGACGGCACGCAGGCGGGTGTGCGGTACGCCGCCGACCATTTCGCCGCCACCCGCGAGACGGTCGAGCGCTGGTGGCAGGCCGCCGGGTCCGCCACATGATCGCGTAGACGTCGCCGCCGCTCCCGCGGCCCGTTAGGGTTCTCGCTGTGGAACAGGAGCAGCAGAACGTGCCCGCCCTGTCGGCGGCCGCCGGCCTGGACCCCAGGCGCGCCTACGAGGTGCTGTCCGCGCTGGGCGACGGCTCGTGGTGGACCCTCGCCGACCTGGTGCGCCGCACGGCCACGTCCAGGCGCTCGGTCGAGGCCGTGCTGCGCGGGCTCGACGTGGAGCGCTCCGGCGACCGGTTCCGGGTCCGCCCCGAAGCCGGGCGCGACCTGCCGGCCACCGGTCACCGGCCGATCGACCCCGCCGGCCCGGTCGACCACGCCCTGCCCCGCCACGCCGAGACCGTGGAACGGATGGCGAAGCTGATCGCCGGCGCCCCGCGCGGCCGGCAGGCGCTCGACCACGTCTCGGCCACCCCCGAGACCGTCGTGCGGCGCGCGCTGCTGCTCGGCGCCCGGTTCTGGCCGTCGGGGGCGCGCGTGCTGTGCGTCGGCGACCACGACCTGACCTCGCTCGCCATAGCGTCGATCTACCCGGACGCCGAGGTCGCCGTGGCCGACATCGACGAGCGCGTCCTCGCCTACATCGACCGGTGCGCGGCCGAGCTCCGGCTGTCGGTCCGCACCCGCTGGGCAGACCTGCGGCTGGGCCTGCCGCCGTCGCTGCACGGCTACGCCGACGTGGCCGTGACCGACCCGCCCTACACCCCGGAGGGCGTCGGCCTGTTCGTCTCCCGGTGCGTGGAGGGGCTGCAGGACCCCGAGCAGGGGCGGGTGCTGCTGGCGTACGGGGCCAGCGAGCGCACGCCGATGCTCGCCCTGAAGGTGCAGAACTCCCTGCACGACCTCAACCTCGCCTACGAAGCCATGTATCCCGACTTCAACCGCTATTTCGGGGCGGAGGCGATCGGTTCGGCGGCCGACCTCTACATCCTGCGCCCCACCACCAAGTCCAAGCCGGCCGTGGCGGCGAGAGTGGAGCGCTTCGGCGCGGCCATCTACACCCACGGGCCGCAGTCGGTGGAGAGCCAGGCCGGCGCCGACGACGCGCGCCTGCGGGCCGAGGCCACCGACTTCGCCCCCGACCTGCTCGTCGGCGAGTGGCCGGCCGGATTCCTGCCGCGAACCCCCCGCGTGCGACTGGCCACCTGGCTCGCCAAGCCCTACGCCGCCTCCCCCGAACGGGTGGCCATCGCCGTGCCGCCGGGCCTGGACGCGGCGCTGCCACGCCTGCTGCTGGCCGCCCGCGCCGGCCACGTCCGCGCCTTCCCCGCCGACCCGCCGGGCGACGTGACGGGCCTGGCCCGCCTGCTCTCACCGGTCTACGACATCACCGTCCACGGCGGCGCCGTGGACGCCGTACGCCGCCCGCCGGTCGCCGACCCCGCCGGCGAGCCCGGCGCCGCCCTGGTGCGGCGGCTCCTCGACCGCGCGCACGGCAAGCTGGTCAACACCTGGCGGGAGGCGCTGATCGCCGCCCACCCCGGCCTCACCAAGCGTCAGGCCCGCGACCTCGTCCTGCGGGCGGCTCCCTGGGCCGACGGTGTCACCGCCCTCGAACTGCCGGCCCACCGGCTCGCCGACCTCGCCGAGGCGGTCCCCGCCACTGTCCGCCTGGCGGCCGCCGAAGCCTGACGCCCGCCGCGCACCACCCCGACGGCCACAGCCCGGCCGGGCAGGCGGCGGCCGGTCAGCACAGGGCGTCGCGTACGCGGGCGGGCCAGCCTTCCGGAGCGGGGCCGTGGGCGTGGCGCAGGGCCAGCAGCAGACGTTCGAGGCCGACGCCCAGGCAGGCGGTGTGCGCGGGCTCCCGGTCGGCCGTCCGGATGCCGAACTCGGCGCCGAAGTGCTCCTTGTGGTAGTTCACCGACACCACGGCCTGCCGGACCCCGTCGGCGACGTCGGCGGCCAGTTCCCACTTGAGCCCGTCCGCCCGCTGGGCCGAGGCGAGCAGCCGGCCCGGCCGCCCCCAGAACGGGTCGTTCGCCGGCCGTCGCTCGGCGGGCACGCCCAGGGTCCGCAGCCAGTGCCCGAGCCGTTCGAGCCGGTCGTCCCGCCAGGCGAGGCAGTCGGCAGCCCCACCCAGCCGGACCGTCTCGAACATGCGGAACGACCTCAGCCGGCCCGGCTCGGCCGTGGCCTCCTGCCGGTGGCAGTCGGCCAGCACGCTGACCTCGGCCGGCGCGGCGAGGACGCGGCCCTCGTACAGCGGGTAGACGTGGTAACAGGCCGCGGGCGTCAGCACCAGATCAGTGACCGCCCCGCCCCGGCTCACGGCGCCGAGCAGATGCGGGAAGGAAGTGCTGTAGCCGGCCCGGTCCGCGACCGTGGCGTCGAGCACGGGCGGCGCCCTCAGGTGCCGTTCGGCCTCCCCCGCGCACAGCCGCCGCAACGCGGCGACGACGGCGGCGAGCACCTCCTCCTCCCCCGCCGAGGTGACCAGCACGCCGGGCGCGGACGTGGTGACGGGCGGGACCACCGGGTCCGGGGTCACCGGCCGCTCACCGACCCGTCGGCGAGGAACGCGGCCCTGCCCGGCACCCCCCACGAGTCCGGCCGGCGGTCGTCCATCCCGTGCTCCCCTCGCGCGTGGTCCGGCAGGCGTGCGAGGAGCAGCATCGCATCCTCCAGCGGGATGCGCGACGGCTCACGGACCGCGCTTGAAGATCGCGAAAGACCGGGCGCGTCGATCATCGACCGCCTAGGGTGTCCCCGAGTCACTGAGTGATCTTCGTTCGGGTGGGCGCGGAGCCCGCCGACGGTCGATCGGGAGGCTGAACACGTGGCAGGCAGGAACATCAGGGCAGGCAGGAACATCAGGACGGGCAGGAACATCAGGACGGGCAGGAACATCAGGGCGGGCACGGCCGGGGCCGTCGCGTTGGCGGTCGCGATCGCCGGGACCGGCGCGGCCACCGGACCGGCGTCGGCGTTCGCGTCGGCACCCGCCGTCCATTACCTCGACAGCGTCAACGGCGACGACTCGGCGGCGGGCACCTCGGCCGCCACCGCGTGGCGGACCCTGGCCAGGGCGTCGGCCGCCGCCCTCGCACCCGGTTCCAGGCTGTTGCTCAAACGCGGCGGATCGTGGACCGGCCGCCTGTCGGTGTCCCGGTCGGGCACCGCCGCCGCCCCCATCGTCATCGACGCCTACGGCAGCGGCGCCCGCCCGGTCGTCAAGGGCGACACCGAGAGCTGCGTCCACCTGGCCGGCGACCACATCGAGCTGTACAACCTGCAGATCGGCGTCGGCCAGGACGCGGGCCGCTGCTCCTGGGCCGGTGTCAAGGTGACCGGCGACGACAACGTCGTGGAGAAGAACCTCATCACCGGCGCGGCGGCGGGCGTGTTCATCGCCACCACCGCCCGCCACACCGCGGTGACGGACAACGACTTCGTCGACAACAACCACATGAGCACGCTCACCCCGACCGACGTCGACCCCAACGACGACTCCGGCGCGTTCGCCGTGCTCGTCCAGGGCGACGACTCCAACATCGGCTGGAACCGGATCAGCGGCTCCATCGCCTTCAGCCACGACTACGAATGGGACGGCGCGGCCGTCGAGATCTTCCTCGGCTCACGCAACCGGATCCACCACAACATCGCGGTGGACAACGACACGTTCACCGAACTCGGCACCTCCACCGACGCCGACGGCACCACCAACGACCCGGACGGCACCACGGGCAACGTGTTCGAGTACAACGCGGTGTACGGCCCCAAGACCCGGGCCGGGCTGATCACCCGGGGTCCGCGCGACGAGGGCGGGCCCATCGAGCCCAACGGCCCCGTGCTCGGCACCGTCTTCCGCAACAACTCCGTCCACCTCACCCACCCCGACTCCGAGGGAGTCGTCTGCTACGCCGGCTGCGCCGACGCCCACCTGTCGCTGTCGCAGAACGTCGTCTCGGCCGCCAGGAAGAGCGGGTACGCCGACCCCGGCTTCACCGACAACCACCACAACGTCTTCTGGGGCGGCCAGTTCCAGATGCGGCCCGGCCGGGACAACGTCCATCGGGACCCCCTGTTCGACCCCGCCCGGCCGATGCGGCTGCGCGCAGGCAGCCCGGCGATCGGGCTCGGCGTCACCAGGTACGCCGAGCTGGACCTCGACGGGGCGGCGGTGGGCGGCGACGGCGGCATCGAAGCCGGCGCCTACGAGTACCAGGGGTAGACGTCCCGCCTCCCGGCCACCCACTGTCCGCTATCGTCCGTGCACATGTCTGATCAGCGGGAGCTGGACCAGGGCCGGTACGTTCTCGACCGGGTGCCGATCGCGTCCGGCGGGATGGGAACGGTGTGGCGTGGCTATGACCGGAAGCTGAAGCGCGCCGTGGCTCTCAAGGAGCTTCGGTTTCCGGAAGGGCTGAGCGAGTCCGAGCGCGACCGGCAGCGGGCCCGGGTCATGACCGAGGCGCGGGTGGCCGCCCGTCTGGACCACCCCGGCATCGTCTCGGTGTACGACGTCATCGAGGACGACGGTCGGCCGTGGATCGTCATGCGCCTCGTCGCGGGGCGATCCCTGGCGGAGGAGGTCGAGGCGTCAGGGGCGCTGAGTCCGCGCCGAGCGGCCGAGGTGGGATTGCAACTCCTCGACGCGTTGACCGCCGCGCACGCCGAAGGCGTCCTGCACCGGGACGTCAAGCCGCAGAACGTCCTCCTGGACAGCGACGGCAACGCGGTGCTGGGCGATTTCGGGATCGCTCTGCTCGCCGGTGCCACCAGACCCATGACCGAGAGCGGCCTGGTGGTCGGCACTCTGGGCTATGTGGCTCCGGAGCGGCTGGCGGGCGCCGCGCCGGGGCCGGCGTCGGATCTGTGGTCGCTCGGCGCGACGCTGTACTTCGCCGTCGAAGGGCGTCAGGCTTACGACACCGGTGATGTCGTCACCACGATCGCGGCGATCGTGTCCCGCGAGCCGGAGCCGATGCGGCGCGCCGGCCCGCTGGTTCCGGTCATCGCGGGGCTGATGGCCCGCGACGCGGACGCACGTCTGGATGCCTCGGCCGCCAGAGAGCACCTGAGGTCGGCGCTCTCGGGTCGATCAGGCTTCGTCGACGTGACGAAGCGTCTCTCCCATCCGGATGCGCCGAACGGGCCGGTCCTGGACGCGCTGCGGGGACAGGACGTCCCGCCGGTCACGCCGGGTCCCGAACGGTCGTCCGATCGGCTGCTCGTCCGGCGCGGGCGGGTGTGGGCGGGGGCCGGCGTCGCGGCTGTCACGCTCGTCGCCGGCGGGATGGCCGCCGGCATGCTGCTGGCGGGCGAGGGCGGTGCGGCGGGACCCGGCGGGGCACCGAAGACGCCGTCTGCCACTGCATCCGCCACGGCGCAGGAGACCGGCAGGTTCGTGACGGTGCCCGAGGTCTGCCGGTCGGGCCTGTTCAGCGCGGCTCGCGTCGAGGAGCTCGTGTCGAATCCGCGGCCTGGCGTCATGATCAACACCGGTCAGGTGAGCCGATGCGAGTGGAGGTCCGACAGGAAATACATGGTCCAGTCCGAATTACGGGTGAACGTCATGATTCATGGCAGCGCCGGGTCGGCAGCCGCCCTCCTCAAGGAGTCGGCCGGAGCGGCCGACGGACAGGGCGCTGCGACGACGAGTCGCCCCCGGCTCGGGGACGAGGCGGAACTCGTGATCGACGACTCCGACGATCGGGGTGAGGCCCGCATCCGGATCAGCAACCTGACGATCGAGGTCCGCTACAGCGGCGACTTCTTCGACCCGGAGGAGTTCACGGCCTTGGTACGGGAGATCACGGCAACGGCAGAGGCGGGAAGCGGGTAGCGGGGCGGGAGGCGCCGGCTCGGGGTCGCCCCGCCGCCGGGGCCCGGCTGCGCCGCCCGGTGACCGGATTGAGCCCTCTCGCGGGTGAGCATGAAGACACCATGCCCTTTCCCGTACAAAAGGTACGAACCTGCTATCCCGCGCTGGCCGACGGCCACGCCTACCTCGACGGCGCCGCCGGCACGCAGACCCCGCAGGCGGTGATCGACGCCATCGCCGGCGCCTACCGGAGCGGCATCGGCAACGTCGGAGGGGCGTTCCCGGCCAGCCACCGCTCGGTCGCCATCGTGGCCGGCTGCCGGCAGGCCGTCGCGGACCTGGTCGGCGGCCACCCCGACGGCGTGATCCTGGGTCCGAACATGACGACGCTGACCTACCGGCTGGCCGCCGCGCTGGCCAGGCAGTGGGGGCCGGGAGACGAGGTCGTGCTGTCGCGGCTCGACCACGACGCCAACGTGCGGCCGTGGACGCAGACCGGCGTGACCGTCCGCTGGGCCGAGGTCGACCCGGTGACCGGGGAACTGCCGGTGGAGCAGTACGCGGAGCTGATCGGCGAGCGGACACGGCTGGTGGCGGTGACCGCGGCCAGCAACGTGCTCGGCACCCGGCCGGACGTGGCGGCGATCTGCGCGCTGGCGCACGCCGCCGGGGCGCTGACGTACGTGGACGGCGTGCACGCCACCGCGCATGGGCCGGTGGACATGCGGGCGCTGGGCGCCGACTGCTACGCCACGAGCGCCTACAAGTGGTCGGGCCCGCACGTCGGCGCCGTGGTGGCGGACCCCGCGCTGCTGGAGCGAATCCATCCGGACAAGCTGGCCTCCTCCCCCGCCACCGTGCCCGAGCGTTTCGAGACCGGCACGGCGGCGTTCGCCGACCTGGCGGGGGCGACGGCCGCCGTGGACCACCTGGCGGGGCTGACGCCCGGGACGGGGACGCGGCGGGAGCGGCTGCTGGCGTCGATGACGGCGGCGGAGGAGCACGAGCTGGAGCTGTTCGCGGCGCTGGTCGCGGGCCTGGAGGCGATGCCGCACGTCACCCTCTACGGCAAGCCGGCGCGGCGGACCGCGACCGCGTACTTCACCGTGGCCGGGCTCACGCCGCGTCAGGTGGCCGAGCGGCTCGCCGCCCGGCGCGTGAACGTGTGGAACGGCCACAACTACGCCTGGGAGCTGACCGCGGCGCTGGGCATCCGCGACGCGGGCAGCGCGGTGCGGGCCGGCCTCGTCCACTACAACGACCGGGAGGACGTCGACCGCCTGCTGGACGGCGTGGCCGCGCTGCAGCCGTGACCACCCCGCCGCTCAGGCGGACGGGCGGAAGGCGTCGGCGTGCTCGCGGGCCCAGGTGGTGAAGTCGCGGGCGGGGTGGCCGGTGAGCCGCTCGACGGTGCCGGTGATGGGGGCGGGCCTGTCCACGTTCGCCTCCCACCAGTCGAGCAGCGCGTCGGCGTGCGGGCCGGCGATGTAGTCGGCCATCTCCTCCTTCCACCGCTCCCTGCTGACCTGCTCGACGGCGATAGGAGTGCCCGTCACCGCGGCCAGGATGTCGATCTGCTCGGCGAAGGTGACGGACGCCGGGCCGGTGAGCGTGTGGGGCGTGCCGGGCGCGCCGGGGTTCGTCAGCACGGCGAAGGCCACGTCGGCGACGTCGGCCTCGTGGATGGGGTCGTTGTGCGAGTCCGGGTACGGCAGGCTGACCGGCCGCCCGGCCTTGACGGGCCACGACCAGGCCAGGGCGTTGGAGGAGAACGAGCCGGGCCGCAGCAGCGTGGCCGGGACCGGGCCGGCGAGCAGGGCCCGCTCGGCGTCGAGGTGCGACTTGGCCAGCGGGCTGTCGTCGGCGCGGGGGTCGAGGACGGCGGCCGACGACAGCAGCACGAGGTGCTCGGCGCCGGCCTCGGCGGCGGCATTCGCGAAGGCCGCCGCGCCGGTGGGCTCGGCGTAGACGAAGGCGGCGGTGACGCCCTTGAGCGCGGCCGGGAAGGTGGCGGGGTCGGCCAGGTCGCAGACGACCTCGGCGGCGCCGGGTGACGAGGAGGCCGTCCTGACCTCCTGGCCGGCCTCGCGCAGCAGGCCGATGAGGTGCCGGGCTACGCCGCCGCGGGCGCCGGTGACGAGAATGGACATGGTTGTTCCTTCACAAATATGTGTGTGACGAATATTGTGTGTCACGCACATGATTCGCGGCAGGAGAGGGCATTGTCAAACCGGCGGGAGCTGCGGGAGCGGATCATCGCGGAGAGCCAGCGCAACTACGCGGCATACGTGCTGTTCAACCAGGCCATGGCCGACCGGCTCGGCCTACATCCCACCGACCTGCAGTGCGTGGCCCTGCTGGACCTGGAGACCGCTCCGGTGACCACCGGCCACATCGCCCGGCTCACCGGGCTGACCCCCGGTTCGGCGTCCCGCCTGGTCGACCGGCTGGAGAAGGCGGGGCTGGCGGTGCGGGAGGCCGACCCGGCCGACCGCAGGCGGGCCCTGGTGTCGCTGGCGCCGGGCGTTCGGGAGCGGATCGGCCAGGCCTGGGACGAGCCCGGCTCGGCCTACGAGAAGGTGCTGGGCGACTACTCCGAGGCGGAGCTGGAGCTCATCGCCGGCTTCCTGCGGCGCACCACCGAGGTCGGCCTCGCCCAGGCCGAACGGCTCGGAGCCGGGAACCGGTGACCGGCCCCTGCGACGTGACACCCGCCCCGGCTCGGCCGCCCGAGAGAGTCAGGGCCGGGCCGGGCGGGAGAGCGCCGTTAGGATCGGCGGGGTGAGCCTGCCCGCCGTACCCGACCTGGCGGCGCCGCCCGTCGAGCCGGCCCGCGACCCCTACCACGTCTACCTCGACTCCCTCACCAGCCCCGAATCGCGCCGCACCATGCGCGGATGCCTGGACCGGCTCGCCCGCCTGCTGACCGGCGACGAGACGGCCACCGGGGCCGGCCAGCCGTGGCACCTGCTGCGCTACGAGCACACGGTGCGCATCCGCACCATGCTCACCGAGCAGGGGTGGTCGGCCGCGTACGTCAACAAGCACATCGTGGCGCTGCGCCGGGTGCTGAAGGAGGCGTGGCGGCTCGGGCAGACCAGCGCCGAGGACTACGCCCGCGCCTCCGACCTGGCGCCGGTGCGGCAGAGCCGGCTGCCGGCCGGACAGCACGTCCCGCCGGAGGTGGTGGGCGCGGCGCTGGCCGCCTGCGACGACTCCCCGGCCGGGGTGCGCGACGCGGCCCTGATCGCGGTGCTGTACTCGACGGGCTGCCGCCGGGCCGAGATCGGCGGGCTCGCCCTGACCGACTACGACCCGGGCGCCCGGTCGCTGCGCGTTCGCGGCAAGCGCGACAAGGAGCGCCTGGTCTACCTGACCGCCGACGCGATCGGGCTGGTGGAGCGGTGGCTCGCGGTGCGCGGCGCGACGCCGGGCGCTCTGTTCAGCCCGGTCAGCAGGGCCGGCCGGGTCCGGGTGCGCGACGGCCGCCCGGTGGGGCTGACGGGGCAGGGCATCGCCGACATCCTGGCGCGGCGGCTCGGCGCGGCGGGCGCGTCGCGGCGGACGGCGCACGACTTCCGCCGGACGTTCATCGGCGAGCTGCTGGACGCGGGCGTCGACCTGGCGACCGCGCAGGCCCTGGTGGGCCACTCGTCTCCGGCCACCACGGCGCGTTACGACCGCCGCCCGGAGAAGACCCGCCGCGAGGCCGTCGACCGCATCCGCCTGCCCGCCCCCCGTCCTCTCGCGTAGGTGGCCGCTAGGTGGCCGCCCGCCCCCGCGCGGGGCGGCCGGCCCGGCGGTAGTCGCCGGGCGTGGTGCCGTACCACTGCTTGAAGGCCAGGTGGAAGCCGACGTCGGAGCGGTAGCCGACGCGTCGGGCGATGGCGTGGTGCGGCAGCGGGGTCTCCGCCAGCAGCCGCGCCGCCTCCTGCATCCGCCGCGCGGTCAGGTGGCGCATCGGCGCCTCGCCCACCAGTTCGCGGAAGGTCGCCGCGAACGCCGAGCGCGACAGTCCCGCCTCGGCGGCGAGCCGGTCCAGCGTCCACGGTTCGGCGAACCTGCGCTGCACCGCCAGCAGCGCCGCTCCCACGGCCGGGTGGCGCAGCGCCCGCAGCACCGGCTCGGTGGCGGCCAGGCCGCCCAGCGCCGCCCGCAGCGCCAGCACGAAGGCCAGCTCGAACGCCCGCAGGGCCACCAGCGCCTGGCCGGGCGCCGTCTCGTCCCACTCCGCCGTGAGGCCGGCCAGCGTGCCGGCCAGCAGCGGCTGCCCCGCCAGCGCGGCCCGGTCGAGGACGAGCACGGGCGGCAGCGCCCGGTACAGGGGAGCCGCGGCGGCCGCGGCGTAGTGCAGGCCGCCGCAGAGCATCGTGGTCTCCGCCCCGGGGCCGTCGATCCGGACGGTGCCCGCCACGCCGGGCGGCCGGGCGGGCAGCAGGCTCGCCAGCGGCACGGTGGCCCGGCCGGGCGCGTCGGCCAGCCGGTGGGCGGTCCCGTGCGGGAAGACGGCCAGGTCGCCGGCCGCCAGCCGCACCGGGTCGTGACCGGGCAGCTCGACCGTGCACGTCCCGGCCTGCACGTAGTGGACGAGGGCGCAGTCCTCGCCCTCGCCCGCCACACCCCAGGGGGCCCGGGCCGTCCAGCGGCTGTGGAAGACGCCCTCCAGCCGCAGCGGCGCGAGGAGCTCGCTCAGCAGATCCTCACTCATGGACGATCCTTAAAGATTCGCGGACCCGGCCTTATGGAGCGTACCGGCCGCGCCGCGCAGGCTGGGAGCATGAGAGTTCTGGTGTTCGGCGCCGGCGGCGCCCAGGGCGGGGCCGTGGCCCGGCGGCTGGTGGACGAGGGGCACGCGGTGCGGGGGCTGTCCCGGACGGGGGCCGCGCCCGAGGGGGTGGAGCCGTTCCGGGCGGATCTGGGGGACGCCGGGCGGGTCGCGGCGGCGTTCGCGGAGGTGACGCACGCCTCGGTGATGCTGCCGCTGGAGTTCGAGCCGGACCGGGTCGCCGCCTACGTGCGGCACGTGGTGGACGCGGCGACGAGGGCCGGGGTGCGGCGGCTGGTGTTCTGCACGGGCAACCGGCTGCCGGTGGCCGAGACGGGCGTGGCGGCGTTCGAGACGCGGCGGGCCGCGGCGCGGGCGGTGCTGGGGTCACCGGTGCCGGCGGTGGTGCTGTGCCCGCCGCTGTACCTGGAGAACCTGGCGGCGCCGTGGGTGCGGGAGGGGCTGGCCGCCGAAGGGGTGCTGCGCTACCCGATGCCGGCGGACGTGCCCGTGGCCTGGCTGAGCCACGCCGACCTGGCCGCCGCCACCCTGGCCGCGCTCACCGGCGACGGGCTGGAGGGCACCGCCCTGGACCTCGGCGGGGAACCGGTGACGGGGCCGGAGCTGGCGTCGGCCTTCGGGGCCCGGTACGAGGAGGCGGACGTGGACGCCTTCGAGGCGGGGCTGGCCGCCGCGGCGGGGCCGCGGACGGCCGCGGGGGTCGCGTCGACGTACCGGTGGATCGCCGCGCGGGGACGGGACCTGTACGCGGCTCCGTCCGGAGGCGCGAAGCGGCTCGGCATCGCGGTGACGTCGCCGGCCGCCTGGGCGTCCGCCCTGCCCCGGGCGTCCCGATGACGGCCCGGCCAGACGCCCCGACGGGCGTCACAGAGGCGGGCGTCACGGAGGCGGGCGTCACAGAGGCGGGCGTCACGGAGGCGGGCGTCACGGAGGCGGGCGTCACGGAGGCGGGCGTCACGGAGGCGGTGCGGGCAGAGGTGGTGCGGGCGGAGGTGGTGCGGGCAGAGGTGGTGCGGGCGGAGGTGGTGCGGGCGGAGGTGGTGCGGCATCACCAGGTCATCGAGCGGTGGCTGGCCGGGACGGCGCCGCGGGCGTCGTTCGGGCGGTTCGCCGACGCGCACGCGCCCGGCTTCACGCTGGCCGGCCCGGACGGGCGGCTCCTGTCGCGGGCCGAGGTGCTCGCCGAGGTGGCGGCCGCGTACGGGCGCGTGCCGGGCGCGCGGATCGAGATCCGCGCCGTCACCGTGGTGGCCACGGCGCCGGGCCTCGTCGTCGCCCGCTACGACGAGTGGCAGCACGCCGCGGGCCGCCGCGCCACGGTCGTCCTGGAGCGGGGCCGGGCCGGGCTGCGCTGGCTGCACCTGCACGAGACCTGGCTGACCGGCTGAGCAGGCGGGCGCGCCCCCGGCTCAGCGGTCGAGGAGGGCGAAGGCGTGCTCGGCTGCGCGGATCGCCTCCGGCTCGACCTCGGCCAGGGGCCGCCCGGCGGCGATCGCCGCCCAGTTGCGGCGGGCCAGGACCCGCTGGACCGTCAGCACCTGTCCCGCCAGCAGGTCGGCCGTGAGCTCGTCGGTGGTCTCCGCCAGGACCCGGGCCAGGGCCCGCTCATCGTCGGCCATGTGCTGGAGCAGCCGGGCCGCCAGGCTGGGCGTGCCGAACACCATGCGGTGGAAGGCCACCACCTGCGGCTGGTCGTTCAGCCCGGTGACGGGGTCGTGGCGGGCCAGCCCGTCGAGGAAGTGGCGGCGCAGCGCCTCGACGGGCCGCTCCGCCGCATCGCGGGCCCGCACCACGCGGGCTGCCTCGGCCCGGTGGTCGGCGATGCGGTGCAGCACCAGGTCCTCCTTGGCCGGGAAGTACTTGAACAGCGTCGGCTTGGACACCTGCGCCGCGGCGGCCACCTCGGCGACGCTGACCTCCTCGAACCCGCGCTCCAGGAAGAGGGAGACGGCCGCCGCCGAGATCGCCTCGTGCACCCGCCGCCGCTGCCGTTCGCGTAGTCCCGTCATGCGGCCACTCTAGCAAAGTGTTAACCTGGTCAAAATTTTTACTCGGTTAACGCTTTGGGAGGTTCAGCCGTGGACGGCCTCGACGAGGAGAGGCGGCACGCCGAGCGCTGCCGCGACGGGCTGCGCCGGATGCTCGACGCCGCACGCGACAACGTGATCACCGGCGAGACCGTGGCCGCCGACCGCTACAGCGCCGAACGCCTGGGCAGGCACCTCAAGAGCCTGGCCAAGGAGCTGAGCGAGGAGCCCGACGGCCCGCCGTTCTTCGGCCGGCTGGACTTCGGCCGCGACTCCGCCGACCACGCCGGGCGGGCCTACCACATCGGACGGCGGCACGTCCCCGGCGAGCACGGCGCCCCGCCGCTCGTGGTGGACTGGCGCGCCCCCGTCTCCCGCGCCTTCTACCAGGCCGGCGCGCGCGATCCCCAGGGCGTCGCGGTGCGCCGCCGGTTCGGCTGGTCCGGCGACGCGCTCACCTCGTACGAGGACGAACGGCTGGAGCTGGGCGAGCAGGGCGACAGCCGCATCCTGGCCGCCGAGATCGAGCGGCCCAGGGTGGGCCCCATGCGCGACATCGTCGCCACCATCCAGCCCGAGCAGGACGACCTCGTCCGCGCCGAGGCCGGCCAGTCGATCTGCGTGCAGGGCGCGCCCGGCACCGGCAAGACCGCCGTCGGCCTGCACCGGGCCGCCTACCTGCTGTACGCGCACCGGCAGCGGCTGGAGCGCGGCGGCGTGCTGGTGCTGGGGCCCAACCCGGCGTTCCTCGGCTACATCGCGGCCGTGCTGCCCGCGCTGGGCGAGTCGGGCGTGGCGCAGACCACGCTCGAACGGCTGCTGGCCACGGCGTTCCCGGCAGCGGCCGTCACGGCCACCGACGCCCCCGCCGCCGAGGCGGTCAAGCACGACACCCGGATGGCCGAGGTGCTACGCCGCGCCCTGTACGCGCGGATCGCCGAGCCGGACGGGCCGCTGGCGGTGCCCGACGGCTCCTACCGGTGGCGGGTGGGCGAGGACGAGCTGCGCGACGTCGTCGCCGGCACGCTGCGCGACGACCTGCCGTACCTGACCGGACGCGAACGGGTGCGCGCCCGCGTGGTCGAGCTGGTACGCCGCCAGGCCGAGGCCCGCGGCCAGGCGGCGAACGCGGCCTGGGTGCGGCGGATCGGCCGGGGCGTCACCCCGTTCCTGGACGCCGTGTGGCCCGTCGCGCGGCCGGAGGAGGTGCTGTGCGAGGTGCTGTCCCGCCCGCCGGGCGACGGGCCGCTGACCGAGGCGGAGCGACGGGCGATCGCGTGGTCGAGGTCGCCGCGCACGTACCGGGGCGCCGCCTGGTCGCGGGCCGACCTGGTCCTGCTGGACGAGGTCGCGGGGCTGCTGGAGCGGCCGGCCGGGTACGGCCACGTGATCGTGGACGAGGCGCAGGACCTGTCGCCCATGGAGTGCAGGGCGGTGGCCCGGCGCAGCGAGCACGGCTCGCTCACCGTGCTCGGGGACCTGGCGCAGGGCACCACGCCGTGGGCCGCCCGCTCCTGGCCCGAGGTGATGGCGGCGCTGGGCAAGCCGGAGGCGCGGGTCGTGGCGCTGACGACGGGGTTCCGGGTGCCGGCCACGGTGGTGGAGCTGGCGAACCGGCTGCTGGCGGCGCTCGACGCCGACGTGCCCGAGGCGCGGTCGCACCGCCGCGACGGACGGCTGCGGGTCGTCCGCGTGCCGGGCCTGGAGCGGGGCGTCGTCGCGGCGGCGCGCGAGGCGCTGGGCTTCGAGGGGTCGGTCGGGGTGATCGCCGCCGACGACCACGCCGAGGCGCTGCGGGCGGCCCTGTGGGACGGCGGGCTCGATCTCGGCGAGCGGCTGAGCGTGCTCCCCGCGTCGCTGGCCAAGGGGCTGGAGTTCGACCACGTGGTGGTGGCCGAGCCGGCCGCCATCGTCGAGGCGGAGCGACGCGGCCTCAATCGGCTGTACGTGGCGCTCACCCGCGCCGTCTCCCGCCTCGACGTGGTGCACGCCCGGCCGCTGCCCGCCGAGCTCGGGGCCCCCGACCCGGCGCGTGTCTGAAACTTTCACCACCTGTCAAGAGAGCTGTCATGCCCTGGCCTGCGGCGACGTCACCGGCGGCGGCGCGGGCGGGCAGGCGGCTTTGACGGCAAGGAAAGCGCTTTCCTACGGTTGCGGCGTCCACGTGTTCCACCCCCACCCATCCCCACGGGAGGAATCCAGCGATGCGCGCACCACGACGTACCCTGATCACCGGCCTGACCGCCGCCCTCACCCTGACCGGCGCGCTGTGGCCCGCCGCCGCCACGACGCGGCAGGCCGCGGCCGACACGACCCCGCTCGGCTGGGCCACCCAGGGCGGCGGCACGACCGGCGGCGGCTCCACCCCGCCCACCACGGTCAGCTCGTCCTCGGCGCTGTCCAGCGCCCTGTCATCCGGCTCCCCCGCCGTCATCCGGGTGTCCGGGACGATCTCCTGCTCCGGCATGCTCCGGGTCGCCTCCGACAAGACCGTCATCGGCAACTCCGGCGCGACGATCTCCGGGTGCGGATTCAACGTCTCCCGCGCGTCCAACGTGATCATCCGCAACCTCACCTTCCGCGGCTGGAACGACGACGCGATCAACGTGCAGTACTCCACCCGCGTGTGGATCGACCACAACACCTTCACCGACGGCAACGACGGCGCGGTGGACGTCAAGCGCGCCAGCGACTACGTCACCGTCTCCTGGAACAGGGTCCACGACCACGACAAGTCCATGCTGCTCGGCCACAGCGACGGCAACGGCTCGGAGGACCGCGGCAAGCTGAGGGTGACCTACCACCACAACTGGTTCGACGGCTCCAACCAGCGCCACCCGCGCGTCCGCTTCGGCAACCCGGTGCACGTCTTCAACAACTTCTACGCCGACAACGGCGGCTACGGCGTCGCCTCCACACAGGAGGCGGGCGTCCTGGTCGAGGCCAACTCCTTCGAGAACGTCGACGACCCCTACCACCGCGGCGAGGGCAGCTCCCCCGCCGGCGCCCTGGTGGCCCGCGACAACCTCCTCGTCAACTCCGGGAGCGGCGACGCCGGCGGCAGCGTCAAGCCGATCCCGTACCCGTACCGGCTCGACGCGCCCGCGGCCGTCAAGTCGATCGTGACGAGCGGCGCGGGAGCGGGCCGCGTGTCCCTCTGATCGCCCACCCCGGTCTCCGCCGGTTCCTCCGTGGCGAAGAACCGGCGGTGCGCCCCAGGGCGTCGCCGAGGCGCCCGGCCCGCCGGCGGCTCCGCCCAGCACGTCGATCCTCGCCGGTCGCACGAAATCGCCGTCCCGCGCCGAGGCGGCCCGCCTGGCCGTGACCTGCGGTTCTCGCCTGTCGCCCAGCCACACCAGGCGAGGACGTGACCGAATCTTTGGGCCGGATGGAATACGGATCACCCGATGTCCGTTAGAGTCGAATGGCCGATGTGGTCTGTGTCCCCCGGGCCGCAAATTACCGCCTTCACGGAATACCGTTCGGCTGGAGCCGTGTTGTGCATCTCGCCGAGGAGGCGACCGCCACATCGGCCTCAACGCTTTTCCCAGGCGCTCCGGCTCCGGCCGGGGCGCCTGCTCTATGGTGGGGTGGCCGTCCGACGACCCTCCCAGGAGAGCCCGTTGCTGTACCAAGTGGTCAAGTTCGCCGCGACACCGCTCGCCCACATGATGTGCCGCCCGCACATCTCCGGGGCGGCCCACGTGCCGAGGACGGGTCCGGCGATCCTGGCCGCCAACCACCTGTCCGTGCTCGACTCGTTCCTGCTGCCCGCGCTGCTGCCCCGGCACGTCACGTTCGCCGCCAAGAACGAGTACTTCAACGGCAACCCGGTCTCCGGCTGGCTGATGCGGCTCGGCGGCAGCCTGCCGACCGACCGCGAGAGCGCCCACGCCGCGCAGGCCATGCTCGACGCGGCGGCGGACCTGCTGGAGCGGGGAGAGCTGTTCGGCATCCACCCCGAGGGCACCCGCTCCCCCGACGGCCGCCTCTACCGCGGCAAGATCGGCGTGGCCTGGCTGGCGCTCAAGACCGGCGCCCCGGTGCTGCCAGTCGCGCTCGAGGGCACCGAGAAGGTGCTCCCCGTCGGCGCCTCGGTCCCCCGGCCGGCCCGGATCGGCATCACGATCGGCGCGCCGCTGACCTTCGAGGGCGACCACCGCGACGCCCGCGCCCGCCGTCGCGTCACCGACGACATCATGGCCGCCATCCAGAAGCTGTCCGGCCAGGAGTACGTCCCGACCTACGCGGCGAGTTTCAAGGCGGCGCAGGGGATGCCCTAGCCTTGGCCGGGCTCTGAGATCCTGTCCAGCGAGCGCTGCCGACCAATCAGGGGGCTGACAGTGGCGCGTGGCCGTACCATCATGATCGTCTCGGGCATCACCGTGCTGGTGGCGGGGGCCGCCGGCGGTGGCGCCTACTGGCTGCTGCACACGAGGGGGTCACCCACCGAGACGGCGCAGCGCTTCGCCGCCGCCTGGGAGCGGGGCGACACCACGGCGATGAGCGCCCAACTGGCCGCGCCGCAGGCGCTCACCGCGTACGAGCAGATGCGCACCGGCCTCGGCGTGGAGTCGACGAAGGTGCGGCTGGGCCGGGCCACCGAGACCGACGGCCGGGCCAGCGTCCCCTACACGGCGACGCTCACGCTGAAGAACCTCGGCTCGTGGACCTACCAGGGAGATCTCGACCTGGCGGTGACCGACCGCACCTGGAAGGTGGCCTGGACGCCTGCCGCGCTGCACCCGTCACTGACCTCGGGCACGACGTTCACGCTGAGGACGCGATGGCCGGAGCGGGCCGCGATCACCGACGCCGAGGGCGACCGCATCGACACCGGCACCGCCGGCGGGTCGGTGCAGCAGCTCGTCGGCTACCTCGACAAGGCGACCAAGAAGGACGTCGCCCGGCTCGGCTCCGCCTACCGGCCCGGACAGGCGATCGGCCGGGGCGGGCTGCAGGAGACGTTCCAGAAGCGGCTCGCGGGCACGCCGACGACCGAGATCCAGTCCGGCGGCAAGACGCTGCACAGGATCAAGGGCGCCACCGGCGAGCCGGTGCGGACGACCCTCGACCCGGAGGTCCAGGCGGCAGCCGTGGCCGCGGTGAAGGACGTCGACAAACCCGCCTCCCTGGTGGCGATCGAGCCGGGCAGCGGCGAGATCCTGGCCGTGGTCAACAACCGGGGCGGCTTCAACCGGGCGCTCGACGGCCGCTACGCGCCCGGCTCGACGTTCAAGGCCGTCACCGCGATCGGGCTGCTGGCCGACGGGATGTCGCCGCGCGACACGGTGACGTGCCCCAAGTACGCGACCGTGGGCGGGCTGCGGATCCGCAACTCCGAGCGGGCGGAGTTCGGCTCGCTGTCGTTCCTCGACTCCTTCGCCCACTCGTGCAACACCACGTTCGCGCCGCTGGCCCAGCAGCGCCTCGGGGCGGCCAAGCTGCTGGAGACGGCCGAACAGGTGGGCTTCAACCAGCCGCTGTCCATCGGGGTCCCGGCGACCAAGGCCAGCCTGCCCCGCGCGACGTCCGACGCCGAGCTGGCGGCCGAGTCGTTCGGGCAGGCCAAGATCACCGCGAGTCCGCTGTCGATGGCGTCGGTGGCGGCCGCGATCGCCGACGGCACCTGGCGCCCGCCCACGCTGGTGCCCGGCCTGGAGCAGAAGGCGGCCGAGCGGCCGCTGCCCGACGGTGTCAAGGACGACCTGCACGCGATGATGGCGGCCGTGGTGACCAAGGGGACGGCCAAGGCCGCCGGCCTGCCGGCGGGGACCCGCGGCAAGACCGGCACGGCCGAGTACGGCTCGGGCGAGAAGCTCGACTCGCACGCCTGGTTCATGGGCTTCAGGGGCGACGTGGCGTTCGCGGTCGTGGTCGAGGGGGGCGGCGGGGGCGGCAAGGTCGCCGCCCCGATCGCGGCCGACTTCCTCCGCGGCCTGCCCGCGACGTAGGGAGCGGACCACCGAAGCCCCGCCCGGAAGACCGGGCGAAGCAGCGAACGGGCGGCGGGCCCGGACGCGGGCCGGGACGCGGACAGCGGCGAACGGGCGGGGCGGCGACCGCTGCGAGAGCAACCTTCGGGGACGAAACCTATAACTTCATGTTTAAGTTTTCTCCAAGCGGAGATCTATGAGAGGGAGAACGCCTTCGCCCTCCGCCCGCCCAGCCGAAAGGAGAGCCGCGATGCTCCCCACCGGCACGCCCGCCACCCCGTCGGCCGACGTGGCACTCCGCACCTCCGTGGGCACCTACCCGACCTACGAGCAGGCCCGGGAGGCGGTGCGCTTCCTGGCCGGCAACGACTTCCCCGTGCAGCGGGTCTCCATCGTGGGCGCCGACCTGAGAACAGTGGAAACGATCATGGGCAGGCTCACCCGCGCTCGCGCGGCCGGCGCCGGGGCCGTCACGGGGGCCTGGTTCGGCCTGCTGGCCGGGTTGCTGCTGGGCCTGATCACCCCCGGCGCCGTGCTGCCGGCCATGGCGGTGGGCGGGCTGCTCTACGGCGCGGTCTTCGGGGCACTCTTCGCCCTCGGCACCCGGCTGGCCACGCGGGGGCGCGGCGACCTGGTGTCGTGCAGCACGATCGTGGCCGACCGCTACGAGGTGCTCACCGACCACGCCGTGGCGGAGGACGCACGCAACCTGCTCATCAAGCACGGGTGGCGTACGACCTGAACGGTGGGGCGGGACGACGAGCCAGAGAGAGGCGGCTCAGAGAGTGGACGGCTCAAAGAGTGGACGGCTCAAAGAGTGGACGGCTCAGAGAGTGGGCAGCTCAGAGAGTGGCGGCCAGGGCCAGGCCGGCGGCCTCCTGACGCAGGACCATGATGAGCAAGGTCGCGATCAACGTCGCGATGAGCAGCCAGCTCACCAGGATGATGACGGTCGAGCGGCGTGGCATGCGCCGAGGCCCGGCGACGCCGGAGGCCTGCGCCTCACTGCGCCGCGCCCGCTCGTTGAACGACTCAAGTCGCGCCACGAGACGTGGATCGTCGTCGACGAGGTGACGCTCGATCTGGGCCAGCATCCTCTCCTCGTCCTGCGACCAGGCCATAGATGCACCTCCGGAACGCAAGCTCTGTGCGGGGTTTCTGCCCAACCCTGAAGATCATTAGCCGCCGCCTGGTGAGGTAATTGCAGCCTCTTTCCCTTTGCGATCACGGTCGAATGCCTGTTCTAATAAGGCATGCGTTGGGACAATCTGCGCCTTGAGGGCACTGATCAGGACGATCCGGTCGTGCCGCTGTTCGCACGCGGCGCGGTGGCCCGGACGTTCGACACCCCCGAGTTCCGGGGCACGACCTTCTACGAGATCCACGCACGGTCGATCATCAACCGGGTCCCGGCGGGGAGCCACGTCCCGTTCGGCCACACCATCAACCCCTATCGGGGCTGCGGGCATCGCTGCCTCTACTGCTTCGCCCGGGCCACCCACCGCTACCTCGACCTCGACGCCGGGGCCGACTTCGACTCCAAGATCATCGTGAAGGTCAACGCGGCCGAGCTGACCCGCAAGGAGTTGGCCTCGCCCCGCTGGCGCGGGGAGCACGTGGCCATGGGCACCAACGTCGACTGCTACCAGCGGGCCGAGGGCCGCTACGGGCTCATGCGCGGCGTCCTGGCGGCCCTGCGCGACGCCGCCAACCCCTTCTCCATCCTCACCAAGGGCACCCTCATCCTGCGAGACCTCGACCTGCTCACCGAGGCGGCCGGCGTCACCGAGGTGGCCACCAACGTCTCGGCGGGCTTCCTCGACCCCGACGCCTGGCGCTCGACCGAGCCCGGCACCCCGCACCCGGCCAGGCGCCTGGAGACCTGCGCCACGCTCAACGACCACGGCGTGCCGTGCGGGGTGCTCATGGCGCCGATCCTGCCCTACCTCACCGACTCCCCCGGCGAGCTCGAACGCACGGTCAAGGAGATCGCCGAGGCGGGCGCCACCCACGTCACGCCCATCGTGCTGCACCTGCGTCCCGGCGCACGCGAGTGGTGGCTGGCGTGGCTGTCCCGCGAGCATCCGCGCCTGTTGCCGCGCTACCTGGAGCTGTACGGCAGGGGCGCCTACGCTCCCCGGGCCTACGAGCAGCGCGTGACGGGCCTGGTCAGGGAGCTGGCCGAGCGCCATGGCATGGGCCGGGCCACCCCGGCGCGGGCCCGCCGCCTCCCGGCCCGGCCGGCCGCTCCACCGTCCGCACCCCGACCCGCGCCTTTGCCCGCCGGGCCCGAGCAGCTCACCCTGCTGTAGATCGCCATGTAACTAATGGCACTATGTCGGTTTTCAGTGCCAAATGGGTACTAAGCGGCTTAGTGTGCCGAAGAGGCATGCATGGTTCATACGGGGGGTATAGCCATGTCCGATACCAAGAAGAAACCGGCCGCCAAGTCCGGCAAGGCCAAGAAGCAGGCGATCAAGACCGGCCGCCAGGCCAAGGACGCCAAGAAGGAAGCCGGCAAGCCGGACCAGGCGTGACACCCCGCCTGAGCCGGTGACCTGGGCGGGCGGCGCGGCCGCCGCCCGCCTCTCACCCGCCTTTCGCGCCGCCGCGCGAGACTCGTCTCGATCAAGATGCAACCTTAAGACCATTTATCGCGTCTAAAGATCATAGGTGGGGATAGTGCCACGGGGATGCACGGTGCACTCCACCTCAACGAGACAGTGTGCCGATGGTGAGGTGTGTCCTCATCGTCGGCCAAGCGTGTTTACGACACTTGACGCCAAGGGGGATCCCACAGGTGCGCGCACTGGCACGCAAGGGCAAGTCGGCGATGGTCCGGTTGTACCGGGGGTACAACCGGCGCAAGGCGCGCAACGCGCCGCCCCCCTCCGCCGACCGGGTCCGCATCCTGCTGCTCCACGCCAACGGCATGGGCGGCACGATCCGTACCGTGTTCAATCTCGCCAGCTACCTGGCGCGCGACCGGGACGTGGAGATCGTGTCCATCCTCAAGGAGGCCGAGGAGCCGTTCTTCCCGATCGACCCCCGGGTCAGGTTCCGCTTCCTGGACGACCGGCTCAACCCCAGCTCGGACCCGCTGCGGGCGATGCTGTCGAAGATGCCGAGCAAACTGATCCCCCAGGAGGAGACGGCCTACCACCGGTTCAACCTGTGGACCGACCTCAAGCTGGCGCGTTACATCCGCTCACTGGACGGCGGGGTGCTCATGGCCACCCGGCCGGGGCTCAACCTCGCCATGGCGCAGCTCGCGCCGCCCGGCGTCATCACGGTCGGACAGGAGCACGTCGCCCTGCGCACCCAGGCCGAGCCGATGCAGGAGCTCATCAAGTGGCGCTACCGCCGCATGGACGCCCTCGTCACCCTCACCAAGGCTGACCTGCGCGACTACCGCGACACCCTGCCCAAGAAGCCGAAGCGGCTCGTCCGCATCCCCAACGCGGTGCCGCCGATGACCGGTGGCGTCGCCACGCTGGACGCCAAGGTCGCCATCGCGGTGGGCCGGATGACCCGGATCAAGGGCTTCCACCGCCTCATCACCGCCTGGGAGCAGGTCGCCCAGGCGCATCCCGACTGGCAGCTGCGCATCTTCGGTGCGGGCCCGCAGGAGGACAACCTGCGCACCCAGATCGCCGAGGCCGGCCTGGAGGGCAAGGTGGTCCTGCCCGGCGCCACCACCGACGTGGGCGCCGAGCTGGAGCGGGCCTCCATCTACGTGCTCAGCTCCCGGCACGAGGGCTTCCCCATGACCATCCTCGAGGCCATGGCCAAGGGGCTGTCGATCGTGAGCTTCAACAGCCCGCACGGGCCCAAGGAGATGATCACCGACGAGGTCGACGGTCTCCTGGTCAAGCCGCGCACCAACGCCAACCTCGCCGCCGCCATCATCCGCGTCATCGAGGACGAGGAGCTGCGGCGGCGGCTGGCGGCCGGCGCGCTGGAGACCGCCCGCACCTATGACCTCGACGCCGTCGGCGCGCGCTGGGACGCCCTGCTGGACGAGCTGGTCGCCCGCCGCAACGGCACCTATGTCCGGCCCCAGCCGGCCGGCGGGTCTGAGACGGCCGGTTCGCGGCCGTCCGGCGGCCCTGAGACGGCCGGCCGGCAGAGGACCGGCGGTCCTGAGACGGCCGGCGGCCCTTCGAGGGCCGACCGCTCGACCGGCTCGGCGATGACGTCGGCCAGCGCGCCGTCGCGGTAGGCGGTGATCGGCGGCGGCGGGCCGGGCGCGCGAGACAGGGTCACGGGTCGGCGGTGAACACGACGTCCACCCAGTAGTTGCTGGCCTGGTAGCTGCCGGTGGGGAAGCTGTTGGCCGCCCCGTACCGGTACACCCCGTTGCCGCCCACCGCGCCGCTGTCCGGCGCGACGAGCGGTCCGTTGGCGTACGGGGCGGAGAAGTACGACCTGTTCAGCGCGTAGAACCCCGACGTGGTGTGGTAGGAGACCACGTACGTGGTGTTCGCGTTGATCGCCACGGGCGTCGCGAAGTCCATCCGCTGCCAGCCGCTCGCCGTCTCGCCGCTGAACGTCACCGACGCCAGCGGCTGGCCGTCGGCCGTCCACAGGCTGCCGGTGTGCGTGCCGGTGTTCTGGGCTCCCTTGAAGAACTTGACGCCCCGCACCGTCCCGCTCGTCGTCGCCCTGAACTTCAGGCCCAGCGTCACCGCTCTCGGGTCGTCCGCCGACGGCGTCGCCGGAAGCGTCGCGTCGCTCCACAGGCTGCTCGTCACGGGAGGCTGCCCGGACGGGGTGAACAGGACGTCCACCCAGTAGTTGCTGGCGGCGTACGTCTTGTTGGGAAAGGCGCTGCCCGACGCGTACCGGTAGACGCCGTTGCCGCCGCTCGCCCCGCTGGCCGGGGCGGTGAGGGGGCCGTTCACCACCGGGGCGGTGAAGTAGGAGGTGTTCTGCGAGTACTCGCCCTCGGGGGGCGAAGTACGAGGCGATGTAGGTGGTGCCGGGGCTCACCTGGACCGGGGTGGCGAATCGGGCCTGCTGCCATCCGCTGGCCGTCTCGTCGGTGAAGGTCACCCTGCCCAGCAACTGGCCGCCGCTGGTCCACAGGCTGCCGGTGTGCGTGCCGGTGTTCTCCGGGCCCTTGTAGAACCTGATCCCCGTCACGACGCCGGCGGTCGATGCCTGGAACTTCACGCCGAGCTCGACCGAACGGACGTCGTTCGCCGAGGCCACGGCGGGCACCGCGGACGACGGGAAGATGCTGCACGGGCAGCCGGAGGAGACGGTTCGGGTGGTGGGGGGCGCCTGGATGTTGCCGCTGTCGTCCACCGCCCGCACCATGATCGTCTTTTCGCCGCTGCCCTCGATCGTCCAGGTGGTCTGCCAGTCGGCGCGGCCCGTCGCCTGGCGCCACCGCGCGCCGCCGTCGGTGGACACCTCGACGGCGGCCACGACGCCTCCCCCGGTGTCGGCCGCCGTGCCCCGGACCACGATCGTGCCGGAGCTCACGCTCTCCCCGGCGGCCGGGGTGGTGATCGTGACGGTCGGCGCGACGGTGTCGGTCGACGCGGTGGCCGGCACCAGGCCGGGCTGGAGGCTGGCGGGCTGGGCCCGCATGTCGGCGAGCAGGTTGACCGTCGCCTGCCGCATCCGGACGTCGGTGGGGGTGCCGGGGAAGTCATGGGTGGCGTCCAGGCCCCACGACCACTGCACGGTGCCGGCGCCGAAGACGAGCGCGCCGCTCGGCGCCTTGTACAGCGTCAGGCTGTGCGTCGCCGTGCCCGGGCCGTAGACGGTGCCGAAGTCCTGCAGGTACTTGGACGAGGTGGTCACCGTCGTCCGGGAGAGCCGCACCGTGCCGGGCGGCGTGAAGTCGTCGTCCGGCGCCTCGTCCCACTCGAAGCCGAGCGTCCCCGCGGGGAGCGTCGCGGACTGCCCGGGTTGCAGGGCGGCCACCGAGGTGTTGCGCCAGAACCGCATCGGCCCGTACTCCGCCGGGACGCTCATGGTGTCGTTGACGGGGCCGTTGACCATGAACAGGGTCCCGGTGGCGCGGTTCTCCGGCCGGCCGCCGTCGGACGGCGGCGAGAACCGCGGGTCGCGCCACGTCCCGGTCCACTGGGGACTGGGGTCGATCTTGGCGTTGGCGTGCGTCTCCTTGTAGCACACCAGCGTCCGGAACGGCGTGTCCGTGCCGTCGATGCTCGGCTCCCACCGGGTCTTCCAGAAGACCTCGTTGCCGGAGAGGAACGCCACGTTGACGCCGTCGTCGCGGGCGCTCTCCACGTGGTCCCGCATCTCGTTCGACCAGTATTCGTCGTGGCCGACCGACAGGAACACCCGGTGCTCCACGAGCTCCTGACCGCGGGAGGCGGTGTCCACGCCGGAGAAGTAGCTCACGTCGTAGCCGTTGGCCTCCAGCCAGCGCACCATGGGGTACTCGGCGCTGAAGAAGAAGCTCTCCGGGGCGTCGCTGGTCGTGGTCCCCCGGGTCCGGAACGGCCGGTTGTAGCTGACCTTGTAGGCGCGGCCGACGGGCGAGCCGAAGTAGAGGCTGTTGCCGCCGTACCTGTTGTACGCCTGCCAGGTGGTGTCGGAGGTCTGCAGCAGGATGTCCGATCCGCGGGTGTCGTCGCGCACCACGAAGATGATGTGGCTGGCGCCGGTCGGCCCGTCCTCCCGGACCAGCTTGGCGATGTAGACGCCGGACACGGCGTTCGCGGGCACGGCCCACGACGCCGACACGGCCCAGCGTCCGCAGTCGATCAGCCCCGTCTGCGTCTCGACGGCGCACGCGGGCTGCCGCTGCGGCAGCGCGGCCGACGGCTCGACGGTCGCGATCTTCCGCGCGCCCATCCCGCCGTAGTAACCGATGCGGTAGATGTCCAGGCGATAGTTCGTCGCCACGGTCTCCACCTTGAACCGCACGGTCTCGCCCAGGCCGACGCTCATCTGCGTCGCGTAACCCTGGATGGCGCTGCTGCCCGACCCCACGACGTCCCATTCGCTGGGCGGGTTGCCGGGCTTGTTGTTCTCCTCGCAGATGACGGACACGCCCGCGCACACCGCCGCCTGCGCCGCGACGCCGCCACCCGCGCGGATCTCCCGCTCCTGCCGCCTGGCCCCGTCGGCGGCCAGGGCGGCGAACGCGGCCGCGCCCGCGGTGCGCCCGCCCGGCGGGCGGCTCTCGGCGGCCGCCGCCGGCGGTGGCACCAGGGCCACGCCGGCGGCCAGCACGACGGCGGACCAGATCCGGAACAGCATGCGCCCAGTCACCCCTGCACCCCCATGAAGATCATCGGTACTCGGGGATGGTAGGCAGAACACGGGGCCGCATATCGCCCTGGTGATGAAACGACGGCTCTAGACAGGAAAAGGGCGTGTCGATCCAAGTCGCATACCTATAGCCGGATATATCGGTGCTCGCCAGACGAAGGGCGGAGGTTACCGCAGTACCGCCGGCACGACACCGTGTCGAAGCAGCCGAACCCGGGCATCTCTCTAGAGAGGTGCCCGGTCTCCTCACCCCCGGAGGCGCGCTTGACCACCAAAGACGTCGTCGCCGTGCTGGCCGGAGTCGTCATCCTCGCCGCACTCGCCGGCAAGGGCACCGGCGCGGGCGAGGCCGCCGCCGGGCACACCACCGCCGCCAGCCCGCTCGGCAACGCCGCAGGCACCCTGCCGGGCCTGGCCCCGGTCACCGGCCGCGCCGACCGAGCCGCCGCCCGCGCCCTCATCCAGGACCTGCGCGTGCGGGGACGCGGCCCCAGCACCGGCTACGCCCGCACCCGCTACGGCGACAACTGGGCCGACTCCGCCACCGGCGTCCCCTATGCCCGCAACGGCTGCCGTACCCGCGACGACCTCCTCGCCCGCGACGGGCAGGACGTCGTCTACCGGGACGGCTCGCGGTGCGTGGTGGTCGCCATGCGGCTCGCAGATCCCTACACGGGCAGGACGATCGACTGGAGCAAGAGCGACGCCGACGAGGTCCAGGTCGACCACGTCGTACCGCTCGCCTACGCCTGGCGCATGGGCTCGGCCCGCTGGCCGATGTCCAGGCGGCTCGACTTCGCCAACGACCCGCTCAACCTGCTGCCCGTCGACGGGGCGGCCAACGAGCAGAAGGACGCCTCCGGCCCGGCGAGCTGGCTGCCCCCGCAGCGCCGCGTCCGCTGCGCCTACGTCACCCGCTTCGCGCAGGTGGCGCTCAAGTACGACATGCCCGTCACCAGGCCCGACCGGAACGCCATGCTCGCCCAGTGCCGCTGACCACGGCCGTTCGCGGAGCCCGCGGCGAGCGGGCAGACCGGCCGAGCTGCGACGCTGATGTCAGCGGGGTTCAGCGGACGTCGTCGGGTGTCGGCACGTGTCGGCACGCGGTCGGGCGTCGGCAAAGTGTCGACGCGGGCCGATGCGGGCCGATGCGGGCCGATGCGGTCCGATGCGGTCCGACGCGGTCCGATGCGGTCCGACGCGGTCCGGTGCGGTCCGACGCGGTCCGACGCGGGTCAGCGGGTGTCGGCCCAGTCGAAGCCGCGCGGGAAGGTCAGCCGGGCCAGCGCTCGCTGACCGTCCGCGTTCGGATGGAAGTAGTCCCATCCGCTGATGTGATCGAGGGTGAACCTGAAGCCGAACACCGCGCCCCCGTCGGTGCGGCACGCCTCCCCCAGGGCCGCACACGCCTCGGCGGCCTCCCGGTTGTAGGCCATCACCCGCTCCCGGACCCGGTCGCGCCGCTCCACGTCCGCCCGCTTGACCGACGTCGGCCGGGCCAGCATCGTCTGGCAGATCCGCCCCACCGCCCAGAACGCCCGGGCGAACCCGTTGCCCTTGCCGACCTGCCACAGCCGCCGCAGGTCGGGGATGCTCGCCACGAACACCCGCACGCCGGGCACCCCGTCGCGCAGCGCGGCCAGCGCGTCGTCCAGGCGCCGCCGGTAGGTCTCGACCGGCGTCATCTCCCGTTCGGTGCGCACGCAGGCGTCCTGGGCGCCGATGAGGATCGTCACGTAGCCCGGCTTCAGTTCGATCGCCCGCCGCACCTGGGCCATCAGACCGGCACTGGTCGCGCCCGGCGCCGCCAGGTTGGTGTTGTGGCCCCTGATGCCGCCGTCCAGCCGCAGCAGCCGCCGGTAGTGGCTGTCGACCGGGGCATGGTCGCCGGTCGACCAGGACCGGGACGTGCACGCGACGTACCAGCCGCACCCGTTGTACCCGGCCGAGATCGAGTCTCCCAGCGCCACCATCGTGCCCGGCACCGGCACCCGCGACGACGCGGCCTGCGCCGTTCCGGACCCGGCGAACACCACGACGGCGGCGACCACGGGAGTCAGGTGACTGATCATGCGCCCACGGTAGGGATCGCGCCCGCGCCCCACCATGACGTCACCGCCACAAGGGCCGTTTCCGAACCCACTGCATATCGCCGCTTGACAGTCCGGAGTCGAGGTGGATGCCCCCAATGAGGGCCATATCCTGGATCGGCACGGTATCCGGGCATTCGCGGGGGTCCCAGTCGAACGTGTTCAGTTCCCGCATAGAGTGTCTTGGGTGAGTGTCGCGCTCGGAACAACCCGCCCGCTGCCGGTTCGCACAACCCCTGCGAGCGACCCCGGCGACCTGCTGGCAGCCCTGCCCAGGACCGCGCCGTACGCGTGGGTCCGGCACGGCGAGGGGCTCGTCGGCTGGGGGGAGGCCGCCCGCGTCACGGTCCCGCCAGGGCCGGGCCGGTTCGCCTGGGCGCGCCGGTGGCTCGCCACCGTCCTCGGCGAGGCTCACACCGCCGGCCCGCTCGACGGCCCCGGGCCCGTCGCCTTCGGCACGTTCACCTTCGACGAGGACTCCCCCGGCTCCACCCTCGTCGTCCCGCAGACCGTCCTGTCCCGCCGCGACGGCCGTACCTGGCTCACCACTGTCGGCGAGTCGCAGTTGCACGCCTTCGGCCCGCCGCGCCCGCCCGGCCGCATCCGCTACGGCGACGGCAGCCTGACGGCCCCCGAGTGGGAGCACATCGTCGCCCGCGCCGCCCGCCGCATCCGCGACGGGGAACTGGAGAAGGTGGTGCTCGCCCGCGACCTGCTCGCCACCGCCGAGTATCCGATCGACGTACGCCTCCTGCTGTCCCGCCTCGCGCACCGCTATCCCGACTGCTACACCTTCTCCGTCGCGGGACTCGTCGGCGCCACCCCCGAGTTGCTCGTCCGGCGCACCGGCAAGCAGATCGAGTCGCTGGTGCTCGCGGGCACCACCCCGCGCGGCACCAGCGCCGCCGACGACATAGCCCGCGGCGCAGCCCTGTTCGCCTCCGAGAAGGACCGGCACGAGCACGAGTGCGCCATCGCCTCCGTTCGCCAGACCCTCGCCCCCCTCTGCGCCGAGCTGCACACCCCCGCCGAGCCGGAACTGCTCGTCCTGCCGAACGTCCAGCACCTGGCCAGCCACGTCAGCGGCCGGCTCGCCGACGGCGCGTCCGTCCTGGACGTGGTCGCGGCCATGCATCCCACCGCCGCCGTCGGCGGCACCCCGACCGACACCGCGATCAAGGTGATCCGCGAGCTGGAGGGCATGGACCGCGCCGGTTACGCCGGGCCGGTGGGCTGGATCGACGCCCACGGCGACGGCGAGTGGGGCATCGCCCTGCGCTCCGGACTCATCGACGGCCGCCGCGCCCGGCTCTTCGCCGGCGGCGGCATCATGGGCGACTCCGACCCCGGCTCCGAACTGGCCGAGGCCCAGGCCAAGTTCCGCGTCATGCAGTACGCCCTGGAAGGCTGACCAGCCACAGCACGCTCGCCGCGGCCGCTCAGGACCTCAAGGCCGGGTCGAAGCCGACCGCCCGCCCATACGGCTGGTGGTTCACCCGGCGGGGACGTGGATGCCCTCGCCCCGCTCCAGGCGCGCCCGCCCGGCCGTGAGCGTGGCGACCCACTCGGCGAACGCGTCCACCTCGTCCTCGCCCACGGCCACCGCGAACTCGACGGCTGTCCCGTAGGCCACCTCGCGCAGGGCGTACCGCGAGGCGCGCAGGTCGTTCTCCACCCGCCCGGCCTGGTCGTGGGCGACGGACACGCGCACCACCGTCGCGGGAACCATGCGCGCCACCGCCCCATCCGCCTCCGCCCGGTCCAGCGTCTCGGTCACCGCCGACCCGTACGCGCGGACCAGCCCGCCCGCTCCCAGCAGCACCCCGCCGAAGTGGCGCGTCACCACGGCAACCACGTCGCTGAACCCCCGCCCCACCAGCGCCTGCACCATCGGGGTGCCGGCCGTGCCGCCCGGCTCGCCGTCGTCGTCGCCCTTCTGGACCCGCCGGCCGACCACGTACGCCGTGCAGTTGTGCGTCGCGGCCTGGTGCAGCCGGCGCCTTTCCGCGATGAACTCCACCGCCTCCTCCACGGTGCGCGCCGGGGCCACGGCGCAGAGGAAGCGCGAGCGCTTGGCCTCGGTCTCGTGCTCGACGCGGCCCTTGACGGTGAGGTAGGAGGTCACGCTGCCAAGCTACCGCCTTTACAACGTAGATCAGGGACGTGACGGGTGGGTCAGCGGGTCAGCGGGTCGGGGTGAGGGCGCGTTTGCGGGAGGCGTAGATGTCGTCGATCAGCCCGTACGTGCGCGCCTGCTCGGCCGTGAAGATGCGGTCACGCTCGATGTCGCGCCGGATGTCCGGCTCGGGGCGGCCCGTGTGCCGGGCGAGGATCGCCTCCTGCTGGTCGCGCATCCGCAGGATCTCGCGGGCGTGGATCTCCAGGTCGCTGGACTGGCCGCGCCCGCCCTCGGCGGCCGGCTCGTGGAGCAGGACGCGGGCGTGCGGCAGGGCTGCGCGCTTGCCGGGGGCTCCGGCCGCCAGCAGGACCGCCGCCGCCGAGGCGGCCTCGCCGATGCAGACCGTGTGGATCTCCGGCCGGACGAACTGCATCGTGTCGTAGATGGCGGCCATCGCGGTGAACGAGCCGCCCGGCGAGTTGATGTAGAGGCTGATGTCGCGGTCGGGATCGATCGACTCCAGCGTGAGGAGCTGGGCCATCACGTCGTTGGCCGAGGTGTCGTCGATGGGGGCGCCGATGAAGACGACCCGGTCCTCGAACAGCTTGTTGTACGGGTTGAGCTCCTTGACGCCGTAGGAGGTCCGTTCGGTGAAGGAGGGCAGCACGTAGCGTCCACTCATGTCAGTTGGTCCCCTCGGCGATGTGGTCGACGAAGCCGTAGTCCAGCGCCTCCTGGGCGGTGAACCACCGGTCGCGGTCGGAGTCGGCCTGGATGCGCTCCAGCGGCTGGCCGGTGTGGTGGGCGATGATCTCGGCCATCCGGCGCTTGGTGTAGAGCATGTTCTCGGCCTGGATCTGGATCTCGGCGGCCGAGCCGCCGATGCCGCCGAGCGGCTGGTGCATCACGACCCGGGCGTTGGGCAGGATGTAGCGCTTGCCGGGAGCGCCGGCGGACAACAGGACCTGCCCCATGGACGCGGCGAAGCCCATGGCCACCGTCGCCACGTCGCACGGCACGAACTGCATCATGTCGTACAGCGCCAGACCGGCGTGCACCGAGCCGCCGGGCGAATTGATGTAAAGGGTTATGTCGCGCTTCGGGTCCTCTGCGGCGAGCAAAAGCAACTCGCCGCAGAGCCGGTTGCATATATCGTCGTCGACCTCCTGGCCGAGAACGATTATCCGCTCCCTGAGCAGGCGCTGGCTGAGCTGGTCGGGCCAGGACGCGCGCATGGTCTCCGTCATCGGTCGCCTTTCCTTCGGGGACCGCGGCAGCCGTCCGGGCTTTTCGCGGCCGCCGAATGCGTGTCGAACTGCCCCTCAAACGCTAGACCCGGCGGAGGGCCATTCTTGGAGTTTTTCGCTGGCGGCGCATTTCTCTGAAAGCGCATTACTCCGAGAGTGAATTCACGTCGACATAGAATGCCGGATGTGAGAGTGAACCTCGCCCGGCGCTGGGCGTGCCTGATCCTGGGCGGGGCGCTGCTGATGCCGTACATGATGGTCGGCGTGCTGGTCGGCGGCCTGGCCGGCCAGGGGACCGCCACGCTGATGCTGCCGGTCGAGCTGGGGGTGTTCGTGGCGGTGCTGCCGGTCGTCGCGCTCACCGGCCTGTTCCTCCCGGTGCGCGGGCTGGCGGTGAGCGCCGCTCAGGGGCTGCTCGGGGCCAAGGTGCTGACGCCCCCGCGGCAGGAGCGCCGGTCGTGGCAGGAGCGCCGCCGCACGGCGGCCTGGTTCACGCTGCACCTGGCGGTCGGCGGCGTGGTCAGCGGGTGCACGCTGGCGGTGGTGCCGTTCACGCTGTTCACGCTGGCGCAGCCGTTCGTCCCGGGGCCGATCGACGTGCTCTCGCTGCGGGTGGAGGCGGGCGCGCCCGAGGTGGGGTGGGCGCTGGTAGGCGTGGTGACGCTGGCGGGGCTGGTGGCCATGGCGGCGGGGTCGGGGGCGCTGCTGGCCCGGCTGGCTCCCGTCCTGCTCGGCCCGACCCCGGCCGAGCGGCTGGCGGCGGCCGAGGAGCACGCCCGCACCCTGGCCGAGCGCAACCGGCTCGCGCGCGAGCTGCACGACTCGGTCGGCCACGCGCTGAGCGTCGTCACGCTGCAGGCGGCCGCTGCGGGGCGCGTGCTCGACCGCGATCCGGCCACGGCACGCACGGCGCTGGCCGCGATCGAGCAGTCGGCCCGTTCGGCGCTCGACGACCTCGACCACGTCCTGGGCGTCCTGCGCCGGGGGGAGACTCCTCCCGGCCGGGAGGAGGAGGCCGGACCCGGCCCGCGCGCACCGCAGGCGACGCTGGCCGACCTGGACGCGCTGGTCGCCGCCTCCGGGGCCCGGGTGCGGCACGAGGCCGGCGACCTGTCCGGCGTCCCTGCGGTGGTCTCCCGCGAGGCGTACCGGATCATCCAGGAGGCCCTGACCAACGCGATCAAGTACGGGCGGGGACAGGTCCGGCTGTCCGTCGGCGTCCACGACGGCGAGCTGCGGCTGGAGGTGCGCAACCCGATCGGCACCCGCACCGCCGGGCCGGGAGGCAGGGGCCTGACCGGCATGCGCGAGCGGGTCCGCCTCCTGCGGGGCGAGCTGGAGGCCGGCCCGGCGCCGGCTCCCGCCGACGCCACCCCGGACGCCACCCCGGACGCCTCTCCTGTCGGCACGGCCGGGGAGGGGTGGTGGCGCGTCGCGGCGCGGCTGCCGCTACGGTCGGGCGCATGACCGTGCGCATCGTGATCGCCGACGACGAGGACCTCGTACGCGCCGGGTTGCGCGTCATCCTCGACACCGAGCCCGGCCTGACCGTCGTCGGCGAGGCGGCCGACGGGGCGGAGGTGGTGCCCGTGGTGCGCCGCGAACGGCCCGACATCGTGCTGATGGACGTGCGCATGCCCGCGCTCGACGGCATCCAGGCCACCCGTCGGCTGGTGGCGATGACCGAGCCGCCGAAGGTGCTGGTGGTGACGACGTTCGAGAACGACGACCACGTCTACGACGCGCTGCGCGCGGGCGCCGACGGCTTCCTGCTCAAGCGCACCCGTCCCGACGAGCTCGTCCGCGCGGTCAAGCTGGTGGCCGCCGGTGAGACGCTGCTGTTCCCGGCGGCGATCCGGACGCTGGCGGGGCGCCGCCCCACGGCGCCGGTGCCGGGGATCGACCGGCTGACCGACCGTGAGGGCGACGTGCTGCGCCTGATGGCCAGGGGCCTGAACAACGGCGAGATCGCGGCGGAGCTGACGCTCGGCCAGGAGACGGTCAAGACCCATGTCGGCAACGTGCTGGCCAAGCTGGGCGTGCGCGACCGCACCCAGGCCGTCATCGCCGCCTACGAGTCGGGATTCGTGTCGCCGCGCTGAGGCGGCCCACATGGCGTCAGAGCGGGTCCTCCTCCAGCGGGTCCTCCCCCTGCGACGGGCCGGGCGTGCCCGGGCCCGACGGCGAGGGCGACGGGCTCGGTGAGGGCTGGCGCGGCTCCGGCGAGGCGGGCGTCGGCGGCGGGCTCGGCTCGAAGCTGGTGGGTGGCAGCGGCCGGGGCACCTGCTCGGTGTCGGCCCGGCCGAGCAGCATCAGCAACGCCATCACGGTGAGCAGCAGCACCAGCCCGACCAGCACGAGCAGGGCGATCAGCACCCGCTTGCGCGTCTCGGTCAGCGGCCTGCGGCCCGGCGGCGGGCCGGGCAGCGCGGGAGCCCGGTCGGTCAGCCAGTAGGGGACGAAGTCGGGCCCGTGCGCCGGGCCGATGAACGTGCCGCCGACCATGACCGGCTCCAGGAACCGTTCGGCCCCCGGCCGGCCCGGCGCGTACGGCACGGCCACCCACGGCGCCCGGCCCGTGTCCATCGCGAGCACCGCGGGCGCGTCCTCCAGCACGGCGGCCCGCGCCCGCACGGCCCGGCCGAGCCAGCCGCGCACGCCGCCGCGCGTCTCGGTCTCCCTGATCGCGGTGACGAACCGCTCGCGCGCCGCCGCGTCGAGCGCCGCGCCGCGCGTCAGCACGGCCAGGGACACCGCGCGCCCGTCGGCCGCCTGACCCAGGTAGACGAACCCGGCCGGCGCCACGTGCAGGCGCGCCTGGACCACGAACGGCCCCAGCCGGGGAGGGTCGCCGTACTGCAGCGGACTTGCCACGTCTGCCATGAAAGCACAGACGTGGCGTGGTGCACGTTCGCGGCACGTTTGGTGGAATGGGCTGCATGAGCGTCGCCGAAGAGTTGCCGGGAGGGACCGACGCGGCCGTGCTGCGTCAGGCCCTGGACGAGGTCCGCAGGGTCATCGTCGGGCAGGAACACATGGTCGAGAGGCTGATCGTCGCCTTGCTGGCACGCGGGCACTGCCTGCTCGAAGGGGTTCCGGGCGTCGCCAAGACCCTCGCCGCCTCCACCTTGGCCACCGTCGTGGGCGGCTCGTTCGCCCGGATCCAGTTCACCCCCGACCTGGTGCCGAGCGACATCGTCGGCACCCGGGTGTTCCACCCGTCCAACGAGAAGTTCGATGTCGAGCTGGGCCCGGTGTTCGTCAACTTCCTGCTCGCCGACGAGATCAACCGCGCCCCGGCGAAGGTGCAGTCGGCCCTGCTGGAGGTCATGGCCGAACGCCAGGTGACGCTGGCCGGCGTCACGCACCCGCTGCCCAGGCCGTTCGTCGTGCTGGCCACCCAGAACCCGATCGAGTCCGAGGGCGTCTACCCGCTGCCGGAGGTGCAGCGCGACCGGTTCCTGTTCCGGGTGCGGGTGCCGCATCCCACCGCTCACGAGGAGCTGGAGATCCTGCACCGGATGAGCGTCAAGCCGCCGGTGCCGGAGCGGGTGCTCGACCCCGAGCGGCTGCAGGCGCTGCAGGACGCCGCCGAGCAGGTCTCGGTGCACCAGTTGGTCGCCGACTACGTCGTGCGGCTCGTCATGTCCACCCGCGCGCCCGCCGAGTACGGCCTGGGCGAGCTGGGTGAGACGATCGAGATCGGCGTCAGCCCGCGCGCCACCCTGGGCCTGGTGTCCGCGGGGCGCGCCCTCGCGCTGCTGCGCGGCCGCGACTACCTGCTGCCCGACGACGTCCGCGACGTGGCGGTGGACGTGATGGCGCACCGGCTGATGCTCACCTTCGACGCCCTGGCCGACGGGGTCGATCCCGAGCAGGTCGTCCGGCAGATCCTGCACGCCGTGCCTCCGCCTCTCGTCGTGTGGAACCAGCAGCGGTGACGACGCCGCCGACTCCCCCACCGACCCCACCACCGTCGCCCGGGCGGGCGACGACGGCGGAGCAGGCGCTGCGCCGCCTGGAGCTGAAGGTGCTGCGCAAGCTCGACGGTCTGCTGCACGGCGCCCATCAGGGGTTGCTGCCCGGCCCCGGCAGCGAGGCGGGCGACAGCCGCGTCTACGTCCCGGGTGAGGACGACGTGCGCCGGATGGACTGGGCGGTCACCGCGCGCACCACGGTTCCGCACGTGCGCGACCTGATCGCCGACCGCGAGCTGGAGACCTGGGCGCTGGCCGACCTGTCGCCCAGCATGGACTTCGGCACCGCCGACACCGACAAGCGCGACCTGGTCGTGTCCGCGATCGGCGCCATCGGGTTCCTGTCGAGCCGGCTGGGCGACCGGTTCGGCGCGCTGGTGATCCACGACGAGCACGTGCACCGCATGCCGGCGCGGTCCGGCCGTCCCGCCCTGTACGGGCTGCTCCACTCGCTGATGGACGCCCCGCGTGGCCGGGTCGTGGCCGACCCGCCCGACCTGGCGGAGGGGATCGACGTGCTGGCGGCGGCGCGCAGGCGGCGCGGCATGCGGGTGGTGGTGTCCGACTTCCTCGACGCCCGGCCGGTGCTCGACCCCGACGCCGAGCGGCCGTGGGAGCGCCCGATCCGCCGCCTGGCGGCCCGCCACCAGGTGCTCGCGGTCGAGGTGATCGACCCGCGCGAGCTGGAGCTGCCGGACGTGGGCCGGGTCGCGTTCGCCGACCCCGAGACCGGGAAAGTACGCGAAGTGCACCTTTCGCCCAAAGTTCGCCGCGCCTACGCCGAGGCAGCCGCGCTCCAGCGTGACGGCACCCGCGCGGCGCTGCGCCGCGCGGGCGTCGCGCACCTGGTCCTGCGCACCGACCGCGACTGGGTGTTCGACATCGCGCAGTTCGTGCTCCGTCAGCGCCGCACAGGCCACCTCGTCCGGCGGAGGGCCGCGCCATGACCTTCCTGTCCCCCGGCTGGCTGTGGCTGTTCGTGCTGCCCGCGCTGCTGGTCGCCGGGTACGTCGCGGCGCAGCTCGCCCGGCGCCGCTACACGGTGCGCTTCACCAACCTGGCGCTGCTGAACCTGGTGGCGCCGGCCGCGCCGGGCTGGCGGCGGCACGTGGCGCCGCTGCTGTTCCTGGTGATGATGGCGCTGCTGGTGATCGGCGCGGCCAAGCCCGCCGACCAGGTGCGGGTGCCGCGCGACCGGGCCACCATCATGATCGCGCTGGACGTGTCGCTGTCGATGGACGCCGACGACGTGCAGCCCGACCGGATCACCGCCGCCAAGGCCGCCGCGCAGGCGTTCGTCAAGGAGCTGCCCGACCGGTTCAACGTGGGCGTGGTGTCCTTCGCCCGCTCGGCGAACGTCGTCATCTCCCCCACCACCGACCACCAGGCCGTGGTCACCTCGATCGGCAACCTCACGACCCGGCCCGGCACGGCGATCGGCGAGGCGGTGTTCAACGCGCTCGACTCGGTGCGCTCGTTCGACCAGGACGCCGCCACCGACCCGCCGCCCGCCGCGATCGTCCTGCTGTCCGACGGCGACAACACCTCCGGCCGTTCGGTCGCCGAGGCCATCGAGTTCGCCAAGCGGGCGCGGGTGCCGGTGTCCACGATCGCGTACGGCACGCAGGAGGGCACCGTCAACATCGACGGCCGGCCGGTGAACGTGCCCGTCAACAAGCAGACCCTGAAGACGCTGTCCGAGGGCACCAGCGGCCGGGCCTACTCGGCGGAGTCGGGCAGCGAGCTGCGCGACGTCTACGAGCAGATCGGCACCTCGCTCGGCTACAAGCTGGTCGACCAGGAGGTCACGCAGTGGTTCCTGGTGGCCGCGCTGGTGGTGGGGACGCTGATGGCGGGCGCCGCCGTGCTGCTGGGCATCCGCATCCCGTAACGTCTACGCCCGTGGCCCACTACTTCTCCGAACGGCCGGGCACGGCGAGCAGGCCCGGCAGCGTCGACCTGGTGCTGCCGGACCTGCACCTGCGGCTGGAGACCGACAGCGGCGTCTTCTCGCCCGAGCGGGTGGACCTCGGCACCCGGATCCTGCTGGAGACGGTCCCGCCGCCGCCGCGCGAGGGCGACCTGCTCGACCTCGGCTGCGGATACGGCCCGATCGCGCTGACCATGGCGGCACGCGCGCCCGGGGCGACCGTGTGGGCGGTGGACGTCAACCGGCGCGCCGTCGAGCTGACGGAGCGCAACGCGCGTGCCGCGGGCCTCGGCCGCGTCAGGGCCGTGCACGCCGACGAGCTGCCGGACGGGGTGACCTTCCGGGCCATCTGGTCCAACCCGGCCATCCGGATCGGCAAGCCGGCCCTGCATGACATGCTCACCAGGTGGTTGTCGCGGCTGGCGCCCGGCGGCGTCGCCTACCTGGTCGTCCAGAAACACCTCGGCTCCGACTCCCTGCAACGCTGGCTCGGCGAGCAGGGCTGGCAGGCCTCCCGCGAGGCCTCCCGGGCCGCCTACCGCATCCTGAAAGTGGAACGTTGAGAAGGCAACTGCGACCCACCGACGTCAAGCGGCTCAACCGCACCTGGCGGCGGCAGACCGGCAACAGGCTCTCCCTGATCCTGGAGTCGGTGACCGGACCGTTCAACGTGGGCTCGATCTTCCGCACCGCCGCGGCGTTCGGCGTGGACCAGATCTGGCTCGCCGGCAACGCCACCCCGCCGACCAACCCCAAAGCGGGCAAGACCGCGCTCGGCACCGAACGGCTGGTCTCCTGGCACGAGCCGACGCCGGTCACCGAGGCGGTCAAGGCCGCCCGCGACGACGGCTACACCGTGCTGGCGATCGAGCTGACCGCCGAGGCGGTGCCGCTGCACCGCGCCGACCTGGCCCGCGACGTCTGCCTGGTGGTCGGCAGCGAGGACCACGGCTGCTCACCGGCGCTGCTCGACGCCGTCGACGGGGCCTGCTACATCCCGCAGGTCGGGCGGGTCGGCTCGGTCAACGTGGCCGTGGCCGCCGCCATCGCGCTGGCCGAGGCGCGCCGCCAGGAATGGCAGAGCCTGCCTGATTCGTAACCTTCTTCTTCACTCACGTTCTTCATCCACGGTTCGCTCGGAAGGCATACTTCAGGACGTGTACGCCCGCCGCTTCGCCTTTCTCGACCATCCCGGCCCGCTGGCCTTCGCCCACCGCGGCGGGGCCGCCGAAGGCGCCGAGAACTCCGCGGAGGCCTTCGAGCGGGCCGTGCGGCTCGGCTACACCTACCTGGAGACCGACGCCCACGCCACCGCCGACGGCGTCCTGCTGGCCTTCCACGACCACACGCTGGACCGGGTGACCGACCGGCGCGGGCGCATCTCCGAGCTGCCCTACCGGGCGGTCCGGCAGGCCCGCATCGGCGGCGTCCACGAGATCCCGCTGCTGGAGGACCTGCTCGGCTCGTGGCCGGAGATCCGGTTCAACATCGACGTCAAGGAGGCCGCCGCCATCGCCCCGCTCGCCGAGGCCGTCCGGCGGACCGGCGCCCACGACCGCATCTGCCTGACGTCCTTCTCCGACGAGCGGCTGGTGCTGGCGCGGGCCGCCATCGGCAAGGAGGTCTGCTCGGCGCTCGGCCCGCGCGGCGTCGCGGCGCTGCGCGCCGCCGCGACCACGTCCGGCTACGGCCGCCTGCTGAGCCGCCTGTCCCGGGCGGGCGTGCCGTGCGCGCAGGTGCCGGTGGGCTTCCGCGGGCTGCGGGTCACCACCCGCCGCCTGGTCCGCACGGCACACGCCATCGGCATGCAGGTGCACGTGTGGACGATCAACGATCGCGACCGCATGGAGCAGTTGCTCGACCTCGGCGTCGACGGCATCATGACCGACGACATCACCGGCCTGCGCGACGTGCTCGACCGGCGCGGCCAGTGGCATCCCGGCCGCCTGGCCGCCTGACCGTCCGATCCAGGGCCCGGCGCCGCCGGGCCACGCCTGAGGAGCGACCCGACACCATGTCCGCATCCGCACCCCCCGCGGCCTCCGACCCCGCAGCCGAGTCGCCGGCCGCCCGCCGGCGCGAACAGCGCGGCTGGTACGTCTACGACTGGGCCAACTCCGCCTTCAACACCACGGTCATCTCGGTCTTCCTCGGCCCGTACCTGATCCCGGTGGCCCGCACCGCCGCCTGCGCCGAGGACTTCCCCGACGTGCCGGCCGCGACGTGCGCGAGCGACTTCGACCGGCTGGCCGCCGCCTCCCCCGGTCTGGGGTACGTGGACGTGCTGGGCCTCGACGTGCGGCCGGCGGCGTTCTTCGGGCTGGTCATGACGGTCTCGGTGTTGCTGCAGATCGTGTTCCTGCCGATCGTGGGCGCGCTGGCCGACCACACCGGCCGCAAGCGGGAGCTGCTCGGCGGGTTCGCCTACGTCGGCGCGCTCGCCACCATGGGCCTGTACTTCGTCGAGGGCGACCGCTACCTGCTGGGCGGGGTGCTGTTCGTCGTCGCCAACGTGGCCTACGGCTCGTCCGTCGTGGTCTACGACTCGTTCCTGCCGCAGATCTCCACGCCCGACGAGCGCGACGCCGTCTCCTCGCGCGGCTGGGCGATCGGCTACCTGGGCGGCGGGCTGCTGCTGGCGCTCAACCTGGTGCTCTACCTTCAGCACGAGAGTCTCGGGGTGGGCGAGGGCATGGCGGTGCGCATCAGCCTGATGTCGGCCGGCCTGTGGTGGGCGATCTTCACGCTGGTGCCGCTGCTGCGGCTGCGCAACCGGCCGGTCCCGGCGCACGAGACGACCGCGCTGCGCTCGGTGGGCGGCAGCTTCCGCCAGCTCGGCCGTACGCTCAAGGAACTGCGCCGCTACCCGCTGACGCTGCTGTTCCTGGTGGCCTACCTGGTCTACAACGACGGCATCCAGACGGTCATCGGCAACAGCGCGGCGTTCGCGGCCGAGGCGCTCAAGCTCGACAAGACGGTGCAGATCAGCGCGATCCTCATGGTGCAGTTCGTGGCGTTCTTCGGGGCGCTGCTGCTGGGGTCGCTGGCCCGCCGGCTCGGCACCAAGCGCACGGTGCTCGGCAGCCTGGTGGTGTGGACGGCCATCGTGATCGTCGCGATGTACGTCCAGGAGGGGCAGGCGCTGCAGTTCTACCTCATGGCGCTGGCCATCGCGATCGTGCTGGGCGGCACCCAGGCTCTGTCGCGGTCGCTGTTCTCACAGGTGATCCCGAAGGGGCGGGAGGCCGAGTACTTCAGCCTGCTGCAGATCAGCGACAAGGGCTCGGCGTTCATCGGCTCGCTGACGGTGACCATCGCGCTGCAGCTCACCAACAGCTACCGGATCGCCATCGTCTCGATGATCGTTTTCTTCGTGCTGGGCTTCGTGCTGCTGGCTCTGGTCAACCTGCCGAAGGCCATCCGCGCGGCGGGCAACGAGGTGCCCGAGCGCATCTGACGCCCTGGGCCCGCCGGCACGGACATTTCCTGACATCTCTGACGCGTGGGAAGGGCCGTCTCCCGTGGGGCTGTCGCGCCCGCCGGGGCAACTCCTGGGGGCGGAGGAGATTGGATCACCCCGCAGGTGGGAATCCCATCACGGTACCAAGCGTTAGACACCGTGGGAGACAGACCCCCCACGCATGGGGGCCCTGTAGGAGGCATTTAGACATGGGCGAGCGCGCACTTCGTGGCACCCGGCTCGGGGCAACCAGCTACGAGAACGACCGTAACACGGATCTGGCCCCGCGCCAGGAGGTGCCCTACACCTGTCCGAAGGGCCATAACTTCGAGGTTCCGCTCGCCGCCGAGGCCGAGATTCCCGCGACGTGGGAGTGCCGCATGTGCGGCGCGACCGCCGTACGGGTCGATGGCGAGCAGCCGGAGTCCAAGAAGACCAAGCCGCCGCGGACGCACTGGGACATGCTGCTGGAGCGGCGTTCCATCGAGGACCTGGAGGAGGTGCTCAACGAGAGGCTGGCCGTGCTGCGTGCCCAGCGTCGCAAGAGCGCCTGATCTGATTCCACGGTGTGAGCCCCCGGGCATCTGCCCGGGGGCGTCTTTGTGTCTTTGCGTCCGCCGTCCCCCGGCTGGGCCGGGCGGAGGGCGGGGAAGCCGGGTCTACGGCTCGCGGTCCTCGCGGAGGACCTCGCCGTGCACGACCTTGCCGTGGACGACCCGGCCGGACACCGGCCCGCCGGGCTCGGCCCCGCCCGGCTGCGTCGGGAACAGGTGCGCGTACGGCGACGCGGCCGCCATCCGCTTGATCCGGCGCTCGAAGAACCAGGAGCCCAGCCGGCGCATCGCCGGCCGGGTGACCGGCAGCAGGCACGCCATGCCGACGACGTCGCTCAGGAAGCCCGGCGTCAGCAGCAGCGTGCCGCCCACCAGGATGATCCCTGCGTCGGCCAGCTCGCGGTCGGGCATCCGGCCCGTCTGCAGCGACTCCTGCAACGCCCGCCAGGCCCGGCGCCCCTCGCGGCGCACCAGCCAGGCGCCGAGCATGCTGACGGCGATCAGCACGGCCACGGTCGTCCAGCCCCCGATGACCTGGCCCACCTGGATGAGCAGCCAGATCTCCAGGACCGGGACGACCAGGAAGGCCAGGAAGAGCAGCAGCCGCATCATGTCCTCGTCTCCGCGCAGCGCACACTTACGTCTCGAACAACGTCCGGCGGGGCCGGAGCGTTCCGGGTCAGCGGCGTCTGCCGCGCAACCGGGCGGGCAGCCCGGCCAAGCCCCACACCGCGATCCGCCAGAACGCCTCCACCATGATCCGGCGGCTCATCTTGCTGGTGCCCACCGCCCGCTCGACGAACGTGATCGGCACCTCCACCACGCGCAGCCCCTGCCGGGCCGTGCGGAGGGTGAGGTCGACCTGGAAGCAGTAGCCTTCCGACTCGACGTCGGACAGGTCGAGCTTGTCCAGCGTGGCGGCACGGTAGGCGCGGAAACCCGCGGTGGCGTCGCGGACCCCGAGGCCGAGCAGGATGCGCGTGTAGACGTTGGCCCCCCGGGACAGCAGCTCGCGCGAGGCCGGCCAGTTGACCACCTTGCCGCCGGGCACGTAGCGCGACCCGATCGCCAGGTCGGCGCCGCCGGCCACCGCCCGCAGCAGCTCGGGCAGCTCCTCGGGCTGGTGCGAGCCGTCGGCGTCCATCTCCACCAGCACGTTGTAGCCCTCGTCCAGGCCCCAGCGGAAACCGGCGAGGTAGGCGGCGCCCAGCCCCTGCTTGCCGGGCCGGTGCAGCACGTGGATGTGGTCGTCGGCGGCGGCGAGCCCGTCGGCGACCTCGCCCGTGCCGTCCGGACTGGCGTCGTCGGCCACCAGCAGGTGCGCGTCGGGCACGGCGGCGCGCAGCCGCTCGGCGATCAGCGGCAGGTTGTCACGCTCGTTGTAGGTCGGGACGATGACGAGCACACGGCCGAGAGTCTCCATGATCAGTCACTCCCCATCCGGTCTCCTCGCCTTCCGGCACCCCACGTGGCGACGCCGGCCGCCGCCACCCCCATCAGCGCCAGCGCCCACTCAGGCAGCGCGCCCACCCGGGTCGCGATCGTCGCCTGGGTGCGCACGGGCACCTTCACCACGGTCATGTCCGCGACGAGCTCGCGGGTCCGCCAGGAGACCTTACCGTCCGGCGTGACATAGGCGGAGATCCCCGTGGTGGCGGCCGTGACGACCGCCCTGTTGTGCTCGACGGCCCGCAGCTTGGACATGGCGAGCTGCTGCGGCGGCAGGTTGGTCTCGGCGTAGCTGGCGTTGTTGGTCTGCACCACGATCGGGGTGGCCCCGGTGCGGACGGTGCCGCGGACCGTGCCGTCGTAGGCGACCTCGTAGCAGTTGACCGCGCCGATCGTCACGGGGCCCAGCCGCAGGTCGCCCGGCCGGGTGCCGGCCACCGACTGCCTGCCGACCAGGTTGGCCCGCTCCCACAGCGCGAGCACGATCTCCTTGAACGGGGTGTACTCGCCGAACGGCACCAGATGCTGCTTGTCGTAGTAGGCGCCGGGCCCGGTGGCCGGGTCCCACACGAGGCTGCGGGTGGCGCGATGCTCGTCGCCGACGGCCACGACCGCGCCGACCAGGGTGGGCACGCCGACATCCCGGACGGAGTCGTCGATGATCTGGCGGGCGTACGCGTTGCGGTAGGGGTCGATGTCGGTGGAGTTCTCCGGCAGCACGACGATGTCGGGCCTGGGGAGCAGGCCCTCGCGGACGGCCCGGGCGAGCCGCTTGGTCTCGTCGGCGTGGTTCCGCAGCACCACGGCCGGCTCGTCGCCGAGCGCGTACATGCCCCGGCCGGGGACGTTGCCCTGGACGATGCCGACGTTGACGGTGCGGCCCTCGTCGCCGGGCCGCGGCACGGCCAGGGTGACCAGCGGCACGGCCAGCGCCAGCCCCACCGCGCCGGCCGGCGCCCACCGCCGCGCCCCGCCCGCCCGCGCGCCCCTCAGGGACGGCGAGCCGCGCCGGGTCAGGGCCGCGTGGGCCAGCAACCCCCCGGACAGGGCGACGGCGAACGACACCAGCGGCGCGCCGCCCAGCGCGGCGTAGCGCGTGAACAGCGACTCGCCCTGGCTGAACGCGAGCCGCGCCCACGGGAACCCGCCGACGGGGACGAGCCCGCGTGCCCACTCCATGGCCACCCACAGCCCGGCGAACCACAACGGCCACCACCTCAGCCGGAACACCGGCGCGGCCAGCGCGGCCATCACGGCGTAGAAGGCGCTGGAGACGCCGACCAGCATCACCCAGACGTCGTCGCCGATGGGGCGCACCCAGGAGAGGGTCGGCAGCAGGAACACGACACCGGCCAGGTAGCCCAGCCAGGCGGCCCGGCGGGGGCGGGTGCCGTGGAGCGCGGCGACGACCAGGCCGATGCCGAGCGGGGCGCCGGCCCACCAGTCGATCGGCGGGAACGCCAGATACAGCAGCACCCCGCCCGCCATGGCCGCCGCCACCCTCGCCAGCGCCACCTTGCGGGACTCAGATCGCCCCTTGCGCCCCGTTGCGGGAGGGTCCGTCCCGAAACCGCCCGAAGGGCCGCCGACGCCCTCCACGGCCTCCTCACCGCCCGCATCGGGAGCGTCAGCGTGGGGGACGTCGCCGGACGGGCCGGGACGTGACGGCGGCTCGCCGGACGGTGTCTCACCCGTCGTCGGCCGTAGACCCGTGCTGTCTCGCACCACTGCGCCCGCTCCTCGCCGCGCCTGCCCCTGGCACGCGCCTGCCTGCCTCGGTGAACCTGCATGTCGGATCAGCAGGCCGCGCCCGTGGCGGCGAACCTGCTAGTCGAAACGGTACCGCTCCGGGGCGGCCGTCAGGTCGCGCGGAGCGTCCGGGCGCGGTACGGGAGCTCCAGGTGCGGCGAAGGCCGGGAAGGAGACCGCCACGAGAGAGGGCGGCGGATCGGGAAGGGGGCCGCCGCGCCGGAGAGCGGCGGGCCGGGCGGAGGGCGCGGGCCGGGCGGAGGGCGGGGATCGCTGGTGGAGCCGGAGGTGGAGCGGCTGGGTGATCCCGCGGACGACGAGGCCGTGGGATCACCCGCGCTGATGGCGATCCTGCGCACGAGAGCGGGAAGAGGGCCCGGAAACCCTTCGGACCGGACCCGTCTCGTCGGCGGCGAGCGCGGAATTCCGTTGTCTACTGGGCTACCGGGCCCGTCCCGGGTCCAACCCCCCGCCCGGCTGGGGTGCCCCGACTCGACGGACCGACGGCCCTGCACCTGGCTGTGTGGACGGAGTCACGCTCCGTCACGGACGCAGGATCCGACGATGTCAGAGACGGCCAACCGGCCAAGTCCCGTGCTGGACTGCGCAGCAAACTACCGACTCCACCTCAGATGTCAACCGTGTCCCGATCAGCAGAAACATCAAGTTTTCGCAGGTAGGACATGTTTGGCCAGCCACACCAAAGGGCGTCAACGCCCATTTGTCGACATATGTCCCTGCCGTGGCAGATCGGCGAACGCCTCCCCCAGCGGCCCGGCCGGCGGCTCGTCGTACAGGATGCCGAGCCGCCGGGTCGCCCTGGTCAGCGCCACGTAGAGGTCGTTCGGCCCGCGTGGCGACTGGGTGGCGATGCCGCCCGGCTCGGCCACGAGCACCGAGTCGAACTCCAGCCCCTTGGCGTCGGTGACGCCCATCACCGTGACGGGCGCGTCGAGTGCCGCCGCTCCCCCGCCCCGGCCGGTGCCGGGGGCGACGACCACGGCGCCGTCCACGGCGGCGGCCACCTGCCGCCCGAGCGGGCCGAGCAGCGCGTCGGGCACCACGACCGCGACCTTGCCGCCCTCGCCGACCTCGGCCTTGACCAGCTCGGGAAGCGCGGCGAGCGGAGCCGTCCAGGGGCGTACGCCACCCTCGCGGACCGAGGCCGGGGCCCGCAGGGCCGGGTCGATGGCGGCGAGCACCCGGGCGGCCACCTCCATGAGCTCGACCGGGGTGCGGTAGTTGACCGTGAGCCGCTCCTGCCGCCAGCGCCCCGCCACGTACGGGTCGAGCGCCTCGGCCCAGGAGCGGGCGCCCGCCGTCGAGCCGGTCTGCGCGATGTCGCCGACGATCGTCATCGACCGGTTGGGCACCCGCCGCATGACGGCCCGCCAGGCCATGGGCGACAGTTCCTGTGCCTCGTCCACGATGACGTGGCCGTAGGCCCAGGTGCGGTCGGCGGCGGCGCGCTCGGCGGTGGTGAGGTAGGGGCCCTGGCCGCGCTGGCGTTCGGCGAGCCGTTCGGCCTCCATGACGTCGGACAGGCCCGTCAGCTCCAGCACCTCGCGGGCGTAGGCCAGCTCGGCCTCCCGCTCGCTCTCCTCGGCCTGCCGGGCGGCCGCGAGCTCCTCCTCGGCCTGCAGGGCGGTGGCGCGCAGAACCTGCTCGTCGATCTCGCCGAGCAGTTCGGCGGCCTCGTCGAGGAGCGGCACGTCGGACTCGGTCCACTCCGCGGAGCGGCCGGGGTCGCGCTGGAGCAGCGCGCGTTCCTCGCGGGTCAGCGCGGCGGCCGCGTGGCCGAGCCGCTCGGGCGAGCCGTACAGGCCGAGCAGCAGCCGCTGCGGGGTGAGATACGGCCAGAGCCGGTTGAGCGCGGTCTTGACCACGGGTTCGGTGCGCAGCTCCTCGCGCAGGTCGGCCAGCTCCTCGTCGTCGATGAGGCCCTTGCCGAGCTTCTTGGCGGCCTGGCGGGCCAGCGCGTTGAGCACGGACCTGACGAACACGGCGCGGGCCTGGTTGTGCGGGCGGCGCGACCGGCTCGCCTTGTGCCGGGCGGCGTCCAGCATGGGGCGGTCGAGGGTGAGGGTGTAGCGGCCGAGCGCGAGCTCGACGGGCTTGCGGGGCATGCGCTGGCGGTCGCGGACGGCCCGCGCGATCACCTCGGCCATGCGCGCGTCGCCCTTGAGCGCGGCCGCCTCGGGCCGTTCGCGGGCGGTGGCGGTCAGGCCGGGATAGAGCTCGCCGACCGTGGACAGCAGCACGTCGGTCTCGCCGAGCGAGGGCAGCACCTGCTCGATGTAGCGCAGGAACGTGGGGTTGGGGCCGAGGATGAGCACACCGCGGCGCTCGAGCCGCTCCCGGTGGGTGTAGAGGAGGTAGGCGGCCCGGTGCAGGGCGACGACGGTCTTGCCGGTGCCGGGGCCGCCCTGGACGACGAGGACGCCGTTGAGGTCGGCGCGGATCACCCGGTCCTGCTCGGCCTGGATGGTGGCGACGATGTCGCGCATGCGGCCGGTGCGCCGCTCGTCCAGCGCCGCCAGCAGGGCCGCCTCGCCGTTGAGCGTGGCGCGGTCGTCGTCGCTCAGCGCGTCGAGGTCGAGCAGGTCGTCGTCCACGCCGACGACCGTGCGGCCCTTGGTCTGCAGGTGGCGGCGGCGGGTGACGCCCATGGGCACGGCGGGGGTGGCGCGGTAGAACGGCTGCGCCACGGGGGCCCGCCAGTCGATGAGCAGGCGCTCCTGCTCGTCGTCGGTGAGGCCGAGCTTGCCGATGTAGAGCCGTCCCTCCTCGACGTGGTCGAGGCGGCCGAACGCCAGGCCGCGCTCCACCGCCCACAGGCGGGCCAGCCGGGAGGCGTACATCTCGGCGAAGGTGTCACGTTCGGAGCGGTTCTGCATCGTTCCCACCGCTCCGGCGGCCAGCACCTCCTTGAGCTGCCGCTGGGTGCGCTCGCGCAGCGTGTCGAGGCGCTCGTAGAGGCGGGTGACGTAGTCCTGCTCCCTGGCGAGCTCTGTTTGACGAGTTCCCGCCAGACCATTATTGTTGTTAATGGGACACTCCGGGCCATTCTGCTTGTTGTTGCGACAAACGACGACATTAGCATGCCCGTCGAGGCACGCCCATTCTCTCGCCCCTCAGCGCTCCGCGTCGCGTCCCGCACGCTGTCACGGCTTGGTTTCACCTCTTGACCTCAGGACCCCGGGTTCCTTACGTTCACTTCGAGTTAGGAAAGTTTCCTAACTGCCAGCGAAGGAGAACGTGTGAGCAGTCCTGTGCCGGGGACCCCGAGCCTGCTCCGCGCGATCAACGACCGCGCGGCGCTGCAGGCGCTCCTGGAACGGGGGCCGCTGACCCGCCCGGAGATCGGCGCCCTGACGGGCCTGTCCAAGCCGACCGCCTCCCAGCTCCTGGCCCGCCTGCAGGAAGCGGGACTGGTGGTGCTGGACGGCATCAGGGAGGGCCTGCCGGGCCGAACGGCGGAGCTCTACCGGATCAACCCCGCGGCGGCGTACGCGGGCGCGCTCGACGTCACCCCCGGCCGGATCGAGGCGCGCGTCGCGGACATCACCGGCACGATCGTCGGCGAGCACACCCTTCCCACACCGCGCAGGCCGCCCGGCGAGCTGGTCGACCGGCTGCGCGCCGCCCTAGAGGGCGCCGGCCCGCCCGGACCGCTGCGGCGGGTGGTCATCGGCGTGCAGGCGGCGATCGACCCGTCCACCGGCCGGCTCGGCTACGCCACCGCCAAGGACATGCCTGGCTGGCACATCCCGGACCTGGTGCCCGCCCTGTCACGGGGGCTCGGCGTGCCCGTCGCGGTCGAGAACAACGTCAACCTCGTCGCGCTCGCCGAGCAGGCCCACGGCGCCGCGCACGACCACCCCGACTTCGTGCTGCTGTGGGCCGACGAGGGCATCGGCTCGGCCATCGTGCTCGGCGGCCGGATGCACCGCGGCGCCACGGGCGGCGCCGGCGAGGTCGGCTACATGCCCACGCCCGGCGCGCCGACGGCCCGCGAGGCCGGCCGGCTCGCCAACCACGGCTACCAGGCGCTCACCGGCGGCCAGGCCGTGCTGAAGCTGCTGCGCTCGTACGGCGTGCGCGGCACGGACTTCCGCCAGGCCGTCGCCAACGCGGTGCGCGCGGCGCAGGGCACCGGGCAGCGCGCCGACGACGCGCGGGCCGGGCTGCGCGACGTCGCCGCCCGGCTGGCCGTGGGCCTGGCCGCCATCACCTCCGTCGTCGATCCCGGCCTCATCGTGCTGACCGGCGGCGTCGTGCTGTCCGGCGGCGAGACCCTGCGCGAGCTGATCGAGCACGAGCTGCACGCGCTGACCATCCCCCGCCCCCAGGTGCGGCTGTCGAGCGTCGACGGCAACCCCGTGCTGGCCGGGGCGCTCGACCTGGCCCTCGCCACGGCCCGTGACGAGGTCTTCCCTCCACGGTAGTCCCCACATGATCAGGAGGCACCCCCCGTGCGTTTCGTCCCTCTCGCGGTCGCCGGCCTCACGGCCCTGGCGCTGACCGCCTGCACAGCGGGCAAGGAGGCGGCGCCGTCGCTCGGCGCGCAGCCCGGGCCCTCCGGCGCGGCCTCGCAGGCCCTGCCGGCCGCGACCCTCGAACTGTGGCACGGCTTCTCCACCGACGCCGAGGTCAAGGCCTTCGAGGACGCCATCGCCGGCTTCAACAAGAAGTTCCCCCAGATCACGGTGAACGCCACCAAGGGGGTCCAGGACGACCAGATCACCCAGGCGATCCGCGGCGGCAAGGCGCCCGACGTGGCCGCCTCCTTCACCACCGACAACGTCGCCCACTGGTGCAGGTCGGGATCGTTCCAGGATCTGACCCCGGTCATCAGGCAGGACGGCATCGACCTGACGGTGCTGCCGGGGGTGTCGCGCGCCTACACCGAGTTCGAGGGCAGGCGGTGCACGATGCCGCTGCTCGCCGACGCGTACGGCCTCTACTACAACAAGGCCCTGATGAAGGGCGAGCAGCCGCCCAGAACCCTGTCGGAGCTGACCGCGCTGACCAAGAAGCTCACGGTCCGCGACGCCGACGGCGACATCGAAGTGGCCGGCTTCGTCCCCAGCTTCCAGTACTACGAGAACTCCCCCAGCCACATGGGCCCGATGGTCGGCGCGAAGTGGTACAACGCCGACGGCACCTCGGCGATCGGCTCAGATCCGGCCTGGAAGCAGCTGCTGACCTGGCAGAAGGAGCTCGTCGACTGGTACGGCTACGACAAGCTGGAGAAGTTCCGCAAGAGCCTCGGCGACGAGTGGAGCGCCGAGCACCCCTTCTTCAAGGGCAAGATCGCCATGATCCTCGACGGCGAGTGGCGCAACGCCATGATCGCGAATGATCCCCGGGCGAAGGACATGGACTACGGCACGGCCCCGCTGCCTGTCGCCGACGACAAGCCCGACCTGTACGGCAGCGGCTTCACCGCAGGCACCGTGATCGGCGTGCCGAAGGGCGCCAAGCACCCGCAGCACGCCTGGGAGCTGGTCAAGCACCTGACCACCGACACCGGCTCACTGGTGACCCTGTCGAACGCGCTGCGCAACGTGCCGACGACCAAGGCCGCCATGGAGTCGCCCGACCTGGCCGAGGACGCGAACTTCAAGACGTTCCTCGACATCTTCGCGCACCCGAAGACCTCCACGCTGCCGGCCAACGTCAACAGCGTCTTCAACCAGGAAGCGCTGTCCACCTTCCTGACCCGGTGGGAGCGGGGCGCGGTCCCCGACCTCGACGCCGGCCTGCGCGCCGTGGACAAGCAGATCGACGACAAGCTCAAGCTGTCCGGAGGCTGATCCGCGATGGCCTCCCTCTCCCACGCCGCGCCCGCCCGCCCGGGCCCGCCCCGGTGGCGGCGCGGCGAGGGCCTGCGGGCCCTGCTGTGGCTGTCGCCGTGGCTGGCCGGGGTGTCGATCTTCTTCGGTTACCCGCTGCTGGCCACGGTCTACTTCTCCTTCCACCGCTACGACCTGTTCACGCTGGAGTTCGTCGGGCTGGACAACTACCGCTACCTGCTCCAGGACCCCAGGGTGGTGAAGTCGGCGCAGAACACGCTGTGGCTGGTGGCGTTCATGGTGCCGGCGCAGGTGCTGTTCTCGCTGGCGCTGGCGCAGCTCGTGACGATGCTGAAGGCCGGGGTGGGGCTGTTCCGGACGATCTTCTACCTGCCGACGCTGGTGCCGGCGGTGGCCGGGACGGTGACGTTCGTGTTCCTCATGAACCCGGCGACCGGCCCGTGGAACCAGTTCCTCGCCCTGTTCGGCATCACCGGGCCCGACTGGTTCGGCGACCCCGCCTGGTCCAAGCCGAGCCTGACCCTGCTGGCGCTGTGGGGCTGCGGCAACACCATGGTGATCTTCCTGGCGGCCCTCCTGGACGTGCCCAGGCACCTGTACGAGGCCGCCGCCATCGACGGGGCCGGCGCCTGGCGGCGCTTCCGCAGCGTCACGCTGCCGACGATCTCGCCGGTGCTCATGTTCTCCGCGATCACCGGGGTGATCTACGCGCTGCAGTACTTCACGCAGGCGATGATCGCCTCCCGGGTGGCGTCGGGCGCGACCGACTCGGCCGGCTCGTCGTTCGTCCCCGGCTATCCGGACGAGTCGCTGCTCACCCTGCCGCAGTGGCTGTTCCACGTCGGGTTCCGCGACTTCGGCATGGGCTACGCCTGCGTGCTGGCGCTGCTGCTGTTCGGCACCTCGATGATCTTCACGACGGTCCTGCTGCGCCAGTTCCGCCGCGCGGAGGAGGGCTCATGAGCGTCACCGTCACCGCGCCCTCCCCCGCCGCCGTCCGGGGATCGGGCCGGGCCGGCGCCGGCGCGCGCAGGCGGCGGATGCTCCTGTGGGTCGCCACGCACGCGCTGGCCATCGCGCTGGCGCTGATGTTCCTGGCCCCGGCCGTCTTCCTCGCGCTGACCGCGCTGATGACCGACGAGCAGGCACTGACCAGCGAGCTGTGGCCGCGCACGTGGAACTGGGTGAACTTCGCCACCGTCTTCACCGAGTCCAAGCTGCTGCGCTGGACGGCCAACACGCTGCTGTACGCCGGGCTCGGCACCCTGTTCATGCTGGTGTCGTCGGTGCCGGTGGCGTACGCGCTGGCGAGGTTCCGCTTCCGCGGCCGGCGGCTCGCCTTCCTGCTGGTGATCACCACGATGATGCTGCCGCCGCAGGTCGTGGCGGTGCCCGTCTACCTCGTCTGGGCGCGGGCCGGGCTGACCGACAGTCTGTGGCCGCTGATCCTGCCGATGCTGCTCGGCGACGCCTACTCCATCTTCCTGCTGCGCCAGTTCCTCATCTCGATCCCGCGCGACTACACCGACGCCGCCCGGGTGGACGGCTGCTCCGACCTGCGGACGCTGTTCACGGTGGTGTTGCCGATGGCCCGGCCGGCCATCGCCGCCGTCGCGCTGTTCCAGTTCTTCTACTGCTGGAACGACTACTACGGGCCGCTGCTGTACGGCGGGGTGGCCCAGGACGGCTGGACCCTGTCGGTGGGGCTGGCCACGTTCAAGGCGTTCCACAGTGTCCAGTGGAACCTCACCATGGCCGCCACGCTGCTGGTGACGGCCCCGGTGATCGTGTTGTTCTTCTTCGCCCAACGGGTTTTCATCGAGGGCGTCACGCTGACAGGAGTGAAGGGTTGAAACTCGCCGTGGTCGGGGGTGGCTCGACGTACACGCCGGAGCTGATCGACGGGTTCGCGCGGTTGCGCGACGACCTGCCGGTGACCGAGATCGCGCTGATCGATCCGGACGGGCGGCGGCTGGAGCCGATCTCGGGGATGGCCCGGCGGATGCTCGCGCACGCCGGGCATCCGGCCCGGGTGACGGCCACCTCCTCGGTCGAGGAGGGCGTCGCCGGCGCGCGGGCCGTACTGGTCCAGCTGAGGATCGGCGGGCAGGCGGCCCGCGAGGTGGACGAGACCCTGCCGCCGCGCTGCGGCTGCGTCGGCCAGGAGACGACGGGCGCGGGCGGGCTGGCCAAGGCGCTGCGGACCGTGCCGGTCGTGCTGGAGATCGCCGACGTGGTGCGGCGCGCCGCGCCGGACGCGTGGATCGTGGACTTCACCAACCCGGTCGGCATCGTCACCCGGGCGCTGCTGGACGCCGGGCATCGGGCGATCGGGCTGTGCAACGTGGCCATCGGGTTCCAGCGGCGCTTCGCCGAGCTGCTGGGCGTGCCGCCGTCGCGCGTGTCACTCGGCCACGTCGGGCTGAACCACCTGACGTGGGAACGGTCCGTCCACCTGGACGGCGCGGACGTGCTGCCGTCGCTGCTGGCCGCGCACGGCGGGGAGATCGCCGACGCGGTCGGCCTGCGCCCCGAGCTGGTCCGCCGGCTGGGCGCGGTGCCGTCGTACTACCTGCGTTACTTCTACGCGCACGACGCCGTCGTCGAGGAGCAGCGCTCGAAGCCGCCCCGCGCCGCCGAGGTGGCGGCCATGGAGACGGAGCTGCTGGAGCTGTACGCGGACCCGTCGGTGGTCACCAAGCCCGAGCTGCTGGCCGGCCGGGGCGGCGCCTACTACTCCGAGGCGGCGGTCGCGCTCATCGCGTCGCTGCTCGGCGACCGGGGCGACGTCCAGGTCGTGAACGTGCGCAACGACGGCACGCTGCCCTTCCTGGACCCGGACGCCGTGATCGAGGTGCCCGCGACCGTCTCTGCCGCGGGCGCCGCTCCGCTGCCGGTGGAGCCGGTCGAGCCGCTGTACGCGGGGCTGATCGGCCACGTGTCGGCGTACGAGACGCTCGCCCTGCGTGCGGCCCTGCACGGCGGCGCCGAGCGGGTGCGCGACGCCCTGCTCGCCCACCCGCTGGTCGGCCAGGACGCCGTCGCCGAGGAGCTGACCGGGCTGCTGCTGGAGGCCAACCGCGCCTTCCTGCCGTGGGCGGTGCGCCCGTGAACGGTGCGCCGGCCCGGTCCCGCAGGCTCGTCCTGGCGGTCGACGGCGGCAACAGCAAGACCGACGTGGCCGTGGTGGCCGACGACGGCGAGGTGGTGGCCACGGCCCGCTCGGGCCCGTTCCTGCCGCAGAGCGCGGGCGTCGCGGCGGCCGTGGACGTGGTGGAGCGGGCCGTGGCCGAGGCGGTCCGGCACGTCCCGCCGCCCCGGGGGCGCCCGCCGTTCGACCACGTGGCCGCCTACCTGGCCGGGGCCGACCTGCCGGTCGAGGAGGAGGCGCTGGCCCGGGAGTTCGCGGCCCGCGGCCTCGCCCCGGACGTGGTGGTGCGCAACGACACCTTCGCGCTGCTGCGGGCGGGCGCCTCGGCTCCCTGGGGCGTCGCGGTGGTGTGCGGCGCCGGCATCAACGCCGTCGGCGTCTCCCCCACGGGCGAGGTGGCCCGCTTCCCGGCGCTCGGCCGGATCAGCGGCGACTGGGGCGGCGGCCAGGTGATCGGCGAGGACGCGCTGTGGCACGCGGCACGCGCCGAGGACGGCCGCGGTCCCGCCACGGCCCTGGTCGACGTGCTGCGCGCCCACTTCGGCGTCGGCACGGTCGAGGAGCTGGTGCTGGACCTGCACTTCGGCCGGGTGCCGTACGGCCGGCTGCACGAGCTGGCCCCCGGCGTCCTCGCGGCGGCGGCCGGAGCCGACGCGGTCGCGCTCGGCCTGGTGGAGCGGCTGGCCGGGGAGGTGACGACCATGGCGCTGGTGTGCCTGCGCCGCCTCGGCCTGCTGGAGACGCGGGCCGAGGTGGTGCTCGGCGGGGGCGTGCTGCGGGCCCGCGACCCGCTGCTGACGTCGCTGCTGGAGCGCGGTCTGACCGCGGGGGCGCCGCGCGCCGGGATCGTGGTGGCCGACGTGCCGCCGATCGTCGGCGCCGCGCTCAACGGGCTCGACCGTCTCGGCGCGACCGACGCGGCCAGGTCCCGCCTGCGGGCCCGCTACGCGGAGGGCGTGCCGGCCTGACGGAGCGGACAGGTGTCACCGGCCCGGCATGACTCGTGTCATGACAGGCTGGTGACACAGCGGACTGACCCGGCGCCGCCGGAGCGATCATGCTGGTGTCATGATTCCCAGCCGATCGACCGTCCTGAAGGACGACACGACCGCCGACACGACCGACGACAGGACCACGGTGCCGCGGCGCGCCCGCCGGATGTCGGCCGTGGCCGCCGCCGGTGCGCTGCTCGCCGCGGCGATGACCGCTCCGGCCGCAGCCACTCCGGTGACCGCCCCGTCCGCCGCCCCGGCCACCGCCCCGGCCACCCCGTCGGCCACCCCGTCGGCCACCACGTCGGCGGCGTCCGGCTCGCCGCTCGACCACGGGGCGCTGCGGCAGTCGCTCGACGCCGTGCACGAGGCCGGCATGTACGGGATCTACTCGGCCGTGCGCGACGGTGTCCACGGCTGGAAGGGCGCCTCGGGCGTGGCCGACGTGCGGACCCGCCGGCCGGTGCGGCCGGACATGCGGCACCGGGTGGGCAGCATCACCAAGACGTTCACCGCCGTGGCCGTGCTGCAGCAGGTGGAGCGGGGCGCCGTCGAACTGGACGCGCCGGTCAACCGCTACCTGCCCGGGTTGCTGCCGGGTGCGCGCGGCGACAAGGTGACGGTGCGGATGCTGCTCAACCACACCAGCCACATCGCCGACTACATCGCGGGGGCGTTCCCGTCGCTGGTGCAGGGGTCGGCCGCCAGCCTCGACGAGCACCGCTTCCGCACGCTGCGGCCGCGAGAACTCGCGGAGCTCGGGCTGGCCGCCCCGCCCACCGGCGAGCCCGGCGCCACTCCGGGCTCGTACTCGAACACCAACTACATCATCGCCGGCATGCTGCTGGAGAAGGTCACCGGCACCCCGGCCGAGCGCCACATCACCCGCCACGTGATCGACCGGGCCGGGCTGCGCCACACGTCGTTCCCGCGCACCCCGCGCATCAGCGGGCCGCACTCCAAGGCGTACGAGTCGATGTACGGGCTGATCGACCCGCCGCGCGACTACAGCGTCTACGACATGTCGTGGGGCGGCACGGCCGGCGCGCTGGTGTCGACCATGGACGACCTCAACCGGTTCTACCGGGCGCTGCTGCGGGGCCGGCTCCTCGGTCCGGCGCAGCTCGCCGAGATGCAGCAGACCGTTCCGGTCGGGGTGGGCGGGTTCGCCATCGACTACGGTCTCGGCCTGTACGCGCTCGACCTGCCGTGCGGCCGGTTCTGGGGGCACGACGGCGGGGTGTGGGGCATGGGCACCCAGTCGCTGGCCAGCGCAGACGGCGGCCGGCAGCTGTCGTTCGGGTTCAACCTGATGAAGTATCAGCGGGTCGACGAGGACGGCCGGCTCGAGCCCCACCCGGCCGACGCCGCCATGGGGAACCACCTGCTCGCGGGCCTGTGCGGGCCGGGCGCCGCCAGGACGGCGCAGGCCCCGGTCACGCCGCTGCCCGCGGACCGGATGCTGTCGATCAAGCGCTGACCCCCGCACGCGATCACGGGCACGCTCACGCGGGCGTGCCCGTGCCGCTGTCAGACGGTGTTTCCATCCCCAGCGATCGATGATCAACGAAGGGATCCATCGTGGCGTCGAGTGTTCCGCGCGCAGCCCTTTTCGCCGTCGTACCGGCAGAACTACTGATCACAGTCTCGATACTGTCCGGGACGTCGACGCCGGCACAGGCCGAGATGCTGGCCGCCGTGATCGTCGCACCGTTCACCGTGTGGGAATCGCTGATCGGCTGTCAGCTGTTCACGCAGGCTCGCTCGGCCGGGGCGGGGCGCTGGGCGGCCCTGCGGTCGGCCGCGGGCGACCTGCTGCCGTTACAGCTGCGCATGATTCTGGGCGCCGAGTCCAAGGGCCTGTCCAGTCTCGCGCTGTGGGCCAGGCGCCGCCGTGACGGTGTGCCGAGGGGTGGCGTCGCCCTGTCCTATGCGAAGGAGCAGGCGTCTGTGGTGCGGGTCCTGTTCTTGGTCCTGGTCGTCGAGATGGTCGCCGTGGAGCTGATGATGGCGGCCTCGCAGACGCCGGCCGGGCTGCGTGCCGTCGTCCTGGCGGCCGACCTCTACGGCCTCGTGTTCGCTCTGTCGCTCGGCGCGGCCTGCGTCACGCGCCCGCACGTCGTGACCACCTCGGAACTCCGCATCCGCTACGGCGCCTACCTCGATGTACGCATTCCACGCGAGCTCGTCGCCTCGGTGCGGCTGCGGCGCGACTACCCCAGCGGCGTGGTCACGGTGGCGGACGACCGCCTGACCGTGGCGGTGTCGTCCCAGACGAACCTGGTCGTCGAACTGACGCGGCCGATCACTGTGACGAGACCGCTCGGCCGCCGCGCGCGGGTCACGGCGATCCGATTCTTCGCGGAAGATCCGAACACCGCCCTGAGACACCTGGCAACCTGACGGATACGGCTTGCGGCGGCGCTCGCCGGGCGCGCACCCGTGCGCGTCCGGCACCAGTCTTCGTACCTACGACAGTCACGGTCGAGGGGCCCTGTCAGGAAACTCCGTCAGGGGGCGGTGGCGGGTTTGGCGGGGTCGGGTTTGGCGGGGTCGCCCGCCAGTTCGGCGGCGCGGTGCTCGTACGGGGTGCTGAGCACGACCGTGGTGCGGGTGGAGACGTTCGCCGAGGCGCGGATCTGCTGCAGCAGGTCCTCCAGCGCCACCGGGGAGGCGACGCGGACCTTGAGGATGTAGCTCTCGTCGCCCGCCACGCTGTGGCACGCCTCGATGGCGCTCAGATGGGCCAGCCGGTCGGGCGCGTCGTCGGGCGCGGCCGGGTCGATGGGCTTGATCGACACGAACGCGGTGAGCGGCAGCCCGATCGCGTCGTAGTCGACGATGGCGGCGTAGCCGCGGACGACTCCGCGCTTCTCCAGGCGCCGCACCCGCTGGTGCACGGCGGAAACCGAGAGCCCGGTCTCCCTGGCCAGGTCGGTGAAGCTCATCCGGCCGTCACCGGCCAGCAGCGTGACGATCCGGCGGTCGATCTCCTCCATCGGTCAAAAATAGCCCGTCGAGGTCACGACATGGTCCCGACGGGGGTGACGCCTCGGCGCATGGCGTGCTCGACCAGCGTGATCAGCACGTCGCGGCCGGAGTCGCGGCGACGGGCGTCGCACAACACGATGGGGATCTCGGGCTCCAGGTTGAGCGCCTGACGCACCTCCCCGACCGTGAAGGGCCGGGCGCCGTCGAAGCAGTTGAGCGCCACCACGAAGGGTGTCTCGCGTCGTTCGAAGTAGTCGATCGAGGGGAAGCAGTCGGCCAGCCGGCGGGTGTCGGCGAGCACGACGGCGCCGAGCGCGCCCATGGTCAGCTCGTCCCAGACGAACCAGAACCTCTCCTGTCCCGGCGTGCCGAACAGGTAGAGCATGTAGTCGCTGTGGATGGTGATGCGGCCGAAGTCCATGACGACGGTCGTCGTGGGCTTCGACTCGACGCCCGACAGGTCGTCGACGTGCTGCCCGACGTGCGTCAGCGCCTCTTCGGTGCGCAGCGTGCGGGTCTCGGAGACGGCGCCGACCATGGTGGTCTTGCCCGCGCCGAAGCCACCCGCGATCAGGATCTTGATCGCGGTGGGCAGTCTCCGGCGACCGGAGAGGCCGAAGTCCATCGAGCACCGCCCGTATGTCCCTGCGCGGCAGGGCCGCACGTAGTCCGCCCAGGAGGGCCTTGTCAGGTGAAGCTGTCAAGGCGCAGAAAGATCAGTTACCTCGATACCGAGCCACCCTAGCAACGCCCCATAGTCCCCTCAAGCCACATACCCGTTCAAACATCAACTTTTCTCCGGGCCGATATCGCCTCGGGGCCGGGCCCATACGTCAAGGCGCGGGCCCGGACGCCGGAGGCGTCGGCGAGGATGGAGGCGATCCGTCCACCGAACCGGAGCCGTCATGCAGATCACGCTCGTCCAGGGTGACATCACCCGGCAGCACGTCGACGCCGTCGTCAACGCCGCCAACTCCTCCCTGATGGGCGGCAGCGGGGTGGACGGCGCCATCCACCGGCGCGGCGGGCCCGCCATCCTGGCCGAATGCCGCATGCTGCGCGCTTCCCGCTACGGCGGGGGCCTGCCGACGGGCCACGCGGTGGCCACCACCGCCGGCGAGCTGCCGGCCCGGTGGGTGATCCACACCGTCGGCCCCGTCCACTCCGCCGCCGAGGACCGCTCGCCCCTGCTGGCCTCCTGCTACCGCGAGGCGTTGCGGGTCGCCGACGAGCTGGGCGCCGCCACCGTGGCCCTGCCCGCCGTGTCCGCCGGCGTCTACGGCTGGCCGATCGAGGACGCCGCCCGCATCGCGGTCGGCACGGTCCGCTCGACCCGGACCAGGGTGAGGGAGGCCAGGTTCGTCCTGTTCACGGCCGACGTGCACACCGCCTTCCAGCGGGCCCTGGAGGCGGCGGGGCCGTCGGACGAGGAGATAGCCGCCCGGCTCGCCGCCCGGCCCGAGGAGCGCTGGCGGGAGCTGTTCGCCCGCGCCGACGCGCTCACCCCGGCTGACCTGCGGGTCGCGTGGGGCGGCGGCCAGGAGATCGAGCCCGGCGTGATCCAGATGCCCTACCCCGTCTACGGCGACGCCGTCATGCGGATCTGCGCCCTGCTGGGCGAGCTGGGCGTGGTGGTGGTGTTCGGCTGGCCCGACTGGGTGCGCGGCAACCCCCTCTGGCCCGACGGCGAGGGCCTGGACGACGCCCCGGTGGCCGACGCGGCCCGGCTGGCCACGGCGATCATCCGGGGCGAGCGGTTCAGCGACGGCACGATCGGGCGGGCCCTCGACCATGGCGCCTTCCAGGCCGTGCTGCGCCGGCTGCGCCGCTGGTTCGACGAGGAGCGCCCCCTCGCCGGGCGATCGACGTAGGCCCGGCCGGGTGGGCCGGGCCCGCGGGCCGGGTCAGTGGCCGGGGGCGGTGAGGCAGCCGCCGTCGGAGACGTACCCGCCGACCTCCACCTCCGACGCTCGCTCGTCGTGGAACCCGGTCACGCACCCACCCGCCAGCTCGATCGCGAACACCACGCCCGAGCGGGCCCCGACCGGACGGATCACGACGTTCGTCCCCTGCGGGGCCACCGCCCGCACGGCCCGGCCCACATGGGGTTCGCCGTAGCGGGCCCGCTCCCGCAGCGCCGCGAGGCGGCCGCGCAGCGCGCCGGCGACAGCGTCGGCGGCCGCCGCCACGTCCGGGGACATCGGCACCCGCTGCCGGTAGGCCCGGTTGCCGGCATGCTGCTCCTCCCAGGACGGCATGGTCACACAGCCGGCGGGCTGCCGCCCGGCCGGTGGCGGGCAGGACGGCACCGGCGACGGCGTCCTGCCCGCCGGGGCGCTCGCCGTCACGCCGTCCGGCAGCCCGGCGGACGCCTCTGACGGCCCGGCCGCCGGGCGCACGAGGCCACAGCCACCGGTGGCCAGCGCGAGCAGCAGCCCCGCGGCGAGCGCCGTCCGGCTCATCCCTTGGCCACCGCCCGGCCGATGACCAGCCGCTGGATCTGGTTGGTGCCCTCGACGATCTGCAGCACCTTCGCCTCCCGCATGTAGCGCTCCACGGGGAAGTCCTCGACGTAGCCGTAGCCGCCGAACACCTGCACCGCGTCGGTGGTGACCCTCATGCACACGTCGGTGGCGAACAGCTTGGCCATCGCCGCGCGGGTGCCGTACGGGCGGCCGGCGTCGCGTAGCCGGGCCGCGTCGAGGTAGAGCGCGCGGGCGGCGGCGATCTGCGTGGCCATGTCGGCCAGCATGAACGACACGCCCTGGAAGTCGACGATCCGGCTGCCGAACTGCCGCCGCTCCCGCGCGTAGGCCGTGGCGGCGTCGAAGGCGGCCTGGGCCAGGCCCACCGCGCACGCGGCGATGCCGAGCCGGCCGCCGTCGAGCGCGGCCATGGCGATGCGGAACCCCTCGCCCTCGGCGCCGACGAGCGCCTCGCGCGGCAGGCGCACCCCGTCGAAGCGCACCTGCGCGGTCGGCGAGGACCGCATGCCCATCTTCCGTTCGGGCGCGGCGAACGACAGGCCGTCCACCCCGGCGGGAACGTGCAGGCAGGACACGCCGCGCGCGCCCGGCTCGCCGGTGCGGGCCATGAGCAGGTAGAAGTCGGCCACCCCGCCGTGGGTGGTCCACGCCTTGACCCCGTCGACGGTGTAGCCGTCGGCCCCGGGCACGGCTTTGGTGGTCAGCGCGGCGGCGTCGGAGCCGGACTGCGCCTCCGACAGGCAGTAGGCGCCGAGCAGGTCGCCGCCGACCATGCCGGGCAGCAGCGCCTCCTTCTCCTCGGCGCCGCCGAACGCCGCCACCGGGAAGCAGGACAGCGTGTGCACCGACACGCCGAGGCCGACGGCGAGCCAGCCGGCCGCAAGCTCCTCGACGACCTGCAGATAGACCTCCTGCGGCTGGGCCGCGCCGCCGTACTCCTCCGGGTAGGGCAGGCCCAGCAGGCCGGCGGCGCCCAGCGTGGCGAACACCTCGCGCGGGAACCGACCGGCCGCCTCGTCGGCCGCGGCCCGTGGCGCGACCTCCTTGGCCACCAGCTCGCGGGTCAGCTGGATCAGGTCGTGCGCCTCAGGGGTGGGCAGGGCACGCTCTACGGTCATCGAGAAACTCCTTGTGAGAGTGTACGGTGTCCCGATTCTGCCTAAACGATCACCAGTTCACGAGGGGTGTCGTTGAGCCGGACGGGGCCGTCGTCCCCGCACACCACGATGTCCTCGATCCGGGCGCCGTGCCGGCCGGGCAGGTAGACGCCGGGCTCGACGGAGAAGGCGAAGCCCGGCTCCATCGGCTCGGCGTTGCCGGCGACGATGTAGGGCTCCTCGTGGGTCTCGATGCCGATGCCGTGGCCGGTGCGGTGGATGAAGTAGTCGCCGTAGCCGGCCTCGGTGAGGACGTCGCGGGCGGCCGCGTCGATCGACTCGCAGGTCACGCCCGGACGCACGGCGGCGCAGGCGGCCTCCTGCGCGCGGCGCAGCGCCTCGTAGTAGGCGGTGAAGTCGGCGGGCGGCTCGCCCACGCAGTAGGTGCGGGTGGAGTCGGAGCAGTAGCCGTTGTGCAGCTGGCCGCCGATGTCGACGACGACCGGCTCGCCCGCCTGGATGACCCGGTCGGACACCTCGTGGTGCGGGCTGGCGCCGTTGGGGCCGGAGGCGACGATGACGAAGTCGACCGTGGCGTGGCCGGCGGCGAGGATGGCCTCGGCGATGTCGCGGCCCACCTCGCGCTCGGTGCGGCCGGCCCGCAGGAAGCCGGGCACCTGCCGGTGCACCGCGTCGATCGCCTCGCCGGCCTGGCGCAGCGCCGCCACCTCCGCGGGCGACTTGCGCATCCGCAGCTCGCGCAGCACGCGACCGGCCAGCACCTGCTCGGCGTCCGGCAGCACCTCGCGGAAGCGCAGCGACGCCATCGCCCACATCCGGTCGGCCAGGCCGACCGTGGCGGCCCCGCCGAGCCGGTCGGCGGCGATCCGGTAGGGGTCGTCGGTCTCGTCCCACGCCACGAACTCCAGGCCCAGGCGGGAGGCGGGCGAGGCCTGCGCGGCGGGCAGCTCCAGGCGCGGCACCATCATGTACGGCTCGCCGGAGGCGGGCACGACGAGACAGGTCAGCCGCTCCAGCGGCTTGGCGTCGTAGCCGCTCACGTAGCGCAGGTCGGGGCCGGGCGTGAGCAGCAGCGCGTCGATGCCGGCCTTGGCGGTGGCCTCCTGCACGGCGGCGAGGCGGGAGACGGGGTACAGGTCTTCTGAGGACGTCACAGCCCAAATCTACTCGGATGACGCCGCCTAAAATCCGCGAAAAGGTCTCGCCACACGGCTGGTCACGACCACTGTCCGCACCTGTACGGTCGCATATTGTGAGGCTAATGTCCCGTTCCACGCGTTCCGAGGGTGAGCTGATGGTCGACGTCATGAGCGGCGGGCCGGGGCAGCGCAGCCGTCCGACGGGCACGTCCGCCCCCACCCGACGGGCGGGCGAGCTGCTCGCCGCCCGGCTGGAGCACGCCCAGCGGCTGGGCAACATGGGCTGGGCCGAGTGGGACCTACGCACCGGCGCGGCCGCCTGGTCCGACCAGATGTACGTGATCTTCGGCCGGGACCCCGCCGACGGCCCCGTCGGGCTGGCCGAGCTGGCCGCCCACGTCGAGCCGGCCGACCTGCGGCTGCTCGACCAGCTCCTGGTGGCCGCCGTGCAGGGGGGCGGGCCGGCGCAGGCCGAGTTCCGCATCCGGCGCGGCGACGAGCTGCGCAACCTGCGCGTCGTCCTCGAACCGCTGGACCCGCCCGCCCGCACCGGACCGGCGGACCGCGCGGGCCCGGCCCGGAGCCTGCACGGGGTGGTCCAGGACATCACCGGCCGCCGCCGCGCCGAACGCATCATGTCGGAGTCGCGCCGCCAACTCCTGGAAGCCCGCGAGAAGGCGGCCGAAGAACGGCACGTGATGCTGGCGCTGCGCGAGGCGATCCTGCCCGAGCCCGCCGGCTGCCTCGACCTGCCGCGCACCCGGATCGCCGTGCGGTACGTGCCCGCCGAGAAGACGGCGAGCCTGGGCGGCGACTGGTTCGAGGCGACCCCGCTGCCCGACGGGCGGGTCCTGCTGGCCATCGGCGACGTGTCCGGCCACGGCCTGCCCGCCATCGCGCACATGGCGCAGCTCCGCCACGCCCTCGTCGGCCTGACCATGACGGGCGAGTCCGCCGACGGGCTGCTCACCTGGCTGAACGAGCTGGCCATCCACCGGCTGGAGGGCACCACCGCCACCGCCGTGCTCGGCCACCTCGACACCCGCACCCGGGTGTTCACCTGGGCCAGGGCCGGCAACCTGGCGCCCATCCTGGTGCGCGACGGCGCCGCCCGGCCCCTGGACCAGCCGCGCGGCGTGCTGCTGGGCGCCACCTGCGACCAGCCGTACGAGCTGGCCAGGACGCAACTGCGGGAGGGCGACATGCTGCTGATGTTCACCGACGGGCTGGTGGAGCGGCGCACCCGCGACATCGACGAGGGCCTGGCCCTGGTGCTGTCCGCGGCCGCCCGGCTGTGGGACGGCGACCTCGACGCGGGGCTGGACAAGCTGCTGGCCGACATCGGCGGCCCCAACCCCGAGGACGACGCCTGCCTGCTGGCCGTCGGCATCCGCGACGACGTGCCCGCGCGCTGACCACCCGGCGGCCCGGGGGTGCGACGATGGGGGTGTGCTCATGCTTCTGGACACCCCGTCGCTGTACTTCCGGGCCTTCTACGGCGTCCCCGAGTCGATCACCTCGCCCGACGGCCGGCCGGTCAACGCCGTCCGCGGCCTCATCGACATGATCGCCACCCTGGTCCGGCAGCACTCCCCCGACCGGCTGGCCGCCACCATGGACGCCGACTGGCGGCCGGCCTTCCGGGTGGCGGCGATCCCGACGTACAAGGCGCACCGGGTCGCCCGGGGCGACGCCGAGGAGGTGCCCGACACGCTGGTGCCGCAGATCGCGATCATCGAGGAGGTTCTCGACGCCGTCGGCATAGCCCGCCCGGAGGCGCCCGGCTACGAGGCCGACGACGTGATCGGCACCCTGACCGCCGGCGAGCCGGGTCCGGTCGGCATCGTGACCGGCGACCGCGACCTGTTCCAGCTCGTCGACGACGCCCGCCCGGTCCGCGTCCTCTACACCGCGCGTGGCATCCGCAACCTGCAGGTGGTGGACGAGGCGTTCGTGACGGCCAAGTACGGCATCCCCGGCCGGGCGTACGCCGACTTCGCCACCCTGCGCGGCGACCCCAGCGACGGCCTGCCGGGCGTGGCCGGCGTCGGCGAGAAGACCGCCGCGGCCCTCGTCACCCGGTTCGGCTCGCTGGAGGCGATGCTGGCGGCGCTGGACGAGGGCGTCGTGGACGGGTTCCCGGCGGGCAGCCGCACCCGGCTGGCGGCCGCCCGCGACTACCTCGCCGTCGCCCCCGCCGTGGTCAAGGTCGCCTCCGACGCGCCGCTGCCCGCCGCCGACCTGACGCTGCCGGCCAAGCCCCGCGACCCCGCGGCCCTGGTGCGGCTGGCCGACGAGCACGGCCTGGACAGCCCGCTCAACCGGCTGCTCGACGCCCTGACCGGCTGACCGGCCTCCCCGGTTCGGTAGGTTGTGGCCCGTGTCGAGCATCCAGGTCGCCGGCGACGCCCCGGCCCGCCTCGTGGACGGCTTCGCCCGCATCGCACGGGAGGCCGGGCTCCCCGGCGCGTTTCCCCGGCCGGTGCTCGACGAGGCCGAGTGGGTGGCGGAGGTGCCCCGGCTGCCCGGCAAGGACCTGACCGGCCTGCCGTTCGTCACCATCGACCCGCCCGGCTCCATGGACCTCGACCAGGCCCTCCACCTCGAACGGCTGCGGGGCGGCTACCGCGTCTGGTACGCCGTCGCCGACGTGGGCGCGTTCGTCCGGCCGGACGGCCCGATCGACCGGGAGGCACGCGACCGCGGCGAGACCGTCTACCTGCCCACCGGCTCGGTGCCGCTGCACCCCCGGGTGCTGTCGGAGGGCGCGGCCAGCCTGCTGCCCGGCGCGGCCCGCCCGGCCGCGGTGTGGCGGATCGACCTCGACGCCGAGGGCCGCGCCGTGGGCGCCGACGTGCAGCGGGCGCTGGTGCGCAGCCGCGAGCGGCTCGACTACGCCTACGTGCAGGCGGCCGTCGACACCGGCACCGCCGACGGCGTGCTCGGCCTGCTGGCCGAGATCGGCGCGCGCCGCCTGGACCTCGAACGGGAACGCGGCGGTGTCACGCTGCCCACCCCCGACCAGGAGGTGGTGCCGGCGGACGGCGGCGGCTACCGGCTGGCCTACCGGCCGCCCCTGCCCGCCGAGGCGTGGAACGCGCAGATCTCCCTGCTCACCGGCATGGCCGCGGCGTCCATGATGCTCGACGCGGAGATCGGCGTGCTGCGCGTGCTGCCACCGCCGCAGCCGGCCGACCTGGACAAGGTTCGCAGGGTGGCGGCCGCCCTGGACGTGCCGTGGCCCGACGGCGCCTCCTACGGCCACGTGGTGCACGGCCTCGACCCGAAGAGCCCGCGGCAGGCCGCCTTCCTGCAGGAGTCGAAGGTGCTGCTGCGCGGCGCCGGCTACGTGGCCTTCGACGGCGACCCGCCCGCGCTGGCCGACCACGCCGCCGTCGGCGCGCCGTACGCGCACGTGACGGCCCCGCTGCGCCGCCTGGCCGACAGGTACGCGACCGAGGTGTGCCTGGCCGTCGCGGCGGGCGAGCCGGTGCCCGCCGAGGTGCGCAAGGCGCTGGCGAACCTGCCCGGCCTCATGACCGCCGCCGGCCGCCGCTCCGGCACGGTGGAGCGCGCCTGCGCGGACCTGGTGGAGGCGTTCGTGCTGCGCGACCGGCTGGGCGAGCCGTTCGACGCCGTGGTGATCGACGTGGCCGACCGCGGCGACGGCGGTCAGGTCCAGCTCGCCGACCCGGCCGTGATCGCCCGCTGCGACGGCCTCCTCCCCCTGGGCGAGCGCGTCACCGTGCGCCTCACCCGCGCCGACCCGGCCACCCGCGAGGTCCGCTTCACCCTCGCCTGAGGGCGGCGGTTCGCCGGAACATCCCGTCGCGGGAGGACCGGCGTCGGCGGGCGCGGTTGAGGCACAGCCCCGAAGACGCAGGCGTGGCCGCGGCCGTCGGCGGGTCGCGGCCACGGAGGCGGGGTGTCACTTCTTGAGCACGCTCCAGCCGGCCCCCACCCCCATGAGGTGGACGGCGACGCAGACGAGGCCGGCGACCATGAGCGTGGTGACGGTGAGCACGTCGCCGACGGCCAGGCCGGCGATCTCGAAGACGAGGGCGAGCACGAACAGCAGGGCGGCGACGAGGGCGAACATGGCGGCCTCCAGACGGGGGTGGCCGGACGCCGGTGGACCGCGCCGGGGCCGGGCCTCAGCGAGGTGCGTCCGAGGGCTTGACTGGGCTGGTGACATGGGGATGTCCGCAGCTCGGCGGCCGGAAACTCGCCGGGTGGTGACGTTGCGTATACCGGTGATGACGGCCCCCTTGACCGGGCGGTCAGCCCGGTCGAGGGGCCGCGGACGCGCCATCCGGGTGTGGGCGTCGCCCGCGACCCCGGCGTGGCCGGTCACAGGGGTCACGCCAGGGCCTGGCCGGGTCAGGCCGGACCACCCGGCCGGCGAGGGAGGAGTCAGCGGCCGGGCACGTCGCCCACCACGTCGAGGGCGGCGCGGGTGATGCTGTCGGTGTCGAGGCCGTGATGGCGGTAGACGGCCTCCAGCGAACCCGAGCGGCCGAAGGAGGTCACCCCCAGCGAGGTGACCGGCACGCGGTGGATGGTCCCAAGGAACGCCAGAGTGTGGGGATGGCCGTCGAGCACAGTGACCAACGGGGTGGCCCGCTCGGCGGGGAACGCCTGGTCGAGGATCCAGTCCTCGGCACGCTCGTGCCCCTGGCGGGCGCGCACGGCGCGGTAGAGCAGATCGGGACTCGTCACGCACACGACGTCGGCGGCGACGCCCATGCCCGCCAGCCGGTCCGCGGCCGCCAGCGCCTCGGTGACCACCGCGCCCATCGCGGCGACGGTGACCCTCGGGCTGTCCGCGCGCCGCAGCGCGTACGCGCCGGCCACCGCCTGGCGGCGCCGTCGTTCGCGCGCGGCCGGATCCGCCGGCACCGCGGCGAGCGCCTGGTCGACCGGCCTGGTCGACAGCCGCAGGTAGGCGGAGCTGCCGTCGGGCTCGCCCAGGCGGGCGAGGCCGGCCAGCAGCACCCATTCCGTGTCGATCGCGAACGCCGGCTCGTAGGTGACACACCCCGGCTGCTCCATCCCGATGGACGGCGTGATGACCGACTGGTGCGCGCCTCCCTCCGGTGCGAGGGTGACACCCGAGGGCGTGCCGACGAGAATCGACCGGCCTCCGGCGTACATGCCGTACGACCACGGTTCCAGGGCCCGTCCCACGAACGGGTCGTAGAGCACCCCGATGGGGAACAGCGGCTCGCCCCACCGGCTCCAGGTGGCGCCCAGTTCACCGATCAGGCCCACCAGGTTGGTCTCGGCGATGCCCAGTTCGATGTGCTGCCCGGCCGGGCTCTCCCGCCAGTGCAGGATCGTCTCCGTGTCGTCGGCGAACCAGTCCCGGCGCTCGGTCGCCGACCACACACCGACCTTGTTAACCCAGCCGCCCAGATTGGTCGACGAGCTCACGTCCGGGCTGACCGTCACGACCCGCCTGGCCGCCTCGGGCGCCGCGCGGTTCAGATCGAGCAGCGCCCTGCCCAGCGCGGCCTGGGTGGTCGCCGTTCCGGAAGGGGTGCGGCCGAAGTCGGCCGGCACCTCGGGAGGCCGCCGCGTGGGCGGGTTGCGCCGCCGCAGCCGCCCGGCCACCGCGCTGCAGAGCGTCGCCGCGTCGCTGCCGTCGGGGAACCGCGGCCACGGGTGGTCCAGGTCGGTGCCAAGCCTCCGCGCCAGCTCCCGCATCTGCTCGGTGGTCAGCAGGGAGGCGTGGTTCTGCGGGTGTCCCTGCGTGGGCAGCCCGTGGCCCTTGACGGTGTAGGCGAAGATCACCGTGGGCCTGCTGTCGTCGATGGCGGCGAAGGCCCGGTCAAGAGCGCCGAGGTCGTGCCCGCCGAGGTTCGCGATCGCGGCCGACAGGACGTCGTCGTCCAGCCCGGCGATCAGCTCGGCGACCGCGTCACGGTCGGGGCCTTCGCCGGGCAGCCGCCTGCGCAGCTCCGCCGCGTCGCAACGCAGGACGCGCTGGTACTCCGGGTTGGGCATCGCGTCGATCCGGGCGCGCAGGGCCGCGCCGCCCGGCCGGGAGAACAACTCCTCCAGCCGGCTGCCGTACTTCACCGTCAGGACCTGCCATCCGGCGGCGGCGAACATGCCGCGCAGCCGGTCCGCGGCGAGGTGCGGCACGACCCGGTCCAGCGACTGCCGGTTGAGGTCGACCACCCAGACGATCTCTCCCAGTTCCGCCACCACCGGGTCGAGGATCGCCTCCCACACCGCGCCCTCGTCGAGCTCGGCGTCGCCCAGCAACGAGTACTGCCGCCCCGTGCCCGCGCCTCCGAACGCGTGCTCGGTGTAGCGGCGGGCGATCGCTCCCCAGATCGGGGCGGTGGCGCCGATGCCGACCGACCCGGTCGAGTAGTCCACCGGGTCCGGGTCCTTGGTCCGGCTCGGATAGCTCTCCAGCCCGCCGAACTCCCGCAGCCGGGTCAGGTAGGACGCGTCCAGCTCACCCAGCAGGTAATTGATCGCGTGCAGCACGGGAGACGCGTGCGGCTTCACCGACACCCGGTCCTGCGCCCGCAGGTGCCTGAACCACAGGGTCGTCATGATCGACACCATCGACGCGGACGACGCCTGGTGCCCGCCGATCTTCAGCGCGGAGGGGTTGGGCCGCACCCGGTTCGCGTGATGGATCATCGCGGTCGACAGCCACAGCACCCGCTCCTCGATCCGCGCGAGCGTGTCGTACTCCGCGCTCTCCCGCACGGGGGTCACCGCTGCGCCGCGCATGCGAGCTCACCTCCGCCGGCCGGCGGCCGCAGGCGGTCACCGGCGCGCAGCAGCCCGCTGGGCAGGGCGGCGCCCAGCAACTCCTCGGCGCGGCGGGCCGCCGCCAGCAGTCCTTCCAGGTCAAGACCGGTTTCGATGCCGAGATCGTGCGCCAGGTAGACGAGCTCCTCGGTGGCGATGTTCCCGCTCGCACCCGGCGCGAAGGGGCAGCCTCCGAGACCGCCGATCGACGCGTCGAGCCGGGTGACGCCGGCCAGCAGCGCGGCGTACGCCGAGGCCAGGCCGGTCCCCCGGGTGTTGTGCAGGTGAACGGCGACATCGAGTCCCGGGGCGACGCGACGCGTCTCATGGAGCAGCGACAGGAGCCGCCCCGGTGTCACGGTGCCGATCGTGTCGGCCAGGCAGATCTCGTCGGCGCCGTCGCGCAGCGCGCTGTCGACGATCTCCCGTACCCGGTCGGCGGGTGTCTCCCCGTCGAAGGGGCAGTCCCAGGCGGTCGCGATGATCACTTCGAGGTTCCCGCCCGCCTCGTGGACGATGTCGGCCACGCGCGGCACGAGGTCGAGCGCCTCACGGGTCGTCCGCCCGACGTTGGCCCGGCTGTGCCCGTCCGCGGCCGAGACCACGTACTCGACGTCGGTGATGCCGGCCGCGACGGCGCGCTCCGCGCCGCGCACGCCGGCGACCAGGGCGGACCATCTGACGTGCGGCCACTGCGTCAGGGCCGCCGCGACGTCGGCCGCGTCGGCGAGGGCCGGCACCGCCCTCGGGGAGACGAACGAGGTCGCCTCGATCCGCCGCGCGCCCGCTGCCACGAGGTGCCGGACGATGTCGAGTTTCGCCTCGGTCGGGATCGGCCGCTCGTTCTGCAGCCCGTCACGGGGACCGACCTCGCGGACGTCGATCCGCCGGGGCAGGCCGGTGTCGGGTGCCGCATCGGATGCGGTCTCGGATGCGGTGTCGGATGCGGTCTCGGATGCGGTCTCGGATGCCGTGTCAGATGACGCCCGCATCGGCCAGCTCCTTCAGGTCGGCTGGGGACAGGCCCAGTATCGCCGTGTACACGTCCTCGTTGTCCTCGCCCGGTGTGGCGGGTCCCGCCCACCGGACGGAGCCCGGCGTGCGGGAGAACTTCGGAACCACTCCCGGGCCGAGCACCTTCTCGTCGAGCCTCTCGTCATGGTGCGGGACGAGCATCTGCCTGGCGGTGAAGTGCGGGTCGCGCACGATCTGGTCGACGGTGTAGACGGGGCCCGCGGCGACGCCGCTGTCGCCCAGCAGGTCCAGGAGGTGGTCGGAGTCGTGCCGGCCGGCCCACTCGGCGACGATCCCCTCGATCTCGTCCTGGTGGGCGGCGCGGGCCTCATGGCTGGCGAAACGGGGGTCGGCGGCGAGTTCCGGCATGCCCATCACCTCGCACAGCCGCCGGAAGACCGTGTCCTGGTTCGCCGCGATGATCACCCAGGTGCCGTCCTTGGCGCGGAACAGGTTGGACGGGGCGATCCCCTCCAGCCGCGTCCCGCCGGGCCGCCGAATCCGGCCCAGCCGGTCGTACTCCGGAATGACGGACTCCAGCATGGCCAGGCACGACTCGGTCAGCGCGACGTCGACGACCTGGCCCTCGCCGGTGCGGTCGCGGTGCACGAGCGCGGCCAGGATGCCCTGCGCCGCGAAGAGGCCGCCCAGGGAGTCACCGAGGGAGATGCCCATCCGTGGCGGCGGCTGGTCGGGAAAGCCGTTGATGGCCCGCAGCCCTCCCATGGCCTCCGCCACCGACGCGTAGCCCGCGCGGTGGCTGTAGGGGCCCGTCTGCCCGAAGCCGGAGACCCGGCACAGCACGATGCCGGGGTTGACGGCGCGCATCTGCTCGTATCCGAGATTCCACCGTTCCAGGGTCCCGGGCCGAAAGTTCTCCACGACGACGTCCGCGTTGGAGATCAGGTCCAGCAGCAGCCGCTGCCCCTGCGCGGTGCGGAGGTTCAGCGTGACGCACCGCTTGTTCCTGGCGTGGACGGTCCACCACAGCTTGTGGCCTCGGTAGCTCTCCTGGCCCCAGTCCCGCAATGGGTCCGGCTGGCCGGGCGCCTCCACCTTGATCACATCAGCGCCGAGGTCGCCCAGCAGGCGGCCGGCGAAGGGACCGGCCACCACGGATCCCAGTTCGATCACGCGCAGGCCCGCCAACGGGCCTGAGGCATCGCGGGTGGCGGCCGGTCGTTCGTCCGGCAGCCGGTCGGCGGTAGTCATGCTTCTCCTGTACATAGGTCGTCCGGGGAGCCGGTCAGAGCGGCGGCGCGGTCCACAGGCCGGGGTCGGATTCCCCGATCGCCACGGGGATGAACTCGTCGATGGGGTTGGCGGTGCCCCACTGGTCGGCTTCCTCGCCGTCGGGCTCCCATCGGCAGGGGACCCAGGTGTCCTCGTCGACCTGCGTCAGCGCGGTGGTGTACTCGACCACGTTGCCGTCGGGTGAGCGGAAGTACGAGAAGGTGTTGTCGCCGGGGCCGTGCCGGCCCGGGCCCCACAGCACCGGGAATCCCGAGCGCATCATGCGTCCGGTGCCGCGCATGTACTCCTCGATACCCCGCATCTCGAACGAGACGTGGTTCAGCGAGGCGTGCCCGGCGGCGGCGAACCCCAGCGTGTGGTGGTCGCGCTGGCAGCGCATGAACACCATCCGGTCCGCCACCCAGTCGGAGACCCGGAAGCCGAGATACCTCTCGTAGAAGGCGATCACCGCCGCGAGGTTCGCGGTGTTGAAGACGACGTGGCTGAGCCGGCTCGGGATGTCCTCACGTTCGGCCAGCTCGCGCGCCTGGCGCGTGCCGACCTCGCAGGAGATCTCCACCAGGCGGCCGTCGGGGTCGAAGAACCGGAACCCGTAGCCGCCGCCGGGCGTGATCAGCGGCTGCGGCGTCCGGTCGATGCGGACGCCGTCGCGTCCCAGCCGTTCGCAGAGCCGATCGACCTCGGCCGGGGTGGACACGGCGAAGGCGATCAGGTCGACGCGCCGTTCGTCGGCCTCCCGCACGCGGAACACGAACTGTTCCGTGCTCGCCTCGGCCGCGAAGAACGTCACCCCGGTGTCGTCGGCGACCGGCCGCAGCCCCCAGGTGGAGCCGTAGAAGTTCACCAGCTTGCCGTAGTCGGGGGCGCCGATCGCCAGGTAGCGGGTGTGCGTGATCGGCGAGGTCCGGACGGTGGACCGCTCCTCAGGCGGAAGTGGGGTGGGCATCAGGACTCCAGGTTGTGAGATGTTCGATGCTGTGTGTGGGCCGGCGGGGGGCGTTCACTACTCGTCCGCCCTGACCCGGATGACCGTACGCCCCACCGACCTGCGGGATGCGATCAGGCGGTGCACGGCGGGCAGCTCCTCCAGCGGGTACTCCCCGTCCAGCGGCGGCAGCGGGAGTTGCCGCCCCTCGATCAGTTTCCACACCTCGGCGACCACGTCGCGGTCGGGCATGTTCACTCCGATGATCGACTGCCGCCGGAGATACAGGCTGCGGATGTCGACGGTGACGGAGCCGCCTCCGTGCGCGCCGCAGGTGACCAGGCGGCCGCCCATCGCGAGGGTTTCCATCGCGCCGTCGAACAGGACCGGGTCGGAGACGTTCTCCACCACGAGGTCTACTCCGCGCGAGCCGGCGATCCGGCGCACGCGCTGCGGCCAGTCCGGCTCCGAGTAGTCGACCACCGTGTCGATGCCGAGGAGTTCCCGCAGCCGTTCGGCCTTCCACGGGGCGCCGACTGCCGCGACGACCTCGGCGCCCAGCGCGCGGGCCACCTGGACGCAGGCCATGCCCACACCGCCCGCAGCCGCCATGACCAGCACCCGCTCACCCGGTCCGATCCGGCCGTTGACGGCGACCAGGTTCCACGCGATCGGGTAGGTGATCGCCATGACGGACGCCTCGGCGAAGCCGACGCCGTCCGGGATGGCCACGACGACCTCCTCGGGCACGGCGACGTACTCGGCCTGCCCTCCGTCCCGCTGCATGCCGACCACCTCGTGCCGTTCGCAGAAGGGGCGGCCCTCCCGGCAGGAGTCGCAGGAGCCGCAGGACTGGAAGCCGCTGACGGTCACGCGCTGCCCCGCCCGGAAACGACGCACTCCCGCGCCGACCTCCGCGACGACCCCGGCCGGGTCCTGGCCGAGGATCCTGGGCAGCGTGGTGAGGGGGCGGCTGCGCACCTGCGCGTCGATCGACGCGGCGGTGACGGTGCGCACCTGCATCAGCACCTCGCCGGGTCCGGCAACCGGACGCGGCCACTGCCGGACGGTCATCTCCTCCGGCGGCGTCGCGTGCTTGGTCAGCACGACCGCGCGCATCATCGCCGCCTCGCTCATCGGCGTGCCCCTCCGGGGGCGGAGATCTCCTGGGCGGCGCCGACCACGGCGAGATCCTCGACCAGGGTCGTCTCCACCCTGCCGAGCAGTTCGACCTCGACCGCGACGTGGTCACCGGCGACGAGGTACTCCGGAGGCTTGCGGCCGTGCCCGACCCCGGCCGGCGTGCCGGTGGCGATCACGTCGCCGGGCTCCAGCGTCATGATGCGGGACAGGTGCGCGACGATCGAGGCGAAGTCGAACACCATGTCGGCGGTGGTGCCGTCCTGTTTCGGCTGTCCGTTCACCCAGGAACGCACCCGCAGCCGGTCCGGCGCGCCGACGAAGCGCGCGGGGGTGAGGAACGGCGCCATGGGTTTGAACCCGTCGTAGGCCTTGGTCATCACCCAGTCGATGCCCACGGAGGGGGCGTTCGGGCCGCTCCAGTCGCGGGCCGACAGATCGTTGAGCACGGCGAACGCCGCGATGCAGCCGTGCGCCTCGTCGGGTGCGACGTCCCGCGCCCGGCACCCGATGATCACGGCGACCTCGGCCTCCCAGTCGATCCGCTTGGCCATGCGCGGTACGGCGACCTGCTCCCCGGTGCCCACCAGCGTCGTGGCGGGCGGGACGATGAAGCTGTACGGGTAGGCCGGGAGCGAGGAAAGGCTCAGGCCCATCTCGCGTATGTGGTCCTTGTAGTTGGCCCCGATGCAGATGAGCTTGTTCGGATGCACGACGGGAGCCCGCCAGCGCACGTCCGCCGCGTCTGGCAGGGGTGCGGCGGCGCCGCCGGCAAGGGCCTCGGCGATGCGGTCCAGCAGCGTCTCCCACCCGCTCCCGATGAGCTCGACCAGGGTCGCGTCCCCCGGGATGTCCGGCAGGAGGTCCGACAGCCGGCGCAGCGCGCCGCCGGACTCCACCACCACCGTGTCCCGGTCACCCTCCAGAGCCGTTCCCAGACGGAACAGGGCCCCCGGGACGGGTGCTTCCAGCGTCATCGCCAAGCTCCTTCATGGTCGGGAGAGAAGATCACGTCAATCGCGCCTTGCGGTGCCGTGCTCACGCGGCCTCGTCCGCTCCGAAGTGGCGGACGATCTGGTCGTGCCGCTCGCGGAAGGCCGGGGACGCCGGATTGCGCGGGTACGGCAGGTCCACGTCGTGGTCGGCGAGGATCTGGGTGGGTTTGGGGGAGCACACGACGACGCGGTTGCCGACGGTGAGGGCCTCGTTCACGTCGTGGGTGACCAGGACGATGGTGAGTCCGGTGCGCTGCCACAGCGCGACGATCTCCTGCTGCAGGCGTTTGCGCGTCTGCACGTCCAGGGCGCTGAAGGGCTCGTCCATCAGCAGGATGTCGGGGTCGACGGCCAGGGCCCGGGCGATCGAGACCCGCTGCTGCTCGCCGCCCGACAGGGCGTACCCGGGCCGGTCCGCCAGCGCGCCGATGCCGACGACGTCCATGTAGTTGCGGGCTCGTTCCCGCAGCTCACGCCTGTCGCCGGTGACGCCGCGCAGCTTCATGCCGAGCACCACGTTGTCCAGCGCGGAACGCCACGGCACCAGCCGGGCGGCCTGGAAGACGTAGGCCAGCCGGTGCCAGCTCCGGGCCGGGGGATCGCCGTGGACGCTCACCTCGCCGCCCTGGAAGTCGACGAGCCCGCCGAAGATCCTCAGCATCGTCGACTTGCCGCACCCGCTGGGTCCGAGGAGGCAGGCCAGCTCCCCGTCGCGGATGGTGAGGTCGATGCCGCTCATGATGGTCTGGCCGTCGAAGGCCACCGTCAGGCCGCGCGTGTCGATCGCGTTCATCCTGCCACTTCCGTCCCGGTTCGGCGGGCGAACCAACGTGCCACCGGATCGAAGATCAGCCGTTCGGTGACCACGACGATGATCAGTACGACGACGATGGAGGCGAAGACCGTCGGCGTGTCGAAGGACTGCCTCGCCCGGTTCATCACCAGGCCGAGGCCGCTCCGGGCGCCGAAGAACTCCGCGATGATGGCGACCTTCCAGCCCACGGAGAACGACAGGCGCACCGCGGCGAAGATGTACGGCATCAGCAGCGGAAGCTCGATGGAGATCAGCACGCGCGCCCGTGACCTGGTGAAGCTGCGCCCCATCTCCCTGAGGCCGGGGTCGATCGCCCGCATCCCCTCCCACAGGTTCACCAGGCAGAACGGGATGAGGATCGCGGTGACCACGAACACCGCCGCGAAGTCCCCCACCCCGAACCAGATGACGCCGAGGATCGCCCAGCCCAGCGCGGGGACGCTGTTGAAGAAGGGCAGCAGGCGACTGCCGACCAGCAGGGAGGTGACGGGCACCGTGCTGCTCAGGAAGACCAGCGCGCCGCCGATGGCCATCGCGAGGAGCACGGACAGCAGGATCCTGAACATCGAGGTCCAGGTGTGCTCGGCGTCCTGGCCGACCAGCAGGTCGATCGTCTTCTCGGCGACGACGAGGGGGCCGGGCAGTTCCATCGGCGACGCCCGCTCGGAGAACCACCACCACAGGGCCAGGGCGAGCACCAGCGCGCCGTTGGCCAGCAGGTGCGCGGGAAGCCGGGAGCCGGTCCTGGTCCGGCCGCGCCTGGCCGCCGGGACACGGGCCGGCTCGGCTGGAACGTTCCGGGCGTCGGGGTTCGCGGCGATCGTTCCGCGCGGGCTGTCGTCGGTCATGAGCGGTCCTTGACCACGATCGCGTTGAGGTCCGGGTTCACGGGGAGGTACCCGTTGCGCTGGGCGATCGTGTAGAACGCCTTGGCCCACCCGACCCACTCCGCGTCGGTGGTTCCGCCGAACCGGTAGGACTCGCCGTTCCACCAGTACTTGATGAACTCCGGATCGACGCCGGTCTCCTTGCTGATGTCACCGGCGAACGAGGCGACGTTCGCCTCGGCGTAGGCGACGGACTCGCGGATCATCCGCTGGAACTCGGTGACGCAGGCCGCCTTCTCGGCGAGCACGTCGGCCTCGGTGACCAGCGCGGCGCCGACCAGCCAGGCGTCGCCCAGCTCGCGGAAGTCCTGGTCGACGGCGGCCGCGACGCGGAACTTGCCGTCCTTGGACGCGCGCCACCCGGCCTGGTGGAAGAGCACGGCCGCGTCCACGTCACCCTTCTCCAGGGCGTTGAGCAGCGTCTGCGGATCGAGTTCGACGTAGTTGACGTCGCCGCCCTCCTGCTTGCTGTTGAGGCCGTACTTCTCCGTGTAGACCAGTTGCGCGGTCATCGTGACGCTGGACCCGAATCCGGTCACGCCGACCGTCTTGCCCTTGAGGTCCTTGCCGGTCTTGATGGGAGAGTCGGCGCGGACGTAGGTCTTCGTCCCGCCACCCGTCTGTGCCTGGATGAGACCGACGATCCGCAGGTCGACCTTGCCCTTCTCGCGGGCCTGGACCAGACCGGGCAAGGACGTCGCCACGACGTCGTACTGGCCTGACCCGGTCGCCTGGATCAGCGCGGGGATCTGCATGTACTCCACGTCCAGCTTCCCGATCACGTCAGAGGTGACGTGACCGCGATCGATCGCGTAGTACGCCGTGCGGTGGGAGTCGTCGTCGAGCGCGGCCAGCGTGAAGTTGTCGCACGTCGCTCCGCTGCCGGATCCTTGCTGACCGCCGGTGCCGCACGCCGCTATGGCGAGCAGGACGGCGGTGGCGCCGATGGCGCCCTTCCGGTAGATCATCACAGTGCTCCTACCCTGTCTTTCCTGCGCCGCCGGCGAGATAGGCGAGAGTCTCGTCCAGGCTCAGCACGTCGGCGTACTTCTGATCCATGTCGAAGAGGCTGGCTTCGTGCGGCGGGCGTGCCCGGTCGGCCACGCACTCCCTCGGGACGAGCGTCCGAAATCCCGCCTGCACGGCGTCGACGACCGTGGCGCGCACGCATCCGCTGGTGGTGGCGCCACAGACGATCAAGGTGTCCACGCGGCGCGCCGTCAGCCAGCCTGCCAGGTCGGTTCCGTGAAACGCGGACGGGCCCTTCTTCACCAGGCACGCCTCGTCGGCCCGTACGCCGAGCCGCGGGTCCATCTCGACGGCCCGTGACCCCGTGACCAGGGCGCTCAGTCCCGGCGCCTTGTCCCACCAGGCCACCTCGTCCTGGGGTCCGTCGTAGGCGATCGTGGTGAAGATCCGGGGGATGTCCCGTTCCCGTGCCAGCCGAAGCAGCGTCGAGCACGCCTCGACCTCGGCGGACATGTCGGCCCCCGTCGGCAGGTCAGGATCGGTGAAGCCGATACTGAAGTCGACGACGACCACGGCGGGACGCTCCCCGCGGCGCACCCGCCGCCCGAATCCTGCGTCCGCATAACGCGTCTTCAGCATCTGTGCCTCCTCGACAGCGGATGGTGCGCGTGGGACAAAGTACACACACTGCCGCGAGAGGAGTCAACAGGTGTATCCACTTTTTCAGAAACTGGATACACCTTGATAAGGCATGCCGGTCCCCCGCCAAGGCGCGACGAAAGCGCACTCAGCCGCCGGAGGACCTCATGGCGAGCCGCAACGCCGTCCGCACCGCGACCGGCTCGTACTCGGGGGCGCTGTCGGCCATGACCGTCAGGGCGGTCCTCGCCAGGTGGCGGACGATGGTGTCGATGGCCACCGCCTGGTCACCTCCCCGCAGCGCGTCGAGCAGCGCGGCGTGCTCGCGGTTGGCCATCGTCAGCGACTCGGCCCTGCGCGCCTGGTTCTTGCGCACGTACCGCTGGCTGTGCTCGGCGAGCCCGGCGAGCATCTGCTGGACCTGGCCCACGGCCGCCGCGCTGTGCACGGCGTGGAAGCGCTGGTGGGCGACCTGCCACCGGTCCCACTCGCCGGCTTCGGCGAACTTGCCCATCTGGTCGAGCAGGACGGACATCTCCTCCAGCCGCTCCGGGGTCAGCTCGGAGAACATGAGGGCGACCTGCAGGGACTCCAGCAGGATCCGGGCCGCGTAGACCTGGTCGACATGGGCGACGTCGATGTCGCTGATGCGCGCCCGCTGGTTGGGGGCCGTCACGATCAGGCCCTCCTCCTGGAGCATCCGGAACGCCTCCCGCAGGGGGGTGCGGCTCACCCCGAGCCTGCGCGCCAGCTCGGCCTGGGTGACCGTCGTCCCCGGGGCCAGGTCCCCGTCCAGGATCAGGTTGCGCACCAGGGTGTGGATGTCGATCACCAGCCGGCGACCGGGCGCCTTGGAGGCCGGAACGGGTCCAGCGGTCATCACGTGTCTCCCCATCCAGTCGGCGGCGCGCGAAGATCATCTTAAGGGGCGCGCCGGATCACATGCGGGAAGCCCGGGGCCGCCCCCCTTTCCCGGACATCTGATCGTGACCTTACTGTACCCACCCTCAGGGCGAGATGCTAACGAACCCTTGACACCTGACGGCCAAAGTGTGTCCACTTATGGGCATGCGCGACCGAGCTCGGTCGCCATCAGAAACCCGGGCGGTAACGTGACACACCCACAGCGACAAGCGGTCCACCCCACGACGCCTTCCGGCACGCATCTCCAGCCATCGGGAGAGAGCCTGGACGTCGACGCCGGCGACGTGCGGCTGCGGGTGCTCCGCTACCGTGCCGACCAGGACGCGCCGCCGTTGATCCTGCTGCCCGGGATCACCACCACGGCCTTCGCGGCCGAGTTCATCGCCGCCGAGCTCACCGGCAGCCACACCGTGTACGTCCCCGACCTGCGCGGTCGCGGCCGGTCCGGTCGGGCGGCGGCGGGTCGGCACACCCTGCGGCACTACGTGAGCGACGTGGCCGCGCTGGTGGAGACCTTCCACCTGGCGGCCCCGGCCCTGCTGGGCCACTCGCTGGGGGCCCGGATAGCCGCGTGGTACGCCGTGGCCCACCCCGGGCGCCGCTCCGCACTCGTCCTGGTCGACCCGCCGCTCAGCGGGCCCGGCCGGCGTCCGTACCCCACCACCCGCCAGGACTTCCTCGACCAGCTCGACGAGGTCGCGGGCGGGGCGGGGCCGGAGCAGATCCGATCCAGATATCCGGCGTGGCCGGACCGCGAGCTCCGGATCCGCGCCCAGGAGCTCCGGACCTGCGACCGCCAGGCGGTGGTCGAAACGCTGCAGGGCTTCCACAGCGAGGACTTCCACGAGCTGTGGAGCCGGCTCGACGGGCCGGCGGTGCTGGTCTACGGCGAGCGGAGTCCGGTCGTGACCGCGCAGGACGTCCAGGAGCTCGGGCGGCTCAACCCCGAGGTGCCCCTCGTCGCCGTACCCGGGGCCGGGCACATGGTGCCGTGGGACAACCCGCGAGCCTTCTTGACGGCGATCCGTCCCTATCTCCGGAGGAGAGAAGATGTTTGACCAGAGCCTCGTCCACGACCTGTTCAAGCGACAGCTGACCCTGTGCGGCGTGCGCGAGGGCGAGCAGGTCGTGGTCCTGTCGCAGGGCAGGCTGCGCCTCGACTACGCCGACGCGTTCATGTACGCGGCGAAGAGCCTGTGGGCGAACGCCTACCACATGCGGCTGCCGCACCTGCTCCCCACGGACGGCAACTGGTCGGTGGGCGCCACCGAACTCGCCACGAACCCGGAGGCGGTCGCCGCGCTGGAGCGCGCCGACATGGTCGTCGACCTCGCCTTCCTGCTCTTCTCCCCCGAGCAGTTCGCCATCCAGAACGCCGGCACCCGGATCCTCACGGTCGTCGAACCGATCGAGCTGCTCGCGCGGCTGGCGCCCAGCCGCGAGCTCCGCGAACGCGTCGAGGCCGGCGCGGAACTGCTGAGCTCGGCGTCGACCCTGCGCTTCACCAACCGGCACGGCACCGATGTCACCTACCGGCTGGGCGCGTACCCGACCATGTCCGAGTACGGCTACACCGACACCCCCGGCCGCTGGGACCACTGGCCGGCGGGCTTCGTGTTCACCGGCGGAGCCGACGACGGGGTGGACGGCCGGATCGTGCTCGGCCCCGGCGACGTGCTGCTGCCGCAGAACCGCTACGTGGCCAACCCGGTGGAGTTCACCATCGAGAAGGGGTTCATCACCGACATCCGCGGCGGCTCCGACGCGGATCTGCTCCGCTCCTACATCAAGTCGTTCGACGACCCGCGCGGCTACGGCATGTCGCACGTCGGCTGGGGGCTCGACGAGCGCGCCCACTGGCACGGGCTCGCCGAGCCGTCCTTCCCCGGCGGCATGGGCATGGAGCTGCGGTCCATCTACGGCAACGTCATGTTCTCGATCGGGCCGAACAACGAGCTGGGCGGGCCCAACGACACCGCCTGCCACCTCGACATCCCGATGCGGGACTGCAGTCTGTACCTCGACGACGAGCCGGTCGTGATCGACGGCGACATCGTGGTGCGTGACCTCCAGGCCCCTTCCCGCCGCTGAGCCGGCGGTCCCGTCCGACCACCACCCACGATGGAGCGTCCATGACTGTGATCGACTGCCAGTGGCACTGGTATCCGCCCGCGTTCCTCGACGCGCAGTTGAACAACCGCACGGGTCCCAGAGCTGAGAAGACCTCCGAGGGCTACGTCTACGAGGTCTCGCCCGAGGAGATCTGGCGGTACGACCATCGCTTCACCGACCTGGACTTCCAGGTGGCGGTGCTCGACCACGCCGGGATCGACACCGCCGTCGTCAGCACCGCCGCGGCCGGAGACCTCACGGAACGGGGCCGCGACGAGGCCCGGGACCTGTGCCAGCTCCTCAACGAGGAACTGTCCCGGGCCCAGACGGCCCACCCCGGGCGCTTCGCCGGCCTGATGCACCTCCCGTTGCAGTTCCCGGACCTGGCGCTCGACCTGCTCGACGACGCGGTTCACCGGTTGCGCCTGGCCGGCATCTACCTGCCGGGCAACGTCAACGGGGCGTCGGTGGCCGACGAGTCCCTGTGGCCCGTCTACGCGCGGGCCGAGGAGCTCGGCCTGCCCGTGTTCCTGCATCCCACGAGGTCCTTCCGTGAGCCGCGGGTCGCCCAGCACCGGCTGGAGGTGGCCGTCGGCTACATGTTCGACACCAGCTTCGCGTCGATGGCGCTCATCACGGGCGGCGTGCTCGACCGCTTCCCCGACCTCAAGGTGGTCCATCCGCACGCCGGCGGCACCCTGCCGTACCTGTGCGGCCGGATCGAGGTGTACCGAGGCAAGGGGTGGTGGCCGAAGCTCGACCGGCCGTTCGCCGACTACCTGCGTCGCCTGTGGTTCGACACGGTGTGCAACCAGCCGGAGACGCTGCGGCTCCTCGCCGGCCTGGTCGGCCCCGAACGGCTGCTGTTCTCCAGCGACTACCCGTACTGGTCCACCCGCCGGGGCCTGGACCTGGTCCGGGCCGCCGTCGCCCCCGGCGACGTCGCGGGGGTTCTGGGTGGCAACGCCCTGGCGCTGCTCGGCCGGCGCCCGGACTGAGGCCCTCGCGCGCCGTTTCGTCCCCGCGAGCCGCCGCGGGCCGCCGGGGGGCGCGCGAGCCTCGCGGGAGCACCGGCCTCAGGGACGGATGTGGCGGGTGCCGCGGCGCCACACCTCCACGACGGACCGGGTGGCGGTGATGTCCGTGGTCGGGTCACCGTCGACGAGGACCAGGTCGGCTCGCAGCCCGGGCGCGACGCGTCCGCGGTCCCGCAGCCCGAAGTGGCGGGCCGGCACGCTGGTCGCGGCGGCCAACGCCTGCACCGGGCTGAGACCGGCCTTGGTGAGCAGCACGAGTTCGCGGTGGATGCTGGCGCCGTGCAGGGCGAGGAAGCCGCCGTGCGGGCCGTCGTTGGCGTCGGTGCCGGCCAGGAGGGGGACGCCGGCGCGGTGCAGCGCGGCGGCGGTCTCCAGCGCGTTGGCGATGCCGTCGGGATCGACGGGAAAACCGCTGATGTCCGCGGTGGCGGCGGCGCGGGCCTGGTCGTCGAGCAGTCCCCAGACCCGCTCGTCGCGCCACAGCTCGCGCCCCTCGGTACCGGTGATCGCCTCGGTGAACGACAGGGTGCCGATCACGAACACGCCGTACGAGGCGGCGAGGGCGGCGATCCGCTCGCCGTGCCCGTCGGTGGGTATGTGCGCCAGGCCGTCGATGCCCGCGTCCAGCGCGACGGCGGTGTCGCGGGCGGTGGCGACGTGCGCGATGGTGGTCAGCCCGGCCGCGTGGCCCGCTTCGACCAGGGCGGTGACGGCGGCCGGGGTGAGGCAGGGCAGGGAGTCCCCGCCCGACGAGCCGTCATCGATGACGATCTTGAGGTAGTCGGCGCCGCCGTCCAGCCGGGCCTGGACGAAGGGTTCGGCCTGACCGGGGTCGGCCACCGTGTCGAACGGCCCGTAGAGCTCCCCCATGATCTGGATGGGGTGACCCTCGGGAGCGGTGGCGCCGACCTGGGCGGTGCGCACGTCGGCGACGGTGTCGTCGGCGGCGGCGCGGCGCAGCCGGGCGACGTTGCCCGGCATGGCGAACATGTCGAGCTCGGTGGTGACCCCGAACCGCAGGGCCTGGGCGAGGCTGCCGTCGAAGGCGTGCGTGTGCGCGTCGATCAGGCCCGGCAGCAGGGTGCGCCCGGTGCCGTCGATCCGGGCGGCCCGCGCCGACGCGGCGGGCGGCAGGGCGCCGGGTGCGGCCACCTGGGCGATGCGGTCGTCCTCGATCAGCACGTCGGCGCGGGGCAGCACCTCCTCACCGTCGAAAACGCGGACGTCGCTGATCACCGTGCTCATCTGTCGATCTCCGATCCGATCTGCGGACGCCCTGCCGGCGTCCTCGACGGCTTCGACTCTGGCCCGCCGCGGCTGGGATCGAGCTGGGATCGGGCTGGAGCCGCCCCACGTCACGTCAGCGAGCGGCTCCGCTCCTCCCAGTAGGTCAGCCCGTACCGCCGGTGCGCCTCCAGCGCCGCGCGGGCGTGCTCGCCGGCCGCGTCGTCCGCGCCGATGCGGCCGGCCAGCTCGGCCAGCACCAGATGGGTGGAACCCCAGCAGGCGCTGCCCATGCCGGCCACGACGAACTGCTCCGCGTAAGGGGCGAGCCGCTGGTAGAGCTGCCGAGGGTCGGGAGTGCCCAGCCGGGCGGCGACCAGGCCCCAGACCGGCAGGAGGAAGTCCGCCACCCAGTCGTCGGGCGTGTCGGTTCCCCAGCGGCCGATCAGCTCGTGGGCCAGCGAGGTCCGGCCGGCCTCGACGGCCGCGAGCACGGCGACCGGCCGCAGCGGCGTGAGGTGCGGCCCGGAGGCGGCGGCGACGAGATCGTCGACGATCTCGGCCACCCGGCCCTGCCCCCGCCGGCAGGTGAACGTGGTCACCAGGCGCCGGAACGCGCCGCCCCACAGGGTCGAGCCGAACCGCATGTCGCCGTACCGGTCGAGCAGGGCCTCGGCCTCGTCCCACCTGCCTTCGAGGGTGCTGCGGGCGGTCTGCGCGATGCGCACCATGGACTCCAGCTCCGGCCTGGGCACCGCTGCCAGCAGCGCCTCGCAGCGGGCCAGCTCGCGGTCCCAGCCGGCCAGGTCGCCGTCACGCAGCAGACACGACATCAGGAAGACCCGCGCCGTCACCTCCCCGCTGACCGGCAGACCAGGCAGGTCCGCCAGTTCCTCCGCCACCGCCCGCCGCTCGGCGTTGCGGCCCGGCCGGAACGCCGCGAGCAGGTAGTTGCTCATCGTGCGGGCCAGCAGCGCGACGTCCCCGACCTTGCGGGCCAGCGCGACGGCCTCGACGGCGTGGCGTTCACCTTCGGCGCTGCGCGGGCCGTAGTGCAGCTCCAGGGCGAGCGCGCCCAGCAGGGCGGCGCGGTCGGCGTCGGCGAGCGGGCCGTCCAGCAGGTCCTCGATGACGGCCACCATGTCGTGGTCCACGACGCCGTACGAGCGCCAGTTCCACAGCGACGGCCCGCCGATGGCGGTGACCGCCGGGATCAGCACCTCCCGGTCACCGATCTGCCGGGCGAGGCGGATCGCCTCCTCCCAGTCCCGCCGGGCGTCCTGCGGCCGGCCGACGGCGCGGCCGGCATGGCCGCGCTCGGTGAGGAAGCGGGCGCGTTCGGCGTCCCGTCCGGGCGGCAGCGCGGACAGGGCCAGCCCCCAGAACCCGATGGCCTCCGCGTGGGCGAGCTGACCTGCCGCGTGCCGGGCGGCGCGGGCGGCGTGCCTCACGGCCTTGTCCGCGCCGCCCAGCCGCGCGGCCTTCGCGAAATGGTGCGCCAGAACGGCGGACTCGGTCTCGGGCAGGACGGCTTCGAGCGCTTCGCCCGTCCGCAGATGCAGGCGGAGACGTTCGACCCGGCTGAGTCCGGCGTAGAGCGCCTCCTGGACGAGAGCGTGCGAGAACCGGTAGTCGGGCCCGGCGGGCGGTTCGACCAGGAGCCCGGACGCGACCGCCGGGTCCAGCGCGGCCATCACCTGCTCGGCCGTGCTTCCGGTGACGGACTCCAGCAGGTCGACACCGACGTCGCGCCCGGCTACCGACGCCGCCCGCAGCAGGGTGCGCGTCTCCTCGGGCAGCCGGGCCACACGGTGTTCGATCACGCTGCGCACGCCGCTCGGCACCCCGTCCTCGCCACCGGGCAGGCGCAGGATCTCCCCCAGGTAGAAGGGATTGCCGCCGGTCCGGTCCAGCAGGGACGCGACCCGGCCGGGCTCGTCGGGCACCCGCCTGGCACGCAGGTAGGACGCCACCTCCGCGACCGTGAACGGCGTCAGCGCGAGCCGGTCGCCGGACCTGGTCAGCGCCGCCATCGTGGCGCGCAGCGCGTCGGCGTGGTCACCGGGCTCGGGCCGGCTGGTGACGAGGAGGAGCATTCGACGCCGGGCCGCCGCCCCGACCACGAAGTCCAGCAGCCGCAAGGAGGACACGTCCGCCCAGTGCAGGTCGTCCAGGACGACGGCCAGCGGCGCCTCGCCCGCCGACAGGACGTCCACGACCTTCTCGTACAGGCCGAACAACACGACGTCGGGATCCTGCCGCGGGTCGAGCGCCCGCTCCGACAGCAGCCCGGAGCGGTCACCGGCTTCGCGCAGGACCTGTGTCCACGGCCAGAAGGCCGGCGCGACGCCGTCGGCGCAGCGCCCCCAGGCGACGCGGAAGCCGCGCGCGACGGCCAGGTCGGCGGCGGCCTGGACGAGCCGGGTCTTGCCGATCCCCGCCTCGCCCGTGACGAGGACGGCGCCGCCCTGCCCGCGCCGCGCCTCGGCCAGCCGCCGCTCCACCAGCGCGAGCTGGGCCGACCGCGCGATCAGCTGGTCCTCGTCCGGCTCCGGCTCGGGCCGGGCGGCGGGCGCCGGCTCGGGCCGGGCGACGCGAGCCCGCTCGGGCGCCGCAGGGAGCAGCTCCGGCGACTGGCCGAACACCGCCTTCTCCAGCTTCCGCAGCTCGGGTCCCGGCGTCAGGCCGAGGTCCCCGTCGAGCTTGGTCCGCACCCGGCGCAGCGCCGCCAGCGCGTCGGCCTGGCGGCCGGCCCGGTAGAGCGCGAGCACCAGCAGGGACCAGGCCCGTTCCCGGTACGGCTCGTCCTTCACGAGCGCTTCCAGCCCCGCGACCAGGGAGGCGGCCTCCCCCCGTGCCAGCCGGGCGTCGAAGCTGTTCTCCAGGGACGCGGCCCGGGTCTCGGCCAGCCGGGCGATGACGGGTCGGGCGAACTCGTGGTCGGCGAACTCCCCCAGGGGTTCCCCCCGCCACAGGCCGAGGGCCTGTTCGAGCACCTCGACGGCCCGGTCGTGCGCCCCGCGGGCCAGCGCCGCCCGGCCCTCCTCCGCCCAGGCGGTGAACCGCCACAGGTCCACCTGGCCCGGCGTGACGTCGAGCAGGTAGCCCGGCTCGCGGGTCAGGAGCACCTTCGGCGGCGTCCGCGGCAGGCGCTCCGGCTCCAGGGCCCGGCGCAGCGGCGCGATGTAGGCCTGCAAGGTCCGGGTGGCTCCGGCGGGGGGCTCGTCGGCCCACAACTGCCCGATCAGCCGATCCAGCGAGACGACCCGGCCGGGCTCCATCGCCAGCATCGCCACCAGGGCCCGCTGCTTGCGCGTGCCGAGATCCAGCACACCCCGTCCGCCCGCGGTCACCTCCAGAGGACCGAACAGCCGGAACTCCAGTTCCGCCCCCATAACCTCCCCCGAAACATTCGAAACCCCACCATACGGCACCCCAGCTCGACCCCAGTCCGACCCCAGCCGCCGACCGCGACAGTGGAGCCACCGACAACGAAGCGACGACGGACCGCCGACGGACCGGCGACGAAAGGAAGATGTCATGAGCCTCCACAACGAGCTGCGCACCGTACTCCGCGGCAAGGTGCTGGTCGCCGGGGACGAGGGGTTCGAGCAGGCGCGGCGCCCGTGGAACCGCGCGGTCGAGCAGCCCGTACGGGCTGTGGTCGAGGCGGCCGACGCCGACGACGTGGCGGCGCTGATCCGCTACGCCCGCCTGGCCGGCCTGACCGTGACCACCCAGCCCAGCGGGCACGGCGCCTCAGGCGACGCCGCCGACCTGATCCTGCTGCGCACCGGACGCCTGGACGAGCTGCACATCGACCCCGGCGCCCGGGTCGCCCGTGCGGGGGCCGGCGTGTCGTGGGGCAGCGTCCTTCAGGCCGCGAGCCCGTACGGCCTGACCGGGCTGGCCGGCAGCAGCCCGGCGGTCACCGTCACCGGCTACACCCTCGGCGGCGGCCTGAGCTGGTTCAGCCGCAAGCACGGGTTCGCCTCCAGCAGCGTCCGCGCCTTCGAGGTCGTCGACGCCGTCGGAGCCCGCGCCCGGGTGACCGCCGAGTCCGACCCCGAGCTGTTCTGGGCGCTGCGGGGCGGCGGCGGCGACTTCGCCGTCGTCACCGCGGTCGAGTTCGACCTGCACCCGGCGCCGGTCCTGTACGGCGGGCGCATGATGTGGCCGGCCGAGCTGGCCCCCGCCGTGCTGGACGCCTACCGCGAGATCACCGCCGAGGCCCCCGACGAGCTGACCGTCTGGTACGAGCTGCTGCAGTTCCCCGGCGCCGCCCCGCTGGTCGCGATCGACGCCACCTTCCTCGGCGACGGCGGCGGCGCCGAGACCCTGCTGCGGCCCCTGGAGAAGATCCCCGGCGTCATCTCCGACTCCCGCGCCCTGCTGCCGGTCGCGGAGCTGGGCTCGATCACCGCGGAGCCCACCGACCCCGGCCCCGGCCGTTCCCGCGCCGAGCTGCTGACCGGCCTGACCGACGAGGTCGCCGCCGCGGTGCTCGAACGCCCCATCGCCCCCCTGCTCAGCGTCCAGCTCCGCCACCTCGGCGGCGCCCTCGCCCGCCCGACGGACACGGCCGCGGGCCACCTGGAGGAGCCGTTCGCCCTCTACATGTTCGGCATCCCGGGCCAGGACGGCGGCGCCGCCGTGGGTGACCGTCAGACCGAGCTGGCCGACGCCCTCATCCCGCACACCACCGGCCGCAAGCCGTTCACCTTCCTGGCGCCGGGTGAGCGCGCCGCGAGCGCCTTCACCGCGCAGAACCTGGCCCAGCTCCGCTCTGTCAAGCGGACCCTCGACCCCCGGGGGACGTTCCGCAGCAACTTCCCCGTCCTCGGCTGACCAGCCGACGTTTCGATCCCTTGTCACGAATCCTGAAGGAGAACCCTGTGATCACCAAGCGAACCGCCCGCGCCCTGGCCACCGCCGCCGCGCTGGCCGCGACCATCACCCTCCCGGGTGCCGTCACCGGCGCACCGGCGGCGCTCGCCGCGGCCCCCGCCGCGTCCGTGACCGGCCACTCGACGGCGGCGGACGCCCGCTCCCCCCGCCTGGACCGCGCCACCGTCATCGGCTGGGTGGAGCGCTATCTCCAGGCGTGGAAGGACAAGGACGACGTGGCCGTCGGCAAGCTCTTCACCCGCGACGCCGTCTACCAGGAGGTGCCCGGCGACCGTGACCGCACGTTCGTGGGGCGTGCGGCCATCAGGAAGTACTGGCGTGGCATCACCAAGGGGCAGTCCGACGTCACCACCCGCTACGGCGAGCCTGTCATCCAGGGCGACCGCGCCGCGGTGGAGCTGTGGATCACCCTCAAGGGCGGCGGCAAGTGGATGACCATCATCGAGACGAACGTCATGACGTTCGACCGGCACGCGCGGGTCAGCCGCAACGCCGAGTACTGGACCCTGCGCCAGGGCAAGTTCGCCCCGCCGCGCGGCTGGGGCTCCGGCTCCTGACCGCGCCGCCGGAGCGCCGGACGGGGAGATCGAGCAGGCCGCCTCTAGGTCAGCGAGGAATAGGCGACGACGCCGCGGCGCATCGCGTCGATCGCCTTGGACGCCGTCTGCTTGATCCTGCTGTCCGGCGGGGCGGCGTTGCCGAGCTGCCCGAGCAGGTCCATCAGCTGCTTGATCCATCGGACGAAGTCGCCCGCCGCCAGCTCGTTGCCGTTGACGCCGTCCATGAGCACCGCGTCGAGGCTGTGCCCCTTCGTCCACCGGAACGCCGCCCAGGCGAAGCCCAGGTCGGGCTCGCGGATGGTGTCGAGGCCGTGGTCGGACTCGATGCCCTCCAGCTCGCCCCACAGCCGGATCATCGCGGTCAGCGCGTCCTGCGCCCGCCCGGCCGGCAGGCGCGGGCGGCGGGCGTCGTCGGCCTGCCGCGACTCGAACACCAGCGCCGACACGCACGCGGCCAGCTCCGCCGGCTCCAGCTTCTCCCACAGCCCGCTGCGCAGGCACTCGGCGGTCAGCAGGTCGAGCTCGGTGTAGAGGCGGCCGAGGCGCCGGCCCTCGTCGGTGACCGTCTCGTCGTGCAGGTAGCCGAGCTGTTCGAGCACCGAGCAGATGCGGTCGAAGGTGCGGGAGATGACGTGGGAGCGCCCCTCGACGCGCCGCCGCAGCCCCTCGGTCTCGCGCAGCAGCTTGTGGTAGCGCTCGGCCCAGCGGGCGTGCTCCTCGCGCTCGTCGCAGCCGTGGCACGGGTGCTGCCGGATGCGCCGCCGAAGCTCGTTGATCTCCTCGTCCTCCACGGTGTGGTCGCGGGCCCGCGGCGGCTTGCCGAGGTCGCGGTCGCCGATCTTGGCGAGCAGCGTGGAGACGAGGTTGGCCCGCTCCTTCGGGGAGCGGCCGTTGAAGTTCTTCGGGATGCGCAGCTTCTCGATCGGCTCGACGGGCACCGGGAAGTCGGCCGGGTCGAGCTTCTTGACCTGCTTGCCGATCGTCAGCACCAGCGGGCTCGGGCCGTGGCCGCGCGGGTTGCGGCCCGGGTCGAGCACGATCGCCAGGCCCGCCCGGCGCCCCCCGGGCACCCGGATGACATCGCCCGGCTGCAGCGCCTCCAGCGACCGGACGGCCGCCGCCCGCCGTGCGGCGCCGCGCTGGCGCGACAGCTCGGCCTCGCGGTCCGACAGTCGCCGCCGCAGCCCGGCGTACTCGGTGAAGTCGCCCAGGTGGCAGGTCATCGCCTGCTGGTAGCCCGCCAGGGCCTCCTCGTGCTTGCGTAGCTGCTTGGCCAGCCCGACGACCGCCCGGTCGGCCTGGAACTGCGCGAACGACTCCTCCAGCAGGGTGCGGGCCCGCTCGCGGCCGAACTGGCCGACCAGGTTGACGGCCATGTTGTAGGACGGCTGGAAGCTGGAGCGCAGCGGGTAGGTGCGGGTGCCGGCCAGCCCGGCGACCGACAGCGGGTCCATGCCCGGCTGCCACAGCACCACGGCGTGGCCCTCGATGTCGATGCCGCGCCGCCCGGCCCGGCCGGTGAGCTGGGTGTACTCGCCGGGCGTGAGGTCGGCGTGGCTCTCGCCGTTCCACTTGTCGAGCTTCTCGATGACGACGCTGCGGGCGGGCATGTTGATGCCGAGCGCGAGCGTCTCGGTGGCGAAGACCGCCTTGACCAGGCCGCGGGTGAACAGCTCCTCGACGACCTCCTTGAACGCGGGCAGCATGCCCGCGTGGTGGGCGGCCAGCCCGCGCTCCAGGCAGTCGCGCCACTCGAGGTACCCGAGGACGGCCAGGTCCTCGTCGGGCAGGTGCGCGGTGCGCTCGTCGACGAGCTGCCTGATCTCGTGCTGCTCCCGCTCGGTGGTGAGCCGGATGCCGGCGTGCAGGCACTGCATGACGGCCGCGTCGCAACCGGCGCGGGAGAAGATGAACGTGATCGCCGGCAGCAGCCCCTCGGCGTCGAGCTTCTCGATCACCTGGGCGCGGTCCGGCGGGCGGGAACGCTGCGGACGGCCGTAGCCGCGCCGGCCCCGGCCGGCGGTGAGCCGCTCGGCGTCGCGGGTGACCCGCATCAGCGTGGGGTTGATACGTGGCACGTCGTCGTCGGTCATGAACATGTCGTAGACGCGGTTGCCGACCATCATGTGCTGCCACAGCGGCACCGGCCGGTGCTCGTCCACGATGACGGTGGTGTCGCCGCGCACCTCGCCCAGCCACTCGCCGAACTCCTCGGCGTTGCTGACGGTGGCCGACAACGCCACCAGCCGGACCGATTCGGGCAGGTGGATGATGACCTCTTCCCACACCGCGCCGCGGAACCGGTCGGCGAGGTAGTGCACCTCGTCCATGACGGCGAAGCCCAGCCCGGCCAGCGTCGCCGACCCGGCGTAGAGCATGTTGCGCAGCACCTCGGTGGTCATGACCACGATCGGGGCGTCGCCGTTGACGCTGTTGTCGCCGGTCAGCAGGCCCACCTTGCCGGTGCCGTAGCGCTTGACCAGGTCGTTGTACTTCTGGTTGGACAGCGCCTTGATGGGAGTGGTGTAGAAGCACTTGCGGCCCTGTTCCAGCGCGAGGTGCACGGCGAACTCGCCGACGACCGTCTTGCCCGAGCCGGTGGGCGCGGCCACCAGGACCCCGTCGCCGGCTTCCAGTGCCCGGCAGGCGTCCACCTGGAAGTCGTCGAGCTGGAAGTCGTACAGACCTCGGAACGATCTGAATGCGGCCCCGTCGTCCCCGAACTTCTCGCGGAAGGCCGCGTAGCGTTCCGCTGGCGTCGTCATAACGGCCAGCCTACCGAAACCAGCATTCCGGTCCGGTCCCGGTGATCACGCGACTGCCTTTACAAAGTAGATTTCATACGAGCACCCGGAGCGCCCCCGGCCGCACCTCGCAGGACACCGGCCCCGGCCCCACCCGTTCGCCGTCGGCGTAGGCCACCACGTCCGGGGCCTCCAGCCGCACGCTCCGCACCCGGGTGATCGACACCGCGGGATGGGTCACGTGCGTGCCCCGGTAGACGCTGGGGAAGACGCGCAGGAACTCCCCCTTGCCGACGGCGCCCAGCACCATCACGTCGAGCAGCCCGTCGTCGGGCCGGGCGTCGGGGCACACCCGCATGCCCGCGCCGTAGGAGCCGGTGTTGGCCACCGCGACCAGCATCGCCTCCCGTTCGGACGTGACGCCGTCGAGCGTGATCCGGAACGGGATGGGCCGGAAGCCGCGCAGCTCCTCGGCCACGGCCACCAGGTAGCGCGCCATCCCCGGCGGCCAGGTGAGCCGGTTGGCGCGCTCGTTCACCCGCGCGTCGAAGCCGCAGCACACCACCCCGGCGAACAGCTCCTCGACCCGGCCCGCGCTGACGGCGGCGGCGTCGACCGGCCGCGACCGCATCCGCAGCACCGTGCGGGCGGCCGCCATCGGGTCCTTGCGCGGCAGGCCGAGCGCGGCGGCGATGTCGTTGCCGGTGCCGGCGGGAATGATGCCGAGCGGCACGTCGGTGCCGGCCACGGCCTGCACGGCCAGGTGCACCAGCCCGTCGCCGCCGAAGGCGACGAGCGCGTCGGGACGTTCGGCCACCGCGGCGCAGGCCCGCTCCAGGGCGTCGGCGGCGTCACGGCCGGTGATCACCGCCACCTCGGCGCCGCCCGCCCGCAGGCGGCGGACCACGGGCTCCAGCAGTCGCAGGGTACGGCCGCCACGGGCCGCGGGGTTGACGAGCACGACGAGTTGAGGGGACACGCCCGGAACGTATCGCCTATCGCGCCGGACCGGAATCCTCTTCCAGCGGCGAGGCCTCGTCGTCGGACAGGTGCGAGTAGTCCTCGGCGTCCGGCGACCGCTTCTCGCGCAGGTACATGAACCCCTCCGCCACGAAGTACAGGATGATCATCGGCGCGGCGAGCGCCATCATGGTGATGGGGTCGCCGCCCGGCGTGATGATCGCGCCGAACACGAACATCCCGAAGATCACCGTACGGCGGTGCTTCTTCACCGTGGAGCGGGGCAGCACGCCGATGATGTTGAGGAACACCAGCAGCAGCGGCAGCTCGAAGGAGATGCCGAAGATCACCAGCATGATGAGCACGTAGCTGACGTACTCGTCGATCTGCACGGCCGCCACCGCGTCGCTGGGCGCGAAGCCGAGCAGGATCGCGAGGCTGGTGTCCATGACGATGTAGGCGAGCGCCGCGCCGAGCAGGAACAGCGGGATCGCCAGCGCCATGAAGGTGACCGAGTAGCGCTTCTCGTTGCGGTAGAGGGCCGGGGTGACGAACGCCCAGATCTGGTAGAGCCAGACGGGCGACGACGCCACCACGCCGACCAGCGCGGAGACCTTCAGGGTGAGGAAGAAGGACTGGAAGATGCCGCTGAAGACGAGCGTGCAGGTGTTGTCGCGCAGCATCTTCGCCTGCTCGGTCTCGCAGTAGGGGGCCTTGACGAACTCCCACACCGGGTCGAAGAAGATCCAGCCCACGATGAGGCCGCCGACCAGCGCGATCGTCGCGACGAGCAGCCGGTTACGCAGCTCCCGCAGGTGGTCCATGAGCGGCATCCGGCCCTCGGGATCCGGGGTGGGCCCGCTACCGTTCGACCGTTTGAGCAGCGCCATCTGACAGTCCAGGTGAGGAGTAGGGACGGGTCAGGCGCGCTTGTCGGCCTGGGTGCCGGCGCGCAGCCGGGCGGCCTGCTCCTCGAGCTGGCGGGCCTGCTCCTCGGCGGAGGGCTGCGCGGGCGCCACCGGCTGCGCGGGCGCGATCGGCTGCGGCTGCACCGTGGCCTGAGCCGTGGTCTGGGCCGTGGCCTGGCTGCCCGCCGGGTCGTCGTCGTCGTCGCGCAGCTTGGCCGTCTCGGACTTGAAGATGCGCAGGGACCGGCCCACTCCGCGCGCCATCTCGGGCAGCTTCTTGGCGCCGAACAGCAGGATGAGCACCAGGGCGATGATCAGAAGTTCGGGGACTCCGAGGTTCGGCATGTCACGTCCTTACCGGGCTAGTGCCTTTTCAGGCACGATCGTACGCTCCCCGAGCATGTGTCTCATCCTCTGGAGAGTGAATTCTGGCCGTCATCCGCCCCGAGCCGCGCCCGCGCGCCGGCGACCTCCCTGTTCAGCCTACGTGCCGCCGCGATGACGCGGGCGCCCGCGACCAGCAGCACGAGCACGCCCGCCACGCCCAGCCCGGCGGCGAGAATGATCCACGTCATGGCCGATGAGCGTACAGCGCCAGCGCCCGCTCGGCCTGCGCCCGGACCCGCTCGGCCATCGCGGGCGGCGAGACGACCCGGCCGGTGTCGCCCAGCCGCAGCGCCAGCTTGACGATCCAGTCCTCGTCGCGGGCGCGCAGCGCGATCCGCAGCCGCCCCTCGCCCAGCTCGGTGAGCCGCTCGCACGGGTAGTACTCGGCCACCCACCGCCCGGCCGCGCTCACCTCCAGCTCGACCAGCTCGTCGGTCGGCGAGGGCCGGAAGACCCCCCGCGTGACGTCGATCGGCTCGGCCTCGGCGGGCGGGTCGGCGGGCACGTCCAGCACGTCGACGCCGAGCACCCGGTCGAGCCTGAACAGCCGCATCGCCTCGGCCCGGTAGCACCAGCCCTCCAGGTAGGTGCGGCCGTCGGCCACCACCAGCCGCATGGGGTCCACCTCGCGCGGCGTCACCTCGTCGCGGCCGGGCACGTAGTAGCGCAGCGACAGCCTGCGCCGCCGGGTCAGCCCGTCGCGGACGCGGGGCAGCGCGTCGGGGGCCGCGTCGACGTCCACCGCGACCTGGCTGCTCACCTCGGCGGCGCCCTCGCCCGCCGCCCGTTCCAGCTTGGCCGTCACCCGGGGCAGCGCGTCGCCCGGCACCTCGGCCAGCTCCGGCATGGCGGCCAGCATCCGCAGCGCCACCAGCAACGCGCTGGCCTCGTCGATGCCGAGCCGCAGCGGCCTGGCGATGGTGTCGGCGTTGTCGATGACGATCTCGCCGCCGTCCCAGGACACGTCGATGAGATCGCCCGGCGTGTGACCGGGCAACCCGCACATCCACACGAGCTGCAGGTCGTCGATGAGCTGCTTCTCGCTCAGCCCGAACACCTCGGCCACCTCGCCGACCTGCGCGCCCGGGTGGGACATCAGGTACGGGACGAGGGCCAGCAGTCTCGGCAGCCGGTCGGCGGACCCGCTCATGCCAGCGCTCCCTTCAGTCGGCGGACGACGGCCTCGCGGACGTCGGGCGGCTCGACCACCTCCACGTCGGCGCCGAGGCTGGCCATCCAGCCGGCCAGCCGCTCGGTGTCGGCGAAGACCAGCTCCGCCTCGTCCCAGCCCTCGCAGCCGGGGTGGACGGCCGTGGCGAGCTGCCGCAGCCCCTCACAGGCGCCCTGCCGGACGCGGATGAGCGCGGTGCGCTCCGGCGCCGGCTCCTCGGGGAAGCCGACCATGGCCCGCAGGTCGATCCCCTCGGGCACTTCGACGGCGCCCGGCCTGCCGACGGTGACGACCTGCCCGGTGATGCGGCTCAGCCGGAACGCGCGCGGCGCCCGGCGGTCACGGTCGAAGCCGGCCAGGTACCAGCGGCCGCGCCGGCTGACCACGCCCCACGGCTCCACGGTGCGCTCGCGGACGTTCTCGCTGCCGGCGCCGCGGTAGTCGAAGCGGACCACCCGCCGGTCGCGCACGGCGTTCCACAGGGCGGGGAAGGCCGGGTCGCGGGTGTCGACGCGCAACTCCAGCGCGCCGGTGCCGGCGCCGCCGCCGATGCTCTCGTCGGTGGCCACGCCCCCGGCGCGCAGCTTCAGCAGCGCGCCCGAGGCGGCCTCGGCGAGGCTGGCGCGCTGCCACACCTGCGCGGCCAGGCCCAGCACGGCCGCCTCGTCGGGCTCCAGGGTGATCTCGGGCAGCTCGTACGACTGGCGCTGGATGCGGTAGCCCGGCTCCTCCTCCCACGGGTCGCGGACCACGTCGATGGGGATGCCGATCTCGCGCAGCTCGTTCTTGTCCCGCTCGAACATCCGCTGGAACGCCTCGTCGCCGTCGCGGTCGTAGCCGGGCACCGCGTGGCGGATCTGCTCGGCCGACAAGGGCCGCCGGGTGGCGAGCAGGCAGATCACGAGATTGAGCAGCCGCTCGGTCTTACGGCGCGACATCTGCCTCACTCCTCCTTCATCGACGCTACCCTGCCCCCGTGATCAGATGGCGCAAGGGCGAGGTCGTACGGATCCGGCGCGAGTGGCCGGGGGCGGTGGAGCTGGACGTCGCCGTGCCCGAGGGGCGGTGCCGGGCGCTGGCCTATCCGGCCCTGGTGGGCCGCCCGGAACCCGGCGACGAGGTGCTGCTCAACACGACGGCACTCGCGATGGGTCTCGGTACGGGAGGTTACGCCATGGTGGTGGCCGTCCCGAACCGTTTGCCGCAAGATCCTGAGGGCCCGGGGCACCTGGTGAAGGCGCGCTACACGCCGCTGCAGGCCACGGTGCTCGGCGCGGACGAGCAGGACTCCCCCCACCACGAGATCCTGCGCGAGGCCGACTCGCTGGACGGGATGCCGGTCGTGGTGGCCGACCTGCACTCGGCGCTGCCGCCGATCCTGTGCGGCCTGTACGACGGCCACGGCGGCGCGCCCGGCCCGCGGGTGGCGTACGTGATGCAGGACGGCGGGGCGCTGCCCGCGTGGTTCTCGATGGCGTGCGCGCGGCTGCGGGAGATCGGCTGGCTGGCCGGGGTGGTGACCGTCGGCCAGTCCTTCGGCGGCGACGTGGAGGCGGTCACCACCCACACCGGCCTCCTGGCGGCCCGGCACGTGCTGCGGGCCGACGTGGCTGTGGTGGCGCAGGGGCCGGGCAACCTCGGCACGGGCACCCGGTGGGGGTTCTCGGGCGTCTCGGCGGGCGAGGCGGTCAACGCCGCGGCCGTGCTGCTCGGGCGGCCGGTGGCGGCGCTGCGGGTCAGCGAGAGCGACCTGCGTGAGCGGCACCTCGGCGTGTCGCACCACTCGCTGACCGCCTACGGGCGGGTGGCGCTGTCCCGCGCGCACGTGCCGGTGCCGATGCTGCCGGGCGAGTTCGGCGAGCGGGTCCGCGACCAGGCCGAGCTGCTGGCCGTCCGGCACGAGCTGGTGCCCGTGCCGGTGGACGGGCTGCACGAGGCGCTGCGGGAGTCGCCGGTGCGGCTGTCGACGATGGGGCGGGGGCTGGAGGAGGACCTGGCCTACTTCCTGACCTCGGCGGCGGCGGGCAGGTTCGCCGCCTCGCTGCTGTCGTAGGGCTCCTGGAAGGTGAAGGCCGCCGGGCTCGGACCCTCGGCCTTGAGGTGGCCGAGGCGTGCCATGGCCTCGGCCAGGGTGGGAACGGTGCCCTCCGGCACCCACCACATCACGCTGTACGGCTCCGCCACGCGCAGGAACCACTCCCTGCGGCGGCGCAGCACGCCCAGGTGAGTGCTGCGGTAGACGAAGTTCCACAGGTTCTCGATCGAGTCCCACACCGAGAAGTTGACCAGCAGGTGGTCGCCGTACTCGTGCGCGACGGTAGCGGTGGGGTCCTCCTCGCTCTCCTTGAGCCGCCAGACGAAGCCGGGGGCGGCGTCGGCGAGGTCGTTGATCGGCTCCAGCAGCTCGACGAACGTGGCGAGCTCGGGGGCGTCGATGGGCGCGCGCAGGTGCGCGACGTTGAGCTGGGCGAGATGCATGGACATCAGCAGACCACCCCCCGCCCTTCTATGTCAATCTTCATTTGTTTTAGAAGTGAGTGACACACAGCACTCCCCCGGCAGCGGATCCAGCACCGCCCGGCCCGGGTCCTCCCCCAGCCCCTCCAGCAGACCCCGGCACAGCGCCAGGTTCATCGAGCACACCAGCAGCGGCTGCTCCCTCGACAGGGCATGGAACGGGCAGTTGCGCAACCTCAGCCGCCCCCGCTGCGCGTACGGCTCGTAGCCGCGCGCCCGCAGCACCTCCTCGACCGGCTCACCCCGACGCCCACGGCCCAGCCGCTCACCCGCCGCCCGGGCCGCCCGCTCGGCCTCCTCCTCGGCGCCCAGCCCGTCCACCACCGACGCCAGCACCGACGCCAGCACCCCGTACTCGCGCGGCGGCAGGCTCACCGACCGCTCCCCCGCCGCCCTGCGGTACACCTTGGCCGGCCGGCCACTGCCCGGCCCACCACGCTCCGGCCGCCTGAACCCGCTCTCCAGCAGCCCCGCCTCCACCAGCCGGTCGAGATGGTGCCCGGCCAGCGTCCTCGACACCCCCGCCGCCTCGGCCGCCTCCGCCCGGCCCACCTCCCCGCCGCTGCCCGCCACGGCCTCGTACAGGCTGCGCCGCACCGGATCGTGCAGCAGGGCCAGGGCGTCCAGGTCGTCATCGCTCACGACCCGGAGTCTAGGCCCCTCCAACGCCCCCACCGGGACGCCGAAAGGCCCGGCGGCACCCAGCCGCCGGGCCCGTGCGCCGCGAAACCGTCAGCGCGAAACCGTCAGTACGCGGCCAGCACGTCCACCACGAACACCAGCGTGCTGTTGGCCGGGATGTTCTGCTGCTCCTGCGCCCCGTACCCGAGATCCGGCGGGATGCTCATCACGACCCGGCTGCCGACCGGCACCCCGGCCAGACCCTTCTGCCAGCCCTGGATGACGTTGCCCAGCGGGAACGACGCCGGCTCGCCCTTGCCCCAGCTCGAGTCGAACTCCTTGTCCGTGCCCCAGATCTTGCCCGTGTAGTGCACCGTCAGCGTGTTGCCCGGCTCCACCTTCTTGCCGGTGCCCTCGATCAGCGTCTTGACCACCAGCTCCTTGGCCGGCTTGTCCTTCGTCTTCGTGGTCAGCGCCGGCGCCTTGTCACCGCCCGGACTGTCCACCTTGACGCCCTTGAGCGTCTCGCCGGTGTCCTTGCCCGTGGCGGCCTTCAGCGGCGTGGGCGGCGAGCCGACGACATCCAGCACGAACACCTTGGTCGGCGGCGTCGGCTGCTGCGACTGCTGCTGCTGTTGCTGCGACGCGTCGGCCGCCAGCACCGCCAGCAGCCGCCCGCCGTGCTTGACCTTGGTGAAGCCGTCGCGCAGCACCGGCGGCAACTGCTCGTCCACCGGAATGGTCTCCGGCTGCTTGTTGTCGTACGTCGAACCCTGGAACGGGTTCTGCTTGCCGTCCCAGTCGTAGACCGTCAGATTGACGATCAGCTTGTCGCCGGCCTTGATCGCCGGACCGGTGCCGGCACTCAGCACCTCGTACGACGACTTGCTGGCGGGCGTGCCGGCGGGGAAGGTCACCGTGGGCTTGGCGCCCACGTTGCCGGTGACCTTCACCCCGGCCGGCTGACTCTGAGCGGCGCCACCGCCGCCCGAATCGGAGCCGCAGGCGGCGGCGAAAAAGATCAAAGGCACGGCGGCCATCGCGGCCATTGCGCGGCGCATGGATTTCCCTCGGAAAAGACGTCAGATTCGCGTCACCCTATCCGACAACCAGGTAGGGCCGAGGTAAACCACGCGGTTACATTCCGGCGATCAACTTGTCCACCCGCTCGTCGACGCTGCGGAACGGGTCCTTGCACAACACCGTGCGCTGCGCCTGGTCGTTCAGCTTCAGATGCACCCAGTCGACCGTGAAGTCGCGCCGCTTCTCCTGCGCCTTGCGGATGAACTCACCCCGCAGCCGCGCCCGGGTCGTCTGCGGCGGCACCGACTTCGCCTCGAAGATCTTCAGATCGGACGCCACCCGCTCCACCGAACCCCGCTTCTGCAGCAGGTAGTACAGGCCCCGCTTGCGGTGCACGTCATGGTAGGCCAGGTCGAGCTGCGCCACCCGCGGCGACGACAGCGGCAGGTCGTACTTCTTCCGGTAACGCTCGATCAGCTGGTATTTCGTCACCCAGTCGATCTCCCGGGCCACCAGATCGAGGTTGCCCGTCTCGACCGCGGTCAGCGTGCGCTCCCACAACTCCAGCACCCGCTTGGCGATCGGGTCGCCGCCGCGCCGGTCGACGAAGTCCTTCGCCTTCGACAGGTACTCCTGCTGGATCTCCAGGCTCGACGCCTCACGGCCGTTGGCCAGCCGCACCCGCCTGCGGCCGGTCATGTCATGCGACACCTCGCGGATCGCCCGGATCGGGTTCTCCAACGACAGGTCACGCATCACCGTGCCCGCCTCGATCATGCGCAGCACCAGGTCGGTCGCCCCCACCTTGAGCAGCATGGTCGACTCGCTCATGTTGGAGTCGCCCACGATGACGTGCAGGCGACGGAACCGCTCCGCGTCGGCGTGCGGCTCGTCACGCGTGTTGATGATCGGCCTGCTGCGCGTGGTGGCGCTGGAGACACCCTCCCAGATGTGCTCGGCCCGCTGCGACACGCAGTAGACGGCGCCGCGCGGCGTCTGCAGCACCTTGCCGGCACCGCAGATGATCTGCCGCGTCACCAGGAACGGGATCAGGACGTCGGCCAGCCGGCCGAACTCGCCGTGCCTGCCCACGAGGTAGTTCTCGTGACAGCCGTAGGAGTTGCCCGCCGAGTCGGTGTTGTTCTTGAACAGGTAGATGTCGCCGGCGATGCCCTCCTCGCGCAGGCGCTTCTCGGCGTCGACGAGAAGGCCCTCAAGGATGCGCTCGCCCGCCTTGTCGTGGGTGACGAGCTCGATGACGTTGTCACACTCGGGTGTTGCGTATTCGGGATGGCTGCCTACGTCGAGGTACAGGCGTGCGCCGTTGCGGAGGAAGACGTTGCTCGATCGGCCCCAGGACACGACCCGCCGGAACAGGTAGCGCGCGACCTCGTCCGGCGACAGCCTGCGCTGCCCCCGGAACGTGCAGGTCACGCCGTACTCGTTCTCCAGCCCGAAGATGCGACGATCCATCACCTCACACTATGCCCACGGATCGGCCAACGGGAGAGATCTTGCGGCGTGTTTTGCCGCCGGGCCCCCACCGGGCTTCCCACCGGCCGCCCCGCCAGCCTTCCCACCGGCCGCCCCGCCAGGCTCCCTGCCGGGCTTCCAGCGGGCCCGGCGGGCGGCGATCCGCTACGGCGTGTAGATCTCCTGGATCTTCACGACGGCGCCCCCGCGCACCGTGATCAGCGCGGGACGCCGCAGCCGCTCGGCCACGATCGAACGGGGGCAGCGCTTGACCCCCAGACCGGCGCGGTCGACCGTCAGGTCCGTCCCGGCCTTCCCGCAGCCGAGGGCCGACAGGTAGACCAGGCCACGCGACAGGCGGGAGGCGTAGGCCATCACGTCCCCCTCCGGCGGGCCGACGAACCGCCCCTCGGTGCGGGTGCCCCGCTTCCACCTGATCGGCTCGTACTCGGCCACTCCGCCGCGCACGTGCGTGACCCGGCCGCGCAGGATGCCGTCGCGGCGGGACCGGATCCGCTGGGTGAAGTCATGCCCCGGGTCCGCCTGGAAGGTCGTGCCGAAGATCTTCGGCGCCCGGTCGTCGGGGGCCGCCCGCACCACGATCGGGGCGGCGGCGCCCACGGCGGCCGAGGCGCTCATCACCACCGCGCCGGACGTCAGAACCAGGGCCGCGGCAGCGCCGCCCGCGAGCAGGACACGCGAGAAGGTCTCCATGATCTGGTCAGATCCCCGGCCGTCCCGCCCGGTTCGCCACCACGACAGTGATTCAGATCACACCGGACGGGGCCGAGGCAGGCGGGAGAGGCCCTGCGCGTCAGATCAGCTCGTACACCGCCCGAACCGTCACGTGGACCGCACCCTCACCGGGGCTGATGAACGACTGGTCCGCCGCCAGCGCGGCGAACCGGGACGTCGGCGTGTCGCTCTCCTCCTCCAGCTTGACGACGCGGCCCAGCCTGCGCCCGCTCAGCGACGCGTACTCCTGAGCCCTGACGAGCGCGTCCCGGTAGGCCGCCGCCCGCGCCTTGGCGACGAGCGACTCCACCTTCGAGACCTCGAACGAGATGCCGTTGATCCTGACGTCCTCGCCCACCGCCGCGACGGCGTCGACCACCGCGTCGGCCTTCGACAGGTCACGCAGCAGCACCTGGACGCTCTGCGACGCCTGGTAGCCCGCCACCTTGACGCCGTCCTGCTGGTAGGCCGCCCCGAACCCGAGGCCGCTCGTCTGCATGTCGGCCGAGGCGATGCCGACCGAGGCCAGCGCCCGGGTCAGCTTGGCCCGCGCGGTCTTGACGGCCGCGAACGCCTCGGAGGCCCGGCCCTTGTGCACCTCGACGCCCACGTACAGGCGCATGGCGTCCGGCGTGGCCGACACGCTGCCCCGGCCGGTGACGGTGATCTCGGCCCGCCCGCTCGCCACGGCCGGCGGGGCGGAGGCGGACCCGGACAGGGCCAGCGCGGGAGCGGCCTGCGCCCCCAGGAGGGTGAAGGCCGTGCAGGCCAGGACGACACTCAACTTGGTCATGACCACATGGCACCACCGGACCGGCCGCACGCCGCGCCACCCACACCCCACGACGCCGAGACTTGACCGAGAACGGGAAGAGGCGGGGTAGCGGCCCCGCCTCCCTTTGCACTCCCCCGCCCTCATCCACCCCGCAACCCGCCGGGCGCGAGCGCCCGAGCCAGCGCCCACGGCACGGGCGCCTGCAGCCAGTGCCCGGGGGCACAGGCACCTGAACCAGTGCCCAAGGCACGGGCGCCTGCAGCCAGTGCCCACGGCACGGGCACCTGGACCAGCGCCCGGGGCACGGGCGCCTGGGCCGCTACAGCGGCGAGGAGCCGTCGTCCACGTCGCCGTCGGGAGCGGTGGGCGGAGGCGCCTCCCCCGGCTGGGACGGCTCTGACGGCTGCGACTGCCCGGCCGGCTCCGCCGGCTCCGCGCCCGTGGCCGACGCCGCGCCGGCACCCTGCGCCAGCAGCCGCTCCAGGCGCGGCCCCACCAGCCGCAGGAACTTGCGGTGCTCCCGCGTGCGGTCCAGAACCGCCACCTCCAGCTGCCCCACCGGCGGCCGCTCACCCCCCGGCTCGGTCAGCGCCGTCAGCGCCACCTCCAGCGCGTCACCGAGCGGCATACCTTCCCGATAGTGCTCCTTCAGCCGGGTCGCCACCGCCTCGGCCTGACCCCCCATCGCCGCGAAGCCGTGCTCGTCGAACACCGAACCGTCGAACGTCAGCCGGTAGATCGCGTCACCGTCGGGCGTGTCACCCACCTCGGCGACCACGACCTCCACCTCCAGCGACTTGATCGACTCGGTGAAGATGCGGCCCAGGTTGGAGGCATAGAGGTTGGCCAGGCCACGGCCCGTCACATCGGAGCGGTCATAGGTGTAGCCGTTGATGTCGGCGTAGCGGATGCCGCCGAGCCGCAGCTCCTCGAACTCGTTGTAGCGGCCGACCGCCGCGAACCCGATGCGGTCGTAGATCTCGCTGATCTTGTGCAGCGCCCGCGACGGGTTGGGCGCCACGAACAGGATGCCGTGCTCGTACTGCAGCACGACGACGCTGCGGCCCCGCGCGATGCCCTTACGCGCGTAGTCCGCCTTGTCCCGCATGATCTGCTCAGGGGACGCATATCCGAAAGGCATGGACACCGTGATGATCCTCTCTAGCGCAGCGGGGCGATGGGGCCGTCGGGAGAGATCAGGCGCGCCTCGAGCATCTGCTCGACGTAGCCCGTGACCTCCTCCTCCGCCAGCCGGCGGTAACCGTCGGCGTCGATCACCGACACGATCGGCCAGATCTTGCGCGTCACGTCGGGCCCGCCGGTCGCCGAATCGTCGTCGGCCGCGTCGTACAGCGCCTGGATCAGCGTCATCACCATGTCGTCGGCCGAGGCGCCCTCACGGTAGAGCTTCTTCAGCGAACCCCGCGCGAAGATCGAACCGGAGCCGATCGCGTCGAACCGCTCCCGCTCGTACGGCCCGCCCGCCACGTCGTAGCTGAAGATCCGCCCCGCGTCACGGTCGGCGTCGTAGGCCGCGAACAGCGGCACCACCACCAGCCCCTGCATCGCCATGCCGAGATTGCCGCGGATCATCGTGGCCAGCCGGTTGGCCTTGCCCGCCACCGACAGCGTGCGGCCCTCCATCTTCTCGTAGTGCTCCAGCTCCACCCGGTAGAGGCGGGCCATCTCGATGCCGGTGCTGGCCGTGCCCGCGATGCCCATGCAGGAGTAGTCGTCGGTGCGGAACACCTTCTCGATGTCACGCTGGGAGATGATGTTGCCCGAGGTGGCCCGCCGGTCACCCGCCACCGCCACGCCACCGGCGAAGGTGGCGGCCACGATCGTGGTCGCGTGCGGCACCTGGTCACCGATCGGAGTGGCCAGGACGCTGTCCCGCTGCGGCAGCAACTCGGGCGCGTACGAACCCACGAACTCCGTGAACGACGAACTCCCCGTGTTGCTGAAAAGATGGTTCACCAAGCTGGCGGGCAGATCCCTGTGCGATGCCACGCGACTCCCTCCCAAAGGTCAGTGTTCCTAGGGCGACCCTACTCATGTTGGGTTGCTGTCTGCACTTCCCACGATCAGCTCACGGCGAACCGGGTCACCAGATCGTTTCTTTACGCGCCGTGAACACCGCGCCACCGCACGAGCGTCTCCCACCCCCGCGCACGAGTGCCTCCCACCCCGCGCGAACAGGCGCTCACCGTCACCGCGCCGCCCGCCAGGCGGCGGGGGGCCCCCCCCCCCCGGGGGGGGGCGCCCCCCCCCCCCGCGGCGGGGGGGGGGGGGGGGGGGCGCGGGGGCGACCCCCCCCCCCCCCCCCCCCCCCCGCGCGGCCGCCCCCCCCCCCCGCCCCCCCCCCCCAACCCCCCCCCCCCCCCCCCCCCGCGGCGGGCCCCCCCCCCCCCGGGGGGCGCCCCCCCCCCCCCCCGGGGGGCCGGGGCCGGGTGATACTGGCAGCATGACCACCCGGTCCGGCCCGGCCGCGCGCGACTGGGTGCTGCACGTCGACCTCGACCAGTTCATCGCCGCCGTCGAGCTGCTGCGCCACCCCGAGCTGCGCGGCCGCCCCGTCGTCGTCGGCGGCTCCGGCGACCCCACCAGGCCGCGCACCGTCGCCGCCACCGCCACCTACGAGGCACGCGCGTACGGCGTCCACTCCGGCATGCCGCTGCGCACCGCGCTCAGACGCTGCCCGGACGCCGTCTTCCTGCCCAGCGACCCGCCCGCCTACGAGGCCGCCTCCGAGCGCGTCATGGCCGTCCTGCGGAGCTTCCCGGTGAAGGTCGAGGTGTGGGGCTGGGACGAGGCGTTCGTCGGCGCCACCACCGACGACCCCGAAGCCCTCGCCCACGACCTGCGACAGGCCGTGCTCGACGCCACCCGCCTGTCGTGCTCCGTCGGCATCGGCGACAACAAGCACCAGGCCAAGCTCGCCTCCGCCCTCGCCAAACCCGCCGGAGTCCACCGGCTCACCGGCGCCGAATGGGCCGAGGTCATGCACCACCGGCCCACCGACGCCCTGTGGGGCATCGGCGCCAGGACCGCACGCAAACTCGCCGCCCTCGGCCTGGACACCGTCGGCCGGCTCGCCGCCGCCGACCCCGCCGAGCTGGCCCGCCGCTTCGGCCCCACCAACGGCCCCTGGCTGCGCTACCTCGCCCAGGGCAGAGGCGAGACACAGGTCACCACCACCCCGTGGGTGCCGCGCGGCCACGGCCGCGAGACCACCTTTCCCGAGGACCTCACCGACCCCCGCGACATCTCCGCCCGGGTGGCCGCACTCGCCGAGCAGGTCGCCCACGACGCCGCCGCCGAGGGGCGCGCCGCCGTCCGCGTCACGGTCAAGGTACGGTTCGCGCCCTTCCTCACCCGCACCCGCCAGTCCAAGCTGCCCGGCCCCACCGCCGACCCCGCCATGCTGACGCGCGCCGCCCTCGCCGCGCTGGACCGCTTCGACCTCACCCGCCCGGTGCGGCTGCTCGGGGTCTCCGTCGAGTACGCGCCACCCGCCGACGAGCCCTACACCCTGACCACCTTGGAGTAGAACTCCGACCGCGCCTCCTCGTCGGCCCGGTCCAGCCGCGTCACCTCCTCCGGCGCGAGCACGCGGTCCGCGTACTCGTCCGCCTGCACCGGCAGGGCCGCCTCCACGTACGTCAGCGCCCGCCGCACCACGGCGGGGTCGTCGCGGAACTGCCCGAGGCCGGTGTTGCACGGCAGGCACAGCACGAAGCGCACGCGCCCCGTGCGATGGCAGTGGTCGACATGCTCGGGCGGCCGGTCCCAGCACACCGTGCACAGCCCGTGCTGGTCGGCGATCATGCGCTCGACGTCCTCGTGCCGGACGGCGTAGCGCCGCGCCAGGTGGTGGCTCCGGCCCGGAGCCGCGTCACCGGCGCGCCGGGGCGGGGGCGGCACCACGAACTCCGGCCGGAACACCTCCCCCTCCAGGTAGAGGGCGGCCAGCTCCAGCAGCACCGTGTTGTCGCCGAAATGTCCGAGCCCGTTGTTGCAGTTGAAGCAGAGCACGCCGCGCACCCGGCCGGTCCGGTGGCAGTGGTCGACGAAGGCACCGGGCACGGCCCGGCAGACGGCGCACAACCCGCCCTGCCGGGCGAGCATGCGCTCGAAGTCGTTCTCGGTGATTCCGTAGCGAAGCTTCAGCTTGTAGTTCCGGTCACTTCCATGATTCTTGATCCGATTGTCCAACGTCGTTCGGGCATGACATGGCTTGCAGTAACTTGTCAGGCCGTCCTTGGTCGATCGATTGCGCCCGAAGTCCGTCTCCGGGAGCACCCGGGCGCAGCGCGGGCAGTACTTGTGCGCCGGCGGCACATCGATCCGCTCCCGTACGGCCTTGCCCTGTTCGGCCCTGCGCTTGCGGTAGCTCTGCTTGGAGCGCGCCCCGAAGCAGATCTTGCAGTAGCGCGCACGCCCGTCGGCCATGCGCTTGTTGAGCCCGAACGCGGAGAGTGGCTTCTCCTCCCCACAGTCCGGGCACCGCTTAACCCCCTCAGGCGCTTCCACCCGATTCGACTCGCTTCACCCTGTCCGTTTTCCCCTATTCGCCGCCCTTTTGCACGTATGACCGCACAAACTCCTCTGCGTTCTCTTCGAGAACTTCGTCGATTTCGTCCAGGATGGCGTCGACGTCGTCCGTGAGCTTCTCCTGGCGCTCCTGAACGTCGGACGCGGCCGACGCCTCGGTCTCCTCGACCTCGGCCTCGCGCCGACCGGCCTGCTTCTGGCCGCCGGTGTCCTTGGTTGCCATGCTCTACCTCCACTCGGGGGGACTGCCTCTACGGCATATCTTCCCCGAACGGACCGACAATGCGCGCGGATCGCCTCGCGATCTTGCCGACTTGACTAGATAGCAGTCCTATCCAATACTGGGCCGACGTTCACACAGGAGGTGTCCGATGTCCCCCGTCTCCCTGACCCTGGCCGGCGTCATGCTCGTCACCGTGCCCGGAGTGGCCTTCGGCGGCGCGACGCTGCTGAGGTTCCTCATGCGCGACGTCCCCGGCTACCTGGACAACCCCGTCCGGCGGGGGCTCTGGCGGGCCGGGCACGCCCACGCCGGCGTGCTCGTCCTGTTCGGCCTGGTGGCGATGCCGTACGTCGACCAGACCGACCTGCCGGGAGTGCTGCAGGCGCTGACGCGCGTGCTCATCGTGGCGGCGCCCGTGCTGATGCCGCTCGGCTTCTTCCTGTCGGTGATCCGGCCGGGCGACACCAAACCGAACGGGCTGATCAGGTTGACCCTGCTCGGCGGCGGCTGCCTGGCGGCGGGCACGCTGCTGCTGGGTGTCGGGCTGCTCCGGGCCGGACTCCTGGCGTAGGCGCCGCGCGGGGGTCAGTCGCCGCCGGTGAGGGCGGCGACGAGGTCGGCGGCGGTGCGGCAGCGGTCGAACAGCTCGCCGACATGGGCCTTGGTGCCGCGGAGCGGTTCGAGGGTGGGGACGCGCTGCAGGGATTCCCGCCCGGGGATGTCGAAGATCACCGAGTCCCAAGAGGCGGCGGCGACCGACTCGCTGTACTGGCTCAGGCAGCGGCCGCGGAAGTAGGCCCGGGTGTCGGTGGGCGGGTGCTCGACGGCCCGCTGGACCTCGTCCTCGGTGACGAGCCGCTGGATGCGGCCGCGGGCCACCAGGCGGTTGTACAGGCCGCGGTCGGGCCGGATGTCGGAGTACTGGAGGTCGACGAGCTGCAGTCTGGAGTGGGACCAGGGCAGCTTGTCGCGGGTGCGGTAGCCCTCCAGGAGCTCCAGCTTGGCGACCCAGTCGAGTTCGCGGGCGAGCTGCATGGGGTCCTCGGCCAGGCGGGTGAGGACGGACTCCCAGCGGTCGAGGACGTCCTTGTTCATCTCCTCCTGGGCGGTGCCGCGCTCCTCGACGTACTTGCGCGCCTGTTCGAGGTATTCCATCTGCAGCTGGACGGCGGTGAGCCTGCGGCCGTCGCGCATGGGGATCTCGTAGCGGCAGGTGGGGTCGTGGGAGACGGCGCGCAGGGCCTGGACCGGGTTGTCGACCGTGAGGTCGCGGCTGAGGAAGCCGTCCTCGATCATCGCGAGGACGAGTGCGGTCGTCCCCAGCTTCAGATATGTGGAGATTTCCGACATGTTGGCGTCGCCGATGATCACGTGCAGCCGCCGGTACTTCTCCGGGTCGGCGTGCGGCTCGTCGCGCGTGTTGATGATCGGCCGCTTGAGGGTGGTTTCCAGCCCTACCTCGACCTCGAAGAAGTCGGCCCGCTGGCTGATCTGGAAGCCCTCGCCGCGCGAGTCCTGCCCGATGCCGACCTTGCCGGCGCCGACGACGACCTGCCGGGAGACGAAGAACGGCGTCAGGTGGCGGACGATGTCGGCGAACGGGGTGGCGCGCCGCATGAGGTAGTTCTCGTGGCAGCCGTAGGAGGCGCCCTTGGCGTCGGTGTTGTTCTTGTAGAGCTGGATGGGCGCGTTGGTCGGGATGGCCGAGGCGCGCTGCGCCGCGTCGTACATGACCCGCTCGCCGGCCTTGTCCCAGATGACGGCGGCGCGCGGGTTGGTGCACTCGGGCGTGGAGTATTCGGGGTGAGCGTGGTCGACGTAGAGGCGCGCCCCGTTGGTGAGGATGACGTTGGCGAGGCCGAGGTCCTCGTCGGTGAGCTGGCTCGGGTCGGCGACCTCCCGGGCCAGGTCGAAGCCGCGCGCGTCGCGCAGGGGGTTCTCCTCCTCGAAGTCCCATCGCGCCCGGCGGGCGCGGGCCGCCGAGGCGGCCAGATAGGCGTTCACCACCTGGGAGGAGGTCACCATGGCGTTGGCGCCCGGCTGACCTGGTACGGAGATGCCGTACTCGGTCTCGATGCCCATCACCCGACGCACCGTCATGCAACACCCTCTGTTCGTCCGGATCTGCCTATCCGCCGTTTATATGCCCGAGCCTATGCCCTTCACAGTGCCCCAGGGTCACAGAGTTATGGCACCGACGCCTTTTCGACCTGTACGGCGGGAGCCGGGTGGGCCGGGGGTCGTCGGCGTGGCCGGAGAAGGCGCTGGATGGGCCGTTCGGCAAAGGAGTAGACGAGATAGGACAGGAGCACGGCAGCCAGCGTGGTGAGCGTGGCGGTGAGCCAGGGCGGCATCCGGTCGTGCAGGAGCGGGACGAGCGCGACGGCGAGCACGGAGTGGAACAGGTAGAGCGGGTAGGTGGTGCCGCCGAGGGCGGTGAGGGTTCTGGACGGCCGGAGCCGGACGATGCCGAGCGCGACGACGGCCACGACGGTGAAGATGGCGGTGACGGTGAGGATGACGCCGGCGTCGGTGACGGGCATGTTCGCGAAGCCGGCGGCGTCGATGCGGCTGTGGACGCGGCCGAGGGCCGAGGGGATGGACATGGCCCAGGCGGCGATGACGTAGAGCCAGGGCAGCCAGGCGTTGCCGTGTCTGTGGATGAGGTAGAGCGCCATGCCGGCGACGAAGTAGGGGGCGTAGCGGGGCATGAAGATCTCGGTCAGGAGTTCGTGGCCGAGGAGTTCGGCGGCGAGGGCGGCGGCGAGCCACAGGCCGCAGAAGATCAGTACGCGGGCGTACGTGATGCCGATGATCACGAGGATGGCGATGAGGAAGTAGAAGCGCAGTTCGGCCCAGAGCGACCAGTAGACGCCGGTGGCGTCGGTCCTGCCGAACAGCCGCTGGAACATGGTGGCGTTGAGCAGGTAGTCGCCGGTGGAGAGTTTGGGGTCGAGGGCCTTGGCGGCGGTGAGCCCGTACAGGGCGGCGACGGCGGCCAGGCTCAGCCAGTAGGCGGGGTATAAGCGGACGAGCCGGGACCAGGCGAAGGCGCCGAGGCCGCGCCCCCAGGCGCTCATGAGGATGACGAATCCGCTGATCACGAAGAACAGCTCGACACCGAGGATGCCGAGGCCGGCCAGGGGTGCCACGGCGGGGAAGAGCTCGGCGGGCCTGTCGCCCCATACGGAGGCGTAGGCGACGAGGTAGTGGAAGGCGAGCACGGCGAGTGCGGCGACGAACCGCAGCAGGTCGAGTTCGGCGAGCCTGCCGTCTCCCTGGGCGCGCCGCGGCCGGTTGCGGGTGTGCACGATCACTTGGACGTCACATCCGTCACATCGGTTCCAGGAGTCACATCCGGCACTGCTTCCCCCCGATGGGCGCCCTCGCGCCGGCCGCGCGGGGGCGTCTCCAGGGTGGCAGAGGTGGCCGCCGGGCGGGGGCCGAACGGAAAGGGCCGCGCGGGAGTTTCCCGCGCGGCCCTTTCGGTCGGTGATCGTGGTGTTACAGGTACTGGCCGGTGTTGGCGACGGTGTCGATGGAGCGGCCGGCCTCGGCGCCCTGCTTGCCGGAGACGAGGGTGCGGATGTAGACGATCCGCTCGCCCTTCTTGCCGGAGATGCGGGCCCAGTCGTCGGGGTTGGTGGTGTTGGGCAGGTCCTCGTTCTCGGAGAACTCGTCCACGCAGGCCGTGAGCAGGTGCTGCACCCGCAGGCCCTTCTGGCCGGTTTCGAGGAACTGCTTGATGGCCATCTTCTTGCCCCGGTCGACGATGTTCTGGATCATCGCGCCGGAGTTGAAGTCCTTGAAGTAGAGGACTTCCTTGTCGCCGTTGGCGTAGGTCACCTCGAGGAAGCGGTTGTCCTCGCTCTCGGTGTACATCCGCTCGACGACGCTCTGGATCATGCCGTGGATGGTGGCCTCGCGGGATCCGCTGTGCTCGGACAGGTCGTCCGGGTGGAGCGGGAGGTCCTCGACGAGGTACTTGGAGAAGATGTCCTTGGCCGCCTCGGCGTCCGGCCGCTCGATCTTGATCTTGACGTCCAGGCGGCCGGGCCGCAGGATCGCCGGGTCGATCATGTCCTCGCGGTTGGAGGCGCCGATGACGATGACGTTCTCCAGGCCTTCGACACCGTCGATCTCCGACAGGAGCTGCGGGACGATGGTGTTCTCGACGTCGGACGACACGCCGGAGCCTCGGGTGCGGAAGATCGAGTCCATCTCGTCGAAGAACACGATCACCGGGGTGCCCTCGGAGGCCTTCTCCCGTGCGCGCTGGAAGACCAGGCGGATGTGCCGCTCGGTCTCGCCGACGTACTTGTTGAGCAGTTCGGGGCCCTTGATGTTGAGGAAGAAGCTCTTGCCGGACTGGCCGGTCTTCTCCGCGACCTGCTTGGCCAGGGAGTTGGCGACGGCCTTGGCGATGAGCGTCTTGCCGCAGCCGGGCGGGCCGTAGAGCAGCACTCCCTTGGGAGGGCGCAGCTTGTGCTCGCGGAACAGGTCGGCGTGCAGGTAGGGCAGCTCGACGGCGTCCCTGATCTGCTCGATCTGGCGTGAGAGTCCGCCGATCTCCTCGTAGGAGATGTCGGGGACCTCTTCGAGCACGAGCTCCTCGACCTCGGACTTGGGGATGCGCTCGTAGACGTAGCCCGAGCGGGGCTCGAGCAGCAGCGAGTCGCCGGCCCTGATGGGCTGGCCGACCAGCGACTCCGCGAGCCGGACGACGCGCTCCTCGTCGGCGTGTGAGATGACCAGGGCGCGCGATCCCCCGTCGAGGATCTCCTTGAGCATCACGATCTCGCCGACCTCTTCGTAGCCGAGTGCCTCGACCACGTTGAGCGCCTCGTTGAGCATGACCTCCTGGCCGCGCCTGAGCGAGTCGACGTCGACGGCCGGGCTGACGTTCACCCGCAGTTTGCGGCCGCCGGTGAACACCTCGATCGTGCCGTCTTCTCGGGCCTCTAGGAAGGTGCCGAAACCGGATGGCGGCTGCGCCAGCCGGTCGACCTCCTCCTTGAGGGCGACGATCTGGTCCCGGGCCTCCTTCAGTGTGGCGACCAGGCGCTCGTTCTGGCCGGTGACGGCCGCGAGATTCGCCTGTGCCTCGTGAAGGCGCTCTTCGAGGACCCTGGCCTGACGGGGTGACTCGGCCAGCTTCCGCCTCAGCGCGGTGATCTCCTCCTGCAGGAAGGAGACCTGTGTTGAAAGATCAGCGACCTCCCGTTCGCGCTGCGCGGCTCGAGCCTCAGCATCATCGCGAGCTGCCACGCCCCGTCACCTCCTTCCCAGTCGAGGGCGACTACTTAGGACCTTACCTATCTCGGGCCCCTCCGTAACCTGGCCGGGCAGTGTTCGTAGAGTGACATACAGTGTTCGGTGAATTATCCCTAATGGTGCGTTTGATACTGCCAGCATCTGAACACGGGCGCATGTTCCCGTGTCAGGCGACAACGCACCCTCGTGGCCAAATCGTCATAGTTCCTCGGTGGTTCCCTTCGGTCGTCTGCGGCGCGGCGGGGGTGTGACGCCGTCCGCCATGCGACGGGCCGTGACGAGGAAACCCGTGTGCCCGATCATCCGATGGTCGGGACGTACGGCGAGCCCTTCGACATGCCAGTCGCGAACCAGGGTCTCCCACGCGTGGGGCTCGGTGAAACTCCCGTGATCGCGAATCGCCTCGACCGTTTTCGACATTTGGGTCGTGGTGGCCACGTAGCAGCAGATCACGCCGCCCGGCGTGAGGGCCTTGGCGGCGGCGTCGACGCACTCCCAGGGGGCCAGCATGTCGAGGATCACCCGGTCGACGTCGATCTCGTCGATGGCGGACACCAGATCGCCGACGACCAGCCGCCAGTTGCCCGCCGGGCCGTCCTCCTCGGCGCCGAAGAACTTCTCCACGTTGCCCCGCGCGATGTCGGCGAAGTCCTGGCGCCGTTCGTAGGAGGTGACGTGCCCCTCGGGGCCGACGGCACGCAGCAGGAAGCAGGTCAGCGCGCCGGAGCCGACGCCGGCCTCGATGACGCGGGCGCCGGGGAAGACGTCGGCCATGCCGACGATCTGCGAGGCGTCCTTGGGGTAGATGACGGCCGCGCCGCGCGGCATGGCCAGCACGTAGTCCTGGAGCAGGTGGCGGAAGGCGAGGTACTGGGTGCCGCCGGAGGAGCGCACCACGGAGCCCTCCGGCTGCCCGATCAGGTCGCTGTGCGGGATGGCGCCCTTGTGCGTGTGGAAGACGCCGTCCTGCTTGAGCGTGATCGTGTGGCGCTTGTTCTTGGGGTCGGTGAGTTGCACCTGGTCCCCCACCTGGAACGGCCCATGCCTGCGGAAACCCATGGCGGCAAGGTTATCGGGCTTTCGAGGGGTCTCTGACGTGCGGTATCTATGGGGGATGCTCCCCCGTGACGTGATCTCCGCAGGCCCGCTGGTGCTGCGCCCACCGGTCGAGGCGGACGCCGAGGCGATCGTGGCCGCATGCGACGACCCGGAGGCGGCCGGCTGGCTGTCGCTGCCCTCGCCGTACACGCCGGACGACGCCCGCGCCTACCTCGCCTCGGCCGCGGACCGGTGGCGTGACGGCGGCGCGGAGTTCGCGATCACGGAGGGCGGCGCGCGGGTGGGGTCCGTCGGCGTCCGGCCGCCCGACCGGTGGGGCGCGGTGGAGATGGGCTACCTGGTGGCGCCGGCGGCGCGTGGCCGGGGGGTGGCGACCGGGGCGGTCCGGGCGGTGACGCGGTGGCTGTTCGACCAGGGCGTGCACCGGGTGGAGCTCCAGGTGGCGGTGGAGAACGTCGCCGGCCTCGGGGTGGCCTACCGGGCGGGGTTCCGCGAGGAGGGGCGGCGGCGCGAGGTCAGGGTGGCGCGTGACGGGCGCCGCGTCGACGTCATCGAGCTGTCCAGGCTGGCCGGCGATCCGGGCGAGGGTGAGCCGCCCTACCTGCCGCCGTTCAAGGGCGGTGAGCTGACCGACGGCGTGGTGCGGCTGACCCCGCTCGACGTGGCGGACGCCGCCGACTTCCACGCGATGATGGCCGAGCCGAGCGTGGCCGCCTACCGCTTCGGGCCGGCGACGACGCCGGAGGACGACGAGCGGCGCTGCCGCAACACGGGCTACTGGTGGGTCTCGGGCCAGCGGGTGGAGCTCGCGGTCCGCGACGCGGCGTCCGGCGGCTTCGCCGGGCAGTTGCAGCTGGTGCAGGTGGCGCCGACGCTGGGTCAGGCCGCGGTGGGCTACTGCCTGCGATCGGAGTTCCGGGGCAGGGGGTTCATGACGCGGGCCGTGCGGCTGCTGGTGGACTGGGCGTTCGGTCACACGCCGCTGCACCGGATCGTGGCGGGCACGAACGCGCGCAACACCGCGTCGCACGCGGTGCTGACGCGGGCCGGGTTCGAGCGGGAGTGCGTGCACCGGGAGCTGTTCCCCGGCGCGGACGGCACGCGGTCGGACGACGTGCAGTGGGTACGGTTGCGGCCGCGGTAGGTCTTCTTCCGCTTCGCGCCCGGAAACGGCAGAAATTTCCCTTTCCCGTTGGGGTCTGGTCAAGTGCCGCGCGGAGGGTGATACTCCGGGTCACCGCCACTGATACTTCCGTGACCGGGGCCGCGCCACCTCGCCCCCTCCTGCCGAGGGACACCAGGATGCCTTGCAACCGTGTCGATGCCGCCATGCGCCAGCTGATGACCTCGCTGTCCGGACTCGACCCCGCTGAGCTCCACGACCGGCTCGCCCGGACCGCGGCCGCGGTCACCGGCGCCCCCTGCGCCGGGTTCGCGCGGGTGGACCCGCTCGGCGAGCGGGCCACCGTCGTCCACGTCCACGCGCCACCGGGCGATCCGCTGGGGGTGCGGGAATGGCTGGCCGGGTCGGGGGTGCTCAAGGCCCTCGCCGTGTCGCCAGGCCGGGCCCTGCTCCCCCGCGACGCCTCCGTGGGCGAGCCCGGGTTCCTGGCCGTGCCGGTGCCGCCGGTGCCGCCGGTCCGGTGCGAGGAGGTGCTCGTCTGGGTGGCCGGCCGCGACTTCGGCGAGTGCGACGAGCACCTGCTCGGCCGCTTCGCGACGGCCGCCGGACGCGCCCTGGAGGCGGCCAACGGGCTGGAGGCGGCCGTCCGGATCCTGCGCGGCGTGCAGGCCTTCACCGGCGCCGCCGTGCCCCGCGCGCGTCGCCTGCCGGCGGCCCCCGTGCCGGTCTCCTGGCCCGCCCCCAGGTGAGGCGGGGTCGGGCCCCGGCCGCCTGACGCCCCGGGCAGGGAGGCGGCGGGCAGGGAGGTCAGCCGCGGTGGGGCTCGAAGCGCAGCGTGCGGGACACGCCGACGCGGACGGTGGTGCCGGGGGCGATGGTGACGGGCTCGTTGGGCGGGATGTCGTAGAAGTTGGGATCGCCCGGCGGCTGGATCTGGGTGCCGTTGACCGAGCCGAGGTCCACCAGGTTGACGTCCCAGCCGTCGAGCGCGACGCGCAGGTGGCGGCGCGAGACGGAGCCGTCGGGGCTGGTGACCTTGGCCGGCCTGGCGGAGCCGCCCGCCACCTCGGGGGCGCGTTCGGGGTCACGGCCGAGAAGGTAGTCGGACTCCAGCGGCAGCGCGGTGCCGTCGTCGAGGACGAGGACGCCGAGCGACGGGCGCGGCCCCTTGTACGGGACGAGGGTGCGCTGCACCAGGGCGATGCCGCAGACCGCGCAGTAGGAGGCGCGCGGGTCGTTGAAGTGGTCGTTCTTGCAGTCGACCCCGTAGACGAGCGGCCGGTCGCCGTGGTCGGGCCGGTCGGGCTGGTCCTGCTGCGCCGGCTGCTCGTAGGGCTCCGGGGCGCCCACCGGCTGGGGCCCGGGCTGGTCGGCGTGCTCGGGCGCCTGCTGGGGGCCCGCGTCGAAGTAGTCGGGCACGGCGGACAGGTGCTGGCCGGGCTGGCCGAAGGGGCCGGCCCGGCCCGGCTGGTCGTAGTCGCCGGAGGCGGGACCGTTCCCTGCGGGGGCGGGCTCGTCGAGGCTGGAGAAGGAGTCGTAGTGCTCCGGGCGGTAGGGGGACGGCTCGGCGGCCTGGGGGCCCGACGGCGGGCCGGGCTGGAAGCCGTGCTGGGGCGCTGAGTGCTGCGCCGGGGGGAGGCTCGGGGCCGCGGGCGGGTGGTCGCCGGACATCGGGTAGGGCGGGTTGTTGACCACGGGCCGCTCGGGGGCGGGCACGGCATGGACGGGGTCCGGGGCGGCCTGGACGGGCTCGTGCTGGACGGGCTCGTGCTGGATGGGCTCGTGCTGGATGGGCTCGTGCTGGACGGGCTCCGGCGCAAGCTGGGCGGAGGCGGGCTGGACGGGCGCGGGTGCCGCCTGGGCCAGGTCGGGCTCGAAGTGCAGGGCCGTGTTGGGCAGCTCGCTGGTGAGCTGGCGGGCCGGCGCGGCGGTCTGCTCGCCGAACTCGCCCGCGAGGCCGGCGCCGTGGACGACGCCGCCGTCGAACCGGACGGCGGGGTGGGCCCGCCCGGCGCCGGGCAGGGTGAGCTCGACCCGGGTGACGGGCCCGCCGATGAGCCGGTCGGCCCAGGTGAGGGAGTCGCTGCCGGACAGGCGCGTCTCGCCGTCGGCGGTGCTGATCGTGGCGGCGGCCGCGCCGCTGACGAGGACCGCGACACCGCCGTCGCCGACGGGGCCGGCCACGGCGCAGGTGGCGGGGTCGCCGGTCATGTTGGCGGCGAGCACCTGCGCGGCGCGGCGGGCGAGCGCCCTGCCGTCGCCGCCCGCGGCGGCCGTGGAGCGCAGCGCCTCGATCAGGTCATCGGCGGCGGCCTCGCCCGCGTCGCAGGCCAGCAGCAGCCCGCCCAGGTAGGCGACCAGCCCGTCGCCGGGAAGCGGGCGCACCAGCCCGAAGCCCTGGCCGGTCATGAGTCCTCCTTCATGCCGACGGTGCCGCGGTCATCGGTGGCCTCGCTGCGCTCGGTCACTCAACTCTCCTCCCCGGAAGCCGGCGGTGGCACGGAACCGCACTGCCGTGCCGGCCGGCCCAACGCGTACCCGGACGACGGGACGCCGCGGCGGCCGTCCCGTCTCGGGACCGGGACGGACGCGGCCGCGGCAGAACCCTTGACCCTGTAAGTCTGGTCGAACGGAACCCTATCGGCCAGCCGTCGCTTCCTCGAACCTCCGGGGGCGCGCTCCGGGCCGATCAGCCGGCTACGACCCTAGCCGCTCGTGCCGGCTCTTCGAGCGGGACAGGTCAGACGCCGGTGAAGACGCGGTTGACGTCCACCGTGGCCAGCACGCCGTAGATCTCGCCGCCCCGCTCGACGAGGAGGTACTCGCCGGCCGGGGTCTCGCGCATGGCGTCGATGAGCGGCTCGCCCTCCAGATCGGCGGCGAGCACCAGCGACGGCTCCAGCGACTTGGCCATGGAGCCGACGTTCACCCAGGGGCGGCGGTGCTCCGGGGTGGCCTGCACGGCCGTCTCGTTGACGATGGCGACCGGGCGGCCTTCGTGGTCGACGACGACGAGGGCGCCGGCCCGCTGCTCCGCCGCCTGCCGCAGCGCCTCCGACAGCGGCGTCTCGGCGGTGACGGGGATGGCCCTGCGGGCCAGCCCGCGGGCGTTGACCTGCGGGATGCGGGCGCGGATGCGGGCCACGCTGAGCGACTGGCTGGCCCCCATCCAGATGAACGAGGCGAGCACGAGGGGCCACAGCAGGCTGGCGTAGTCGACCTCCTGGCCGCTCATCATGGCCATGGCGAACGGCGAGACGATCAGCAGCACGGCGAGGACCCGGCCGCCCCAGGCGGCCGCGACGGTGCCGGTGACGGGCCGGCGGGTGAGCTTCCACACGCCGGCGCGCAGCATCCGGCCGCCGTCGAGCGGCAGCCCGGGCAGCAGGTTGAACACGCCGACGATCAGGTTGGCCACCCACAGCTGCCAGACGAGCACCTCGGGGATGCCGCCGCCGTTGAAGAGGTAGACGTCGGCGGCCAGCCCGATCCCGGCGAGCCCCAGGGACAGCGCCGGCCCGGCGGCGGCGACCATGAACTCCTTGCCCGGCGTGGGCGGCTCCTTCTCGATCTCCGACACGCCGCCGAGCAGGTAGAGGGTGATCCGGCGGACCGGCAGGCCGTAGGCCTTGGCGAGCACGCTGTGGGCCAGCTCGTGCAGCAGCACGGAGACGTAGAGCAGCACGGCGAACACGAACGCCACCGCGTAGGCGACCGCCTGGTCGAGGTGGGGCAGCATGTCCTGGACGCGGCCGCCGATGACCCAGGTGATGAGCGCGGCCACGATGAACCAGGTCCACGAGACGTAGACCGGAATGCCGAACGGTCTCCCCATCCGAAGACCGGAGAACTCCTGTCGCGGGCTCTGCTCGCTCACCGCACTCCTCGTCGTGTGTCCCATGCCGGCGCTGCCTCGATGCTACGCGCCCGGTCACGTGATCCCGATCCCGGCGAGGTCTATTCTGTCGGCTTCTTGACCTAGAGTGCGGTGCATGACGTCGACCGAGCCGGTGATCATCGGAGCTCTCTCCCCGTCCCGGGCGGGCGACTACATGACGTGTCCGCTGCTCTACCGGTTCCGCGTGATCGACCAGTTGCCGGAGCGGCCGTCCCAGGCGGCGGTCCGCGGCACGGTGGTGCACGCGGTGCTGGAGCGGCTCTACGACCTGCCGGCGCCGAGGCGTTCGGTGCGGGCGGCGCTGGAGCTGCTGGAGCCGCAGTGGCAGCGGCTGCTGGCCGACGAGCCGGCCTACGCGCAGATGTTCGCCGACGAGGCGGAGCAGGCCGAGTGGCTGGCCCAGGCGCGCGGCATGCTGGAGCGCTACTTCACGCTGGAGGACCCGACGCGGCTGGAGCCCGCCGAGCGGGAGCTCTACGTGGAGGCGGTGCTCGACGGGGGGCTGATGCTGCGGGGCTACGTCGACCGGCTCGACGTGGCGCCGACCGGCGAGGTGCGCGTCGTCGACTACAAGACCGGCAGCGCGCCGACGCGTGACTTCGAGGCCAAGGCGCTGTTCCAGATGAAGTTCTACGCGCTGGTGCTGTGGCGGCTGCGCGGTGAGGTGCCGCGGTTACTTCAGCTCGTTTACCTGGGCGGGTCGGGCGAGGTGCTGCGGTACGCGCCCGACGAGGCCGACCTGCTGGCGACCGAGCGCAAGGTGCGGGCGTTGTGGGAGGCGATCGAGCGGTCGCTGCGGTCGGGCGAGTGGCGGGCGCGGCGCAGCCGGCTGTGCGACTGGTGCGACCACCAGGCGCTGTGCCCGGAGTTCGGCGGCACCCCGCCGCCGGTCCCCGACCGGCAGCCGGGCGACACCGTCCGCAGCAGCCGCCGCGCCGCCACCGACGAGTTGTAGGGGTCCGTTCGCGCGGGCGCCCTGCGGGACGCGCCCGGTGCCGGGCCGGGTCCGGCTCTTTCGCAGGAGGTCGTCTCCTCCCCTGGGAGGAGGTTGGCGGCTTTCGCCCGGCCCTACATTGAAGCGGTGCGCATCGACCGGACTCTGCTTCCCGACACGGTGCTGGCTGTGGCGGTGGCGGCGGCCTCGGTGGCGCTGTTCGTCCTGTACGGGCCCGAGCCGCCCGCCCCGGGGCTGCGGCCGCCCGACGCGTCCGGGGTGACGCTGGTGCTGCTCGCCTGCGTCCCGGTGGCGGTGCGCAGGCGATGCCCGGTGGCGGGGCTGTGGGCGGCTCTGGCGCCCGAGACCGTGCTGTCCGCGCTCGGCTACGGCACCGGTGTGGCCGGGCTGGCGGGGCTGGTGATGCTCTACTCGGTGGCGTCCTACCGGGGGCTGGCGGTGGCGCTGGGGGCGCTGCTGCTGGCCGGCACGCTGTACCTGGCGGGCGCGCTGGCCGGGTCCACGGCGGGGCTGGGCGTGAGCGACCACCTCATGGTCGTGGTGGTGCTGGTCGCGGTGTGGGGGGCGGGCAGGAGTCTGCGGCTGCGCCGGGCGTACCTGGAGGAGCTGAAGGACCGCGCGGCCCGGCTGGAGCGGGCGCACGCGGCCGACACGCGCGCGGCGCGGGCGGAGGAGCGGTCGCGGATCGCCCGCGAGCTGCACGACGTGGTGGCGCACCATGTCAGCGTGATGACCGTGCAGGCGTCGGCGGCGGGCAAGGTGCTGGCGTCCGATCCGGAGCTGGCGCGCGAGGCGCTGGCGGCGATCGAGCACACGGGCCGGATGGCGATGGCGGAGATGCGCAACATCGTCGGGGTGTTGCGCGCGGACGCGCGGGCCGAGCTGGGGCCGCAGCCGGGAACGGGCGACCTGCCGGCGCTGGTGGCGCAGATGCGGGAGGCGGGGCTGGTCACGCGGCTGACGGTGGAGGGCAGCGCGGGGGCGGTCCCGGCCGGGGTGGACCTGGCCGCCTACCGGCTGGTCCAGGAGGGGCTCACCAACACGCTGCGGCACGCCGGGGCGGGCGCGCGGGCCCTGGTGACCGTGCGGCACCTGCCGGGCGAGCTGGACGTCAGCGTGGCGGACGACGGCGGCGGCGAGGCGCGGCCCGCCGGTCAGCCGGGTCACGGCTTGGTGGGCATTCGCGAGCGCGTGGCCCTTTATGGTGGAATCCTCAGCGTCGGCCCGAGGCCGGGGGGCGGTTTCGAGGTGCGGGCGAGGTTCCCGCTGAAGGACGGACGATGACGATCAGAGTGCTGCTGGTGGACGACCAGCCGCTGCTGCGCACGGGGTTCCGCCTGATCCTCGAGGCCGAGCCGGACATCACCGTGGTGGGGCAGGCGGGCGACGGCAAGGACGCCCAGGAGCAGACCAGGGCGTTGCTGCCCGACGTGGTGCTCATGGACATCCGGATGCCGGGCGTCGACGGGATCGAGGCGACCCGCCGGATCGTGCGGGAGGCGGCGCCCGCGGCGCACGTGCCGAAGGTGCTGGTGCTGACGACGTTCGACCTGGACGAGTACATCGTGGAGGCGTTGCGGTCGGGCGCGTCGGGGTTCCTGCTGAAGGACGTCCCGCCGGACGACCTGGTGCAGGCGATCCGGGTGGTGGCGGCGGGCGACGCGATCGTGGCGCCGAGTGTGACGCGGCGGCTGCTCGACCGGTTCGCGGCGCGGTTGCCGTCGGCGTACGAGCAGACGACGCCGGCGCGGCTGGACCGGCTGACGGAGCGGGAGCTGGAGGTGCTGCGGCTGATCGCCAAGGGCATGTCCAACGCGGAGATCGCCGCGAAGCTGGTGGTCAGCGAGACGACGGTGAAGACGCACGTCGGCAACGTGCTGACGAAGCTGGGGCTGCGTGACCGGGTGCAGGCCGTGGTGCTGGCGTACGAGACCGGGCTGATCACTCCGGGCGCCCTGTCCTGACGGGCGGGAGGGGCCCCGCCCCGGCGGTGGAGGGGCCGGGGCGGGGGGTGTCGAGCCGGCGGGTCAGGCGGTGGCCGGGGTGCCGGCGGGGTCCGCCGGCACGTCCGGGGCGTTCTCCGGGAAGTGGCAGGCCACCCGGTGACCGCCCGCCAACTCCTCCAGCGGCGGCTCGACCGTCTTGCAGATCTCCTGGGCCTTCCAGCACCGCGTGTGGAAGCGGCACGCGGGCGGCGGGTTGAGCGGGCTGGGGACGTCGCCGGTGAGGCGGATCCGCTCGCGGCCGGCGCGCGCCCTCGGGTCGGGCACCGGCACCGCCGACAGCAGCGCGTTGGTGTAGGGATGCATGGGCGCGCTGTAGAGGCGCTTGCGGTCGGCGATCTCGACGATCTTGCCGAGGTACATGACGGCGACCCGGTCGCTGATGTGGCGGACCACCGACAGGTCGTGCGCGATGACCACGTAGGTGAGGTCCAGCTCGCCCTGGAGGTCCTCCAGGAGGTTGACGACCTGGGCCTGGATGGACACGTCGAGCGCCGACACCGGCTCGTCCGCGATGATCAGCTTGGGTTTGAGCGCGAGCGTGCGGGCGATGCCGATGCGCTGGCGCTGGCCGCCGGAGAACTCGTGCGGGTAGCGGTTGTAGTGCTCGGGGTTGAGGCCGACGAGTTCGAGGATCTCCTGGACGGCCCGCTTGACGCCCTGCTCGGGCCGGACGCCCTGGATGCGGAACGGGGCGCCGACGATGGCGCCGACCGTGTGCCGCGGGTTGAGCGACGAGTAGGGGTCCTGGAAGATCATCTGCATGTCGCGGCGGAGGGGGCGCAGGCTGCCCTGGCTCGCGTGGGTGATGTCCCGGCCCTCGAAGACGATCTTCCCGCCGGTGGGTTCGAGGAGCCTGGTGACCAGCCGGCCGGTGGTGGACTTGCCGCAGCCGGACTCGCCCACCAGGCCGAGCGTCTCGCCCTTGAACACCTCGAAGCTGATGTCGTCCACCGCCTTGACGGCGCCGACCTGCCGCTTGAGCAGGCCCTTGTGGACGGGGAAGTGCTTCTGCAGGTTCTGCACGGACAGAAGCGGCTCGTTCTGGCTCACTGGGTCTCCAGCACTGGCTTGATCTCGTTCTCCCACAGCCTGCGCCGCTCGGCCTTGCCGAGGTGGCAGCGCACGAGGTGGCCGCCCTCGGTCTCGGCGAGCGGCGGCACCTCGGTGTCGGCCTTGCCGCCGGTCAGCTCGGCGTACGGGCATCGGGGGTGGAAGGCGCAGCCCGGCGGGACGTTGATGAGGGACGGCGGGCTGCCCTTGATCGGCAGCAGCCGTTCGGTCCGCTCCCGGTCGAGTCTGGGCATGGAGCCCAGCAGCCCCCAGGTGTAGGGGTGTTCGGGCCGGTAGAAGATGTCCTCGGTGGCGCCGTACTCGATGCACCTGCCCGCGTACATGACGAGGATGTCGTCGGACAGCTCGGCGACCACGCCCAGGTCGTGGGTGATGATGATGAGCGCGGAGTTGAACTCGCGTTGCAGGTCGCGCATGAGGTCGAGGATCTGGGCCTGCACGGTCACGTCGAGCGCGGTGGTCGGCTCGTCGGCGATGAGCAGCTCGGGGTCGCACGACAGCGCCATCGCGATCATGGCGCGCTGGCGCATGCCGCCGGAGAACTCGTGCGGGTAGGAGTCGACGCGGCGGCCCGGCTCGGGGATGCCGACGCGGCCGAGCATGTCGACGGCGTGCTTCTTGGCGACGGACTTGGAGACGTCGTGGTGGATCCGGTACGCCTCGATGATCTGGTCGCCGACGGTGTAGTAGGGGTGCATGGCCGACAGCGGATCCTGGAAGATCATCGCCATCTTCTTGCCGCGCAGCCCGCGCACGTGCTCCTGGGAGGCGGAGACGAGCTCCTCGCCGTCGAGCCAGATCTCACCGGAGATCTTCGCCCGGCCGCCCTTGTGCAGGCCGAGGATGCCGAGGCTGGTGACGCTCTTGCCGGAGCCGGACTCGCCGACGATGCCGAGGGTCTTGCCCCGCTCCAGCCCGAAGGTGAGGCCGTCGACGGACTTGACCAGGCCGTCGTCGGTCGGGAAGTGGATGCGCAGGTCCTTGACGTCGAGGAAGCTCTGCTGGCTCACGTCAGCCTCACTCTCGGGTCGACGACGGCGTAGAGCAGGTCGACGATCAGGTTGGCCAGGATGACGAACAGGGCGGCCAGGAGGGTGACCCCCATGACCTTGGGCAGGTCCTGGTTGGTGATGGCGTCGATGGCGTACTTGCCGAGGCCGTTGAGCGAGTAGGCGGTCTCGGTGAGCACCGCACCGCCGATGAGCAGGCCGAAGTCGAGGCCGAAGATCGTGATGATGGGCGTCAGGGCGCCGCGCAGGCCGTGCTTGACGATCACCTTGCGTTCGACGAGGCCCTTGGCCCTGGCCGTGCGGATGTAGTCCTCGTTCATCGTCTCCAGCATGCCCGCCCGGGTCAGGCGCGCGTAGGTGGCGGCGAACAGGAAGGCCAGCGTGATCCACGGCAGCAGCAGGCCGTAGGCCCAGCGGGCCGGCGATTCCTCGATGGTGACGTAGTAGCCGCCCTGGGCGGCCCAGTTGAACGGGTTGCCGTAGGCGAAGATCTGCAGCGAGATGAGGCCGGTGAAGAAGATGGGCAGCGAGACGCCGGCGAGCGCGACGATCATCGCGAACCGGTCGAAGACGGTGCCTCTTCGCAGGGCCGACAGCACGCCGATGCCGACGCCGAGCAGCACCCAGATGAGCGCGGCGCCGATGGCCAGCGACAGGGTGACGGGCAGCCGGTTCATCAGGTCGGGGAAGACGGGCTGGCGGGTGATGAAGGAGTAGCCGAGGCACGGGGCCGGGCACTGCTCGACGCCCGCTCCGTAGTCGTACTCGGCTCCGGCGACGATGCCCTTGACGTACCTGCCGTACTGCACGATCAGGGGGTCGTTGAACCCGAGGCGTTCGGCGGCCAGCTTGGCCGTCTCCTCCGTGGCCGTCCGGCCGACGTAGCGGCTGGCCATGCCCTCGGCGGTGGCTCCCGCGAGCCGCGGCACGAGGAAGAAGATCGCGAAGGTGGCCATGCTCACAATGGCGAGCATGATCACTGCGCTGATCAGGCGTCTGATGATGTATGTGAACACAGTGCCCGGCCCGGCGGCCGCCCCGGGGTTCGCCCGGGACGGCCGCCTGCGGCCTTCACCTGCCTTACTGCTCGGTCGGTTGGCCTACAGCTGCACCTGCGACTGCGGAGAGGGCTACTGAACGCCCATCGCCACGTAGTCGTACATCTGCTGGCCGTCGTTGACCATGACGTTGGTCAGGCCCTTGCCGCGGATGAGCAGCGACTTGGCCACGATGCCCGGCAGGATGACCGACTCCTCCATGACGCGCTTGTCGATGGCGGCGTAGATCTGCTCGCGCTTGGCCGTGTCGGCCTCCTGGAGCGCCTGGTCGAACATCTTGTCGACCTCGGGGATCCGGACGGAGATGTTGGACGAGCCGCCGCTCTCGCGGATGACGCGGCTGTCGGTCATCTGCTGCAGGAAGCCGTAGCCGTCAGGCCAGTCGGAGCCCCAGCCGTTGATGGCCAGGCCCAGCTTCTCCTTCACCACGAACGACGGCTTGCCGGCGTAGAGGGAGAAGTAGTCCTTCAGCGGGTACGGCTTGAGCGTCACGTTGATGCCGACGCGGGCCAGCGACTCCTTGAGCGCCTCGGCCGTCTTCTTCTCCTTGTCGCGCTCGGCGCGGTAGGAGATGTTCGTCTCGAAGCCGTTGGGCTGGCCGCACTTGGCCAGGTGCTCCTTGGCCTTGGCGAGGTCGCCCTTGCCCTCGGGGCTCGGGTAGAGGTCGATCTTCTGGTAGCCGGGGATGCCCGGGGGCAGCAGGCTGGTCGCGATCTCGCCGCCGGTGGTGCCGCCGTAGGCCGCGACGTAGCCGGTCTTGTCGGCGGCGTACTGGATCGCGATCCGGCAGTCCTTGTTGTCCAGCGGCTTCACCGTCGGGCTGATCGAGGTGTACCAGAGCCGCTGCAGCGTGGGGTTGTCGGTGCGGGCCTTCAGCGCCGGGTCCGGCAGGACCTTGCTGAGCGCGGCGGGCTGGACACCGGTGCCCTCGATGGCGACGTGCAGGTCGCCGGAGATGAGGCGGTTGTCGATGTCGTCGGCGTTGACGTTGGTCGACACCTCGTAGCGGTCGGGCAGCGCCGGCCGGTTGGGGTCGGTCGCCGGGTCCCACTGGTCGTTGCGGACCAGGGTGAAGCCCTTGCCGATCTCGTTCTTCTCGAACTTGTACGGGCCCGAGGAGATCACGTGCTCCTGGTACTTGGTGCCCGTGTCCTTGGCCTCGGGCACCGGCATGGTGACCGACATCTGGGTCAGGTAGTCGAAGCCGCTGAAGGGCTGCTTCAGGTGGAAGATCACCGTCTTGTCGTCGGGCGTCTCGATGGCCGAGCTGAAGTCGGCGCCCTTCGACTTGTACGGGCCCTTGTAGTCCTTCGGCCAGTTGAGCAGCTCGTTGAGGTACGTCGGGCCGTTGGGGAAGGTCTCCCGGTCGAAGGAGCGGGCCACGCCGTAGGCCACGTCCTTGGCGGTGATCGGGGTGCCGTCCTCGTACTTCAGACCGTCACGCAGGGTGTAGGTCCAGGTCTTGAAGTCCTCGCTCGGCTTGCCCAGGTCCGTGGCCAGGTCGGGCACCGGCTTGGCGCCCTCGGCGCCCGGCTTGCCGGGGAACATCGTCAGGGCGCGGCCGTACAGGCGGATGAAGTTCCACGAGTAGCCGTAGTAGGTGTCGGCGGGGTCCAGCGAGTCCCAGTCGCCGGAGTTGGCCAGCTTGATGGTGCCGCCCTTCTTGGTGGAAGGGTTGAACACCCCCGTGAGCGCGGCGTCGGCCTTGTCCTGGGCGGCAGGCTGACCGGGCTCGCCGGACGACTGAGGCGTGGTGCTGGTGCCTCCGCAGGCCGACAGGCCCAGGGCGAGTGCCACGGTGACCGCGGACACCGCCAGCGCGGGCTTTCTTCTCATCTGTTGCTACACCCCTTGTTGTTGGGAGGCAGGGAATCGGGGAGATCGAAGATCATCGGTTGCCTCGTGGGTCGAGGGCGTCGCGCAGGCCGTCACCGAAGAGGTTGAAGGCCAGCACGGTGATGAAGATCGCCAGTCCGGGGAAGATGGCGAAGTGCGGAACGGTGTAGATGCGGGCCGCGTCGGCCAGCATCCCGCCCCAGGTGGGGGTGGGCGGGCGGACGCCGACCCCGAGGAACGACAGCGCGGCCTCGAACAGGATGTTCGTCGGGATCAGCAGCGTCGCGTAGATGAGGACGGGCGCCATGAGGTTGGGCAGCAGCTCGCGGACGATGATGTACGGCCCGCGGGCGCCGAGGCTCCTGGCCGCGTCGACGAACTCGCGTTCGCGCAGCGACAGGGTCTGGCCGCGGATGATGCGCCCGATGTACGGCCAGTTGAAGAACCCGATGATGAAGATCAGCAGGGAGACGCGCAGGGTGTCGCCGGACAGCCCGAACGCCTGGTCGGGCACCACGCCGGCGAGCGCGATGGCGAACACCAGCAGCGGGAAGGCCAGGAAGACGTCCATGGCGCGGCTGATGAGGGTGTCGACCCAGCCGCCGAAGTAGCCGGCCGTGACGCCGAGGATGGTGCCGATGCCGACCGACAGCAGGGTGGCGAGGAAGGCGATGACCAGGGAGATGCGCGCGCCGTAGACGATGCGGCTGAAGATGTCGCGGCCCCAGACCGGCTCGACGCCGAACAGGAAGTCCCAGCCGATCCCGCCGAACCTGTCCTTGGGGATCTGCGTCTCCTGGTCGATCATCTCGCGGTGGAACTCCAGCGGCGGATGGCCGAACAGCTTGACGATGATCGGCGCGCAGATCGCCACCAGGATGAGGAAGATGATGACGCCCGCGCCGGTCATGGCGATCTTGTCGCGCTTGAGGCGCATCCAGGCGATCTGGCCGAGTGAGCGTCCCTGGATCGCCGCGCGGCCCGCGCCGGCCGCGACCGCTTCGGGTGCCGCGTGGGAGGCGGACTCGGGGACGTCGAGTGGTGCCGTCACGCGCCGCCCTCCCCTCGCGCCGCGCGGCGCTTCGAGGGTCGCGTGACCAAGGTACTGCGCATGCGCTTCAGGCCCCCTGGGTGTCAGACCACGTCCACGACGGCCGCCATCCGGTCAGGGTGACAACCGTGTCGTCTCGGAACCGCACGTCACGGCCCCAGGGTGCAGAATCTATGCCTTGAGCTGCGCTGACCAGCCCTCAGCGCTGCTATGTGGCTCAACTGTGATTCATGCGAAACTCATTCGTATCGATCTTGACCTGATTGTCCACGGCGCATCCTGGTTGTGTCGCGGATCTGTGACAGTGACCGGTCAGCCGATGCCGCGGCGCCGAAGAATGTCCTCGATGTCGGAGAAGTCGTCGTCGCTCTTGCGCTCCGCGGGGGCCGCCACCGCAGGCTTGCCCGCCTGGGCGGGCACCTCCCGCGGCTTCTCCCCGCCCCGGGTCTCGCCCTGGGCCTTCGGCTGAGCCGGGCCGGCGGTGGACGCCTTGGACGTCTTGGACGCCTTCGCGAGCTTGCGCCCGCGCAGCACGCCCGACACCACGAACAGCACCACCGACAGCCCGGCCACCGCCACGCCCGCCCAGACGACGGGGTTGAACACCAGGCTCGTGAAGAACCCGACGACGGTCGTGCCGATGGTCCACAGCGCCTGCAGCGCGCCGGTGAGATAGGCGGCCAGGGGCAGCAGCGCCCACGCCGCCACCCGCGTGCCCGCGGCGGCCCCGCGCCGGCGGAACGCCAGGAAGCTGAGCACCAACCCCGCGATGGTGACACCGGCGCACAGCGGCAACCACGCGATCTGAGTGAAAGTCATCCGGTCGCCCCTCTTGTCGACTGTGCCTTCCATCCTGGCACGCGTGCCGCTCCGGCCCTCCTCCCCGAGAACGACTGGACCCCTAGGGGTGGTTCCCGTCACGACGAGGGTGGTGGTGCGGCCGGGATCTCGACGGGAGGCGGTCAGGCGCGGACGAGGTCGCGCAGGTGCCCCACGGTGACGGTGGCGAGCGACGGGACGACGAGGCGGCCGGGCGCGGGCTCCACGGGCAGCACCCCGGGAACGGCCACCACCGCGCAGCCGGCGGCCGCGGCCGCGGCGACGCCGTTGGGCGAGTCCTCCAGCACCACGCACCGGACCGGCTGGACGCCCAGCAGGTCGGCGGCGGTCAGGTACGGCTCGGGGTCGGGCTTGGTCCGCTCCACGTCGTCGGCCGTGACGACGGTGTCGAAGCGGTGGTGGCCGACGTGCGCGAGGACGGCGTCGGCGATCTCCTTCAGGGACGAGGTGACGAGGGCGACCGGGACGCCCTCGGCGCGCAGGGCGTCGAGCAGCTCGGCGGCGCCGGGCATGACGCGCACGCCGCCGGCCAGCCGGGCGACCATGCCGCCCGCCATCCACTCCCACACCGTCTCCGGGGCGGTGGACGAGCCGGAGACGGCGAGCATGTAGTCGACCGTGCGCTCCATGGAGCCGCCCAGGAGGTGGGCCTGGTGCTCGGGCGCCCACTCGGCGCCGAGCCGGGCCATCACCTCGGTCTCGATCTCCAGCCACACTCTTTCGGTGTCGACCAGCAACCCGTCCATGTCGAAGAAGACGGCTTCCATGCACTCCCCGATCGTTCTCGTGCGCTGCCGGCGGGGCCGGGTCAGACGTTGAAGTATTTGGCCTCGGGGTGGTGGGCGACGAGGGCCGAGGTGGCCTGCTCGGGGTGGAGCTGGAACTCCTCCGACAGCGTGACCCCGATCCGCTCCGGGTCGAGCAGCTCGAACAGCTGCACCTGGTCCTCCAGGTTGGGGCAGGCCGGGTAGCCGAAGGAGTAGCGGCAGCCCTGGATGTTGACCTTGAGCATGTCGTCGAGCGACTCGTCCCCGCCGATGCCCCACTCCGCGCGGACCCGGGCGTGCCAGTATTCGGCGAGGGCCTCGGTGAGCTGCACGGACAGGCCGTGCAGTTCGAGGTAGTCGCGGTAGGCGTCCTTGGCGAACAGCTCGGCCGTCGCCTCGGAGATCTTGCCGCCCATGGTGGCCACCTGGAAGGCGACCACGTCCGTCTCGCCCGACTCGCGCGGCCGGAAGAAGTCGGACAGGCACAGGTGCCGGTCGCGGCGCTGGCGCGGGAAGGTGAAGCGGGTGCGCTCGCCGCCCGCCTCGTCGAGGATGATCAGCGAGTCGCCGTCGCTGACGCACGGGAAGTAGCCGTAGACGACGGCGGCCTCCAGCAGCCCCTCGGTCTGGATGCGCTCCAGCCACATGCGCAGCCGCGGCCGGCCCTCGGTCTCGACCAGCTCCTCGTAGCCGGGCCCGTCGCCGCCGCGGGTGGGCTTGAGCCCCCACTGGCCGAGGAACAGGGCCCGCTCGTCGAGGAAGGCCGCGTAGTCGGCCAGCGAGATGCCCTTGACGATGCGGTCGCCGACGAACGGCGCCTTGGGCACCGGGTTGTCGAGGGCGACGTCGGAGCGGGCCGGCAGTTCCTCGACGGGGGTGCGCTCCAGCACGGCGCCGGTCTTGACCCGGCGCTCGCGCAGCGGCGGCAGCGTGGCGCCCGCGACGCCGCGCTTGACGGCCATGAACGCGTCCATCAGCCGCAGCCCCTCGAAGGCGTCACGGGCGTAGCGGACCTCGCCCTCGAACAGCCCGGCGAGGTCCTGCTCCACGTAGGCGCGGGTGAGCGCGGCCCCGCCGAGCAGCACCGGATAGCGCTCGGACAGGCCCCTGGAGTTCATCTCCTCCAGGTTCTCCTTCATCACGACCGTCGACTTGACCAGCAGGCCGGACATGCCGATGACGTCGGCGCGCTGGTCGTCGGCCGCCTCCAGGATGGCCGAGACGGGCTGCTTGATGCCGAGGTTGACGACCTCGTAGCCGTTGTTGGACAGGATGATGTCGACGAGGTTCTTGCCGATGTCGTGCACGTCGCCCTTGACCGTGGCCAGCACGATGCGGCCCTTGGTCTCGCCCTCGACGCGGTCCATGTGGGGTTCGAGGTAGGCGACGGCCGCCTTCATCACCTCGGCCGACTGCAGCACGAACGGCAACTGCATCTGGCCGGAGCCGAACAGCTCGCCGACCGTCTTCATGCCGTCGAGCAGCACCTCGTTGATGATCTCCAGGGCGGGTCGCTGCGCCAGCCCGGCCTCGAGGTCGGCCTCCAGCCCCTTGCGCTCGCCGTCGATGATGCGCCGCTTGAGCCGCTCCCACAGCGGCAGCGCGGCCAGCTCCTCTGCCTTGCCCGCGCGCATGGCGGCGGCGTCGACGCCCTCGAACAGGTCCATGAACCGCTGCAGCGGGTCGTAGCCCTCGCGGCGGCGGTCGTAGACCATGTCGAGGGCGACCTGGCGCTGCTCGTCGGGGATGCGCGCCATCGGCAGGATCTTGGAGGCGTGCACGATCGCGGAGTCGAGGCCGGCGTTGACGCACTCGTTGAGGAAGACGGAGTTGAGCACCATCCGGGCGGCCGGGTTGAGGCCGAAGGAGATGTTGGACAGGCCCAGCGTGGTCTGCACGCCGGGGTAGCGGCGCTTGAGCTCGCGGATGGCCTCGATGGTCTCCAGGCCGTCGCGCCTGGTCTCCTCCTGGCCGGTCGCGATGGGGAAGGTGAGGCAGTCGACGATGATGTCCTCGACCCGCATCCCCCAGTTGCCGATCAGGTCCTCGATGAGGCGTACGGCGACGCGGACCTTCCACTCGGCGGTGCGCGCCTGGCCCTCCTCGTCGATGGTGAGCGCCACCACGGCCGCCCCGTGCTCCTTGACCAGCCGCATGATCTTCTGGAAGCGGGAGTCGGGGCCGGCGCCGTCCTCGTAGTTGACGGAGTTGACGGCGGCGCGCCCGCCGAGCATCTCCAGGCCGGCCTGCAGGACGGCCGGCTCGGTGGAGTCGAGCATGATGGGCAGCGTCGAGGCGGTGGCGAAGCGGAACGCCAGCTCTTTCATGTCGGCCACGCCGTCGCGGCCGACGTAGTCGACGCACAGGTCGAGCATGTGGGCGCCGCCGCGGGCCTGGTCGCGGGCCATCTCCACGCAGTCGTCCCAGCGGCCCGCCAGCATGGCCTCGCGGAAGACCTTGGAGCCGTTGGTGTTGCAACGCTCGCCGATGGCGAGGTAGGAGGTGTCCTGCCGGAACGGCACGCTCTGGTAGAGGGAGGAGGCGCCCGGCTCGGGGTGCGGCCGGCGGGCGGCGGGCTGCTTGCCGCGGACCCGCTCGACGACCTGGCGCAGGTGCTCGGGGGTGGTGCCGCAGCAGCCGCCGACCAGGGACAGGCCGTAGTCGCGGGTGAAGGCGTCGTGGGCGTCGGCCAGCTCCTGCGCGCTCAGCGGGTAGTAGGCGCCGTCGGAGGTGAGCACCGGCAGGCCCGCGTTGGGCATGCACGACAGGCGGGCCCGCGAGTGGCGGGCGAGGTAGCGCAGGTGCTCGCTCATCTCGGCGGGGCCGGTGGCGCAGTTGAGGCCGATCACGTCGACGCCGAGCGGCTCGATGGCCGTCAGCGCGGCGCCGATCTCGGAGCCGAGCAGCATCGCGCCGTTGGTCTCGATCGTCACCTGGGCGATGATCGGCACGTCGCGGCCGGCCGCCTCGACGGCGTTCCTGGCTCCGATGACGGCGGCCTTGACCTGGAGCAGGTCCTGGCAGGTCTCGATGATGAGGGCGTCGGCGCCGCCCGCGATGAGGCCGGCGGCGTTGTCGCGGTAGGCGTCGCGCAGGCTCGCGTACGGCAGGTGGCCGAGGGTGGGCAGCTTGGTGCCGGGGCCCATCGAGCCGAGGACGAACCGCGGGTGGTCGGGGGTGGACCAGTGGTCGGCCCGCTCCCTGGCGATGCGGGCGCCGGCCTCGGAGTATTCGTGGACGCGCTCGGAGATGTCGTACTCGGCGAGGGCGGCGAGGTTGGCGCCGAAGGTGTTGGTCTCGACGCAGTCGACGCCGACGGCGAAGTAGGCGTCGTGGACGCCCTGCACGATGTCGGGCCTGGTGACGTTGAGCACCTCGTTGCAGCCCTCGTGGCCCTCGAAGTCGTCGAGGGTGGGGTCCTGAGCCTGCAACATCGTCCCCATGGCCCCGTCGGCGACGACGACTCGCTGGGACAACACCTCGCGGAAGGACGGAGAGCTGCTCATGGGGAGCAGCTTATCGGCTGCGCCAGGGGCGCAGGCTTGGGTGTTCCGCCCCTTGGACAGGCCGCCCTCGGCCGGCGGCGACCGCCCCACCTGGGCGGCTGCTCCCCCGGCCGGCGCCGGGGCGCGCCCGCGCCGGGGCGCCTTCGGGTGTCCTGGCTGGTCACGCGCGCCTGTCGGGACGCTGTCGCGGGCCTGCCGCGCTCCTGCGCCCCGGGCGCGCGGGGGGTGGCGAGCTAGATCGCCGCACACGGTGACATGAGCACCACCTCACCGCATAGGCTAGGCCCGATGGAGGAAAGAGGAGGCGCCACGTGATCGAGCTCGAAGGGCTCCCCGAGCTCGTCGACCCGGTGCTCATTGCCGCGTTCGAGGGGTGGAACGACGCGGGCGAGGCTTCCAGCGGCGTGATCGCCCACCTCGAGACCGCCTGGAAGGCCGAGCCGCTGGTGGCGCTCGACCCCGACGACTACTACGACTTCCAGGTGACCCGCCCGGTCGTGCAGATGGGCGACGGGCTGACCCGGTCGATCGTGTGGCCGACCACGCGGCTGCTGCGCGCCCGCCCGCCGGGCGTCGAGCGCGACGTGGTGCTGCTGCGCGGCATCGAGCCCAACATGCGCTGGCGTTCGTTCTGCGCCGACATCGTCGAGGCCTGCCGCGAGCTGGGCGTGGAGCTGGCCGTGATGCTGGGCGCGCTGCTCAACGACTCGCCGCACACCCGGCCGGTGCCGATCCTGGGCGGCGCCACCGACGAGGCGCTGGCCCGCTCGACCAACCTGGAGCTCAGCCGCTACGAGGGGCCGACCGGCATCGTCGGGGTGCTGCAGCACGCCTTCGGCGAGGCGGGCCTGGACGCCGTGTCGCTGTGGGCGTCGGTGCCGCACTACGTGGCGCAGCCGCCCAACCCGAAGGCGACGCTGGCGCTGCTGCGCCGCCTGGAGGACCTGCTGGAGATCCCGATGCCGCTGGGCGACCTGGACGAGGAGGCCCGGGCGTGGGAGCGGGGGGTGGACGAGCTGGCCTCGCAGGACAGCGAGGTGGCCGAGTACGTCAAGGAGCTGGAGGACCGCAAGGACGCGGCCGAGCTGCCGGAGGCGAGCGGCGACGCGATCGCGGCGGAGTTCGAGCGCTACCTGCGGCATCGCGACACCGACACTGACAGCTAACTCTCAGGGACGCTGCGCCTGCCTTTTCGGCTGTTCCGGGTCATAATCGGGGCCGTGAAACGCTGTTAGGACACGGTCCGATTCAAGGGGAGAGACATCCCCGTCACGCCGCGACGCCGCACCGACCCCCACGTGACCGCGCACGTTAGGCCGCTCATGGTGACTTCCCCCGTAGACCCGCACCAGCGAAGTCAGGACACGAGACGACGCGTGCTGGAGATGGCCCTCGCGCTCAGGGACGGGCGTCCCGGCGGCTCGGTCGACCACTTCCTGGCGCTGCTGCAGTACCGGCTGCCCTTCTGGCTCAGCGTCCTGCACGGCCTGTCCGAGCGGGTGGGGCTCGGGCGGGTGGCCGACAACCTCGTGCCGATCGCCCGGGCGGGCATCGCCTACAACCTGGAGGTGCAGTCGGCGGCGCTGCCCGCGTTCACCTCGCCGAACGAGACCGTGCGGTTCCGTGAGGCGTTGCGTGAGGCGGGGCTCGGGCCGGCGGCCGAGGTGGTGCCGCTGGCGGCCTACCTGGAGGGCGAGCGGCGGCTCGGCCGGGTGGCCGCGGGCGTGGACCCGGAGGCGAGCGCGCGGCTGTTGCTCGCGGGCTGCTTCCACCGGGCCTGCCTGGAGATGTTCGTGGGCGCCGACGCCGCGCCGTCGCTGGAGGCCAGCGCCGAGGAGATCGTCCGCGAGCTGCGCCTGGAGCCCGCCGGGCCGCCACCCGGCTGACCCGGAGCGAGGGCGGGCGCGGCCGGCCACGCGGGCCTCAGGCGAGGGCGGGCGTGGCGGGCCACACGCGCCTCAGGCGGTGGCGGCCTGGGCGGGCAGGGCCGCCTGGTCGAAGCGGCTCCACACCAGGGCCGCCACGTCCGGGTCCGCGCCGAGCGGCTCACTGACCAGGTCGGCGCCCGCGGCGGCGAGACGGCCGTGGAAGAAGCCGGGTGCGAGCACGTACGAGGCGATGGCCAGCCGTGCGGCCGGGCCGGTGCGGAGCCGGTCCAGCGCCTCGCCCAGGGTGGGGGTGCCGGCGGAGGCGAAGGCGGCGGTGACCGGCCGGGCGAGCCGCAGCGCGAGCCGGTGCGCCTGGGCGCGGACGTCGGCGAGCGCGGCGGGGTCGGAGGAGCCGGCGGCGCCGAGGATGACGGCGTCGCCGGGGCGCAGCCCCGCGCGGGCGAGCTTGCGGGCGAGCGCGGAGGTGAGCAGCCCGTGCGGCCCGAGCGGCGGGGTGACGAGCGCGTCGGGCCGGTGCTCGGCGAGGACGGCGGGCAGGTCGACGCGCACGTGGTAGCCGCCGGCCAGCAGCAGCGGGGCCACGACGACGGGGCCGTCGACGGCGCGCAGCGCGTCGGCGAGCAGGGGGCGGCTGATCTCCAGGTAGGCCAGTTCGACGCGGTGGCCGGGGCGCTGCCGGCGGACGGCGGCGGCCAGGCCGTCGAGGGCGCGCTCCCCCGCGGCGCTGCGGGTGCCGTGCGCGGCGAGGACGAGGGTGGGCCTCACCGGTCGGCCTCGTGGGCGCAGGCGAGCCGGTAGCCGCGCTTGACGACGGTCTCCACGATGCCGGCCGGGCCGAGGGCGCGGCGCAGGCGGGTGATGGCCATCTCGACGGCGTGCTCGGCGGACTCCCTGGCGACGCTGCCGGGCAGGACGGTGCGCAGCTCGGTGCGGGAGACGACGTGGCCGGGCTTGTCGGCGAGCCGTTTGAGCACCGCCATCGGGGCGGGCGGCAGCGGGCGCAGCTCACCGCCGACCACGACGGCGTGGCCGCGGATCTCCAGCGGGTGGCCGCCGGCGACGAGCCGGGTGACGCCGTGCTCGGGCAGGTGCCTGGCCAGGGCGCGGGCGAGGGAGCCGAGCCGGGCGCGGTCGGGTTGCAGCGTCGGGATGCCGCGGGAGACGAGCGGCTCGGCGGTGACGGGGCCGACGCAGGCGGCCACGACGCGGCTGCCGAACGCGGTCAGCAGCGGCTCCTCCAGCCCCTCGGCGCGGGCGGCGGCGACCATGGCGTGCACGGCGGGCGCGCTGGTGAAGGCGACGGCGTCGACGGCGCCGGAGACGGTCTGGCTGATCAGGCGGCGCAGCGGCGAGGGGTCGCGGTAGGGCAGCCACCGGTAGACGGGGATCTCGATGACCTCGGCGCCCGCGCCGCGCAGGGCGTCGACGAAGTCGGCCAGCGGCTCGCCGTGCAGCTGCACGGCGATGCGGCGGCCGCGCAGGTCCTGGCGGAGCAGGTGCTCCTTGACCTCGCGGCAGGAGTCGCCGTCGGGTGTCCAGTGGTCGTCGAGGCCGGCGGCGCGCACCGCTCCCCTGGCCTTGGGGCCGCGGGTGAGCAGCCGGGCGGTGGACAGGCGGGCGACCAGGTCGGCGGACAGGCCCCAGCCCTCGGCTGCCGCCATCCAGCCGCGGAAGCCGACGCCTGTGGTGACGACCACGTCGTCCAGGGGCGCGGCGAGGCTGCGCCGGGTGGCGGCCAGCAGGTCGCTGTCCTCGGCGAGCGGCACGAGCCGGATCGCCGGGGCGCTGACGACGCGGGCGCCGCGCCGTTCGAGCAGCGCGCCGAACTCCTCGCGGCGGCGGGTCGCGGTGACGCCGACGGTGAAGCCGGACAGGGCGTTGGGCGCCGTCTCGGGCGGCCGGGGCGGCCCTTCGGCGGGGATCGCGCTCACGCGGACACCTCCTGACGGGTCGGGCCGCCACCCGGCTGACCTGACTGGCGTGCGTGGCCCGGGCTGGCCCCGAGCGCCAGGCCGGGCATCACAGGCACGGGAACCGGAAGTGAGATCACGGGATCGATCCTGCTTTCGGGCCGTTTCGCCGCTGGGTCCCTGCTGTTACCGCTGTGCTACAACCGTCGGTCCCCGCGGTTGGCCGGCCGGAGGCGCGGGAAGGTGCGGGATGATCGAGACGGCCTATCGGGGAGGTGCGGTGACGGTCCGGCCGATTCGGATGTTCGGCGATCCGGCGCTGCGTGCCGTGGCGGAGCCCGTGCGGGACTTCGACCGCGAGCTGCGCGGCCTGGTCAAGTCATTGACGGCGACGTTGCGGGCGGGCGCGGGACGCGCGGGCCTGGCGGCGCCGCAGCTCGGGGTGCCGCTGCGCGTGGTCGTCTACGCCTACGAGGGCAGGGCGGGGCATCTGGTCAACCCGCGGCTGGAGCTGTCGGAGCGGCGGGTGACGGCCGACGAGGCGTGCCTGTCGGCGCCGGGCGTGTGGTGGCCGCTGGAGCGGGCCTACATGGTGACGGCGCGCGGCCGGGACATGTTCGGCAAGCCCGTCGTGGTGCGGGGGCTGGGCGTGCTGGCGAGGGTGCTGCAGCACGAGTGCGACCATCTGGACGGCGTGCTGTTCAGCGACCACCTGGACGAGGAGGAGCGGGCACGGTTTCTGGCCGCTGCCGCACCATCGGGGTGAGGGATCGGCGTTGTGCGGGGTCGGTGCCGCCCCAGACGCCGTTCATCTGCCGGGTGTCGATGGCGTAGTCGAGGCAGGGCTGCCGCACGGGGCATCCCCGGCAGACCGCCTTGGCGCGTTCGACCTGGTCACGCCCCGGTCCTTCGAGGGTGATCGGGAAGAACAGCTCCGGGTCCATGGTCTGGCAGGCCGCCCTGCGCGACCAGTCGAGCATCATCATGGCCACCTGCCCTACCCGCGTCTCCGCGAGTCATACCGCCATTACGGACATACCCTAGCTACCTGCGGATACATCCGAAAGTAGCCGATCCCAATCGGTGAGGAAGCGGTCCAGCCCGTAGCGGGCCAGCGCCGCCGCCCGCGCCGCCTTCCCGGCCTGCGCGGCGCGCTCGGGGTCGGCGGCGAAGTCCGCCAGCGCCCGCACGAGCCTGTCCACGTCGGTCGAGATGACCCCGGCCTCCGGCGGCACCGCCTCGACCGCCTCCGTGGTGGCCAGGGCGACGACCGGCATGCCGAGCGTCATGGCCTCGACGAGCGCGAGCCCGAGCGACGTCCACCGGTAGGGGTGCAGGTAGACGCGCCTGCGCGCCAGCTCGGCGTGCATGACGTGCTGCGGCAGGTCCTCGTGCGTGCCGTACGGCAGGCCGGTCACCCGCATCCCGAACACGTCGAGCGGCACCCGCGCGGCGAAGCGCGGCAGCAGGTCGGTGCCGGCCACCCGGGTGCGCCGCACCGGCTCGTTGACCACCACGCCGGCCCGGGGCAGCTCACCGGTGTAGAGGTGGCCGGGGTCGGGGACGCCGTGCTCGATCACCCGGGTGGGCGCCCGGCCGTTGTCCCAGAACAGCTCGTTGAAGTGGGTGACGTGCACGAGCGTGACGTCGTCGCGGCCGGCCAGCGGGTGACGGGTGCGCGGCACGTCGCCGGCCGGGGTGTTGTGCTCGACGTAGACGCCGGGCACGTCGCGGCCGAGCCACTCACGCGCCAGCTCGATCTCGTGCGGGCGCTGGTAGACGACCACGTCGACCGGCTCGCCGCGCAGCCGGTCGAACGGCACCTCGCGGGCGGCCGCGGGCCAGTCGAACGTCCGCGCCCTGCCCCGCCCGTCCGGGCCCCGGCCGGGGACGAGCGGCAGCACGTAGTCGTGGGCGCCGCGCACGAAGGCGCCGGTGTACGAGCCGTGCACGTGCCACAGCAGGACCCTCACCAGCGACTCCAGCCCATCGCCCGCGACCAGCGGGCGCCCGCGCCGACCGGGGTGGCGGCCTCCAGGTCGTTCAGCACGCGGTCGGCCACGTCGGTCAGGTCGGCCGCCACCTCGGGCGCCTGCTCGACCTCCTCCGGGCGGGTCACCTCGGTGGGCACCAGGATGCCGCGCGCGCCGGCCGCCCGGGCGGCCTCCATGTCGCGGCCGATGTCGCCCACCACGACACAGTCGCGCGGGCTGACGTCCAGCACCGCCGCCGCCCTGATCACCAGGCCGGGCGCCGGCTTGCGGCAGGTGCAGCCGTCGACGTCGTCGTGGACGCAGATCGCCCACGCGTCGAACGGGCCGAGCAGCTCCTCCACGCGGGCGTTGACCTGGTCCATGTCGTCGGGCGAGATGAGGCCCTTGGCCACGCCCGACTGGTTGGTGACGACGGCCACCGGCACGTCGGCCCGGCGTAGCCGCGCCAGCGCCTCGGCGGCTCCGGGCATGAGCTCCACCCGGTCCGGGTCACCGTTGTACGGGACGTCCCTGATGAGGGTCCCGTCACGGTCGAACAGCACGGCACCGGGACGTCGTCGTTCGTACACCTTCCACCTCCGCGAGCGCCTTGCGCGGCTCCGTCGAGCCGTCCGCCAGCTACCCGTCCGACCCCCCTGCAAACAACTACTCAACGTGAGCAAGTGCCGAGCCGGCAACGCGTTTCCGCATGTGGGCGGCATGGGGCAGGTTTGAGAGCCGCTTCTCTCGGTAGCGCTTCTCCTACCCGCAGGGGGAGGGACCGGATGAGATTTCTCGGCATCAACGCGATCTTCCACGACCCCGCCGCCGCTCTGGTGGCCGACGGGCACGTCGTCGCCGCGGCGGAGGAGGAACGGTTCAGCCGCCGCAAGCACGGCAAGCGGCCGCTGGCCTTCTCCGCCTGGGAGCTGCCCGAGCAGGCGGCGGCCTGGTGCCTGCGCGAGGCGGGCCTCGACCCGGAGGACATCGACGCGGTCGCCTACTCCTACGACCCGTCGCTGGTGCGGCGGCGGCCCGACGGCGACTGGGAGGATCTGCGCACGACGTACGCCGAGCGCGCTCCCCTGTTCCTGGCCACGGCGCTGCCCGGGCTCGACCCGGCCCGGGTGCGGTTCGTGCCGCACCACGTGGCGCACGCCGCCTCGGCCGGGCTGGCCTCGCCGTACCGGGACTGCGCGGTGCTGGTGTGCGACGGGCGCGGCGAGAACGTCTCCCACCTGGCGGGGCGCTACCGTGACGGCGAGCTGGAGGTGCTGGCCGCGCAGGAGCTGCCTCACTCGCTCGGCCTGATGTACGAGGACGTGACCGAGCACCTGGGGTTCCTGCGCTCCAGCGACGAGTACAAGGTGATGGCGCTGGCCTCCTACGGCCGGCCCCGGCACCTGGAGGCGCTGCGGGAACTGATCCGCACCACGCCGGACGGCGGGTTCCGCGTCGAGCCGATCGACTGGAACTCCTACGCCAAGGCCCTGGACAGGGGCCGGCCGTGGACGGACGACCACGCCGACCTGGCGGCCAGCGTGCAGGCGCGGCTGGAGGAGGTGCTGCTGGAGCTGGTCCGGTGGCTGCACGAGCGGACCGGCGAGCGGCGGCTGGCGCTGGCGGGCGGGGTGGCGCTCAACTGCGTCGCCAACACGCGCCTGCTGGCCGAGGGGCCGTTCGACGAGATCTGGGTGCAGCCCGCGGCGGGCGACTCGGGCACCGCGCTGGGCGGCGCGCTGCACCTGGCGCAGGCCTGCGGCGACCGGCCCGCGCCGATGCCGGGCGCCGATCTGGGGCGCGGCTTCACCGATGAGGAGCTGGGCGTCTGGCTGGACGTGGCGCGGGTGCCGCACACCCGGCCGGCCGACCTGGCCGGCGCGGTCGCCGCGGAACTGGCCGCCGACCGGATCGTGGCCTGGTTCCAGGGCCGGTCGGAGTACGGGCCGCGGGCGCTCGGCCGCCGGTCGCTGCTCGCCCATCCGGGGCACGCCCGCAACACCGAGCGACTCAACGACGTCAAGGGGCGGGAGCAGTTCCGGCCGATCGCGCCGATGGTGCTCGCCAACCGGGCCGCGGAGATCTTCGGCCGGGGGCCGCTGCCGTCGCCGTACATGCTGTTCGTGCACGACGTGCGCCCGGACTGGCGGGCGCGCATCCCGGCGGTGGTGCACGTGGACGGCACCGCGCGCGTGCAGACGGTGACGCCGGAGTCGGAGCCGCTGCTGGCCCGCGTGCTGACCGCGTTCGAGGCGCGGACGGGACTGCCGGTGCTGGTCAACACGAGCCTCAACACGGCGGGGCGGCCCATGGTGGACGACCCGCGCGACGCCCTGGAGTGCTTCGGCTCCTCGCCGGTGGACGTGCTGGCCCTCGGGCCGTACCTGGTGCGGCGGGGGGAGGTGTTCGGCTCGTGTCCGGCGGGCTGACGGGCGGGCCGGTCACCGTGGTGATCCCCACGGTCGGCCGGCCGTCGCTGCGGGCGACGCTCGCGGCGCTGGGCGGCGACGTGCCGGTCGTCGTCGCCGACGACCGGCCGCCCGGGCGGCCCGGCCTGCGGGTGCCGGGGCACGTACGCGTGGTCCGGTCGGGCGGCCGGGGGCCTGCGGCCGCGCGCAACGCGGGCTGGCGGGCGGCCGGCACCCCCTGGGTGGCGTTCCTCGACGACGACGTGGTGCCCGCGCCCGGCTGGTACGCGGCGCTGCTGACGGACCTCGCTGGGCTGCCGGAGGAGGTGGCGGGCAGTCAGGGCCGGATCGAGGTGCCGCTGCCGGCCGGACGCAGGCCGACCGACGCCGAGCGGAACACGGCGGGCCTGGCGCAGGCGGAGTGGATCACCGCGGACATCGCCTACCGGCGGGCCGCGCTGGAGGAGGCGGGCGGGTTCGACGAGCGGTTCCCCCGCGCCTACCGGGAGGACGCCGACCTGGCGCTGCGGGTCAGGGCGGCGGGGCACCGGCTGGTGCGGGGGGAACGGGTGAGCGTGCACCCGGTGCGCGACGACGGGTTCTGGGCGAGCGTGCGCTTCCAGCGGGGCAACGCCGACGACGCGCTGATGCGGCGGCTGCACGGGGCGGCGTGGCGGGAGGCGATCGGCGGCGGCCGGGGCCGGCTGCGGCGGCACACCGTCACGACGGGCCTCGCGCTGGCCGCCACGGCCCTCGGCCTGGCGTCCCTGCTCGGCTCGCGCCGGACGCCGGAGGTGCGGGGGGCGCCCGGAGTACGCGGGGTGCCCGGAGAGCGCGGGGTGCCCGGAGAGCGCGGGGTGCCCGGAGAGCGCGGGGTGCCCGGAGAGCGCGGGGTGCCCGGAGTGCGGGACGTGCGGGGGGCGCCGGGGGCGGCCCTGCGGTGGGCGGTGGCGCTCGCCGGCGCCGGGTGGGCGGCGATGGCCGCCGAGTTCGCCTGGGCGCGCATCGCGCCCGGCCCGCGCACGCCGCGCGAGGTGCTGCGGATGGTCGTCACCAGCGTGCTGATCCCGCCGGTCGCCTGCGCGCACCGGCTGCGCGGCGAATGGGAGGTACGGCGATGAGCGTGCGGGGGCGGGTGCTGGTCGCGCGGCTGGACGACGCCGGGGACGTGCTGCTGGCCGGACCGGCCGTGCGGGCCGTCGCCGCCCACGCGCGGGAGGTGACGATGCTGGCCGGCCCCAACGGCAGGGCCGCGGCGGAGCTGCTGCCCGGCGTGGACCGGGTGGTCGTGTGGCGGGCCCCGTGGATCGCCCACCCGGCGCCGCCCGTGTCCGCCGCCGCCGTCGCCGACCTGGTCGCCGAGCTGGCCGGGATCGACGAGGCGGTGATCCTCACCTCGTTCCACCAGTCGGCGCTGCCGCTGGCGCTGCTGCTGCGGCTGGCCGGGGTGGGCCGGATCGCCGCGATCAGCAACGACTACCCCGGCTCGCTGCTGGACGTGCGGCACGTCGTGGACGAGGACGTGGACGTGCCGGAGCCCGAGCGGATGCTGGCCCTGGCCGTGGCCGCCGGATTCGAGCCGCCGCCGGGCGACGACGGCGCGCTGGCCGTACGCCGGCCGCTGCCGGACGTCGCCCGGTTCGGCCTGGCGGGCCGCCCGTACGTGGTCGTCCACCCGGGGGCGTCGGCGCCGGCGCGGACGTGGCCGGCCGAGCGCCACCGGCAGGCCGTCCGCGAGCTGGCCGAGGACGGGCACCGGGTGGTCGTGACCGGCACCGAGCGGGAGCTGACCGCGTTCGTCGCCGGCGAGGCGGGCCTGGACCTCGGCGGGCGGACCACGCTCGGCGAGCTGGCGGCGGTCGTGGCGGGCGCCGGGGTGCTCGTGTCCGGCAACACCGGCCCGGCGCACCTCGCCGCCGCGGTCGGCACGCCGGTGGTGAGCCTGTTCGCCCCGGTCGTGCCGGCCGCGCGATGGGCCCCGTACCGGGTGCCGGCCGTGCTGCTCGGCGATCAGGACGCGCCGTGCCGCGGGTCGCGGGCCCGCCTGTGCCCGGTGCCGGGCCACCCGTGCCTGGCGCAGGTGACCAGCGAGCAGGTGGTCAAGGCAGTGAGGGAGCTGATGCAGTGAAGATCGCGCTGATCTCCGAACACGCCGATCCGCTGGCCGCGATCGGCGGCGTCGACGCGGGCGGGCAGAACGTCCACGTCGCGGCGCTGGCCACCTGGCTCGGGGCCCGCGGGCACACCGTCGTGGTGCACACCCGGCGCTGGGATCCGGGCCGGCCCCGCACGGCCGTCCTGGCTCCCGGCGTGACCGTCGAGTACGTGCCGGCCGGGCCGGCCGCGCCGGTGCCGAAGGACGAGCTGCCGCCGTACATGCCGGAGTTCACCGAGCGGCTGGCCGCGCGGTGGGCGGCGGACCGGCCCGACGTCGTGCACGCGCACTTCTGGATGAGCGGGCAGGCGGCCCTGCTGGCCCGCGGCGGCGTGCCCATGGTGCAGACGTTTCACGCGCTGGGCACCGTCAAGCGGCGCTGGCAGGGGCGTGCCGACACCAGCCCGCCGCACCGCGTCGAGACCGAGCGGCGGATCGGCCGGCGCGCCGACGCGGTGCTGGCGACCTGCGGCGACGAGGTCGGCGAGCTGCGCGCGATGGGCGTGCCCGAGGAGCGCATCGCGGTCGTGCCGTGCGGGGTGGATCTGGAGCTGTTCCGGCCGGACGGCCCAGACGCGCCGGACGGCCCAGACGCACCGGACGGGCCAGACGCGCCGGACGGGGCGTACGGGCCGGGTGCGCCGCGCCCGGCGGGCACGCGGTCGCCGCTGGTGCTGAGCATCGGCCGGCTGGTGCCGCGCAAGGGCGTGGACACGGTCGTCCAGGCGCTGCGGGCGCTGCCCGGCGTCGAGCTGGTGATCGCCGGCGGCAGCCCGGACGACGACGAGGCGGTCCGGCTGCGCGAGCTGGCCGCCCGGTGCGGCGTGGCCGGCCGGGTCCGCGTCGTGGGCAGCGTGCCGCGCGAGCGGGTGCCGGCGCTCATGCGGGCCGCCGACGTGGTGGTGACCGTGCCCTGGTACGAGCCGTTCGGCATGGTGCCGGTCGAGGCGATGGCCTGCGGCGTGCCGGTCGTCGCCTCCGCCGTCGGCGGGCACCTGGACACGGTGGCCGGCTGCGGCGTGCTGGTGCCGCCGCGCAGGCCCCGCGCGCTGGCGCGGGCGTTGCGCGAGCTGCTGGACGACCCGGCCAGGCGCCGGGAACTGGGCGCCGCGGGGGCGCGCCGGGCCCGCGAGAGGTACGGCTGGCCGCGCGTGGCCGAGCAGACCGAGGCCGTGTACACGCAGGTGATCGACGGCAAGCTGTGCCGCCTCGCCGCGCTGGGAGGGTAGCCATGGACGCTCATCTGGACAAGCTGCGCACGGCCCTGACCAGGGTCGACGACCACGCGGCCGTGGTGCGCGCCTGGGGCGGCAAACTGGCCGGCATCCTGGGCGCCGGCGGCCGGCTGCTGGCCTGCGGCAACGGGGGTTCGGCCGCGGAGGCGCAGCATCTGACGGCCGAGCTGGTCGGCAGGTTCCGGGCCGACCGCCGGCCGTACGCGGCGATCGCGCTGCACGCCGACACCTCCTCGCTGACGGCGATCTGCAACGACTACGGCGCCGAGGAGGTGTACGCCCGGCAGGTGCGCGCGCACGGCAGGGAGGGCGACGTGCTGATGTGCCTGTCGACCAGCGGCCGCAGCGGCAACGTGCTCGCCGCGGCGCGGGCCGCCCGCGCGTGCGGGCTGCTGGCCTGGGCGTTGACCGGCCCGGCGCCGAACCCGCTGGCCGGCCTGTGCGACGAGGTGGTCGCCGTCCCGGCCGGGGAGGCCGCCACGGTGCAGGAGGTGCACCTGGCGCTGGTCCACCTGCTGTGCGACGCGGTCGAGGAGGCGCTGTGACGGGGCCCTTGGTGGTGGTCGGCGACACGCTGCTGGACGTGGACATCGAGGGCGGCAGCGAACGGCTGTGCCCGGACGCCCCCGTCCCGGTGGTGGACGTCGAGGCGGAGCATGCCCGCCCCGGCGGGGCGGGGCTGGCGGCGCTGCTGGCCGCCCGCGACGGTGCCGAGGTGGTGCTGGTGACCGCCCTCGGCGACGACCCGGCGGGCCACCGGCTGTGCGGGCTGCTGGCCGGCGAGGTGGACCTTGCGCGGCTGCCGCTGCGCGGCGGGACCGTGCGCAAGACGCGGGTCCGCGCCAGGGGGCAGACGCTGGTCAGGATCGACGCCGGGGACGGCCGGGCCGGCTACGCCGCCGGCGCGGCGGCGGCCGACGCGATCCGGCGGGCCGGCGCGGTGCTGGTGTCGGACTACGGCCGGGGCGTGGCGCGGGTGGCGCGCGAGCTGCTGCGCGGCGTGACGGTGCCCGTCGTGTGGGACCCGCACCCGCGGGGCGCGGAGCCGCTGCCCGGCTGCGCGCTGCTGACGCCGAGCGAGGCCGAGGCGCGGCGGCTGTGCGACGGCCCGTACGAGAGCGCCGACCAGGCGGCCCGCCGGCTGCTGCGGTCGCTGCGCGCCCGCGCGGTGGCCGTCACGCTCGGCGGGCGCGGCGCGACCCTGGCCCGCGAGGGCGGGGCGCTGACGCACGTGCCGGCGCCGGTGTCGGCGTCCGGGCATGACGTGTGCGGCGCCGGGGACCGCTTCGCCGGCGCGGCGGCGCTCGCCCTGCGCGACGGCGCGGACGTGGAGGAGGCGGTCACGGTCGGCGTGGGCGAGGCGTCGCGGTTCGTGGAGCGCGGCGGGGCCGCCGCCGTCCGGATCGCGGAGCAGAAGCTGGGCGACCGGCCGCGCACCGCGCTGGAGGTGGCCGAGCTGACCCGCGCGCGGGGCGGGCGGCTCATCGCCACCGGCGGCTGTTTCGACCTGCTGCACGCCGGGCACGTGAGTCTCCTGCGCCGGGCGCGAGCCCTCGGCGACGCGCTCGTGGTGTGCGTCAACTCCGACGACTCCGTACGCCGCCTCAAGGGGCCCACCCGGCCGATCGTGGACGTCCGCGACCGGGTCGAGGTGCTCAGGGCGCTGTTCTGCGTGGACGCCGTGCTCGTGTTCGACGAGGACACCCCGGCCGCGGCGATCGAGCTGCTGCGGCCCGACGTGTGGGTGAAGGGCGGCGACTACGAGGGCGGCCTGCTGCCCGAATCGGAGGTGCTCGACAGGCTCGGCGCCGAGACCGTGGTGCTGAGCAGCCTGCCGGGCCGATCGACGACCAATCTCATCAGGGAGATCCGTTGACGTCCTCCCCCTCGTAAGAGGGGGTTTCCTCGGAGGTATCCAATGAACGTGTTGATCACCGGCGGCGCGTCCGGGCTCGGCCTGGCCACGGTCGAGGCCGTGCGCAAGGAGGGCTGGCGGCCGCTCGTCGTGGACGTGCGCGCCCCCGGCCGGGACGTCGAGCACGAGCTCGCCGACCTGGCCGACCGCGGGCAGGCCGAGCGGGCCGTGCGGGAGCTGGCCGAGCGGGCCGGCGGGCTCGACGGCGTCGTCACGGCAGCGGGCATCGACGCCTGCGGGCGGCTGGACGAGGTCCCGGCCGCCGACTGGGACCGGGTCGTCATGGTCAACCTGCTGGGCACGGTCTCGGTGGTGCGGGCGGCGCTGCCGTACCTGAGACGGACCCGCGGCACGGTGGTCACCTGCGCCTCGACGCTGGGGCTGCGCCCGCTGAGCGACGCGACGGCCTACTGCGCGTCGAAGTTCGGCGTGGTCGGGTTCAGCCGGGCGCTGGCCGTGGAGACGCGCGGCGAGATCGGGGTGACGCTGCTGGTTCCCGGGGGGATGCGGACGCCCTTCTTCGACGGCCGGCCCGAACAGTACCGGCCGGGCCCCGAGGCGGGCCTGAACGACCCCGCCGACGTGGCGCGGGCCGTGGTGTTCGCGCTCAGCCAGCCGCCCGGCTGCGAGGTCAGGGAACTCGTCGTCTGCCCCTCGACGGAGACGTCATGGCCCTAGAGCTGCTGGCGCTGCGCGGGCTGGGGCTGGGCGACCTGCTCACGGCCGTGCCCGCGCTGCGCGCCCTGCGCCGGGCGTTCCCCTGCCACCGTGTCACGATCGCCGCGCCCGCCTCGCTGGCGGCGCTGATGCCGCTGATCGGCGCGGTGGACGACCAGATCGACGTGTCGGGGCCCGGACCGGTGCCGTTCGACCGGCCGGACGTCGCGGTGAACCTGCACGGGCGCGGCCCGCAGAGCGTCGCGGCGCTGCGCGCCACCCGGCCGGACCGGCTGATCAGCTACGGGTCCGGCCCGGCCTGGCCGGAGCGGGTGCACGAGGTGCGCCGCTGGTGCGACCTGCTCGAGTGGCACGGTGTCAGGGCCGACCCGGACGATCTGACGCTGGGCGTCTCCGACCGGTCGGGGCCCGTGGTCGTCCATCCCGGCGCGGCCTTCCCGGCGCGGCGGTGGCCGCCGGAGCGGTTCGCGCAGGTGGCCGCCGTCCTGGACGACGCCCTGCACGACGTGGTCGTCACCGGCTCCGCCGCGGAGGCCGGGATCGCGCGGCAGGTCGCCGAGCTGGCCGGGCTGCCGCCGGACCGCGTGCTGGCGGGCCGTACCGGCCTGGCGGGACTCGTCGAGCTGGTGGGCCGGGCCCGGCTGGTGGTGTCCGGCGACACCGGGGTGGCGCACCTGGCGACCGCGTTTCGCGTGCCGTCGGTGGTGCTGTTCGGGCCGGTCCCGCCGGCCCGGTGGGGGCCGCCGCCGGGCCGGCGGCACGTCGCCCTGTGGGCCGGGCTGCACGGCGACCCGCACGGCCGGCGGGTCGACCCCGGCCTGCTCAAGATCGAAGTGTCCGAAGTCGTCGAGGCCGCACTGGAGGTCATCTCATGAAAGCGCTGGTCACCGGCGGGGCGGGGTTCCTCGGCTCGCACCTGTGCGAACGGCTGCTCGACCAGGGGGCGGAAGTCATCTGCATGGACAACTTCCTCACCGGCGGGCCGCGCAACGTCGAGCACCTCATCGACCGGCCGGCGTTCCGGATCATCGAGTGCGACCTGACCGGGTTCGTGCACGTGCCCGACCGGCTCGACCTGGTGCTGCACTTCGCCTCGGCCGCCTCACCCGCCGACTACCTGCGCTACCCGATCGAGACGCTGCGGGTCGGCAGCACCGGCACCCTGCACGCGCTGGGGCTGGCGCGCGAGAAGGGCGCCCGGTTCGTGCTGGCCTCGACGAGCGAGGTGTACGGCGACCCGCTGGAGCATCCGCAGCGGGAGTCGTACTGGGGCAACGTCAACCCGGTGGGCCCGCGCAGCGTCTACGACGAGGCCAAACGCTTCGCAGAGTCGCTGACCACCGCCTACCGGCAGTCGCGCGGCACCGACACCGGCATCGTGCGGATCTTCAACACGTACGGGCCGCGGATGCGCCCCTTCGACGGGCGGGCGATCCCGACCTTCGTCCGTCAGGCGCTGCTGGGCGAGCCGATCACCGTCACCGGTGACGGCTCGCAGACCCGCTCCGTCTGCTACGTGGACGACACGGTGTCGGGCATCCTCGCCATGGCCGCGAGCGACTTCGCCGGGCCGGTGAACATCGGCAACCCGGACGAGCTGACCATGCTGGAGCTGGCGACGCTGATCAAGGAACTGACCGGGTCGTCGTCGCCGATCGAGTTCGTCGAACGGCCGCCCGACGACCCTATGGTGCGCCGGCCCGACACGTCGCTGGCCGCCGAACGGCTCGGCTGGCGGGCGGTGGTGCCGGCGGCCGAGGGGCTGCGCCGGACCATCGCGTGGTTCGTGGACGAGCTGTCGCGCCGGCAGCGCCTGGACCACTGGGCGCCCGACGCGGTCCGCTAGGGAACCGGCAGGTCTTGATCCCGCTCGCCCTAGAGGGCCACCCCGAGCAGGGCGTCGGCCAGGTCGCGGACCAGTCCGGGCGCGCCCGTATCCGTGCCTGTGCCCGTGCCCGTGCCCGCGGCCGCGGCCGCGGCCGCGGCGGTGTCCGTCCGCGCGTCCGCCTGGGCGCCGCCGGGAGCCGTGCCGGTGGCGAGCGCCCGGTCGACCCAGGCGTCGATGACGGCCAGCGCCCCCGGCGCGTCGAGGTCGTCGGCGAGCCGTTCGCGCACCCGTGCCAGCACGTCGCCGGCCGGCGGGGCGGCAGGCAGGGCCACCGCCGCGCGCCAGCGGGCCAGCCGCCGCTCGGCGGCCGCAAGCTGGTCGGGGGTGTACTCCCAGTCGGCGCGATAGTGGTGGGCCAGCAGCACGAGCCGCACCGCCATCGGGTGGTGCTCCGCGCGCAGCTTGGAGACGAACACGAGGTTGCCGCGCGACTTCGACATCTTCTCGCCGTCGAGGGCCACCATGCCGGCATGCGTGTACGACTTGGCGAACGGCCACTCGCCGGTGGCGGCGTGCCCCTCGGAGGCGCCGCACTCGTGGTGGGGGAAGATCAGGTCGGAGCCGCCGCCCGCCACGTCGAACCCGGCGCCCAGGTAGTCGAGCGCGATGGCGGTGCATTCGACGTGCCAGCCGGGACGGCCGCGGCCCAGCGGCGACTCCCATGACGGCTCGCCCGGCCGTTCGGCCTGCCACAGCCGCCAGTCGAGCGGGTGGCGCTTGCCGGGCCGGTCGGGGTCGCCGCCGCGCTCGGCGAACAGGTCGCGCATCAGCGTCTCGTCGTAGCCGGACACCTCGCCGAACTTGGGGGCGTCGGCGGAGCTGAAGTAGACGTCGCCGTCGAGCTCGTAGGTGACGCCCTTGGCGCGCAGCGCCGTGATCAGCTCGGCGACCCGGTCGATCACCTCGGTGACGCCGACGTACTCGCGGGGCGGCACGATGCGCAGCGCCTCCATGTCGCCGCGGAACAGCTCGATCTCCCGCTCGGCGAGGTCCTGCCAGGCGATGCCCGTCTGCCGGGCGCGTTCGAGCAGCGGGTCGTCGACGTCGGTGGTGTTCTGCGTGTAGTGCACCTCGTGCCCGTTGTCGCGCCAGACGCGGCCCGCCAGGTCGAAGGCGAGGTAGGTGTTGGCGTGGCCCAGGTGGGTGGCGTCGTACGGGGTGATGCCGCAGACGTACAGCCTCGCGGTGGGACCCGGGTCGGTCTGGCGCACCTGCCCGGTGGCGGTGTCGTGGAGCCGCAGCGGGACGCCGGCGCCGGGCAGGTCGGGGATGTTCGGGGCGGACCACGATCTCATAGTTTTGAGCCTATCTGTCCCGGTCGGCTGTCAGGTCGGTGAAGTCGTAGGTCACACCGTCGGTGTCCAGCGTGACGCGCATGACCGACAGCGAGGCGAAGACGCGGCCATCGGGTGTCCCGTGGCGGACGAGGAGCGCCTCGGGGGCTCCGGACGGCTCGCCGACGACCAGTTCGCGCCAGGCGCCGGCCGTCGGGGCGGCGGCGAAGCGGGGCAGGTGGGCGGCCACCCGCGGGTGGGCCGGGTCCAGCCCGGTGTTGACGATCATGCTGGTGCCGTCGGGCAGGTCGGCGGTGGTCAGCCGGGTGCCGTCCCAGCTGGCCAGGCGTGCCCGTCCCGGCTCGGCGAGCACGAGGTGGAACGGGTCGTAGCGGGTCAGGTCGGGGCCGGGCAGGTCACCGGTGGCTGCGGCGTGCAGGGCCAGGTCGCCGCGGGAGGTCCTGACGGCCTCGGGGGCGGGGGTGCCGTGGCCGTTGAGCAGCGCCGCGGCGCGGTGGGCGGCCGGGTGGACGGCGAGCCAGGTGCCGCCGGCCTTGAGGTCGCGCCCGCCGAGCAGGCCCGGGTGTGCGGGCCAGTGCTCGCCCGGCGCCTCCCAGGGGCGGTCGGTGTACTCGTCGCGCACGCCCAGCAGGGTGAGCGGCGGCCCCGTTCTCACGATCACGGTGCACATGAGGCAAAGCGTAGTGAACCCGATCAGATGGGTGGCCAGGGGATGGCCGGCCAGTCCTCGGACGGGTACGGATGGACGCCGGTGTCGAGCAGCCGCCGCACCCGGTGCCAGGTGGCCTCCACCTCGGCCGGCGCGAGCAGCTCACGCAACCTGCGGCCGAGCTCGCCCGCCTCCAGGTCGCGTTCGAGCTTGGCGAGCACGCCCACCGCCTCGCGGGACAGCGGCTTGCCGCGCCACTGCCACAGCACGGTGCGCAGTTTGTCCTCGGTGGCGAAGCAGACGCCATGGTCGACGCCGTAGACGTGGCCGGTGGGCAGCGGCAGCAGGTGGCCGCCCTTGCGGTCGGCGTTGTTGACGATGGCGTCGAAGACCGCCATCCGGCGCACCACCGGGTTGCGGCTGCGCACCAGCCGCATGAGGTCGATCTCGCGCTCGGTGTCGATCCACAGCTGGCACATGCCGGGTCCGAACGGGCCGTCGCGGTAGACCGTCGGCGGGACGATCCGCCACCCGGTGGCCTGGGACACCTCGAACGCGGCCACCTCGCGGGCGGCGAGGGTGCCGTCGGGGAAGTCCCACAGCGGCCGCTCGCCACGGACGGGCTTGTAGACGCAGGCGGCGGTGCGCTCCCCGAGGGTGACGGAGCAGTAGAGGGTCATGTTGGTCGCCTCCACCAGGCGGCCCGCCACCTCCAGTCGCCCGTCGCGCAGCAGTCGGAGCGCCCTGTCGTCGTCCATGACCGGCGCGTGCGAGGGCCTCACGACCGGCTCGCTCTCCGGCGCGCTCATGAAGCCGCCTCACCCCCGCGATATCCGTTGAGTCGCACGCAGACGTGCCCTTCGGCGTCGAGCGGCTGCCCGCACAGGGGACACGGTGGCCGGCCGGCCGCGACGAGCCGCAGCGCGCGCTGGGTGAACGCCCGCGCGGCCCCCGCGCTGATGCGCACCCGGAGCACGGCCGGCTCCGGCGCTTCGAGATCCTCGTCGTCGACCATCTCCTGCGCCTCGATCACCACCTGCGACGTCTCCGGGTCCCAGGCCAGCGCCATGGTGCCGACCCGGAAGTCCTCCGCCAGCGGCACGTCGAGGGGGGCGTCGTCGGTCAGGTCGGCGGGCGCCATGGCGGGCACGTGGGCGGTGCCGCCGCTGCGGCGCAGCACCTCGTCGAGCAGCTCGTCCAGCCTGCCCGCGAGTGCGGCGACCTGGAGTTTCTCCAGCGCGACCGTGGTGAGTCTGCCCTCGGCTCTGGCCTGCAGAAAGAAGGCTCGGGCGCCCGGTTGCCCCAGGGCACCGGCCACGAACCTCTCCGGTGGGTCGTAGTCGAAGACCGGCATAGCCTGACCTTACGTGGTCCCGGGTCCACCGCCGACGGCGGCATCGCTCCCGGTGATGTTTTCTCCCCCGTCTTTCTCCTCCGAATCCTCGGGCAGCCGCAATTGCCCCATATCGTTAAGCCTGCTGAGAAAGGGACGCAGGGGCGTATAGCGAATGACGGTGAGAGCTGCCGGATCAGCAGTTATCCGCTGAAAGTGATCGAGGTGCAGGCCGAGCGCGTCGGCCACGATCGCCTTGATCACGTCTCCGTGGCTGCACACCAGGTAGACAGCCTTCTCCCCGAGACGGTGATTCCAGTCGCGGACCGCGGCCACCGCCCGGTGCTGCATGTCGGCCAGCGACTCCCCTCCGGGAAAGGTCGCCGCGCTGGGATGGGCCTGCACGACCGGCCACAGCGGGTCCTCGGCGAGCTCCTTCAGCGGCCGCCCGGTCCACCGCCCGTAGCCGCACTCGACGAACCGCTCGTCGATCTCCACGTCCGCGCCGCGGCCCTCCGCGACCGCCCGCGCAGTCTCCACGCACCGCTCCAGCGGGCTGGAGACGATCGCGTCCAGCCGGACGCCCGCGACGCGTCCGGCGAGCGCGGCGGCCTGGGCGCGGCCCGCGTCGTTCAGGTGGACCCCGGGCATGCGGCCGGCCAGCACCGGCCCGGTGAGCGCGGTGAGCCCGTGGCGGGCGAGAAGCAGCGTCGTCACGGGCCCAGTGTCGCAGGCGAGGATCACGGCGTTTCACCGGCCCGGACGGTAACCTGGCGGGACCATGCAGCAACGCTATGTCGGCCGTAGCGGCCTTTCGGTGTCCCGCCTGGGGCTCGGCACGATGACCTGGGGGCGCGACACCGACGCCGAGGAGGCGTCGGCACAGCTCCGCACGTTCGTGGACGCCGGGGGCACGCTCGTGGACACCGCCGACGTCTACACCGGCGGCGAGGCCGAACGGCTCCTCGGCCGGATGCTGCGCGACTCGGTGCCGCGCTCGGAGCTGGTGATCTCCACCAAGGCCGTGGTGACCCCGCTGGGCCGCCGGCCGCGCGACGCCTCCCGCCGCCACCTGATCGCCGCCGTGGACGCCTCGCTCGCCCGGCTCGGCGTCGACCACGTCGATCTGTGGCAGCTGCACACCTACGACGAGGAGGTGCCGCTGGAGGAGACGCTGGCCGCGCTCGACGCGATCGTCTCCTCCGGCCGCGCCGTCTACGCGGGCGTGTGCGACTACACCGGCTGGCAGCTCGCGGCGGCGGCGGTCACCCAGCGCGCGGTGCCCGGCCGTGTCCCCATCACCTCCGCCCAGGCCGAATACTCCCTGCTGGCCCGCGAGCCCGAGCGGGAGCTGCTGCCCGCCGCCGAGCACGTGGGCGCCGGCGTGCTGGCTTGGTCGCCGCTCGGCCGCGGGGTGCTGACCGGCAAGTACCGCACCGGGGTCCCGTCCGACTCGCGGGCGGCGACCCCGCACTTCGCCGACTTCGTCCGGCCCTACCTCGACGAGCGCAGCCGCCGGGTGGTCGAGTCGGTGATGACGGCCGCCGACGGGCTCGGCGTCTCGCCGGTGGCGGTGGCGCTGTCCTGGGTGCGCGACCAGCCGGGGGTGGCGGCGGCCATCGTCGGCGCCCGGACCCGCGTCCAGCTCGCCGGCGCGCTGGCGGCCGAGGACGTCGTGCTGCCGCGCGAGATCCGCGAGGCCCTCGACGACGTCTCCTCCCCCGACTGACGCCCGGCCGCCGTACGGCGCCGGGCGAACGAGAGTCGGCCTCGCGTGTCACTAGTCCATACCAGATCGCGTCTTTGACGAGAAACACCTGCCTCTCACGCCCGATGTCCGTAAAGATTTCCTTTGGCAGGCGATGCGGAAGGAGACCGATGGGGAGCAGGACCGCGATCTCGGCTGGGGTCCTGGCGGTGGCGCTGGTGGCGATACCGCTCGCCCCGCCGGCCTCGGCGGCCCTGGTGCGCGACTGCCCGGGCGGCGGCGGCCTGCTCGGCGGCGTGACCGACGCGGTGTGCGACACGGTCGACAAGGTCACCGGCACGGTCGACACGCTCACCGGCGACAAGCTCAAGCCCGTCACCGACGGCCTCGACGACACGACGGGCAAGGTGCTCGGCAAGGTGGGCGAGGTGGCCCCCACCCGCAAGCCCGGCGTAGACGCCACGCCGGACCGCGCGGCCGACGCCGACCCCGGCACGTCCAAGCCGACCCTGCTGCCCGAGACGCTCCCCGAGGTGTGCCTGCCGGTGCTGGCCTGCGCCGCGGACCGGCGCGGCACCGGCGAGCCCGCGGTCCCCGCGCCCGAGTCCTCCGGCTCCGCCCCCCGGCCCTCCACCTCACCGGAGCCGCGGGAGACCGACGACGGCCGCACGGAGCGGCGCGTGCGGGAGGAGACGGTCGTGACGCCGCCCACCGGGACGCCCCGCCAGCCCCACAACGAGCCGCACACGCTCACCGCGGACCCCGCCGGCGAGCCGGTGACCGACGAGCCGACGGCCGACCCGGACGACGCGCGCATCGACCTGCTGTGGCCCAACCCCCTCGTCAAGGACCTCAGGCTCCCGATGGGCGACCGGCAGGTCGTGCGGCCCAGCCCGCCGGCGTCCGACGTGCTGGGCACGTCGCTGACGATCGCGCTGCTCGTCTCGGCCATCGCCGCCACCCGCATCGTGCAGCAGCGCCGCCGGCGGGTCGAGCAGCCGGAGTCGATCCCCTTCGAGCCGGCCCCGGCCAACGCCGGCCGCCACCTGCTGGCCTGATCCTCTCCCTCTCCTTGCTCGCCCGGTCCCCACGCACGGCGGGCCGGCCCGCGCGTGGGTGGCGCCTCGCCGGGCGGGCCGTACGGGAAGGAGGACCCGCGCCGGAGGGGGCCGCGGACGGACCTTGCCGGGTGCGGCGCCCATCCGGCGGGAGGGACGGTCAGGCTCCGATGGCGTGGACGCCGCCGTCGACGTGGACGATCTCGCCCGTGGTCGCGGGGAACCAGTCGGACATCAGGGCGACGCACGCCTTCGCGGCCGGGACGGTGTCGGACAGGTCCCAGCCGAGAGGCGCCTTCTCCGGCCAGCTGTCCTCGAACTCCTTGAAGCCCGGGATCGACTTCGCGGCCATGGTGCGCAGCGGGCCCGCGGCGACCAGGTTGACCCGGATGCCCTGCTTGCCGAGGTCGCGGGCGAGGTAGCGGGAGGCCGACTCCAGGCCCGCCTTGGCGACGCCCATCCAGTCGTAGACCGGCCACGCCTTGGTGGCGTCGAAGTCGAGGCCGACGACGGCGCCGCCCTCCTTCATCAGCGGCAGGCAGGCCACGGCCAGCGACTTGAACGAGTAGGTGGACACGTGCAGGGCGGTGGAGACGTCTTCCCACGTGGTGTTGAGGAAGTTGCCGCCGAGCGCGGTCTGCGGGGCGAAGCCGATCGAGTGGACGACGCCGTCGAGGCCGTCGACGTGCTCACCGACGCGGGCGGCGAGGGTGTCGAGGTGCTCGGTGTTCTGGACGTCGAGCTCCAGGACGGGCGCCTGCCGAGGAAGCCGCCTGGCGATGCGTTCGACGAGGCTCAACCGGCCGAAGCCGGTGAGCACCACGGTGGCGCCCTCCTCCTGGGCGAGCTTGGCGACCGAGAACGCGATCGAGGCGTCGGTCAGCACGCCGGTGACGAGGATGCGCTTGCCTTCGAGGATGCCCATGGTCAGTGCCCCATTCCGAGTCCGCCGTCGACGGGGATCACGGCCCCGGTGATGTAGGAGGCGTCGTCGCCGGCCAGGAAGCGGACGACGCGGGCCACCTCGCCCGGCTTGGCCTGCCTGCCGAGCGGGATGTTCTTGACGATGGCCTCGGAGTCGAGCCCGGCCGTCATGTCGGTCTCCACGAAGCCGGGCGCGACCACGTTGACCGTGATGCCGCGCGAGCCGTACTCGCGGGCCATGGAGCGGCCGAAGCCGATCAGGCCCGCCTTGGAGGCGGCGTAGTTGGTCTGGCCGGCCGAGCCCGACAGGGCCACGACCGAGGAGAGGAGGATGATCCGGCCGCGCTTGAGCTTCATCATGGGCCGGATGGCGCGCTTGGCGACGCGGTAGGCGCCGGTGAGGTTGGCGTCGAGGACCTCGGTGAAGGTCTCCTCCTTCATCATGGCCAGGAGCGTGTCCTTGGTGATGCCGGCGTTGGCGACCAGCACCTCGACCGGGCCCTGCTCGGCCTCCACCTTGTCGAAGGCGGCCTCGACGTCGGCCGTGCTGGTGACGTCGCAGCGCACCCCGAACAGCCCCTCCGGGGGCTCTCCCGAGCGGTAGGTGACGGCGACGGCGTCGCCGGCCGCGGCGAGTTCGCGGGCGATCGCGAGGCCGATGCCGCGATTGCCTCCGGTGACGAGAACAGAGCGTGCCATGGCACCAGACGCTATCTCCTACCGACCGGTATGCGGTTGTCCGGGAGAGACAAGATCACAGGGTTAGGATCGTGGACATGCGCCAGATCGATCCCGACTTCCTGGAGCTGCCGCTGCGGCAGCTGGCCGACGCGGCCCTGCAACGCGCTCGCGACCTCGGTGCCGAGCATGCCGACTTCCGGCTCGAACGGGTCAGGGCCGAGACCCTGAGCCTCTACGACACGCGGCTCGAAGGCGCGATGGACGCCGACGACCTGGGCTACGCGGTGCGCGTGGTCAAGGGGGGCACCTGGGGGTTCGCCTCCGGCATCCTCCTGACGCCGCAGGCGGCCGCCGCCGTCGCCGAGCAGGCGGTGCGGGTGGCGGAGGTGAGCGCCCCCATCAACCGCGAGCCGATCGAGCTGGCCCCCGAGCCGGTGCACGGCGAGGTGACCTGGGTGTCCTCCTACGAGGTGGACCCGTTCACGGTGCCGTCGGCCGACAAGGTCGCGCTGCTGGCCGACTGGTCGGCGGGGCTGCTCAAGGGCGCCGACCACGTCTCGGCCCGGCTGCACCAGGTCAAGGAGCAGAAGTTCTACGCCGACACGGCCGGCACGGTCACCACCCAGCAGCGGGTGCGGGTCCACCCGCGGCTCAACGCCATGAAGGCGGCCGACGGGCGCTTCGACGACATGTCGACGATCGCGCCGCCGGTGGGCCGCGGCTACGAGTACCTGACGGGCACCGGCTGGGACTGGGCGGCCGAGCTGGCGGAGCTGCCGGAGCTGCTGGCGGAGAAGCTGACCGCGCCGTCGGTCGAGGCGGGCGAGCACGACCTGGTGATCCACCCGTCCAACCTGTGGCTGACCATCCACGAGTCGATCGGCCACGCCACCGAGCTGGACCGGGCGCTCGGCTACGAGGCGGCCTACGCCGGCACCAGCTTCGCCACGTTCGACCAGCTGGGCGAGCTGGTGTACGGCTCGCCGCTGATGAACGTGACCGGCGACCGCACGGTCGAGCACGGCCTGGCCACGATCGGCTACGACGACGAGGGCGTGCAGGGGCAGTCGTTCGACATCGTCCGCGACGGGATCCTGGTCGGCTACCAGCTCGACCGGCGGATGGCGCTGATGAAGGGGCTCGGCCGGTCCAACGGCTGCGCCTTCGCCGACTCGCCCGGCCACATGCCGATGCAGCGGATGGCCAACGTCTCGCTGGCCCCCGCGCCCGGCGGCCCGGCCACCGAGGAGCTGATCTCCGGCGTCGAGCGCGGCCTGTACATCGTGGGCGAGAAGAGCTGGTCGATCGACATGCAGCGCTACAACTTCCAGTTCACCGGCCAGCGCGCCTACCGCATCTCGGGCGGCAGGCTGGCCGGGCAGGTGCGCGACTTCGCCTACCAGGCGACCACGACGGACTTCTGGCAGTCCATGGAGGCGGTCGGCGGTCCGCAGACCCACCTGCTGGGCGGCGCCTTCAACTGCGGCAAGGGCCAGCCGGGCCAGGTCGCGCCGGTCAGCCACGGCTGCCCGTCCGCCCTGTTCAGGGGCGTCCGGATCCTCAACACCGTGCAGGAGGGTGGAAAGTGAGCATCACCGACGGGTCGCCGTCTCCGCAGGAGATGGTGGACAGGGCGCTGGAGCTGTCGGCGAGCGACGGCTGCATCGTGCTCGCCGACGACGACTCCACCGCCAACCTGCGCTTCGCCGGCAACACGCTCACCACCAACGGCGTCGCCCGTTCGACGCGGCTCACGGTGATCGCGATCGCCGGCGACCGTGTCGGCGTGGTGTCGCGCGCCGCCGTACGGGCCGACCAGCTCGCCGACGTGGTGGCCGCGGCCGACCGGGCGGCGCGCGAGGCGCAGCCGGCCGAGGACGTCCGCCCGCTGGTCGAGGGGGTTCCGGCCAGCCCGTCGTGGGATGAGCCGGTCACCCCGACCGACATCGGCGTGTTCGAGGGGTTCGCGCCGGCGCTGGGTGAGGCGTTCGCGGCCGCCGAGGCGGGCGGCCGGCGGCTGTACGGCTTCGCCGAGCACTCCAGGACGACGACGTTCCTGGGCACGTCCGCCGGGCTGCGGCTGCGCCACGACCAGCCGACCGGCCGGCTGGAGCTCAACGCGAAGTCGGCCGACCTCAAGCGCTCGGCGTGGACGGGTGTGGCGACCCGCGACTTCGCCGACGTGGACGTGACGGGGCTCGACTCGGCGCTGGCGCGGCGGCTCGACTGGGCGAAGAACCGGATCGACCTGCCGGCCGGCCGTTACGAGACGCTGCTGCCGCCGAGCGCGGTGGCCGACCTGATGCTGTACATGCTCTGGTCGGGGGGCGCCAGGGACGCCCTCGACGGCCGGTCGGTGTTCGCCAGGCCGGGCGGCGGCACGCGGGTGGGTGAGCGGCTGGCCGCGCTGCCGGTGACGCTGTCCGGCGACCCGTCGGCGCCGGGCATCGAGTGCGCGCCGTTCGTCGTCGCGCACGCCTCGGGCCGCGACTCGTCGGTGTTCGACAACGGGCTGCCCCTGACGCCCACCGACTGGGTGCGGGACGGCACGCTGGCGGCCCTGCTGCAGACCCGCCACTCGGCCGAGCTGAGCGGGCTCCCGGTGACCCCGATGATCGACAACCTGGTCATGACGGGGCCGCAGGGCGGCCGGTCGCTGGAGGAGATGATCGCCTCCACCGAGCGGGGGCTGCTGCTGACCTGCCTGTGGTACATCCGCGAGGTCGAACCGCAGACGCTGCTGCTGACCGGGCTGACGCGTGACGGCGTCTACCTGGTGGAGCACGGCGAGGTGGTGGGCGAGGTCAACAACTTCCGCTTCAACGAGAGCCCCGTCGACCTGCTCGGCCGGATCACCGAGGTGGGTTCCAGCACGCAGACGCTGCCGCGCGAGTGGAACGACTACTGGACCCGGGCGGTCATGCCGGCGCTGCGGGTGCCGGACTTCAACATGTCGACGGTCAGCCAGGCGAGCTGACCGGGGCCGCGGCGGCGACCGCGAAGGTGTGGACGCGGCTCCAGCGCTGCCCGGTGACGATCCGGGCGGTGCCGGCCTTCAGGTCGTACACGACCGACCAGCGGGTGTGCGGCTGGGCGACGCGGCGCAGCAGGGCGAGGGCGTCGGCGCGGGTGCCGACGCCCTCGGCGAGCGTGCGGTAGCGGGTGTCGGCGAGCCGGGTGCCGCGGTCGGTGCCGGCCATCGTGATGTTGGTGAGGACGCGGTCGTCGATCACGTGCATCCTGCCCTGCCCGTACTCGACGACCGCCGAGCGGCCGGAGCGGTCGGCCAGCAGGTAGTGCACCTGGGGGCCGCCGGTGAAGTCGACGTCGTAGCGGCGCATCAGCGTGAGGGCCTCGTCCACGGTGGCGGCGCGGTCGAGGACGAGGCGCATGACGCGCACGCTGCTCACCTGGGCGCGGCCGGGCGTGCGGGCGGGCAGCTCGGCGTCGGGTGTCTGGGCGAGGCCGACGGCCAGGCCCTGGTCGTTCATGCCGTCGAAGGGTGACAGCACCGCGTGGGCGAGCCGCCTGCGGTCGGCGGTGGCCCCGAGGTCCGCCGGGCCCTTCCTGCCGAGCAGGTAGGACACGTCCACGACGCTCAGGGAGGCGTGGCCGTCGGGCGGGTCGGCGCGCACCACCATGGCCGGGTTGGGGTCCCAGTCGAAGTTGCGGCCGAACTCCGTGCCCCGGTGGAACAGGGAGCAGGCCCAGCCGTCCTCGCCGCGGCCGAGTTCCTCGTCGGTGAGCGGCGCCTCGATGTCGTAGCCGCCGTGGTAGGTCATCTCGTACAGCGGCAGGTCGTCCACCTGGCGCAGGCTCGCGATCGTGCGGGCGCGCTCGTCGGGCGTCTGGCGCAGCGGCGCACCGCCGCGTTCGGCCTGCCGGGGCGCGGGGCTGGGGGGCGGGCTGGCGGGCGGGGCGCTGTCGGGCGCGCAGGCGACGGCCGACGGCACGGTCAGGGTCAGCGCCGCCAGCAGCGCCGCGGTGGGGGCACGCATGATCGCAGTGTCTCGTCCCGGGCCCGGCTTGTCAGCTCCCGTACGGGAAAGGCCGCCTACCGGGCCCGGGCGGCCGTTCAGGCGTCCTCGAGCCGGAACCCCACCTTCATGCCCACCTGGAAGTGGGCCACCTCTCCGGCGTCGATGTGCCCGCGGATCTCCGTCACCTCGAACCAGTCGAGGTGACGGAGCGTCTGCGCGGCGCGTCTGACGCCGTTGCGGATGGCCTCGTCGACGCTCTCCGCCGAGGTCCCGACGATCTCGGTGACCCGGTACGTTCGATCCGTCATCTCCGCACCCTCCTTACTCGAAGGCCATGATCGCATGACCGGTCGCGCCCGCCCGGGGGGCTGTCACACCCGGCATGTCCGAGGTCTACGGTGGAAGGCATGAAGTGGGGACGGAGGAGGCAGGACGTCCACCAGGTCACCGATGCCCGGCCGTCGCTGAGCGCGGACATCCGTGGCCGGGAGGTCCGCTACCTCATCAAGATGGGGATCCGGACGATGTGCCTGATCCTGGCGGTCGTGGTGCCGTTGCCGTGGCCGTACCGGCTGCTGTTCATCGCCGGTGCGGTCTTTTTGCCATACATAGCCGTAATCGGGGCCAATGAGAGGGGAAGGGATGCCCCTCCCCCGACCTTTCAGAGCCCAGGGGCTAACCAAACCGAGATACCACTGCACCGACGCGAGATCGGGTCGTGACTAAGTCTTGACGCATCCCATGGGTTGTAGGTGTACGCTTTAGCCAAGCACTCCGGTCCCCCGTCGGAGTGCTGGTGCCGGCGTTCCGGGCCCCCGTCGGAACGCCGATGAAGCGACGCCGGGTGGTTTGCCCCCGTAACCACCCGGCGTCGCCCTTTTCCGGGGTTGATCCTTCTCGTGGACGATCGTTCCGCTGCGGGGGCCCCGTCCGATAGGGCCGCTTTCCCGAAATCGTTTACCCGCGTGACGCGCCGAATTCACAGGAAACGTTCAGGTTCGGACGGGGTCTTGACATCGCGAGTTGAGTCGAGTGTCAGTCGCCTGTCATGGTCTGGGCGGTGGCCTCGCCCCAGTTGGCGGCCAGGGTCTTCAGCCGCTCGACGGCGTCCTGCGGCGCGGAGCCGGACCCCTCGGCGAGGCCGAGCAGATAGGCAGTCAGCGGCGCGGCCGGGCGGGCGACACCGTGCGCCACGTCCTTGGTGAGGTCGAGGATCAGGTCGCGGTCGACCCGGGCCGGGTCGACGCCCAGCTCCTTGCAGGCCAGCGCGGTCCATTCGGTCAGCACGTTCATCGGGGTGCCGGCGCGCGCCCGGGACCGTCGCAGCCCGGGGGGCGCGCCTCCTCCTGTCGTCGGGATGGGACACGGGACGTGTCGTCGAGGCGGGCGTGGTTCAGGTCGTCCATTGTGTCGCAGTCGAACCAGGCCCGCTCGGGGAGCGCCACCCGGGCCGTGACGAGCGGGCCGAGCAGGCCGCGCAGCGACCGGCCCGCGTAGCGGTCGAGCGCCTCCCGCAGCGCGCGGGTGTCCCAGACGCCGAGGAGCCACTGCTCGCGCCCGTCGCCGTCCACGGCCACCGCCCCGCCCGGCCGCCCGCCCGGCCGCCCACCCAGCGCCCCGCCCGGCCGTCCGCCCGGCCGTCCGCCCGGCCGTCCGCCCGGCTGCCCGTCGGGCTGCCCGTCCGGCCGTCCGCCGGGCCGGCCGCAGGCGTCGAGGAGCACGGCCAGGTGCGAGGGGGCGAGGAACGGCAGGTCCCCGGCGAGCAGCGCCACCCGCGCCGCCGTGACCTCGCGCAGCCCGGCGCGCAGGGCGGGCACCGGGCCGCCGCCCGGCGGGTCCTCCCGGGTGAACACGGCGCCGGGCAGCTCCCGGGCCGGACCGACCACCACGACCCGGCCCGCGCCGGGCACGGCCGCCGCGACCCGCTCCAGGAGGGTCCGGCCGCCCACGACGAGGCCCGGTTTGTCCGCCCCGCCCAGCCGTCGCGCCTCTCCCCCGGCCAGGATCACCGCGTCGTACCCGCCGCCGGTTCCGTCACCCATGCCTCTACCGTACGCACCGCCCGCCCGCCACGACCCGCCCCCCGGCGACCCGCGCCCGCCGGACGGGCACGCGCCGGGAGACGGCCGCCGTCCACCGGCGGTGGCGCCGGAGTGCGGGGTCTGGTGCCGGGGCCGGTTGTGCGGGACAGTGTCGTTCAAGATCGAGTGCTTACGGGTCGAGGAGGCTGCGGTGCGGCTGGGGTTCAGCATCGGGACGTTGGGGCCGGTGGCGGCCGGGCACGAGGCTCAGCTCCGGCTGGTCCGGGAGGCCGAGCGGCTCGGGTTCGACTCGGTGTGGGCGTCGGAGGGCTACGGGGTGGACCCGGCCGCGACGCTGGCGTGGCTGGCGGCGGGCACCGAGCGGATCGGGCTGGGCAGCGGGGTGCTCCAGGTGTCGGCGCGGGCGGCGGTCGCGGCGGCGATGTCGGCCGCCACGATCGACCGGCTGTCGGGCGGCCGCTTCCTGCTGGGGCTGGGGGCCTCCGGCCCGCAGGTGGCCGAGGGCTGGCACGGGCGGCGGTTCGAGCGTCCGCTGGCGCACCTGCGCGACTACGTGGCGGTCGTGCGCACGGCGCTGGAGGGGCGGCCGGTGACGCATGAGGGGCCGGAGATCACGCTGCCGTTGCCGGACGGCGAGGGCAAGGCGCTGACGATGACGGTCGGGCCGGTGCGGCGTCCGCTGCCGGTCCACCTGGCCGCGATGGGGCCGAAGGCGGTCGAGCTCGCCGGGGAGGTGGCCGACGGGTGGCTGCCCATCCACTTCCCGCCGGAGCACGTGGCCGAGATGTCGGCGCGGCTGGCCGCGGGCGCGGCCCGGGCGGGGCGGCCGGTGGCGGAGGTGGAGGTGTCGCCGATGGTGATGGCCATGGTGGACGACGACGCCGACTACGCGCGCGACATGGTGCGGCCGATGCTGGCGCTGTACGTGGGCGGGATGGGCAGCCGGGGGGTGAACTTCTACAACCGGCTGGCGGTCCGGCTCGGGTTCGGCGGGGCGGCGGAGCGGGCGCAGGCCGCGTACTTCGAGGACGGTCTGGGGGCGGCCATGGAGGAGCTCCCGGACGAGCTGGTGGACGCGCTGTGCCTGTGCGGGGAGCCGGGCCGGGTACGGGAGCGGCTGGTCGCGTACGCCGAGGCGGGGGCTACCCGGGTGATCGTCGGCCTGAACGCGCCGACGGTGGAGGACCGGCTGGAGCAGCTCGCATGGCTGGCGGAGCTCACCGCGGGGACGGCCGGGAGCTGACCGGCCGGACGGCCGGGCCCGGCTCGCGGGTACGACGTGAACCGGGCCCGGCGGCGTTCGTCAGGCGCTCAGAGGCGCGTCGGGGATGGAGCGCATCCTCGGGATGGGCGACAGCGCGAGCACGGCGATGGGGATGAGGGCGCCGGCGAGAGCGGCCACGAGCACGACCGGGCGCATGCCGAACGCCTCGCCCAGCAGGCCGGCGGCGAGGGCGCCGAGCGGCGCGGGGACCAGGCCCATCGCCCAGATCGTGGCGATGACCCGGCCGGTCAGCTCCCGGGGCGTGGCGGTCTGCAGGACGGTGATGTTGTTGACGACGAAGATCTGGGTGCACAGGCCGACGAGAAGCTGGGAGACGGCGAGCACGGCGACGGCGAGCCAGAGCGGTCCGCCGGCGAGCGGCACGAGGATCAGGGCGCTGTTGCCGACGACCGTGGACCACAGCATGGTGGGGCCGGGACCGAAGCGCTTCATGGCGCGGACGGACAACCAGGCGCCGACGACGGCGCCGACGCCGCCCACGGCCAGCACGCCCCCGACCCAGGTGGCGGGGACGTCCACGCCGTCCACGAGGTACGGGATGTACAGGGTCTGCAGGATGCCGATGTCGAAGAACGAGTAGACGGCGCTGGCGATGGCGAGGGGCCGGATGAGCGGCTGGCCCATGACCCAGCCGAACCCGTGGCGGATGGCGGTGAGCAGGCCGGGGCCGCCGTCGGACGCCGGAGGCTCCTCGCGCTTGCGGATGGTGAGCAGGGCGACGGCCGAGGCGACGTAGCTGGCGACGTCGACGAGGATGACGAGCGGCGCCGAGCGGGCGGCGATCAGCAGCCCGGCGAGGCTGGGCCCGGCGGCCTTGGAGATGGAGTCGCTGAGCTGCAGGTGGCTGTTGCCCTGCCCGAGGTGCTCGGGGGCGACGAGGGTCGGCAGGTAGGACCGGTAGGCGATCTCGAACAGCACCCCGAAGACGCCCATGACGAGGACGACGACGTACAGCCACCAGAGGGTGAGGACGTCGAGCAGGAAGAACACCGGGACGGTGGCGAGCATGAGGGCGCGGACGACGTCGCTGACGATGAGCACGGGGCGCCGGCGCATGCGGTCGACCCAGACGCCGATGACGAGGAAGAGGACCATCGGCAGGCGGGCGAGGGCGCCGAGGATGCCCATCTCGGCGACGGAGGCGCCCAGCATGAGGAAGGCGACGACGGGCATGGCCAGCACGGTCACCTGGGAGCCGATGAGCGACAGGCTCTGCCCCGCCCACAGTTTGAGGAAGTCGTGGTTCTTCGTCAGGGAGGCGGGCTCCGCGGCGGGATGGGTGGCGGGATCAGTGCTCGGTGAGGCCATGGTCGGTGTGCTTCCTCAGCTCGGCGGCGGCGTGGGCGACGCGGGGTTCGTACATGACGGTGAAGCGTTCGCCGTGGATGGGCGAGATGTGCAGGTTTCCGGTGGCGACGGCGCGCCATCCCATGTCGTCGGGCGGGGCTCCTTCAGTGGTGGGCGAGAACAGCAGCAGGTCACCGTCGTAGGGGTCGTGGCGGTAGTGGCCGACGGCGTGCGCGTTGGCGCGGAAGACGTCCACGAAGCGGCGGGCCTGACTCAGGTCGGCGGTGTCGGGCTGGAGGGTGTCGGCGCGGGCCGCCGCGTCGATGACGGCGAGGAGCCGCTGTTCGGGGTCCATCCGGTGCAGGTCGTCGAGGTTCACCTGGACCCGGCCGCCGGCGAGGGCGTGGGTGAGCAGGACGGCGTCGTCCTCCAGCGAGGCGCGCAGCACCGGCTCGTCGGCGTCGGAGTAGAAGAGCGCCACGAGGGGCACGCGGTGGCCGAGGCTGCGCAGCCGGCGGGCGACTTCGAGGGCGATGTTGCCGCCGATGCAGTAGCCGCCGAGGACGTAGGGGCCGTGCGGGCGGGCGGCGAGGAGGTGCTCGGTGTAGTCGTCGACCATGTCGGCGAGCGTGGCGTGGGGTTCCTCACCGAGGGCCAGCCCGGCCGCCTGGACGGCGTAGACGGGCTGGTCCCGGCCGAGATGGCGGGTGAGGGGGAGGTAGCGGAAGACCTGGCCGCCGAGGGCGTGGAAGAGGAACACCGGCGGGCGGTCGCCGTGGGGGTGGAGGGGGACGATCCGCTGGGGCGGGGCGTCGTTGTCGTCGGGGCGGCGCAGTTCGGCGGCCAGCCGGGCGACGGTGGGCGCGGTGAGGACGGTGGACAGGGGGACGGTCCGGCCGAGCTCCTTGCGCAGCCGCATGGTGAGGCGCAGGGCGAGCAGCGAGTGGCCGCCGAGGGCGAAGAAGTCGTCGTGGACGCCGACGGCGTCGACGCCGAGGGTGTCCTCCCAGAGGGTGGCGAGGCGGGCCTCGAAGGGGTCACGGGGCGGCAGGTAGGGGGCACGGCCGGCGGCCGTACCGGTCGCGGTGTCGGGGGCGGGCAGCGCGGCGCGGTCGAGCTTGCCGTTCGCGGTGACGGGCAGGGCCTCCAGGGTGATCCAGAAGGCGGGGATCATGTGGTCGGGCAGGTGCGCGCGCAGCCGGGCGGCCAGGGCGCCGGTGTCGGGCGGCAGGTCCGCGGCGGGCACGAGATAGGCGGCGAGGCGCTGGTCGTGGAGGGTGACGACGGCCGCGCGGACGCCGGGGTCGGCCAGCAGGTGGGTCTCGATCTCGCCGAGCTCGACGCGCTGGCCGCGGATCTTCACCTGGAAGTCCGACCTGCCGAGGTAGTGGACCTCTCCTCCCGGCAGCCGGCGGGCGACGTCGCCGGTGCGGTAGAGGCGGGCGCCGGGCGGGCCGTACGGGTCGGGGACGAAGCGTTCGGCGGTCAGGCCGGGGCGGCCGAGGTAGCCGCGGGCGAGCTGGACGCCGCCGAGGCACAGTTCGCCGGGGGTGCCCACGGGCACGCGGTGCCCGCCGGCGTCGAGGATCTCCAGGCGGGTGTTGGCGATGGCGTGGCCGATGGGGACGGTCGTCTCGCCGGGGACGCAGGGGTGCCAGGTGACGTCGACGGCGGCCTCGGTCGGGCCGTACAGGTTGTGCAGCTCGGCGGCGGGGAGCCGGTCGTGGAAGCGCTGGGCGAGGTCGGGGGCGAGCGCCTCGCCGGAGCAGATGACGCGGAGGGGGGCGCCCGGCAAGTCGGGCTCGTCGAGGAAGACGTCGAGCATCGACGGGACGAAGTGCAGGGTGGTGATGCGGTGCCCGGCGATGAGGGCGGCGAGGTGACCGCTGTCCCGGTGGCTGTCCGGCGGGGCGACGACGAGCCCCGCGCCGGCGATGAGGGGCCAGAACAGCTCCCAGACGGACACGTCGAAGGAGAAGGGCGTCTTGTGCAGGACCCGGTCGTCGGGGGTGAGGCGGAAGGTGTCCTGCATCCAGTGCAGCCGGTTGGCGATGGCGCGGTGGGAGACCGCGACGCCCTTGGGCCGGCCCGTGGAGCCCGAGGTGAAGATGACGTACGCCAGGCCGTCCGGATGCACCGGCACGTCCAGCGGACCCGGATCCTGCGCGGCGGCCGCGGCGTCGGCGCGGTGGACGGTGGTGCCGGGCGGCAGGAGGTGGGCGGTGGCGGCGTCGGCGACCACCGTGCCGGCGCCGGCCGCGTCGAGCATGTAGGCCAGCCGCTCGGGCGGCAGGGCGGGTTCGAGGGGCAGGTAGGCGGCGCCGGCCGTGAGGACGCCGAGAAGGGCGGGCAGCAGGTCGGGGCCGCGGTCCAGGCACACCCCGACGACGTCGCCGGGGCGCGTGCCGGTGGCGCGCAGCCGCGCGGCGACGGCGCGGGCGCGGGCGGTGAGCTGCCGGTAGGTGAGCCAGGTGCCGTCGAAGCAGACGGCGGGCGCGTCGGGGCCGCGGTCGGCCCGCGCGGCGATGAGCCGGTGCAGGGTGGCGGGTGGATAGGGGCGGGCGGTGTCGTTCCACCGGTCGATGGCGGCGCCGTCGTCGGCGAGGTACGCGGCGCTGGGGCGGGGGTCGGCGTCGGGGGACGCCGCCTGGTTCAGCGCGGTGAGGTAGTGGTCGGCGACCCGGTGGAGCTGGTCGGCGGCGAACTGGGTGCGGTCGTAGGTCAGGGTGAGGTCGAAGCCGCCGTGGTCGCGGGAGCGGGTGAAGCCGGTGGTGAGCGGCAGGTCGGTCTGCTCGAAGAAGTCCTGGTCGACGATGTCGATGCCGGGCATGCCCCGGTAGACGTGGAAGTCGCGGTAGTCGAACAGCACGTCGAGCAGGGGTGAGCGGCCGGCGGCGCGCTGGATCTCGAACAGCGGGTACTGCCGGTGCGGCAGCAGGGCGACCTCGGCGTCGAAGACGCGGCGGATGAGCGCGGCCCAGGTGGGCACGGCGGTGTCGACGCGCACCGGCACGGTGTTGAGGAACAGGCCGAGGACGTCCGCGCCGGCGTCGCTCTCGGGGCGGCTGTGGGTGACCAGCCCGCTCATGACGTCGGCGTCGCCGGACAGGAGGGCGACGACCCGCAGGTGGGCGGCGAGCAGCACGGTGCGCAGGGGCACGGCGAGCCCGCGCGCCGTCTGCTGGAGGCGGTCGAGGAGGTCGGGGTCGAGGGGGCGGCGCAGCACCTCGACGGTGCGTTGCGGCCCCGGGCTGTCCGGCTCGGGCGGGCGGGGGAGGCGCGTGTCGGGGGCGTCGGCGACCTGCTCCCGCCAGAAGCGTTCGGCGTCGGGCGAGGCGACGGCGGCGCGTTCGGCGGCGACCAGGTCACGGAAGGCGGCCGGCGGCGGGGTGCTGGGCAGCGGGTCGTTCCGCAGGTGGGCGTGGTAGCGGCGGAAGAGCTCGGTGACGAGGGCGGCGACGCTCCAGCCGTCGAGGATGGCGTGGTGGAAGCTGAGACTGAACGCGAAATGCTCGTCGGGCAGCAGGTGGACGTGGGTGCGGGCCAGCGGCGGGTTCGCCCAGTCGAACGGGCGGCGCTTCTCCTCCTCGGCCCAGGCGTGCAGGCGTTCGCGGGGGCGCGGGTCCGCCGTCAGGTCGGTGACCTCCAGCGGGATGGCGGCCGTGCGGTGGACGAGCTGGAGGGGTTCGCTGAAACCGGTCAGGTCGAACGAGGTGCGCAGGACGGGGTGCCGGGCCGTCACCTCGGCGAGGGCGGCGGTGAGGGCGGGCTGGTGGAGGCGGCCGCGCAGCGTGATGGTGGTCAGGTCGTGGTAGGTGGGCGCGTCGGGCTCGTAGGCGCTGTGGTAGAGCATCCCGGCCTGGAGCGCGGCGAGAGGGTAGGCGTCCTCCAGTCCGTGCGCCGTCTGGGTGGTGAGGGTCATCGCGCGCCGCCTTCCAGCATTCGGGCCAGGTCGTCGGGGTTGAGCAGGGCGAACGGGGTGGATGCCGCGGGGGGTGGTGGGCCGGTCTCGGCGGGGGTGAGCCGCTGGGCGAGTTCGGCGACGGTCTGGTGCAGGAAGAGCTGTTCGAGCCGTACGGCGTAGCCGGCGTCACGCAGCCGGGCCACGACCTTGAGGCTGCGAATGGAGTCGCCTCCGACGGCGAAGAAGTTGTCCCGCGTCGAGACGTCGGCGAGGCCGAGGACGTCGCGCCAGGCGGCCGCGACGGCGTGCTCCTCGGGGGTGCGGGGCGCGCTGTGCGGCGCCGCGCCCGTGCCGTCCGTGCCACCCGTGCCGTCCGTGCCACCCGTGCCGTCCGTGCCACCCGTGCCGTCCGTGCCACCCGTGTCGTCCGTGCCGGGCGCGGTGGTGCGGGGGCGGGGCAGGGCGGCCCGGTCGAGCTTGCCGCTGCGGGTGACCGGCAGGGCGTCGAGGTGGACCCAGCTCGTGGGGACCATGTGGTCGGGGAGCTTGTCGCGCAGCAGCCCGGCCCAGTGGCCGGGATCGGCGGGTGCGCCGGGAGCGGGGACGACGTAGCCGGTCAGGCGCAGGCCGGCGCTGTCGGGGGTGGTGTGGACGGCGGCGGCGCGGACGCCGGGCAGCGCGGCGAGCGCGGCCTCGATGTCGCCGAGCTCCACGCGGATGCCACGGATCTTGACCTGGTGGTCGGTGCGGCCGAGATACTCGACGGCGCCGTCCGGCCGGCGGCGGGCCAGGTCGCCGGTGTCGTAGAGGCGGGCGCCGGGCGGGCCGTACGGGTCGGGGACGAAGCGTTCGGCGGTCAGGCCGGGGCGGCCGAGGTAGCCGCGGGCGAGCTGGACGCCGCCGATCCAGAGCGTGCCCGGCACTCCCAGGGGGACCCGGTTCATCCGGTGGTCGAGGATCTCGACGCGGGTGTTGGCGATGGCGTGGCCGATGGGGACGGTCGTCTCGCCGGGGGCGCAGGGGTGCCAGGTGACGTCGACGGCGGCCTCGGTGGGGCCGTACAGGTTGTGCAGGCGGACGTGCGGCAGGGCGGCGGCGAACCGGTCGGCGAGGTCGGGCGTGAGCGCCTCGCCGGAGCAGACGACGGTGCTCAGGCGGGTGAGCCGCTTGGCGAGGCCGGGCTCGTCGAGGAAGGCGTCCAGGAGTGACGGGACGAAGTGCACGGTGGTGACGGCTTCGGCGTCGAGGACGTCGGCCAGGTAGGCGGGGTCGGCGTGGCCGTTCGGGCGGGCCACGACGAGCCGCGCGCCGGTGATGAGGGGCCAGAACAGCTCCCAGACGGACACGTCGAAGGAGAAGGGCGTCTTGTGCAGGACCCGGTCGTCGGGGGTGAGGCGGAAGGTGTCCTGCATCCAGTGCAGCCGGTTGGCGATGGCGCGGTGGGAGACCGCGACGCCCTTGGGCCGGCCCGTGGAGCCCGAGGTGAAGATGACGTACGCCAGGCCGTCCGGATGCACCGGTACGTCCAGCGGACCCGGATCCTGCGCGGCGATCGCGGCGGCGTCGTCGTCGAGCAGCAGAGGGGTGACGTCGCCGGGCAGCCGGGCGGCGGTCCGGCCGGTGGCGATGACGAGGCGGGCGCGGGCGTCGCTCGTCATGGCGTGGAGCCGGTCGCGCGGGTGGTCGGGTTCGAGGGGGAGGTAGGCGGCGCCCGCGGTGACCACGGCGTGCGCGGTGACGACGAGGTCGGGGCCGCGCTCCAGGCAGACCCCGACCACCTGGCCCGGGCCGGCGTCGAGGGCGCGCAGGCGGCGGGCCAGTCGGTTGGTCCTTGCGGCCAGCTCGCCGTAGGTGATCCAGCCGCGCTCGCCGGGCCGGCCGGGGAGGTCGTGGCCGAGGGCGGCGGCGTGGGGGGTCAGCCGGGCCTGCGCGGCGAGCAGGGCCGGCAGCGTGCCGGGCCGCCCGTCGGGCGGGCGGGTGGTGGCGTTGGCGGAGGCGATGGTGCGCGCCTCGGCGGGCGTGAGGATCGGGGCGTCCGCGACGGGCTGCCCGGGGTGGGCCAGGGCGTGGCCGAGGAGCGCCCGGTAGTGGTCGGCGAACCGCCTCATGCGGTCGTGGTCGAACAGGTCCGTGGCGTAGTGCAGGATCGCGGTGAGCCCGTCGCCGGACTCCTCCATGATCAGATGCAGGTCGGCCTGCGTGACGCCGGGGTCGACGTCGAGGGTCCGCAGCCGGACGCCCGCGGCCTCCGGCGGGGCGGGCGGCACGTTCTGGTAGGCGAACATGACCTGGAAGAGCGGGTTGCGGGTGAGGTCGCGCTCCTCGGCGAGCTCCTGGACGAGCAGCTCGAACGGCAGGTCGGCGTGGTCGTGGGCGTCCAGGACGCGCTCGCGGGTACGGCGCACCAGTTCGTCGAGGGTGGGGTCGCCGGACAGGTCGCCGCGCAGGACGAGGGTGTTGAGGAACAGGCCGGCCAGGTTCTCCACGGCGGGATGCGTGCGGCCCGAGACGGGGGTGCCGACGGGGATGTCGCTCTGGCCGGTGTAGCGGGCGAGGAGCGCCTGCAGGGCGGCGAGCAGCACCATGAAGGGGGTGGCGCGGTGGCGGCGCGCGCAGGCGTGCACGGCGGCGACGGTCGGGGCGTCGACGGTGAAGGTGAGGCGGCGCCCGCGGTGGTCGGGCAGGCCGGTCCGGCGACGGTCGGCGGGCAGGTCCAGCGCGGGCGGCAGGCCGGCGAGGGCGTCCTTCCAGTAGCTCAGGGCCGGCGCGCGGCCGGCGGTGGCGGCGTGCTGCCAGGCGGCGAAGTCCCGGTAGCCGACCGGCAGGTCGGGCAGGCCGGACGGTTGCGGCTCCCCGCCGGTGCGGGCCGCGTACCGGGCCATGAGGTCGCGCAGCAGGATGGACAGGGTCCACCGGTCGGCGATCACGTGGTGCAGGGTGAGGAAGAGGTCGTGCTCGCCGGGGGCCCGGGTGACGAGGACGGCTCGGGCGAGCGGGCCGCGCGCCAGGTCGAAGCGGTGCCTCGCCTCCTCCCGGCCCGCCGACGCGGCGGCGTCGGGGCTCGCGGACAGGTCCCGTACGGTGAGGCGGGGCCGGTGGGCGCCCTCGCGGAGGCGGGGTTCGCCGCCGTCGTCGGTGATGACGAGGCGGAGCGCGTCGTGCCGGTCGACGAGGTCGTCGAACGCGGCTGCGAGGGCGGCGACGTCGAGGGGGCCGGTCAGGCGCTCCGCCCAGGCGACGTTGTACGCGGGGTTGCCGGGGTCGAGCTGGTCGAGGAACCACAGCCGGGTCTGGGCGTGCGTCGGCGTGGTGGGGCCGTCGCCGGCGCGCGGGATGGCGGTGCCGGCCGGCCGGGGGGTGGCGGGGATGAGGGGGGCCAGGGCGGCGATGGTGGGGGTCTCGAAGCAGCGGCGCAGCGGCACGTCGACGCCGTAGGCGTCCTTGAGCCGGGCGACGAGCCGGAGGGCGAGCAGGGAGTGGCCGCCGAGGGCGAAGAAGTCGTCCTCCCTGCCGATGTCGTCGCGTTCGAGCAGTTCGGTCCAGAGGGCGTGGAGAGCCCGCTCGGCGGGAGTCCGGGGCGGCAACCGGTGCGGCGCGGCGGCGCCGGTGGGGTGTGGGGGTGGCGGCAGGGCGGCCCGGTCGAGCTTGCCGCTGGGCAGCACCGGCAGGGCGGCGACGGGGACGAACGCCGCCGGGACCATCGCCTCCGGGAGGCGGGCGCGCAGGTGGGCGCGCCACTCCGCCGCCAGTGCCGCCGCCTCCTCACCGACTGCGGGGGCGTCCGAGGCGGAGGCGTCCGGGGCAGGGGCATCCGGGGCAGGGGCATCCGGGGCAGGGGCGTCCGGGGCGGGGGCGGCGGCGGTGGGCTCCACGTACGCCACCAGGCCGCGGCCGCCGGGGGCGTCGTCGCGGACGACGACGACGGCGCGGCGCACCCGGGGGTGCCCGGCGAGCACCGCGGCCACCTCCCCGGGCTCGATCCGCACGCCGCGCACCTTCACCTGGTCGTCGGCGCGGCCGAGGTACTGCAGCGACCCGTCGGCACGGCGGCGCACCAGGTCCCCGGTCCGGTACAGCCGGCCGCCGGAGCCGCCGAACGGGTCGGGGACGAACCGTTCCGCGGTCAGGGCGGGCCGGCCGTGGTAGCCGCGGGTCACGCCGGCGCCGCCGAGCAGCAGCTCCCCCGGCACGCCGATGGGGACGGGGTGCAGGGTGGCCGGATCGACCACGTGGGCGGTGGTGTTGGCGACCGGGGTGCCGATGGACGCGCGGGAGTCCGCAGTGACCCGGTGTCCGGTGGACCAGATGGTGGTCTCGGTGGGGCCGTACAGGTCCCACAGCTCGCCGGTGGTGGCCAGGAGCTTGGCGGCGAGCGGCGCGGGCAGGGCCTCGCCGGTGCTGACGATGCGCGGGACGTGGTGCGCGAGCGCGGGCAGGAGCGTTTCGAGGACGGAGGGGGTGGCCTGGACGGTGTGCAGGTCGCCGGCCCGGACGCGGTCGTGGACGGCGGCGAGGTCTTCGGTGGAGGCGACGACGACGGTGCCGCCGGTGGTGAGGGGGCCGAAGATCTCCGCCATGGCGATGTCGAACGACAGCGAGGTCAGGAACAGGTAGCGGTCCCCGGAGGCGAGGCCGGGGCTGTCGCGCAGATGGGTCAGCAGGCTGACGAGCCCGCGGTGGGGCACGACGACCCCTTTGGGGCGGCCGGTGGAGCCGGAGGTGTAGATGAGGTACGCGGCCTGGTCCGGATGCGTGGGGGGCGGGACGAAACCGGCGGCGCCGGCCGCGGGGTCCGGTCCGGGAGCGGTGTCGAGGAGGGCGCGGGGCAGGCCGGCGGGCAGGCGGTCCTGCAGAGCGCCGACCGTGACGGCCAGCGTGGCGCCGGAGTCGGCGACGATGTGGCCCAGCCGGTCGGCCGGGTGGCCGGGGTCCAGCGGCACGTAGCAGCCGCCGGCCTTGAGCACGGCGAGCAGGGCGACGACCAGCTCGGGGGTGCGGGGCAGGCACACCGCGACACGGGTCTCGCGGCGCACGCCGAGCCGCTGCAGCCGCGCGGCGAGCCGGTGGGCGCGTGCCTCCAGCTCGGCGTAGGTGAGCCGCGCGCCGCCCCCGAGTCCAGCCGCGGGCTCTGTGGCGGGCTCTGTGGCGGGCTCGACCGCGATGCTGTCGGGGGTGCGGGCCGCCTGGTCGGCGACGAGGTCGTGGACGCCGCCGTCGGGGTGGGCGGTGGGCGGCGGGCCGGCGAGGCGGAGGGTGGCGTCCCGTTCGGCCGGGTCCATCAGCGGCAGGTCCGACAGCCGCAGGGCCGGGGTGGCGACGGCCGCTGACAGGAGGGTGCGCAGGTGGCCGGCGAGGCGTTCGACGCGGTCGCGGTCGAACAGGTCGGTGGCGTAGTCCAGGACGCACAGCAGCGACCCGTCGGGCCGCTCCTCGACGATGAGGTCCAGGTCGAACATCGCGGTGCCGGGGTGGACGTCGAGGCGGCGCAGGGTCAGGCCGGGCGCGCCGGTGGGCAGGGGCGGGGTGTTCTGGTAGGCGAGCATGACCTGGAACAGCGGGTTGCGTGACAGGTCCCGTCCGGTGGCCAGCTCGTCGACCAGCGTCTCGAACGGCAGGCGGGCGTGTTCGAAGGCGTCGAGGGCGCGTCCGCGGGTGCGGCGCAGCAGCTCGGCGAACGTGGGGTCGCCGGACAGGTCGCCGCGCAGGACGACGGTGTTGAGGAACAGGCCGACCGTGCGGTCGAGGCCGGCGTGGGGACGGGCGGAGACGGGGGTGCCGAGCGGGATGTCGGTCTGGCCGGTGTAGCGGGCGAGCAGGGCCTGCAGGCCGGCGGTCAGGGCCATGAACGGGGTGGCGTGTTCGGCGCGGGCGAGGTCGCGCAGGCCGGCGGCGAGCGGGGCGGCCAGCTCGAACAGCAGGCGGCCGCCCCGGTGGGTGGGGACGGCCGGACGTGGCCGGTCCGCGGGCAGGTCCAGGGCGTCGGGCAGGCCGGCCAGGGTGGCGCGCCAGTGGGCGAGGTCGTCGCCGTGGGGCTGGTGGAGGCTCCAGGCGGCGTAGTCGGCGTAGTCGACGGACGGCCGGGGCGGGTGGGCGCCGGCGTACAGGTCGAGGAGCTCGCCGAGCAGGACGGTGATGGACCAGCGGTCGGCGATGATGTGGTGGACGGTGAGCAGGAGCAGGTGCCGGTCCGGCGCGACGCGGATGAGGCGGGCCCGGGTGAGCGGCCCGGCGGCCAGGTCGAAGCGGTGACGGGCTTCGTCGCGGGCGGCGGCGTCGGCCTGGCCGGCGGTCATGGTGTCGAGGCGCAGGGCGGGCCGGACGGGCCCGGGCCGCTGGCAGGGCGCGCCGTCGTGGACGGTGACGACGTGGCCGAGGACGGGGTGACGGTCGACGAGGGCGTCGAACGCGGCGGTCAGCGCGGCGGGGTCGAGGGGGCCGTCGACGCGGTACGCCCACGACAGGGTGTAGGCGGGGTTGCCGGGGTCCAGCCGGTCGACGATCCACAGGCGGCGTTGGGCGGGTGACAGGGGCGCGGGCGCGGCGGGGTCGGCCCGGCGCGGGATGACCGGGCCGCGCGCCCGACCCCTTTCCGGTCCTTCCGCCTGGGCCCGTTCCGGTCCTCCGGCCCGGTCCCGTTCCGGTACGCGCCTGCCGGCCGCGAGGCGGGCCTCCAGGGCGGCGCGCTGTTCGGGGGTGAGCCGGGCCAGGCGTTCACGCGCGCGGTCCACGTCGGTCACCGGTCCTCCTCCAGCAGTTCCAGCAGGTCCGCGTCGGTCAGTTGGCGGTGCAGCACGGCCAGCGCCTGCTCCTCGACGGTGGGGGCGTCGAACACGAGGCGCAGGGGAAGATCCACGTCGAGCTCGTCGTTGATGCGGCCGATGAGCCGGACGGCGAGCAGCGAGTGGCCGCCGAGGGCGAAGAAGTCGTCCGTGGCGCCGACGCGGGGCAGGCCGAGCAGGTCGGCCCAGACGGCGGCGAGGGCTTCCTCCAGCGGGGTGCGCGGCGGGACGTGGCCGGGGCCGGCGTCGGGCGCCGGCGGCGGGAGCGCGGCCCGGTCGAGCTTGCCGCTGGGCAGCACCGGGAGGGCGTCGAGGTGCACGAACGCCGCGGGGATCATCGCCTCGGGGAGGCGGGCGCGCAGGTGGGCGCGCCACTCCCCCGCCGCCGCGGGCCGGCCGTCGTGGGTGGTGAGGTAGGCGACGAGGCCGCGGCCGCCGGGCGCGTCGTCGCGTACGGTGACGGCGGCGTGGCGTACGGCGGGATGCTCGGCCAGGGCCGCGGCGACCTCGTCGGGCTCGATGCGCACGCCGCGGATCTTGACCTGGTGGTCGACGCGGCCCAGGCACTCGATGGTGCCGTCGGGCCGGCGTCTGGCCAGGTCGCCGGTGCGGTAGAGCCGCCCGCCGGGCGGCCCGAAGGGGTCGGGGACGAACGTCTCCGCCGTCAGGCCGGGGCGGCCGTGGTAGCCGCGGGTGACGCCGTCGCCGCCGATCAGCAGCTCCCCCGGTACGCCGACGGGGACGGGCTCCAGGTGGTCGTCGACGATGTGGGCGGTGGTGTTGGCCAGCGGGGTGCCGATCAGCATGACGCGGGGCTCCGGCGGCACCCGCCAGGCCGTGGACCAGATGGTGGTCTCGGTCGGCCCGTAGAAGTTCCACAGGTCGGGCGTGACCTCGTGCAGGCGGGCGGCCAGCTCGGTGGGCAGGGGTTCGCCGCCGAGGATCAGGTGCGGGACACCGCGGGGCAGGTCGGCGTGGACGAGGCCCGCGACCGACGGGGTGAGCTGGACGAGGTCGGCGTGCTCGGCGGCGCGGCGCAGCTCCTTGGGGGAACGGGACGCGTCGTCGGGCGCCAGCAGGAGGGTGCCGCCGGACAGCAGCGGGGTGAAGATCTCCAGGGCGGCGATGTCGAACGACAGGGACGTCGCCAGCAGGGCGCTGGCGGGCCCGAGCCGGCGGGCGACGTCGGTGACGAGGTTGACGACGCCGCGATGCGGCACCTCGACGCCCTTGGGGCGGCCGGTGGAGCCGGAGGTGTAGATGAGGTAGGCGAGGTGTCCTGGGGTGAGGTGGGGCAGCGGCTCGTCGTCCGGGCCCGGGTCCGGGTCGGGGGGCGGGTGGTCGACGACCAGCGCGGTCGGGCGGGCGGCGGGCAGCCGGTCCAGCAGCCCGGAGCAGGTGACGAGCAGGCCGGCGCCGGAGTCGTCGAGCAGGTGGGCGAGCCGGTCGGGCGGGTAGGCGGCGTCCAGCGGCACGTAGCAGCCGCCGGCCTTGAGCACGGCGAGCAGGGCGACGACCAGGTCGGGGGTGCGGGGCAGGCACACCGCGACCCGCGACTCGGGGCGGACGCCGAGCCGGCGCAGCCGGCGGGCCAGGGCGCCGGCGCGGGTGTCGAGCTCGGCGTAGCTGAGGTGGGCGCCGTCCGCGGTGCGGACGGCGGCGGCGTCGGGGGTGCCGGCCGCCCGGTCGGCGACGAGGTCGTGCAGGCAGCGGTCCGGGTAGGGGGCGGCGGTGTCGTTGCCGGCGGTCAGCAACCAGTGCCGCTGTTCGGGGGTGAGGAGCGGCAGCCGCGACAGGGGCAGGGCGGGGTCCGCCGCGACGGCGGTGAGGACGAGCCGGTAGGCGGTGGCGAGGCGTTCGACGGTGGCGGGGTCGTACAGGTCGGTGGCGTACTCGATCCAGACACCGGCGCCGTCGGCGGTCCTGACGACGTCGAAGCTGAGGTCGAGCTGGGCGGTGCCGTTGGCGAACCGGCCGCGCTCGCGCATCGGCAGCAGGTTGAAGCCGACCTGGTGCAGGGGCGTGCGGCTGGGGTCGCGCCGGGGCTGGAGGGCTTCGACGAGCCGGTCGAAGGGGATGTCGGCGTGGTCGAGGGCGTCCAGGACGGTGGCCCGGACCCGGGCCAGCAGCTCGGTGAAGGCGGGGTCGCCGGACAGGTCGGTGCGCAGCACGAGGGTGTTGATGAACATGCCGATGAGCGGCTGCACCTCGGGCAGGTCGCGGCCCGCGACGGGGCTGCCGACGGCGACGTCGCGGGTGCGGGCGTGGCGGGCGATGACGGCTTTGAGCGCGGCCAGCAGCACCATGAACAGGGTGGCTCCGTGGCGGCGGGCGAGGGCTTCCAGGGCGTCGACGAGGTCGGCGGGCAGGTGGAGGTGGTGCTCGGCCCCGTCGTGGCCGCGTGCGGGCGGCCGGGGCCGGTCGGTGGGCAGCCCGGTGTCGGCGGGCAGCCCGGCCAGGCGGTCGCGCCAGTAGGCGAGCTGCTCGGCCAGCACACCGCCTTCGAGGTGGCGGCGCTGCCAGTCGGCGTAGTCGGCGTACTGGATGGGCAGGTCGGGCAGCCGCGGCGGGCGGCCGCGGGCGTGGGCGTCGTGGAGCTCGTGCAGCTCGGTGACGAGGTTGGTGGCGGAGCGGGCGTCGAAGACGGCGTGGTGGACGACGAGGACGAGCCGGTGCGCGGGCCGCCGCGGGTCCGCCGGTGCGGGCAGGCGGACCAGGTGGGCGCGCCAGAGCGGGGCCCGGTCGAGCCGGAACGGGGTGCGGGCGTCCGCGCGGGCGATGCCGTGGAAGCGCCGCTCCGCCTCCTCGGGGGGCAGGTGGGTGAGGTCGGTGTGCTGGAGGGTGACCGGCAGGTCCGCGTGGACGACCTGGACGAGCGCGCCGTCCTCGGTGGTCAGGGCGGTGCGCAGGGTCTCGTGACGGCGGACGATCTCCCGCAGGGCGTGCGCGCAGCGGTCCCGGTCGGTGTCGGGCAGCTCGATCACGGCGTTGACGTGGTGGACGGGCGCGTCGGGGTCGAGCTGGGTGAGGAACCACAGGCGTTGCTGTGCGTACGACGCGGGGAAGACGTATGTGCCGGTCACCCGGGGTTGCCCTCCTACTCCCCCATGGCCTCGCGCAGGCTGCGCGGGCGCATGTCGGTCCAGACCTGTTCGATGTGGTCGAGGCAGGTTTGCTTGGGTCCCTGGACGCCGGTGTCGTGCCAGCCCTGCGGCAGGGGACGCTCGGCGAACCAGATGGAGTACTGCTCTTCGTCGTTGACCACGACCTTGTAGTGGCCGTCGCGCATGTCAGGCCCTTTCGGTGCGGGGAAGGCGGGTGATGGTGGGTCCGGTCGTGCCGGCGGTGGCGCCGGCGTCCCCGGTGGTGGCGGTGCTGCCGGAGCGGAGTTCCTCGACGAGGGCGGCCATCCCGGCGACGGTCGGCACCTGGAACAGGCTGCGCATGGGCAGCCGGACGCCGATCCTCTTGCGGATCAGGGCGATGAGCTGCACGGCGACCAGGGAGTTGCCGCCCAGTTCGAAGAAGTCCTGCTCGACGCTGACCTGGCGGGCGCCGAGGACCTCGCCCCACAGCCGGGCGAGCGCGGCCTCCAGGTCGGTGCGGGGGGCGACGTGGTCGTCGCCGGCGCCGGGGCCGCCGTCCCCCGTCGCGGCGGCGGCGTCGAGGTCCGCCGCGACGGTGTCGTGGGTGAGGTCGCGTACGCCGGCGACGAACTCGTCGAGACGGGTGGCGTTGACGACGACCTGCGGGCCGAGGTGGGCGGCCAGCAGCCGGCGGAAGGCGTCGGCGCCGCCGGCCGGGGAGATGCCGCGCCGCGCCCCGTCGATGTCGAGGGCGTTGCCCGCGGCGGCGGACTCCTCGGCGACGGCCGGTTCGGCGGCGGTGTGGCGGGCGCCCTCGCCGACGGTCTGGGTGACCGCCTGCTTGTCGATGCGGCGCAGCACGAAGTCGGAGATGGTGACGACGGGGTGACCGGCGTCGTCGTAGAGGGTCAGGTCGGCGGCGAGGACCTCGTCGCCTCCGGTGTCGCGGGGGCGGGCGTGGCTCCACAGCCGGGCAGGCAGGGGGGCGTGCAGGGTGACGCGGCCGTAGCCGAGCGGCAGGTAGCTGTGTTCGCCGGTGACGGCGATGTAGGCGGTGGCCTCGTCGAGCAGCGCGGGGTGCAGGGGCAGCCGGTCGAGGTCGGCGGTGACGTCGGGGCCGGCTTCGAGGCGGGCGAGTTGTTCGCCGGCGCCGTGGTGGACGGCGCGCAGGCTGCTCCAGCGGGGGCCGAAGGTGACGAGCCCGGAGGCGGAGGCGAAGGGGCTCGCCCCGTCGCCGTCAGCGGTGTAGGCGCAGCGGGCGCGGATGTCGGTCAGGGCGTCGGCGTGCGGGTCGGCGGGCGTCCAGGCGGCGGCTCCCCTGGCGTGCTGGGTGGTGTGGCCGGCCGCGACGCTGACGACCTCGAAGTCCATGCCGTCGCCCGCGGGGGTCAGCAGCACCCGGAGTTCGGCGGTGGCGTCGTCGGCGACCGGGAGGGGGGCGACGAAGGCGACGTCGCGCAGTTCGACGACGTGGCCGGGGCCGGGGCTGGGCACGCTCGCCTGGAACGCGGCGCGGGCTGTCTCCAGGTAGCCGGTGCCGGGCAGGACGGGGACGCCGGCGACGCGGTGTTCGTCCAGCAGCCAGTGCGTGGCCGGCGAGAGGGAGCCGGTGTACCAGGGGTGGCGTCCGCTCGTCTCGTGCCGGTGGGTGAGGACGGGGTGGTCGGCCTGGACGATGCGGTCGCCGCGTTGCAGGGCGCGGAAGGCGGCGGGGGCCGCGATCTCGGCGGCCATGCCGACCTCCAGCCAGGCCCCCCAGTTGACGGACAGGACGGTGCCCGGCCAGGTGGCGGCGTAGGCGTCGAGGTAGTTGTTGGCGGCGCAGTAGTCGACCTGCCCGAAGCCGCCGGCGACGGCGGTGACGGAGGAGCAGAGCATGACGAAGTCGAGTGGCAGGTCGCCGAACGCCTCGCGGAGCGCCAGCGTGCCGGCGATCTTGGGGGCCATGACCTGTTCGGCGGCGTGGCGTTCCTTGACCTCGGCCATGCCGCCGCCGGGCAGGCCCGCGGCGTGCACGATGCCGTCGAGGCGGCCGAACCGGTCGAGGGCCTGCTCGCGGGCGCGCCGCAGGGCGGCGGGGTCGGTGACGTCGGCGGCGAGGACGAGCACGTCGGCGCCGGCCCGCTCCATGCGGCGGATGGCGGAGACGGCGCGGCCCTGACGGTCGGCGCCGCCGTCGAGGGTGTCCCAGTCGGCGCGGGGAGGCAGCCCGGAGCGGCCGATGAGGACGAGGCGGGCGCGCAGGCGGTGGGCGAGGTCTTCGGCCAGGGTGAGGCCGATGCCGCCCAGGCCGCCGGTGATGAGGTAGACGCCTTCGGCGCGCAGCCGGACGGGCGGGCTGCCGGGGTCGTCGTCGTGGCCGCCGGTGGGGAGGGTGAGCGGCCGGTAGCCGCGCAGCCAGCGGGTGTGGCCGCGCAGCGCGACCGGCGAGGGCGGTTCGCCGTGCGGCGGGTCGGCGGGGTCGGCGGCCAGTTCGGCGAGCACGGCGTCTAGGTGGCGCAGGGCCGCGCCGGGGCCGGGGTCCAGGTCGAGGTGGCGGGCGGTCAGCCAGCGCGCCTCCAGGGGGACGACCTTGGCGATGCCGGCGACGGTGGCGTGTTCGGGGCGGTGCAGGTCGGCGCCGGTGACCTGCTGGGTGCCCGCGGTGACGATGTCGAGGTGGACGCCGCCGGGCTCGGCCTGGGCCAGTGCCTGGACGAGGTTGAGGAGGGAGAAGAAGCCGAGGTCCTGCGCGGCCCGGGTCTGCCCGATGCCGGTGGCCGGGGCGCCGTCGAGGGCCCAGGCGTGGATGACGCGGTCCGGGACTCCGGTGTCGGCGACGAGCCGGTCGTAGTCGTCGCGCTCGCCCGGCCGGAGGGTGACGCCGCGGGCGGGGTCGCCCGCGTCGTAGTGGTCGCCAGGGACGACGCGGACCACGTCGGCGCCGGCCGCGCGCAGGGCGTCCAGCAGCGGTTCGGCGGCCGGGCCGGCGAACGCCAGGCAGCGGGTGCCCGCGAGCCGCGCCGCGAGGTCGGCGCCGGCGCGTGCGGTGACGGGCCGCGGCTCCTGCCGCCACGCCGGCACCGCGAACCACTCCTCCACCGGCAGCGCTCCGGTGCGAGGCGCGCGCGGGTAGACAAGTTCGGGGTCGAGGGGGGTGTCCACCCAGTGGCGGGTCCGCTCGTAGGGGTAGTGCGGCAGTGGCACGCGGCGGGCGGGTCCGGCGGCTGCTCCGGTGTCGAGCGGCACGCCGGCAGCCCACAGGGTGCCGGCCGCGGTGTACAGCACCTCCAGGTCCGTCCTGGCTTCGGCGGGGCCGGGCAGGCTGGGCAGCGGGGCGGGGCCGGTGCGGGGCAGCTGGGTGCGGGCCAGGCCGGCGAGCTGGCGGCCGGGGCCGCATTCGACGAGCCGCCATTCGCCTTCGGCGGTGAGGGTGGCCACGCAGTCGCCGAAGCGGACCGCTTCGCGCAGGTGGCGGGTCCAGTAGGCGGGGTCGGTGGCCTGTTCGGCGGTGATCCAGGTGCCGGTGACGTTCGACAGGAACGGCAGGGCGGGGGCGTGGCGTGCGGCCCTGGCGACGGTGTCGTGGAAGTCGGCGAGGACGGGGTCCATCATCGCCGAGTGGAAGGCGTGCGAGGTGCGCAGCATGGTGTGCTGGACGCCTTCGCCGGTGAGCCGGGCGGCGAACTCCTCCACCAGGGGGGTGGGGCCGGCCACGACGCAGGTGCCGGGGCCGTTGATCGTGGCGATGGACAGCCCGTCGGGCAGCCGGTCGCGCGCCTCGTCGGCGTCCTGCCGGACGGCCAGCATGGAGCCGGGCGGCACCGACTGCATGAGGCGGCCGCGGGCGGCGACCAGGCGCAGCGCGTCGGGCAGGTCGAACACGCCGGCGACGGTGGCGGCGACGTACTCGCCGATGCTGTGGCCGATCATGGCGGCGGGTTCGACGCCCCAGGAGCGCCACAGCCTGGCGAGCGCCCATTCGACGGCGAACAGGGCGGGCTGGGTGAGCGCGGTCTGGCGCAGCCGATCGTCGGCGTCCTGGCGGGCGTCGGGGCCGGGGAACAGCAGGGTGCGCAGGTCCAGCCCGGACAGTTCGTCGCGCAGGAGGTCGGCGCACTCGTCCACGGCGGCGGCGAAGACCGGTTCGGCCTGGTAAAGGCCCGCTCCCATGCCCGCGTACTGGGCGCCCTGGCCGGAGAACAGCCAGGCGACGCGGGGGGTGCCGGCCTTGCCCTTGATGAGGCGCCTGGTGTCGGTGAGGGCGGCGACGGCGTCGGCGGGGTCGGTGGCGACGACGGCCGCGCGGTGGGGGAAGACGCGGCGGCCGGTGCGCAGGGTGTGGGCGACGTCCGCCAGGTCGGTCTCGCGGTCCGCGAGGTGGTCGGCCAGCCGGCGGGCGGCGGCCTCCAGCGCGGCGGGGGTGCGGGCCGACAGGTGCAGCAGGTGGGCGGGGCGCGGCTCGGTGGCCGGCAGCGGCGGGGGCGGCGCCTGCTCGACGAGGACGTGGGCGTTGGTGCCGCCGATGCCGAAGGAGCTGACGCCGGCGCGGCGGGGGAAGCCGTCGGTCTCCCACTTGGTGAGGGTGGAGACGACCTGGAAGGGGTTGGTGCCGAAGTCGATGCGCGGGTTGGGGGCGGAATAGTTGAGGCTGGGCGGCAGCAGGCCGTGTTCGATCGCGAGGACGGTCTTGATGAAGCCGGCGATGCCGGCGGCCGGGCCGAGGTGGCCGATGTTGGTCTTGACCGAGCCGATGCCGCACCAGCCGGCCTGTTCGGTGCCGGCGCCGAACACGCTGGACAGGGCGGCCACCTCGATGGGGTCGCCGAGGGACGTGCCGGTGCCGTGGGCTTCGACGTAGGTGACGGTCCGCGGGTCGATCTGGGCGACGCCGAGCGCCTGGGCGACGGCGGCGGCCTGGCCTTCGGCGCTGGGCGCGGAGAAGCCGACCTTGGTGGCGCCGTCGTTGTTGATGGCGTTGCCGATGACGACGGCGCGGATGTGGTCGCCGTCGGCGACGGCGTCGGACAGCCGCTTCAGCACGGCGATGCCGCCGCCTCCGCCCCAGATGGTGCCCTGGGCGGCGGCGTCGAAGGCGCGGCAGTGCCCGTCGGGGGCGTAGATGCCGTCCTGGTGGTACTGGTAGCCCCACTCGGCGGGCATCTCCAGGGAGGCTCCTCCGGTGAGCGCCATGTCGCACTCGCCGGCGCGCAGCGCCTCGACGGCCAGGTGCAGCGCCACCAGGGAGGAGGAGCAGGCGGTGTGGGTGGTGAGGCTGGGGCCGCGCAGGTCGAGCTTGTAGGAGACGAGGGTGGCCAGGTAGTCGGGGTGGTTGCCGGTGTAGACGGCCAGGTTGCCGACGGAGGCGAACACCTTCTTGTTGGGACGGATGTACATCCATTGGTACTCGTCCGAGCCGATGGTGCCGTACACGCCGATCTCGCCGCCGTAGCGTGCGGGGTCGTAGCCGGCGTCCTCCAGGGCGCTGTTGGCCAGTTCCAGGAACATGCGCTGCTGGGGGTCGCGCAGTTCGGCCTCGCGGGGTGACATGCCGAAGAAGGCGGCGTCGAGGGAGCCGTAGTCGGCGGCGATGGACGCGGCGGGGACGAAGGTGGGGTCGTCGAGGAGGTAGTCGGGGACGCCGAGGGCCTCCTGCTCCTCGCGGGTGTAGAAGGTGACGGACTCGACGCCGTCGACGAGGTTGCGCCAGTAGGTGGGCACGTCGGGGGCGCCGGGCAGACGGCAGGCCAGCCCGACGACCGCGATCGGCTCGACCCCGTCGGCGGTGGCGTCGTGCTCGTGGTGGTCCTCGTGGGGCGTGGCAGCGGTCATTCCTTACTCTCCCGTCTGGCCTGGGTGAGGCCGGTGCGTGGTGGGACGTGCCCGGCGCGCCGCGATCCGGCGGGCGGCACGCTGCGATCCGGCCGGGCGGCGTTCGCCGTCGAGGTGTGCGGCCAGCGCGCGGATGGTCGGGAAGCGGAACAGATCGACGATCGGCACGGCGTGGCCGAGCGCGGCGGCCAGCCGGGCCTGGACCTGGGCGGTGGCCAGGGAGTGGCCGCCGATGTCGAAGAAGTTGGCGGTGGCGGAGATCCTCGGCCGGCCGAGGATCTCCCGCCAGATGCCGGCGAGGAGCCGTTCGGTGCCGGTGGCGGGTTCGTGGTCGCCGCCGGCCGCGGGGCGGGGTGGCGGGACGGGCAGGGCGGCGCGGTCGAGCTTGCCGTTGGCGGTCAGCGGCAGGGCGGGCAGCAGGACGACGTCGGCGGGCAGGGCGTGGTCGGGCAGGGTGGCGCGCAGGTGGCGGTGCAGTTCGCCGGGCTGTACGGCGGCGCCGGCGGGGACGGCGTAGGCGCGGACGACGGGCCCGCCGGGCTGGTCGGCGGCCGTGGCGGCGGCGGCCAGCACGCCGGGGTGGGCGAGCAGCGCGTGTTCGATCTCGCCGAGTTCGACGCGGTAGCCGCGGATCTTCACCTGGGTGTCGGCGCGGCCGGCCAGGACGGCGCGGCCGTCGGGGTCGTAGCGGCCGAGGTCTCCGGTGCGGTAGCGGCCGGTGCCGTCGGGTTCGGTGGTGAAGCGGTCGCGGGTGAGGTGGGGGTCGAGGTAGGCGTCGGCCAGGCGGCGGCTGCGGATGACGACCTCGCCGAGTTCGCCGACGGCGGCGGGGTGGCCGGCGGGGGTGAGGATGAGCAGTTCGGCGCCGTCGACGCCGTGTCCGGCCGGCAGCGGGTCGCCGCTGCCGGCGACGGGGTGGGTGATGTCGTGGGCGGCCTGGACCTGGGGGGTCTCGGTGGTGCCGTAGGTGTTGACGAGGCGGGCCCGGGGCGCGACGCGCCCGAAGCGGGCGGCGTCGCCGTGGGTGAGCCGGTCGCCGCCGAACAGGACGAGCCGCAGGTCGGGCAGCGGCCGGCCGGAGGCGGTGAGGAGGGTGGCGAGCTGGGGGGTGAGGTGCGCGACGGTGACGCGGTGCCGCCGGAGCCAGCCGGCCAGCCGGGCGGGGTCGCGGACGGTGTCCTGGGCGGGCACGTACAGCCGGGCGCCGAGCGTGAGGGGGGTGAGAAGGTCGCGCAGCAGCGGGTCGTGGGCCAGCCCCGCCAGCAGGGCGAACCGGTCGTCGCCGGTCAGGTCGTGGGTGCGGGGGTACCAGTGGAGGAAGCGCGCCAGGGGGCCCTCGGCGGCGAGGACGGGTTTGGGGTCGCCGGTGGTGCCGGAGGTGAAGGCCAGGTATCCGCGCCGGTCCGGCGGTGCGGCGGGGAAGCCGCCCTCGGTGTCCGGGGCCGTGGCGGGGGCTTCCTCGCCGGGAGCGGGGGCTTCCTCGCCGGGAGCGGGGGCTTCCTCGCCGGGGGCGGGCACGGGGATCACCGGCAGCCAGGCCAGTTCGGCGGGCGGGGTCTGGCCGTGACAGGCGATCAGGGCGCGGGCGCGGGCGGCGCGGGCCTGTACGGCCAGGCGGGCGGGGGGAAGCGCGGCGTCGAGCACGGCCCATCGGGCGCCGGCGGCCAGCACCCCCAGCAGCAGCGCGGGCAGGTCGCTCTGCCGCGCCGCCAGCACCGCCACCGTGTCCGGTTCGTCCGGTTCGTCCGGCGTGGCCTCGTGCCGCGCGGGCCGCGGGGCGCCGGTGATCGCGGCGCACGTGGCCCGCGCCAGGGCGGCCAGGGCGGCGTAGGTGAGGTCCCCGCCCTCGCCCGTGACGGCCGGCCGGTCCGGGTGGGCGGACGCCTGCCGCAGGAAGCTCTCGACGACGCCGGGCCCGTCCCACGGCGGCAGCGCCGCGGTCCCGTCGGGCGGCACGGCCCGCGCGGTGGGCTCGGCGGGTGGGCGCAGGCGGGCCCGCCCCACCGGCGCCTCGGGGGCCGCGACCAGGCCCGACAGCAGGTGCAGGTAGCCCGACAGCAGCGCCTCGACGCGGTCGTGGCGGTACAGGCGCGGGTTGTACACCGCCTGCAGCAGGTAGCGCCCGTCCCGCTCGGCGACGTACATGGTGAGGTCGAACAGCGACCCCGGCAGGCCGGGCGGCAGCGGCTCGGACCGCACGCCGGGCAGGTCCAGGCGCGGCTCGGCGAAGTCGTACATGTTGAACAGGACCTGCACGAGCGGGTTGCGCGACAGGAGACGGCCGGGCACCAGCCGGTCCACGAGCCGTTCGAGCCGCACGTCGAGGTGGGCCAGCGCGCCGGACAGGGTGTCCTGGCAGCGGGTGACGTGCGCGTCGAAGCCGGCGTCGTCGTCCACGCGCAGCCGTACGGGCAGGACGTGGACCAGGCAGCCGGCCAGCGGTTCGAGGGCGGGGTGGCGGCGGTCGGCGACGGGCGTGCCGACGATGAGGTCGCGCCGGCCCGTCAGCCGGGCCAGGACCTGCGCGAACGCGGCGAGCATCACCGCGTACGGCGTGCCGCCCAGCCGGGCGGCGAGGCGCCGGACGGCGTCGCTCAGCGCGGCGTCGGCCTCGGCGGTCACGCCGGCGCCGTCGAACGTCTGCACCGGTGGGCGCGGGTGGTCGCGCGGCAGGTCCAGCACGGTCGGGGCGCCGTCGAGAGCGGCGGTCCACCAGTCGAGGTCGGCGGGCGTCTCGCGGGCGGCGAGCCAGGCGGTGTACCCGCCCGCGGAGGCGGGCGGCGGCTCCGGCCGCTCGCCTCGGTAGGCGGCGCTGATGTCGCGGTAGAGGACGCCCTGCGACCAGCCGTCGAAGACGATGTGGTGGACGGTGACGGCCAGGACGTGCGCGTCGTCGCCCAGGCGCAGCAGGAGTGCCCGCCACAGCGGCCCGGCCGCCAGGTCGAACGGCCGGCGGGCCTCCTGCTGCAGGCGGCCGGCCAGCCCTTCGGGGGTGACGTCCTCGACCGGCAGGGGGACCTCGGCCGGCGGGACGACGGTGACGGAGGGCACGCCGCCGTCCTCGGGGACCCGCCAGCGCAGCGCCTCGTGGCGTTCGGCGACCGCGGTCAGGGCGGCGCGCAACGCGGGCAGGTCGAGCGGGCCGGTGAGGCGCTGCGCCATCGCGATGTTGTGGGCGGGCGTGCCGGGGGCCAGCCGTTCGACGAACCACATGCGCCGCTGGGCGGGCGACAGCGCGGCGGGCGCGACGGCGGGCGGCTCGTCGTGCACCGGCGGGCACCGTTCGGCGCGGCGGGCGATGCCGGCGACGGTCCGGCCGGCGAGCACGTCCTCGACGGCGACGCGGCGGCGCAGCGCCTCGCCGAGCAGGGCGGTGAGCCGCATGGCGAGCAGGGAGTGGCCGCCGGCCGCGAAGAAGTCGTCGTCCCGGCCGGGCTCGGCGGTGGCGAAGGCGCGCGCCCACGCGCCGGCGACGGCCCGTTCGGCGGGAGTGCGGGGCGGCCCGCCCGCCGGGGCCGCGTCGCCGGCGGGGCCCGGCGTGGCGGTGAGCCGGCGCAGCGCCGCCAGATCCACCTTGCCGGCGACGGTCATCGGCAGCACGGGCAGCCGCACGACGCGGGTGGGGATCATGTACGGGGGCAGGTGGTCGCGGCAGTGGTCACGGACGCCGTCCAGGCCGGGCGCGTCCTTCGGGGTCAGGTACGCGGTCAGCTCGGTCAGCCCGGCCGGGCCGGTGGCGGCGTCGGCGACGGCCTGGCGGATCGCGGGGTGGGTGCGCAGCACCGCCTCCACCTCGCCGATCTCCACCCGCTGTCCCTGGATCTTGACCTGCCGGTCGAGGCGGCCCAGGAAGGCGATGCGGCCGTCGGCGTCGAGCACGACCCGGTCGCCCGTGCGGTAGAGGCGTTCGCCGGGCCCGCCGCAGGGGTCGGGGACGAAGCGTTCGGCGGTCAGGCCGGGCCGGCCGAGGTAGCCGCGGGCCAGTTGGGGGCCGCCGATGCACAGCTCGCCGGGCGTGCCGGGCGGGCAGGGGCGCAGGTCCTCGTCGAGGATCCGGGCGGTGCAGCCGGGCAGCGGATGGCCGATGGGCAACGGCCGGTCCCAGGCGCCGTCGAGTTCGGTGCCGACGACGCACACCGTCGTCTCGGTGGGGCCGTACCAGTTGTGGAAGCGGCGCGGTCCGGGGCGGGTCCAGCGGGCGACCTGTTCGGGTCCGGCGGGTTCGCCGGCGGTGAGCAGGTCGCGCAGGGTGGGCAGGCGGGCCGGGTCGAGGAGGGGCAGCAGCGCGGGCGGGATGGTGCCCCAGGTGACGTGGTGGTGTTCGAGGAAGCTCTGCAGGCGGGCGGGGTCGACCCGGTCGTCGTCGCCGACGAACGCGACCGAGCCGCCGCGGGCCAGCGGGGCGAAGACGTCCAGCACGGACACGTCGAAGCCCAGCGCGGCGAAGCCGATCGACCGGCAGCCGGCGTCCAGGCCGAACATCTCGCCCGCCATGGTGACGAACGCGACGGCGGCGGCGTGGCTGACCGTGACGCCCTTGGGACGGCCGGTAGAGCCGGAGGTGTAGAGGGTGTAGGCGGCGTTGGCCGGCCGGGTGAGCGGCGGCGGCGGGTCGTCCCGCCGGCCGTGGTGCGGGGGCAGCAGCCGCACGGGCAGTCCGGCCAGCAGGCGCTCGCCGGTGGTGTCGGCGACGACGGTGGCGATGCGGGCGTCGTCGACGACGGTCGCCAGCCGGCCGCGTGGATGCGCGGGGTCGAGGGGGACGTACGCGGCGCCGGACAGCAGGACACCGAGCACGGCGACGAGCAGGTCGGGGGTGCGGCGGCCGCACACGCCGACGCGCGTCTCGGGGCCGGCGCCGGCGGCGCGCAGGCGGTGGGCGAGCGCGTTGGCGGCGGTGGTCAGCTCCAGGTAGGTGAGGGTGTGCTCCCACTGCCGGATCGCCGGGGCGGCCGGGGTCCGGCGTGCCTGGGCGGTGATCAGGTCGTGCAGGAGCGGCCCGGTGGTCGCCACGGTCACCGCGTTGCCTCCGGAGGTTCGACGGGTGTGCGGGCGGGGTGCGGACCGGTGGGGTGCGGACCGGTGGGGTGCGTGTCGAGGCTCAGCCGTACCGTGGCGTACGGCACCGCGACGGCCGCCAGCGCCTCTCCGCGGGTGGTGTGCAGGGGCAGGTGCAGAACCTGCCAGCGGGACGCGCCGTGGGGGCCGGGCTCGTCGTCCCGGGCGCGCCACGGGCCGGGGTCGGACAGGTCGGGGAAGGCGGCTCGTGCGACGTCCCGGGCTCCGGCGGCGGCGAGGGCGCGCTTCGAGGTGACGGCGCGCAGCTCCAGCCAGTGGCGGTCCTCCTCGGCCGCGTCCTCGATCTGCTCCCGCTCGGCCGGGTTCAACAGCTCCGCCGCGCCCGGCGCGTCCTGGCCGGCGGCCGGGTCTCCGGGGCCTCCGTGCCCGGAGCTCCGGCCGCCCGCCTGCGCGGGGCCGGCGGCGCGCAGGGGTGCCGACGGCGCCGCGAGGGCGAGCGCGACGCCGACGTGCGGGTCGCGGGCCGCGGCGGCCAGCCACAGGTCGCCGGCGCGGCTCACGCTCGTCCACCCGTCCGGGTCCGCGGGGACGCCGTCGGCCCCGTCCGTTGGACGGCTCCCGGCGGGTGTGGGCGTGGTGGGCGGCTGGCGCAGGAGGAGGCGGACCTCGTCGGGCTCCGGCGTGACGGCCCCGGCGGCCGGGCCGGCCGGGTCGGTCAAGCCGGCCGGGTCGGTCAAGCCGGTCATGCCGTCCAGGTCGGCGGCGATGAGGCGGGCCAGGTCGGCAGGGACGTCCCGGACGAAGAAGTGACCGCCGCGCAGCGTGCGCAGCCGGAACCCGGCCGTGGTGTGCCTGGCCCAGCCGAGCATGTCGGCGGCGCTCACCTCGCCGTCGTCGAGCCCGGTGAAGGCGACGATCGGGACGTCCAGCGGGGGTTCGGGGAGACAGCGGTAGTTCTTGATCCAGGTGAAGTCGGCGCGGAGCAGGGGCAGCAGCAGGTCGCGCAGCTCCGGTTCGTGCCTGAGCTCGGGGTGCGCGCCGGCGCGGCGGACGAGCTGGTCGATGAACGCCTCGTCCGGCAGGTCGGCGGTGACCGCCAGCGGCACCCTGCGGTGCGGCGGGTGCGCGCCGCCGACGTAGAGCCGCGCGGGAGCCGGCAGGCCGCGGCGGCGCAGCTCCCGGGCGACCTCGAACACGATGCGCGCGCCCATGCTGTGGCCGTACAGGGCGTACGGCTCGCCGGTGGCGAGGGCGATCTCGTCGGTGATGCGGCCGATGGTGAAGACGGGCGGTTCGGTGATGCGGCTCTCGCGGCCGGGCAGGTGCAGCGGGGTCACCGTGACGTCGGCGGCGAGTTCGCGCAGGAGGCCGGTGTAGGCGCTGGCGCCTCCGCCGGCGTACGGCAGGCAGAAGATCGTGCGGGGCCGGTCCGGGCGGGTGGGGTGGACGCCCTGCGGCGACGTGGTCAGCTGGCCGGTGATGGCCCAGCACCTCCCCTGAGGGAGGCGGTCGTGCGGGGGTCGGAGGGGGCAGGCGCGGGTTGGGGTGTTCGTCGCTGCTGAATGTGGAGGTGTTCAATCGCCATGTTACGGCGCTCCTCGACAAATGCCTTAAAGAAGCTTTATGGGGATTTCGACCGGACGACTATCACATTTCATGAGATGTGCCGTCAACCACGGCAAGACTCTTATATCCACCACTTACGGGCGGCGTCAACAGCGTGTTTACGTAGGCCGCAACCTCACCAGCAACAACAGTCAAACCCTCAAGCAACCTTGCCCGAGCAGGCCCTCGATGATAAGGCGGCCCCATCCCTTACGGGCATGCATAGCTTGATATTCGGACAGACCGATACTGGTTTTAGCCCACTAGATATCGTTTGGGGCTGTTTGGGAGGAGGTGGCGCCACTCGTGCCTGGAAGTGCGGTCACCGGCCCGGACAGCGAGCCGCCGGACGAGCCCTCCCGCGACAGCCGTCCGACAATGCGCACAGAAGTTCGTGACCCCATTTTCCGGGGCGCCTGACCCATTCGAGGCCGCCCGCCTCACGCGGGCCTTGCCGCCGGGCGCGAATGCACCTCAGTCAAGAAGCTGCCCCGAGGATTTCGGACCCTCTCGACAAGGCTCCGCCCCCCGCCTGTGCAGCCCCGCTCCGGAACCCCGGACTTCGTCACCGGAAGCGGGATAACACAATTCCCCAATTCCTCGACTGACCCCTGTCAGGGCCTGCTCCGCATTTTCCGGAGAAGAATTCCCGGTCAGCCGCCGATGGCCGACATAGGCCGGGAGGGTTGCAGGAACGACGGGTCGTCGATGCCGTGCCCCGCCCGCTTGCCGGCCACGGCGGCGATCCACCGCTCGGCCAGCTCGTCGTCCGAGGCTCCGGCCCGCATGGCCGTCTTGAGGTCGGACTCCTCCCGGGCGAACAGGCAGTTGCGCACCTGCCCGTCGGCGGTGAGCCGGACCCGGTCGCAGGCGCCGCAGAACGGGCGGGTCACCGACCCGATGACGCCCACCCGGGCGGGCCCGCCGTCCACCAGGAACCGCTCGGCCGGGGCGCTGCCCCGCTCCTCCAGGTCGTCGGGCGTGAGGTCGAACGAGCCGGACAGCAGCCCGAGGATCTCGTCGGCGGTCACCATGTCGGCGCGGCTCCAGCCGTGCTGGGCGTCCAGCGGCATCTGCTCGATGAAGCGCAGCTCGTAGCCCCGGTCGAGGCAGAACCGCAGCAGGGGGACGGCCTCGTGGTCGTTGACGCCGCGCATTAGGACGGTGTTGACCTTGACGGGGCGCAGGCCCGCGTCGTGCGCCGCCGTGAGGCCCGCGATCACGTCGTCGTGCCGGTCGCGGTGCGCCAGCCGCTTGAACGTGCCGGGGTCGAGCGTGTCGAGGGAGACGTTGACCCGGTCGAGGCCCGCCTGCGCCAGGGGCGCGGCGAGCCTGACCAGGCCGATGCCGTTGGTGGTCAGCGAGATCTGCGGGCGGGGACGCAGCGCGGCGGTGCGGGCGACGATCTCGGGCAGCTCGCGGCGCAGCAGGGGCTCGCCGCCGGTGTAGCGGACCTCGGTGACGCCGAGCCGCTCGACTCCGACGGTGACCAGGCGGACGATCTCGTCGGCGGTCAGCAGCTTGGCGTTGGGCAGCCAGTCGAGCCCCTCGGGCGGCATGCAGTAGGTGCACCGCAGGTTGCACTTGTCCGTGAGTGACACCCGCAGATCTGTCGCCACCCGTCCGAACGAGTCTCGCAACACGGGCGTCACCTCCTGTCCGATCGCCGGGACAGCAAGCCTACGACCCTCTCCGGCTCGCCCTCACCGCCCATCCCTAACCACAACAGCTCCCCCACGAGCGTGATTCCCCCGCGCGCGCCGTGCTCGGGACCCCTTCGATCACGCGTCGCCCCCCGAAGGAGTGGGAGGATAAATGAGTGGGGTTCCGACCATGATCGCGGCACACTGGGTCGCGGACGAGTAAGGAGATCCCCGTCATGCCTCACCAGCCCGCACCCAACCTGCTGTCCTGGGCCAGCGAGATCGACGAAGGCGCGATCACGCAGGCCGCGCGCACCGCCCGGCTGCCGTTCGTGGCCGGCCACGTCGCCCTCATGCCCGACGCGCACGTCGGGATCGGGGCCACGGTCGGCTCGGTGATCCCGACCGAGGGTGCGATCATCCCGGCCGCCGTGGGCGTGGACATCGGCTGCGGCATGGTCGCCACCGAGACGACGCTGACGGCCGCCGACCTGCCCGACGACCTGGCGCGGCTGATGCCGATCGTGGAGCGGCGCATCCCGGCCGGGGTGGGCAAGGGCCACGACGACCCGGCCCTCGACCGGACGCTGGCCGGGCTCGGCCTGCCGCACACCAGCCTGACGCCCAAGCAGGAGAAGACCGTGGCGGCGCAGTTCGGCACGCTCGGCTCGGGCAACCACTTCGTCGAGGTGTGCCTGGACGAGCGGGACCGGGTGTGGACGGTGCTCCACTCGGGCTCGCGCGGGATCGGCAACCAGCTCGCCACCAAGCACATCGCCGGGGCCCGCGCGCTGATGCGCCGCCTGGCGATCGGCCTGGAGGACCCCGACCTGGCGTACTTCACGCAGAGCACCCCGGAGTTCACCGCGTACATCGAGGACATGCTGTGGGCCCAGCGCTACGCCATGGCCTCGCGGGCGCGGATGGACAAGGTGCTGGTCGACGCCCTGTTCCGGGTGGTCGGCAAGGGCTCGCGGGTGCGCACCATCAACTGCCACCACAACTACTCCGAGCGCGAGACGCACGGCGGCAAGGACCTGTGGATCACCCGCAAGGGCGCCATCAAGGCCGACTCCGGCGACGAGGGCGTGATCCCCGGATCGATGGGGACGCGGTCCTACATCGTGCGCGGCGTCGGCAACCCGGCGTCGTACAACTCCTGCTCCCACGGGGCGGGGCGGCGGATGTCGCGCGGGCGGGCCAAGCGTGAGCTGTCGGCGCAGTCGCTGAGCGAGGCGATGCGCGGCCGCACCTGGAACTCCGACCGGGCCGCCGCGCTGGTGGACGAGCACCCCGAGGCGTACAAGCCGATCGACCAGGTGATGGCCGACCAGCGTGACCTGGTCGAGGTGCGGCACACGCTGAGCCAGGTGTTCAACTACAAGGGCTGATTCGGCCGGTCCACCTCGGGTATGCGACGGTCCGAGAGACCGTCGAGAGGGGGCCGGTCATGCGCCGTGCCGTGGCATCAGCCGCCGCCGCGCTCGCCCTTGCCGCCGCGGGCTGCGCCAACCTGTCCAGCGACTTCAACGACCCGACGCGACTGCACCGGCCGCAGAACGACGGAGCGAACGGCAGCGCCGGTCAGGTGCACGTGCGCAACGCGTTCCTGCTCGGCCCGGAGGGCGCCGAGCGGCGAGAGCAGCCCGCGGGCCGGCCGACCGGCGGGCCACCGAGCGCCGGGCCGGGGGCCGCTCAGGCGTCCGGGGAGGCACCGCTGTACGCGGTGCTGGTGAACGAGCGGCCCGAGCCCATCCGGCTGGAGCGGGTGACGGTCGAGGGCGGCGGGACGGTACGCCTCGCGGGCACGGTCGAGATCCCGGCGGGCGGGGTCGCGGGGGCCGACCGGCCGATCGGCACGATCACCGGCCTGGCCACGCGCACGTGGGTGCCGATGACGTTCACCTTCGCCGCCGGCCCGCAGTTCAAGCTCATGGTGCCGGTGCTGGCCAGGGCCGGCGTGTACGCCACCTACAGCCCGGCGCCGCAGGGCGCCCCCACGGGCTCCCCGCCGCCCGCGACGGCTACCCCCAGCCCGGCGCCCGCGACGGCGACCCCGAGCCCGGCGGCCACCGGCTCGCCCTGATCACGGCGTGCACCGGCTCGCCCTGATCACGGCGTGCACCGGCTCGCCGTGATCGCGGCGCGGCCGGGCGGGCGGTACGGTCGCCCTTGTGCCGTCCGCTTCCACTCCCGCCGCCGCCGACGGGCGCGGCCGGGCGCCCCTGGTGATCGCGCACCGCGGCGCCAGCGCCCACCGCCCCGAGCACACCCTCCTGTCGTACGAGGCCGCGATCGCCATGGGCGCCGACCACATCGAGCCGGACCTGGTCGCGACGAGGGACCACGTGCTGGTGGCCCGGCACGAGAACGAGATCTCCGGCACCACCGACGTGGCCGACCGCCCGGAGTTCGCCGGGCGGCGCACGTCGAAGACCGTCGACGGGCGGCCGGTGACCGGCTGGTTCACCGAGGACTTCACGCTCGCGGAGCTGAAGACGCTGCGGGCCCGGGAGCGTGTCCCCGAGCTGCGGCCGGGCAACACCGCCTTCGACGGGCTGGCCGAGGTGCCGACGTTCGAGGAGGTCGTCCGGCTCGCGCGGCGCCACGGCGTGGGCGTCTACCCGGAGACCAAGCATCCCAGCCACTTCGCCGCCCTCGGGCTGCCGCTGGAGGAGCCGCTGCTGGCGGTGCTGGAGGAGCAGGGGATGGGCGAGGTGTTCATCCAGTCGTTCGAGACGGCGAACCTGCGGGCCCTGCGCGCCCGGACGCCGCTGCCGCTGATCCAGCTCATCGCTGTCGCGGGCGCCCCCTACGACCGGGTGGCGGCCGGTGACCCGCGCACGTACGACGACATGGTGACCCCGGAGGGGCTGCGCGAGGTGGCCGCGTACGCGGACGGGATCGGCGTGGACACGCGGCGCGTCGTCCCGGCCGGCCCGGACGGGCGGCTGCTGGAGCCGACCACGCTCGTCGCCGACGCGCACCGCGCGGGCCTGGAGGTGCACGTGTGGACGATCCGGAACGAGAACTCCCAGCTCCCCCTCGACCACCGCCGGGGCGATCCGGCGAGTCCCGCCTTCCCGCGGGCGACGGGCGACGTGGCGGGCTGGCTCGATCGGCTGCTGGAGCTGGGCGTGGACGGCGCGTTCTGTGACGACCCGGCGATGGGCCGGGCCGTCGTCGCCCGCCGCCGCCGGTAGGCGAGTGACCTGGGCGGCTCTTGACCACATCCCTTGATAGCGCTAACAATTGGCACCGCATCCCCCCAACCCCAGCAGAGAGAGCCGCCCGGTGAGCAACGGCGAGGCCATCGCAGCACATCTCACGATCGACCCCGCCTTCACGGTGGCCCCGGTGCGCCGGCGCACCTTCGGCACGTTCGTCGAGCACCTCGGCCGGTGCGTCTACACCGGCATCTACGAGCCCGGCCACCCGGCGGCCGACGACGACGGCTTCCGCCGCGACGTCCTCGACCTGACCCGGGAGCTGGGCGTGTCCACGGTCCGCTACCCGGGCGGCAACTTCGTCTCCGGCTACCGCTGGGAGGACGGCGTCGGGCCCAGGTCGCAGCGCCCCCGCCGGCTCGACCTGGCCTGGCACAGCACCGAGACGAACGAGGTCGGCGTCGACGAGTTCGTCGCCTGGTGCCGCAAGGCGGGCGTGGAGCCGATGATGGCGGTCAACCTGGGCACCCGCGGCATCGAGGCGGCCCTGGACCTGCTCGAGTACTGCAACCATCCCGGCGGCACGACCCTGTCGGACCTGCGGATCGCCAACGGCGCCAGGGAGCCGCACGGCATCCGCATGTGGTGCCTGGGCAACGAGATGGACGGCCCCTGGCAGACCGGCCACAAGACCGCCCGCGAGTACGGCCGGCTCGCCGCCGAGACCGCCCGCGCCATGCGGATGATCGACCGCGACCTGGAGCTCGTGGCCTGCGGCAGCTCCAGCTCGGCCATGCCGACCTTCGGCGCCTGGGAGGCGGCGGTGCTGGAGGAGACCTACGACCTGGTCGACGCCATCTCCTGCCACGCCTACTACGAGGAGCGCGACGGCGACCTCGGCAGCTTCCTGGCCTGCTCCACCGACATGGACTACTTCATCCGCTCGGTCGTCGCCACCGCGGACCACGTCGGCGCCCGGCTCAAGTCGCGCAAGCGGATCGACATCTCCTTCGACGAGTGGAACATCTGGTACCTGTCCCGCTTCACCGGCGCCGAGCCGCCCACCGACTGGCCGGTCGCGCCGCCGCTGCTGGAGGACCACTACCACCTGGCCGACGCCGTCGCCTTCGGCGGGCTGCTCATCACCCTGCTGCGCAACAGCGACCGGGTCACCGCCGCGTCGCTGGCGCAGCTCGTCAACGTGATCGCGCCGATCATGACGGAGCCCGGCGGCCGGGCCTGGCGGCAGACCACCTTCCACCCGTTCGCGCAGGCGTCCCGGCACGCCTCCGGTGACGTGCTGCGGGTCGAGCCCGTCTCGCCGACGTACGAGACCGCCGTGTACGGCGAGGTGCCGCTGCTGCACGCGACGGCCACCCGCGCGCGGGACGGCGGGGTGACGCTGTTCGCGGTCAACCGCTCCACCGATCGGCCGCTGTCGCTGGAGATCGACGCCCGCGCACTGGGCGGCGCGCGGGTCACGGCGGCCACCACGCTCACCGACGCCGACGTCTACGCCCGCAACACCGCCGACGACCCGGACCGCGTCGCCCCCCGGCCGAACCCGGACGTCGAGCACGACCCGCTCCGGGTGCTGCTTCCGCCGGTCTCCTGGAACGTGATCCACCTGTCCTGACCGCCGCCCGGCGGTTCAGCGGGCGGGGCTTCCGGGGGCGCCGGTGCTCTCGCGGACGACCAGGTCGGGCTCCACCAGCCGGCGCGGCTCGCGCTCCTCCCCCGCCATGCGGTCGAGCAGCAGGTGGAAGGCCAGCCGGCCGACCTCGCGGAAGTCCTGGCGGACGGTGGTGAGCGGCGGCCAGTAGTAGGCCGCCTCCGGGATGTCGTCGAACCCCACGACGCTCACGTCCTCGGGCACGCGCCGGCCGGCCTCGCGCAGCGCGCGCAGCACGCCCAGCGCCATCTGGTCGTTGGCCACGAACACGGCGGTGACCGCCGGGTCCTCGGCGAGCCGCCGGCCGAGCTGGTAGCCGGCGCGGGGGCTCCAGTCGCCGCGCAGCGGCTCGGGCACCGGGCGGCCCTCGGCCTCCAGCACGCCGCGCCAGCCCTCGATGCGGCCGCTGGCGTCGATCCAGTCCACCGGCCCGCCGAGGTGCCAGACGGTCTCGTGGCCGAGGCTCAGCAGGTGCCGGGTGGCGCGGGCCGCCCCGGCGCGCTGGTCGACCGTCGCGACAGGCACGGGGATGTCCTCGCCGGCGTCGACGGCGACCACGGGCAGGTCGGGCGGCAGGTGGCGCAGGCCGTCGCCGGCCGACTCGTGCGGGGCGACGATGATGACGCCGTCGACCGACTGCGAGCGCAGCCGGTGCACGGCCTCCTCGATGGAGCGGCGGCTGAGCGCGCTCAGGCTGGCGATGCTGACGGTGTAGCCGCTGAGCCGGGCCGTCTGCTCGATGCAGTAGAGGGTGGAGGCGGGACCGTACAGGGTGGTGTCGATGCTCACCACGCCGAGCACGCCGGACCGGCCGGTGACGAGCTGCCGCGCCGCCGTGTTGGGCCAGTAGTCGAGCTCGCGGACCGCCGCGAGCACGCGTGCCCTGGTCTCGGCGCGCACCCGGTCGGGTGCGTTGAGCACCCGCGAGACGGTCATCGCCGACACCCCGGCCAGGGCCGCGACGTCACCGAGCACCGCGGGTCTGGATCTCGGCCTGGGATCGCCGGAACCGGCTGCCATGTGCGCTCACCCCCACTTCGTGGCGATAACGCTAACAGGGACGTCGCCGGTTCGCGTCACCAGCGGGCGATCTCCGGCAGCCGTTCCCTTGGTGCGGGACACTTGATGTGATCTATACTGCGTCGCCGAGACGGCGGGAGGTCGAGATCATGGTTGTCTCAGTGCCGGCCGTCCCGCCCACGGCCGGAACGCTCCGCTATCCGGCGGGCTCGCTGGTGATTCTCACGGGGCTGCCCGGCGCCGGCAAGTCCACCCTGTTACGCCGCCTGTACGGCCTGGACGGCGCCGAGGCCGCGCCCGTGACGGCCGGCGGGGCGACGGTGATCGACTCGGCCCAGTCGAGGGCGCGGTGGGCCGGCAGGCTCACCTGGGCACCCAAGCCGGCGCGCACGGCGCTGGTGTTCGCCACGCACGTGTGGCGGATCCGGCGGGCCCTGCGGTCCGGGCAGGCGGTGATCGCCCACAACCGGGGGTGCGGCCCGGTCGTCCTGCGCGGGTTCGCCTGGCTGGCCCGCCGTTCGGGCGCGGCCTTCCACCTGCTGCTGCTGGACGCCCCGGCCGAGGCGGCGCTCGCCGGGCAGCGGGCCAGGGGCCGCGTGGTGCCGCCGCGCACGTTCGCCGCGCACCGGCGGCACTGGACCGCGCTGGTGGGGCGGGCACGGGCGGGCCGGTACGCTCCGGCGGCCGGCGCGCACGTTCTGGACCGCGCGGCGGCCGACCTCCTCGTGAGCATCGACTTCGACGGCACGACCCCCTGACCCTCCGCCGGGGCCCCAGCCGATGCTTCGGTCGCCTCCCCGCAGCAGGGGCCTCGTCACGGCCTGCCGAGAACTCGTTTCCCGCCATCGGGTGAAAGAGGGTGACCTGACCCACGAAACGGGAGCCCCTTTGTGATCACGGATACCGAACCGGACGACGCGGAGGTGATCGAGCGCGCCCGGCGCGACCCCGCCGCCTTCTCCGTGCTGTTCGACCGCCACGCCCCCGCGCTGCACCGCTACGTGACCCGGCGGCTGGGGGACAGCCTGGCCGATGACATCGTGGCCGAGACGTTCCTGGCCGCCTTCCGCCGGCTCGGGCGCTACGACACCGCCCACCGCGACGCCCGCCCCTGGTTGTACGGCATCGCCGCCAACCTCATCGGCAAGCACCGCCGCGCCGAGGTCCGGGCGTACCGGGCGCTTGCCAGGACCGGGACGGACGAGGTGGCCGAGAGCTACGCCGACCGGGTGGAGGCCCGGGTGTCGGCCACGGGGGCGCACCACGAGCTGGCGGGAGCGCTCGCGACGCTGTCGCCGGCGGACCGCGAGGTGCTGCTGATGGTCGCCTGGGCGGATCTCAGCTACGAGGAGGTCGCGCAGGCTCTCGGCGTCCCCATCGGCACCGTGCGGTCACGCCTGCACCGTGCCCGGAGAAGGACCCGTGCGGCCCTGGGCGGAGCCGACCCGTCCGCCGTCGAGGAGGAGGCGACCCGTGGATGACCTGAAGCTGCTGGGCGAGATGCGGGCGGACGCCCCGGAACCCGGCGCCGACCGGCTGCGCGACCTGCGTACCCGGGTGCTGAAGCCCCGGCGCCGGCTGCGGCTGACGCCCTCCCTGCTGGGGGCGGGCGTGGCCGCGGCGCTGGCCGTGGCGGTGGCCGTGACCGGCACCCCGTACCCCACCGGCCGGCCGGCCGTGCCGACGGAGACGCAGCCGGTGAGCGCGGAGGCGGTGCTGCTGCAGGCCGCGCAGGCAGCCGAGCGGCGCCGGCCGGCCGCCACGCCACGCCCCCGCCAGTGGATGTACCGGAAGACGGTCGTCCGGCAGCCGGGTGGCGCCGCCGAGACCCAGGAGCACTGGACCCGGTTCGACGGCACCCGGCAGGCCGTACGGCTGGGACGCGGCCCGCTGGAGACGCGCACGTCCGTGCCGGATCCCGCGGACGACGACCTGACCCCGCGCGAGTTCGCGGCCAGGCTGGCCGCCCTTCCCACCGACCCGGGCGAGCTGCTGGCGCGGGTCAAGGCCGACCGGCACTGGGCGACCAGGCCGGAGGGCGAGGCGCACGCGGCCGAGCACCCGGATGCGCGGGCCTTCCGGGTCCTGTCGGTCTACCTGGACCAGGAGGTTCCGCTGCCGCCCCGGCTGCACGCGGCGATCTTCCGCGCCCTGGCCCGGATCCCGGGTGTCCGGGTGGACCGCGGCGTGCGCGACGCGGCGGGCCGGCCGGGCATGGGCATCGCCTACGAGCGGGGCGCGCCCGGCGTCGGCACCGAACGCGACGCGGACGGCCGGGTGGTGGCCCGGTCGTACCTGCTCCTGGACGCCGCGACCTACGAGTTCCTCGGCAGGCGGGTGGACTACCTGCGGGACTACGTCCTGGGGGGCGAGGTCCTCTTCCGGGCGGGGAGCTTCTACGCCAGCGCGGTGGTCGCCGCGGGCGTCGTCGAGCGGCCGGGCGACATCCCCGGGTAGCCGAGGTGGTCCCGCGTGCGGCGGCCGGAGGCAAGTACGATCAGCGGATGACCGAAATGACCGAAACCGCGTCCGGTTGGCTGTCTCCCGAGGAGCTGGAGTCGCTGCGCGGCCGCATGCCGATCCTGTACGTGGACGCCGTGCCGGTGCGGGTCGACGACACGGGCATCGTCACCCACGTCGGCCTGCTGCTGCGCATCGCCCCGGACGGGACCGTGAGCCGGGCCCTGGTCTCGGGCCGGGTGCTGTACCACGAGCGGGTGCGCGACGCCCTGCTGCGCCACCTGGAGAAGGACCTCGGGCCGGTGGCGCTGCCCAGCCTGCCGCCGTCGCCGGCGCCGTTCACGGTGGCGGAGTACTTCCCCACGCCGGGGGTCACGCCGTACCACGACCCGCGCCAGCACGCCGTGTCGCTGGCGTTCATCGTGCCGGTGCGGGGCGACTGCCGGCCCCGGCAGGACGCGCTCGACCTGGTGTGGTTCACGCCGGAGGAGGCGGCCTCGCCAATGGTGCAGCAGGAGATGACCGGCGGGCACGGGGTGCTGCTCAAGCAGGCGCTCGCGCACGTGGGGCGGCTGCCGTAGGCGCGCGCGGCCGGGCAGGTCGCGCGCGGGTGGGCCGGGAAGTCCGACCGGCGCGTCGTCGTCCCTTCCGGGTGCCGGGTGCCGGCGGCTCAGGCGGCCGCGCGGCGCTCGTGCTGGTACACCGCCACGGAGAAGGGGCGGTGCGACGCGTCGTGCACGTGGTGGGCGATCCGCGACAGCGCCCGGTCCTCCTCCACGAACCGGTGCAGCCGCTCGGCCTCCGGCCACGGGTGCACCAGGACGAGCACCCCGCCGGGGGCCAGCACCCCGGCGAGCCGCTCCGACGCCCGCCGCAACCGGTCGGGCCGGCCCACGTAGTAGAGGGTCTCCGCGCAGAAGACGAGGTCGAAGGCGCGCCCCGTGGCGAGGGTGACGAGGTCGGCCTGGACGAGCGCCGTGCGGGCCGCCGCGTCCCTGGTCCGGTCGCGGGCCCGCAGCAGCGCCCGGTGGGAGATGTCGATCCCCATGATCCGCGCCCGGGGGTGGGCAGCGGCCAGCAGTCCGGTGAACACGCCCTCGCTGCAGCCCACCTCCAGGATCCGCCGGTACGGCCTGGCCGGCACCTGGCCGAGGGTGGCCTCGTACTTGTGCCGCTCGTAGCCGTCGGTGCCCAGCTGCCACGGGTCGGGACTGCGGTGCCACCAGTCGAAGTAGCGGCGCAGCACCTCGCCCTGCCCGCGCGGGGACAGCAGGGAGATCGTCTGGAAGAAGGCCCGGTGCATGAGCTCGGGAAGTCGCGCCACGACGGTTCCACCCTCCGGCCGAGGTACCTCTCGACACGAACCTAAGCCGCCCGTCCCCCGTTCGTCATCGTCCCCGGGGATCATCGGCGGCATGGCACCCAGGGAGGAGGCGGGTCATGCCCGGGAACGGCTCGCGAACGCGGAACGCCCGGCGTCCCGTGACGGGAGCCGGGCGTCCGGGAGCGGTCGGCCGGATCAGTGGTGCCGGCCGATCACCTTGACGTAGTCGGTGGCCCCGGCCGGCTCCAGCCCGCGGGAGCCGTCGAAGACGGCCTTCCACGTGCCCGAGGTGTGGGCCCGGGCGGTGGCGTGGAAGTAGCCGTCGGAGCTGGTCCGGACGGAGTCCACGTAGTGCCACCGGCCGCTGTGGTTCGGCTTGAAGAGGATGGTGATCCGCTTCCAGCCGAGCCGGTGCCACTTCTCGGACTCGCCACAGTCGTCGGCGTGGTGGACGGAGACGAAGCCGCTGATGTAGTCCTCGTCGCACTGCACCGACAGCTTGCCCTCCAGGCTCAGCGTCTTGCCGCGCCAGACGGGCTCCGGGTTGGCGTCGAACTGCAGCCGGGTCTGACCGCCGTCGTAGCCGGGATCTGCCAGCGCCGGAGCGGAGGCCGCTCCCAGCACGGTGGCCCCGAGGGCGGCCGCCGCCAGGCCGGCGGCGAGTCGTCGCATCATGATCGAAGGTCCTTCCCCGTGTGCACACGCCCCAGGCGGAGCGCGTCACTCACAAAGATGTGCAAAAGGGAAGAAAGGTTTCAGCATAGAAGATCACGATTCGACAACGGCCATCGCGCTCAGTCCCGGTGACCACCCACGTCGAAGACACGGGACAGGACCGGGGCGTAGTCCTCGGTGCCGGCGAAGCGGACCCGCCACTGGCCGCCGCCCGGACGGCCGCGCACCGTCCTGGTGAAGGCGCCCCTCTCCCCCGTCGACGCGGCGGCCACCTTCTGCCAGGAGCCCGAGGCGCCGGCGCGCCAGAGGATCTCGACCGGCTGCTCGGCGAACGCCGCGTAGCCGGCGTGGCCGCGTGACCCCACCCGGTTGAGCACCCCGCTCAGCCGCACCTGGGCGGGACCCTGCGCCTCGCCGAAGCGCACCGACGTCAGCCTGGTCTCGCGGCGCAACTGGAACGTGGTGGTCCTGGTGACGCTCGCCCCGGCCGCGTCCCGGGCCGTCGCCGTGATCGTCCACGTGCCGGACGGGTAGAAGCGGTTGAGTGCCTTGTCCGGCAGGAAACGCCAGGTCTCCCAGCCCTCCGTACGACCCCGGACCGGCTCCGCGGCCAGGCGCGCCGCGCGGTCCGGCCAGGCGGCCGGCCCCATCTCCCCCTGGCGGACGGGCCCGCGCCCGGCGTGACCTGCCTGGCCGGGGCGGGCCGGCCAGCGTGACAGCGGCCAGTCCATGTTCGACGGCTTGCGGCCGGTGGGCCGCCCGAACGGCCCGCCGGCGGTCGTCGCCTTGCCCGCCCCGCCCGCCCGGCCGGGCCTGGCCGCCTTGCCGGGCCTGCCGGCCGCGGCCTTGACCGCCGCGTGCGGGAAGGGCGCCGGGCCGGTGGCCGGCAGGGTGACGGCCCGCGGCTGTGAGGGCACGTGCTGGACGGGCATGGACGCGGCGGGCTCCGGCCGGGCGAGCGCCGGGTCGCCGGGCCGCACCTCGGCGGGGAGCGTGGACACCGCCGGCTGCGGGGTGGGCGGCGCCGCCCCGGAGTCGTCGGCGAGCTGCGGCGGCGCGCCTGGCTCGACCTTGACGGTCACGCCGTCCTTGCCGTGGACACCCTTGGCGATCACGTCGATCACCATGCGGACGGAGTTCTCCGGGCCGACCACCGGCTCGGCCGGCCGTACCAGGATCTCCCGGATGGCGAGCCCGGGCGCGACCGGGGTCGGGGCGGGAGCCGGAGCGGGGGCCGCGACAGGGGCCGCGACAGGGGCCGAGGCCGCCGACCGGGTCGTGGCGGCAGCCGCGGAGGCGAGACCGGCCGCGGGGGCGAGACCGGAGGGAACGGACGACGTGAGGGCGTGCCCGGTCGCGGCGGAGGACGCCGGCGCGGGCACCGTGAGCGCCCCCACCGCGAGCGAGACGAGTACGAGTCTTCTGGTCATGACACAGGACGCTAGGAACCGCCCGGTCATGGCGAGGTCCAGGACACACGCCCCGGATGGCAAAACGGCGCACCGTCACGCCGCGGTCAGCCGGCGTAGAGGCTCTCGATGACGTCGGCGTACTTGGCGTGGACGACCCGCCGCTTCAGCTTCAGGCTCGGGGTGAGCTCCTCGGTCTCGGCCGTCCACTCGGCGCCGAGCAGCGCCCACCGCTTGACCTGCTGCACCCGGGCCAGCTTGGCGTTGGCCGCCGCGACGGCCGCCTCGACCTCCTTGAGCACCTCCGGGTGGACGGCCAGCTCGGCGAGCGAGCCCTCGACGCCGCGTGCGGCCGCCCAGCCGGGCGCCACCTCGGCGTCCAGGGTGAGCACGGCGACGGGGTAGGGCCGGTTGTCACCGTAGGCGAGGGCCTGGCCGATCAGGGGGTGCTCCTTGAGCTGGCTCTCGATGCCGGCCGGGGAGATGTTCTCGCCGCCCGAGGTGATGATCAGCTCCTTCTTGCGGTCGATCACCCGGTAGAAGCCGTCGTCGTCGACGGTGCCGATGTCGCCGGTGTGCAGCCAGCCGTCGGCGTCGATCAGCTCGGCGGTGCCGTCGGGCCGGTTGAGGTAGCCCCGCGTGTTCAGCGGGCTGCGGGTGAGGATCTCGCCGTCCTCGGCGATGCGCACCTCGGCCCCCGGCTCGGCCCGGCCGACGCTGCCGAGCCGGTAGCAGTCGGGGCTGTTGGCGGTGAACGCCCCGGTCGTCTCCGTCATGCCGTACACGTCGATGACCTTCAGCCCCAGGCCGGCGAAGAAGCGCTGCACCTCGGCGGGCAGCGGCGCGGCGCCGGTCGCGGTCCACCGGGCCCGGTCGAAGCCGATCATGCCGCGCACGATCGACAGCAGCGACTCGTCGGCCTGCTCGAACGCGGCCCGGATCTCGGGGGTGACGGTGTGGCCGTACTGGCCGGCCTCGACGTAGGCGAGGCCGGCCGCCATGGCCCGGCGGACCGCGTCCTGCTGCTCCTGCGGCTGGGCGGCGAGGACGGCGAGCAGGCGGGCCATCATCTTCTCCCACACGCGCGGCACCCCGAAGAACAGCATGGGCCTGACCTGGCCCAGGGTGGCGCCCAGGTCGGCCAGGTCGGTGCAGAAGTGCACGTGCGACGCCTTGGCCAGAGGCAGGTAGAGGCTGAGCACCCGCTCGGCGATGTGCGCGTAGGTGAGGTAGGAGATCTGCGTGCCCAGCTCGGGCAGCCCGGTCATCCGGTTGGTCGCCGCCACCTCGTAGAGCACGTTGTGGTGGGTGAGCGGCACGCCCTTGGGCATGCCGGTCGTGCCGGAGGTGTAGAGGACGGTGACCACGTCGTCGGGCGTGACCGCCCGCCAGCGCGCCTCGACGGCGGCGGGATCGGCGGCCAGCGCCGACCGGCCGAGGGCCAGGAAGTCGTCCCACGCCAGGAACCTGTCTCCGGCGGGAGCGCCCTCCAGCATGATGACGCGGCGCAGGCCCGGCAGCCGGTCCAGCACGTCCTCCCAGCGCGCCAGGTCGTCGGGCCCGCCGAGGACCGCGAACCTGGCGCCCACGTCGTCCGCCACGAACGCGATCTGCTCCGGCGCGAACGTCGAGTAGACCGTGCAGCCGACGCCGCCCGCGTGCACCGCGCCGAGGTCGGCCAGCACGTGCTCGCTGCGGTTGACCATCATCAGCGCCACCGCCTCGCCGGGCCGCAGCCCGAGCGCGGCGAACCCGGCGGCGATCTCCAGGACCCGCCGCCGGGCCTCGGCGTACCCGAGGGTCACCCAGCCGTCCTCGACGGGGTCGGAGTAGGCGGGGGCGTCGGGGTGCCGTTCGGCCACCCGCCGGAGCTGCTCGCACACGGTACGGCCCGCGATCAGGCTCTCGATCTCGGCCCGGACCTCGAGGACATCGGCCATGCCACCCGCCTCCAGTCAGTGTTCGCCTGCGCCAGGGGCATGCATCGCACCACACGACCGGGGTAGCGGCAAGACCCTTGGCGGAAACCGGAGCAGCGACCGCGTAAGGTGATGCTCCACGAGCGGAGAGTGCTGTCCGGGGGTGCGCCATGACGAACGAACGGACCTTCTTCGGGCACCCGTGGGGCCTGGCGCCCCTGTTCGGCACCGAGATGTGGGAGCGCTTCCGCCGGTACGGCCTGCGCGCGATCCTGACCACGTTCCTGGCGGCCGAGCACCACGAGCCCGCCCTGCGTGACCCGGGTGGCGGGCCGTCCGGTAGTAATGACGAACGTGCCTGAGCTTCTCGACCTCATCGGGATCTTCGTCTTCGCCCTGTCGGGCGCGCTCATGGGCGTGCGCAAGCGGCTCGACGTGGTCGGCATGGCCGTGCTCGCCGAGATGACCGCGCTCGGCGGCGGCGTGGTGCGCGACCTCGTGCTGAACGTCCGGCCGGCGGCCTTCCAGAGCGTCGGCTACGTGCTGGTGCCGCTGGCGGCCACGGCGATCGTGTTCTTCTGGCATCCGCACGTGGCCAAGGTGATGCCGGCGATCCTCGTGCTCGACGCGGCCGGTCTCGGCCTGTTCTGCTCGGTCGGCACCCTCAAGGCCCTGGAGTACGGGCTGAGTCCGCTGCACGCGACCCTGCTCGGCGTCGCCACCGCCGTGGGTGGCGGCATGCTGCGCGACGTGCTGGCCGGTGAGATCCCGACCCTGCTGTACGACCGGCAGCTCTACGCCGTCCCGGCGCTGCTCGGCTCGACGATGATGGCCGGGCTGTCCGCGGCTGGCCTGCACGGCTGGCCGGTGACGCTGGCCTCCGCCGTACTGGCCTTCGGGCTGCGCATCGCGGCGATGCGGTACCGCTGGCGGGCCCCGCTGGCGCGGGGCGTCGCCCCGCCGGACTGAGCCGGGCCGGGGTTGATCACCGAGGGCGAGCCGCACCCCTGCTCATCATGACGGCGAACCCGTCGAGGTGGCGTGCCAGGATGTAGTCGAACATCCCGTCCAGGTCCGACCCCGTCTCCTCGGGGAGCGTGGCCAGGAGCGGGAACTGTCCAGTGCCGAGGAGTTCGTCGGCCCGCTTGCGCTGGAGCAGCCACCACCCGTCGAGCGTCACGCCGGTCTCCTGCTCGGCTTCGGTCTCCTCCGCCATGGACAGCGCCACGGTGCGGACCAGTGCGGGCAGCGTGAGGGCCTCGCGGAGCCGGGTCTCCATGGGCAACCCGAGCTCGTCGAGTGCGCGCAGGGTCCACTCGGTGTGGGCCATCATGTTGGGCACCAGCAAGGGGCGGGTGAACGAGACGGCCCTGGGCAGCCAGAGGTGCCGCCGGGACAGCTCCCACTGCCGGTAGGCGATCAGCTCCAGCTTGGCCCGCCACCCCTCCGGCCCCGGCACGGGCAGCTCCACTTCGCCGAAGACCTCGTCGGCCATCTGCGTCACCAGTTCGTCCTTGCCCGTCACGTGCCGATACAGCGACATCGGGCCCGCGCCGAGCTCGGCCGCGAGCCGCCGCATGGACACCGCGCCGAGCCCTTCGGCGTCGGCGATCGCAATGGCGGCGCGCAGGACGTGCCTGCGGTTCAGCGAGCCCTTGGGGACGCCGGGCTGCCGCGCCGTCGGCAGCCCGGCCGGACCGGCCGGCCGCTCCCTTCGGCTCGCGCGTGCGCCGCTGACCACCGTGCCGGCGCCGACCTTCGCCTCGACCAGTCCCTCGTCACGCAGGGCCGCCACCACCTTGGTCGCGGTCGCGACCGCGACACCCCATCGCTGGGCGATCTGCCGGATGGACGGCACGCGATCGCCTGGCCGCAGGTCGCCGGCCAGAATCCGGGTACGGAGCTCCGCGACGATGCGCCGGTAGGGCGGATCCGGACGTTGCGTGGTCATGAGTGCCTTCCCATCCCTTCAGTGTACTAGTTCATTATTCAAGCACACTAGTACACTTTCTCTTGCAGTGGGCCGGTGAAGTCATGAAACCGACAGGACGTGCCCATACGATGTACGCATGACATTGAATACGCCGTACGCACACATGTGGCGAGCGAAGGCGACAGCCTATGCCGAACTACGGTCGTGGCATCGGCCACTCATGATCATGGTGGCGGCCATGTCCGCACTGGTCGCCGTCGCGGGCGTCGGTCTCTTCGCCGACGGTCGCGAACTCCTGCACCAGTCGGTCTGGGCCAAGCCGCTGAAGTTCGGGGCGTCGTTCGTCATGTACGGCGCGACGCTCGCCTGGCTGATACCGAAGCTGCGCCGGGCGCGACGCACGATGTGGCTGGTCGGAACGGTCTTCGCCGTCGCCGGCCTGATCGACGTCGGTTTCATCGCGGTGCAGGCCGCCCGCGGCACCTTCAGCCACTTCAACGCCGGCACCGACACGTTCAACCGGATCGGGCAGCAGATCTTCTCCACCGGCGTGTTCGGGCTGTTCGGGGCCAGCCTGATCGTCGCCGTCATGCTGCTGTTCCAGCGCATCGGTGACGCGGCGCTCACCTGGGCCCTGCGTGCCGGGCTCGGGCTGGCCGTCCTCGGCATGGCGCTGGCGTCCTTCATCACCGGGTGGACCTCGTCGGCCGGGCCCCGCACGGTCGAGGACGCCTACGGCAACGCGGTCCCGCTGGTGGGCGGACACGGGGTCGGGGCACCGGACGGCGGCGGCATGCCGATCACGAACTGGAGCACCACGGGCGGCGACCTGCGCGTCCCGCACTTCATCGGCCTGCACTCCGTCCAGGTGTTCGTGCTCACGGTGCTGGTTCTCACCGCTCTCGCGACCCGGATCGGCCTGCTGCGCCACGAACGCGTACGCGCCCGGCTCACCGGGGTCGTCATCGTGGGCTACAGCGCGCTGTTCACCATCACCGCCTGGCAGGCGCTGCGCGGCCAGTCGCTGATCCACCCCGACGCGGCCACCTGGACCGCGCTCGCGGCGACGGCCGTCATGACCGCGCTGACGGCGGCCCTGGCCGTCGCGGCGGCCCACCGCGCCGAGCGGGCCCGCCGCGGTCAGACCATCGCGACGAAGGAGTCGGGCGGGCGGGCCGCCCCGGCGGGCCCCCGCTCGCGGGCGGCGGCGATGCGGGCCACGCCCTCGCGCAGCACCGGCGGCGCCAAGGTGTAGGGCAGGCGCAGATAGCCCTCCAGCGTGCCCTCCACGCCGAACCACGGCCCCGGGGCCAGCCGCACGCCGTGCCCGGCGGCGACCTCGGACAGGGACACGGCCGAGCCCTCGTCCAGCCGCACCCACAGGCTGCCGCCGCCGCGCGGCACGGTGAAGGCCCACCCTGGCAGGTGTTCGCGCAGCGCGGTCACGAGCGCCTCGCGGGAGGCGCACAGGGTGCGCCGGCGCTCGGCCCTGGTCTCCTCGATCCGGTCGAACAGCCGGGCCACCACGAGCTGTTCCAGGACGGGGCTGGCGATGTCGACCGACGCCCGGTGCAGCGCCAGCCGGCGGGCCAGCGCGGCGGTGGTGCGCACCCAGCCGATGCGCAGCCCGCCCCACCACAGCTTGGAGGCCGAGCCGATGCTGACGACCCGGCTGTCGGTGTCGAACGCCGCCATCGGCGCGGTCCGCGGCACCTCGTCCAGATCCAGCTCCGACCACGTCTCGTCGATCACTAGGGTGGTGTCGTGCCGCCGGGCGGCCCCGGCGACGGCGGCGCGGGTGGCGTCGTCCATGAGCGCGCCCGTGGGGTTGTGGAAGTCGGGCATCAGGTAGGCCACCCGGGCGGCCGCCTGGCGCATGGCGCAGGCGAGCAGGTCGGGCTGCCAGCCCTCGTGCGAGATGCCGACGGGCACCAGCCGGGCGCCGCGCATGCGGGCGGCGTCGATGGCGTGCGGGTAGGTGGGCGACTCGACCAGCACCGGGTCTCCGGCGCCGAGCAGCAGACCGGTGACGATCTGGATGGCGTGCTGGGAGCCGGTGGTGACGAGGATCTGCTCGGGGCGGGTGGCCACGCCGCGGGCGGTGTAGCGGGCGGCGATCCGCTCGCGCAGCACGGGCAGGCCCATCGGGTGGTAGCCGTGGCCCATGCCGTACCTGGGCAGGTCCTCGACCGCCTCGGCCATCGCCGTGCGCAGCGCGGACGGGGCGGGCGGGGCGGCGGCGTGCAACTGGATCAGGCCGTCGGCGCCGGTGGACAGCCACGGGTTGTCGACGGCCGAGGCGGGGTCGGGCAGCGCGGTCCAGCTGCCCGACCCCTGCCGGCTCTCCAGGTAGCCGCGTTCGCGCAGCAGGTCGTAGGCGGCGGTCACGGTGGTGCGGCTGACGCCCAGGGCCTGCGCCAGGTGCCGCTCGGCGGGCATGCGCACCCGGACGGGGACGCGCCCGTCCGTGATGAGCGTCCGCACGGCGTCGGCGAGCGCCCGGTAGTAGGGCCTGGCCTGCTCCGGCACGTCGGCGAGCCGGGCCAGCTGTGCCGCCCCCAGATGTCTCATAAGGCCACTTTTCAGGATTGGTCCTGTTATCGCAAGCCGGTGGCCTGCCACTGTGGTGCCACTATGAGCGAAGCGACACTCCCCTACGCCGGATCCCTGCCCGCCCGCCTGCTCCGCCTGTACGGCGGTCTCGCCCTCTACGGCGGCGGCATCGGGCTCCAGGTCGGCTCGGGGCTCGGCAACAACCCGTGGGACGCCTTCCACCAGGGCGTCGCCCTGCGGGCCGGACTCACGATCGGCACCGTCATCATCGCGGTCGGCGCGCTGGTGATGCTGCTGTGGATCCCGCTGCGGCAGCGGCCCGGGGTCGGCACGATCAGCAACGTGATCTTCGTGGGCCTGTTCGCCGACGCGGCGATCCTGCTGCTGCCCGCACCCGGTCACTGGACGCTGAGCTGGCTCTACCTGGTGCTCGCCGTGGTGTCGATCGCGCTGGCCACGACCCTGTACATCAGCGCGGGCATGGGCCCCGGACCGCGTGACGGCCTCATGACGGGCCTGGTGCGCCTCGGCCTGTCGGTCCGGCTCGGCCGCTTCCTCATCGAGGTCGGGGTCCTGGCGGCCGGCTGGCTGCTGGGCGGCACGGTCGGCGTCGGCACCGTGGTCTTCGCCGTGGCCATCGGGCCGCTGACGCAGTTGTTCGGCCGCTGGTTCCCGTTGGAGACGGCACCGCGGGTCGGCAGGGGCCGTCCGGCCGAGTAGCGTCGAGGCATGCGGATCGAGGACTACGCACTCATCGGGGACATGCAGTCGGCGGCCCTGGTCGCCAGGGACGGCTCCATCGACTGGCTCTGCCTGCCGAGGTTCGACTCTCCCGCGTGCTTCGCGGCCCTGCTCGGCGGCGAGCGCAACGGTCACTGGTGGCTCGGCCCCACCGGCCGCAGGCCCGCCGACCGGCGCCGCTACCGCCCCGACACGCTCATCCTGGAAAGCGAGTGGGACACCCCCACCGGCACCGTCCGCGTGATCGACTTCATGCCGCCGCGCGACGTCAACCCCGACGTCGTGCGCATCGTGGAGGGCGTGTCGGGCACCGTCGAGATGTCCACGCAACTCCGCGTGCGCTTCGACTACGGCAGGATCGTGCCGTGGGTGCGCCGCACCGACGGCCATCTTCAGGCGGTCGGCGGGCCCGACTCGGTGTGGTTGCACTCCCCCGTCCCGCTCAGGGGCGGCGACTACGCCCACCACGCCACGTTTCACGTCCGGGCGGGCCAGCGCCTGCCGTTCGTGTTCACCTGGCACCCGTCCCACGAGCCGATGCCGCCGCAGATCCAGTGCGAGGACCAGCTCGCCGAGACCGAGGCCATGTGGACCGAGTGGGTGGGCCGGTGCTGTGACGAGGGCCCCTGGCGCGACGCCGTGGTGCGCTCGCTCATCACGCTCAAGGCGCTCACCTACGCCCCCACCGGCGGCATCGTGGCCGCCCCCACGACGTCCCTGCCGGAGGACCTCGGCGGGGTGCGCAACTGGGACTACCGCTTCTGCTGGCTGCGCGACGCCACGATGACGATCGACGCGCTGATCGGCAACGGCTACCTGGAGGAGGCCGCCTCCTGGCGCGCGTGGCTGCTGCGCGCCATCGCGGGCCGCCCCCAGGACCTGCAGATCATGTACGGCGTGGCCGGGGAGCGCCGGCTGCCCGAGATGCAGCTCGACTGGCTCGACGGCTACGAGGACTCGCGGCCGGTCCGGATCGGCAACGACGCGGTCAACCAGCTCCAGCTCGATGTCTACGGCGAGGTGATGAACTGCCTGTTCCTCGCCCACGACTCCGGACTGACGGTCGACCACCGTTCCTGGTCCATCCAGCGCGAGCTGCTCGCCTACGTCGAGGAGCACTGGGACGAGCCCGACGAGGGCCTGTGGGAGGTGCGCGGCCCGCGCCGGCACTTCACCCACTCCAAGATGATGTGCTGGGTGGCCCTCGACCGCGCGGTGCGCAGCGTCGAGCGCTTCGGCCTGGCCGGGCCGGTGGATCGGTGGCGGGCGGCCCGCGACGCCGTCCACGCCGAGATCTGCGCCAAGGGCTACGACCCGCGGCGCAACACCTTCACCCAGTCCTACGGCTCCTCCGAGCTGGACGCGGCGCTGCTGCTGATGCCGATCGTCGGCTTCCTGCCGGCCGACGATCCGCGCGTGCTCGGCACCGTGGCGGCCATCGAGAAGGAGCTGATGTCCGACGGTTTCGTGCTGCGCTACCCGGTGGCGGCCGACAACGACGTCGACGGGCTGCCGGGCGGGGAGGGGGCGTTCCTGGCGTGCAGCTTCTGGCTGGTGGAGGTGATGGCCATGCAGGGGCGCAGGGAGGAGGCGCGGGAGCTGTTCGAGCGGCTGCTGGCGCTGCGCAACGACGTGGGGCTGCTGGCGGAGGAGTACGACCCCCGCTACGGCCGGCTGGTCGGCAACTTCCCGCAGGCGTTCAGCCACGTGCCCCTCGTGCACGCGGCGCGGGCGCTGTCCGCGGACGCCCCGTCGGAGGGCATGCTGTCCTCGGAGGGCCACTCGGAGGCCCGGCCCTGACCGGTGAAAGGGCGGGGCGGCTCAGGCGGCGAGGCGGGCGAGGACGCGGGCGAACTCCGGCGGCGGCGCCACCACCAGCCGCGTCTGCCCGCCGTGCAGCACGATGTCGGCCTTGATGAGTCGCAGCCGCCCCTCGTGCCACCAGTAGACCTGCGCGCTGAGCCCGCCGGTGCGTGCGGCGTGCACGCGCAGCCGCTCGATGGCGCGCACCGCGCCGATCCCGGTCACCGGGTACACGAGCAGCGTGTACGGGTCGGGCAGCACGGCGAGCACCCCGTCGGCCGGCACGGAGACGTAGTCGCCGAGCCAGCGCAGGTGCGTGGCCGTGGACGGGCCCTGCCCGGTCAGGCGTGAGACGGGCGTGCCGGACAGTTGGATGGCCTCCACCGACAGCCGCTCGCGCCGGACGTTGGAGGCGGCCATCTCCAGCGCCTGTCCCGGCGGCACGGGCCAGCAGCCCGCCTCCTCCGGGCGCACCGCGCGGGAGCCCACGGTCAGCAGCTCCACCAGGTCGCCGTTGAGGTGGCGGCCCACCACCCGGGTCAGGTCGGCCACCTCGTCGACGGCCTCCACGCGGGTGCGCAGCAGCGGCCGCACCTGGTCGAGGTCGCCCACGTCGAGCGGGTCGCCGGCCACGGCGACGGCGTGGGACAGGTGCTCGGAGACCAGCATGGGCCAGTCCTCCCTGGTCCGCCTCCCGGCCACCCGCCGCAGTCCGGTCAGCCGCACGACGATCTCTCCGGCGCCCTCCCCCGCCCGCCGCGGCACGGACGCGGGCCCGTCCCTGTGCAGGGTCAGGGTGTGGCCGTCGACGGCGAAGGCGCAGCGGTAGCCCCGGGATTCGGCGACGAGCGCGAGCAGCGAGTCGAGGTCGATGTCCTCGGCCGCCCTCTGTGACGGCTTCCGGTCGCGTCTCAGCCAGGCCACGCGCACGCCTCCATGTCCGTTTCGTCCCGGTATGTCTCTCTACCTTGCCTGGTCGCCGTCGCGGAACAGACCAGCCAGCGAGCACGATTCGGTATCGATAACCCCAAGCGTCCCAAGCCACACACTCAGCTGGGGTGATCCGTGCCCAACGGGCAGCCCGGCCAGGACCGGCACCCCCAGCGGCGCGAGCCGGTCGCGCAGCACCGGATACGGGTCGCCGCAGTCCACCCACGAGCCGAGCGCGAAGCCCCGCACCCCGTCGAAGGCGCCCGCCTGCAGGAGCTGGGTGAGCATCCGGTCGATCCGGTACGGCTCCTCGCCGATGTCCTCCAGCAGCACGATCCGCCCGGCGAACGCCGGCTGGTAGCGGGTGCCGCACATCGAGGCCAGCAGCGACAGGTTTCCGCCCGCCAGTATGCCCTCGGCCCGGCCCGGCACGAGCACCCGGTCGCCGGTGACCGGCCCCGGCGGCCCGAACAGCGCCGCCCGCAGGTGCTCGAACGAGCGCGGCTCCGGCTCGTGCTCGTCGGCGATGGTCAGGCAGGCCGGCATCGGCCCGTGCAGGGTGGGCACGCCCAGCTCGGCGGCGAAGGCGTGGTGCAGCGCCGTGATGTCGCTGGAGCCGACCAGGATCTTCGGACCGGCCGCGCGCATGGCGTCCCAGTCGAGCAGGCCGAGCAGCCGGGCCGCGCCGTAGCCGCCCCTGGAGCAGAACACCGCCGACACCGCCGGATCGCACCAGGCGGCCTGCAGGTCGGCCGCGCGAGCGGCGTCGGAGCCGGCGAGATAGGACAGCTCCTGCCGGTCGAGCACCCGGCCGCCGACGATCACCTTGAGACCCAGCCCCTGCTCCAGCCGCTCCACCCCCCGGGCGAGCAGGGCGGCGTCCGGCGGGCCCGACGGTGAGACGATGGCGACGGTGTCACCTTGCTGCATGGATCGACTCCTTGGCTCGGCCACCCGCAAAACGGTGCCACACTTACCTGACGTATGCGACTTCCGCCCCACATCCTCGTGGTCAACGGCATCAAGGTCCGCAGGCCGGTCTTCCTGCTGGGAGCCCCGCATTCCGGCGCGGACCTGGTCGGCCGCGCCCTCAAACGCTCCCCCGGCTTCCACGTGACGATGGGCCGCGCGTCCGTCGCCCACGTCGTGTACGCCTTCGCGCGCAAGCCGTCGATCGCCGAGAGCTCCGGAGCGGTCCGGGTGCTGCGCGACGCGCTGGCCGAGTCGTGGCAGGTGCTGCCCGGCTCGTGCGGGCGCTGCGCCGAGCCCTGCCGGGAGGCGGGCGGCGTGACGGCCGGCGGCCCGTGCGTGGCTCCCGGCTCGGTGACGAGGTTCGGTGACGCGAGCCCCGACCTGCTCTACTGCGCCCCGGTGCTGCAGCGGGCCTTCCCCGACGCGAGGTTCGTGCAGCTCATCCGCGACGGCCGCGACGTGGTCGCCGACATGCTGGACGACCCGGCGTGCCTGACGTGGTTCAAGCCGGCGATGCTGACCGGGCAGACCGAGTTCCCCAACGCCTTCCTCGGCGTCAACCGCGACGAGCACGTCGAGAAGTGGAAGGGCATGCCGGTGGCGGGCAAGTGCGCGCTGCGCTGGCGCAGCGCGGTGCGGCTCAACGCCGCGCTCCGCCGCGACCTGCCGGAGGAGCGGCTGCTGACGGTGCGCTACGAGGACCTCGCGCTCCAGCCGGCGCGGACGGTGGCGGCGCTCACCGACTTCCTCGGCAGCCGCGTCTCCAAGGTCGCCCTGTACGGCGGAGGTGACGGCCCGCCCCTGGGCGGCCGGGGCGCCGAGCCGGGAGCCTGGCGGACGCGGCTGCGGCCCGCCGACGCGACGCTGGTGGAGAAGGTCGCCCGTCAGGAGCTCATGAGGCTGGGCTATCTGCCGAGCTGAACTGGGTGCGGTGCAGCTCGGCGTAGAGCCCGCCGCGGGCCAGCAGCTCGTCGTGGGCGCCCCGCTCGGCGATGCGGCCGTCCTGGACGACGAGGATCTCGTCGGCCTCGCGGATGGTGGCCAGCCGGTGGGCGATGACCAGGGAGGTGCGGCCGGCCAGGGCGGTCTTGAGCGCCTGCTGCACGGCGGCCTCCGACTCGGAGTCGAGATGGGCGGTGGCCTCGTCGAGCACGACCACGCGCGGCGCCTTCAGCAGCAGCCTGGCCAGCGCCAGGCGCTGCTTCTCACCGCCCGACAGGCGGTGGCCGCGGTCGCCCACGACGGTGTCGAGGCCGTCGGGCAGGCTCTCGACCAGGTCGGCGATCTGCGCGGCCCGCAGCGCCTCCCACAGCTGCTCGTCGCCGGCCTCGGGGCGGGCGTAACGCAGGTTGGCCCCGATCGTGTCGTGGAACAGGTGGGCGTCCTGGGTGACCACCCCGACGGTGTCGCGCAGCGAGGCGAGCGTGGCCTCCCGCACGTCGAGCCCGTTGAGCCGGACCGCGCCCTCGGTGGCGTCGTAGAGCCGCGACACCAGCGAGGTGATCGTGGTCTTGCCCGCGCCGGACGGCCCGACGAGGGCGACCAGCCGGCCGGGGGCCGCGGTGAACGACACGCCGGCGAGCACCGGGTGGGAGGGGCCGGTGTCCTGCTTGGCCACCGACTCCAGCGAGGCGAGCGACACCTCCTCGGCCGCCGGGTAGCGGAAGCGGACGTCGTCGAACTCGATCGTCACCGGCCCGGCGGGCACCGGCACGGCGTCCGGCCGCTCGGCCACCATCGGCTTGAGGTCGAGCACCTCGAAGACGCGGTCGAAGCTGACCAGCGCCGTCATGACGTCCACCTGCACGTTGGACAGCGAGGTCAGCGGGCCGTAGAGGCGCATGAGCAGCGCCGTCAGGGCGACCAGCGTGCCCAGCTCGAACACGTCGCCGACGGCCAGCATGCCGCCGACGCCGTACACGAGGGCGGTGGCGAGCGCGGCGACCAGGCCGAGCGCGACGCGGAAGAAGGTGCCGTACATGCCGACGGTGACGCCGACGTCGCGCACCCTGGCCGCGCGGGCGCCGAACAGCGCGGCGTCGTCCTCGGGCCGGCCGTAGAGCTTGGCGAGCATCGCGCCGGCCACGTTGAACCGCCCGGTGGTGACGGAGCTCATCTCGGCGTCGAGCTGCATCTGCTCGCGCGTCAGCGCGGACATGCGGCGCCCCACCCACTTGGCGGGCACCACGAAGACGGGCAGCAGCACGAGGGCGACCAGGGTCACCTGCCACGACAGCACGAGCATGGCGCCGAGCACGATGACCAGGCTGATCACGTTGGACACGACCGATGACAGGGTGCTGGTCAGGGCTCGCTGGGCGCCGATGACATCGGTGTTGAGCCGCGAGACGAGCGCGCCGGTCTGCGCGCGCATGAAGAACGCCACCGGCATGCGCTGGACGTGGTCGAAGACCTCGGTGCGCAGGTCGTAGATGAGCCCCTCCCCCACGCGGGCGGAGAACCACCGTTGCGCGAGCGTGAGCGCGGCGTCGACCAGCGCCAGGACGGCGATGGCGACGGCCAGGCCGACGACGACGCCCGGCCGCCGGGGCAGGATGCCGTCGTCGATGATGGCCTTCATCAGCAGCGGGTTGGCCACCACGATCACGGCCCCGGCCATGACGAGCAGCAGGAACGCCGTGATCTGCCGGCCGTGCGGCCGGGCGTAGCGGGCGATGCGCCGGACCGTGCCAGGCCGCAGCCGCTGCTTGGTGACGGAGTCGTCGCGCCGCATCGACGCCATCATCTGCGGGCCGAAGCCCGATCCCATCATCGCCATCCGGGGTCCTCCTCCCCGGTGTGAGCGCTCGGGGTCATCGCCGTGTTCCCCCGTCAGCTCAGCGCGTAACTCCCGTCAGGAGGCGCCGCCGAACAGCGCCTTGAAGCGCGCCGCCTGCTCGGCCCGCTCGGCCGCGCTCTGCTCCTCCAGGGTGCGCCCCGCCGCGCCCTGGAGGAGTCGTTTGGTCGCCGCCGCCGCGTCGCGGTTGGTGGACAGCAGCTCGGTGGTCTTGTCTCGGACGGCGTCCGCCAGCTCGTCGCGGGTCACGACGCGCTCGGCGAGGCCGATGCGCAGGGCCTCGTCGGCCTCCACGATCCTGGCGGTCAGGCAGATGTCGGTCGCCTTGGCCAGGCCCACGAGCTCCACGAGCGGCTTGGTGCCGGTCAGATCGGGCACCAGCCCCAGCGCGGGCTCCTTCATGCAGAACTTGACGTCGTCGGCCACGATGCGCAGGTCACAGGCGAGCGCGAGCTGGAACCCCGCGCCGATGGCGTGACCGTGCACGGCCGCGATGGAAACGATCTCGGGTCGGCGCAGCCACAGGAAACCCTGCTGAGCCTGCCGCACCGTCTGCTCGAACGACGCGGCGCCGAGCCTGGCGGCCGAGCCGAACGAGCCCTGTCCGGGCACTCCCTCCGGTGTGAACATACGCAGGTCGATCCCTGCCGAGAAGGACGGTCCCTCGCCTCTCACGACGACGACGCGCACCTGCTCCGGCAGGCTGTCGCCGATGCGGGCCAGCTCCGACCAGGTCGCGAACGTCTGCGCGTTCCGCTTGTCCGGCCGGTCCAGCGTGATCGTCGCGATCTCACCGTCCACCTCGTAGCGCAGTCCGGTCTCCGCCGATGTGCCGGCAGAGCCGTCCGCCGTGAACCCCCCGCGCCGATGTGGCGCCTTCGCTTCCGCCATCGCCCGCTCCTTCATCACTGAACCGTCGCGCCCGAGCTTACAGAACGTCATTCTGGGCCCGGGCGCGACGGCTGGCTGACTAGGGACGAGCGGCTGCGGTCGCACGTTCCGAGGCGGCCGTCAGCGCTTGGACTTGCCTCGGGTGGCCCCTCCGCGCCCGCGCAGAGTCACGCCGGACTCGCTCAGGATGCGGTGGATGAACCCGTAGGACCGACCGGTCGAAGCGGCCAGGGCGCGGATGCTCTCACCCGCGGCATAGCGCTTCTTGAGATCGCCGGCCAGTTTCTCCCGGTCGGCCCCGGTCACCCGGGTGCCCTTCTTCAGTGTCTCGGCCACGAGTACCTCCTGTAGTGCCGGACTTCCGCAGCGTTACTCCGCCATGATCAGTCATTTCAGCGGGATCGGCTACCTACTCCACGGGAAAAGATCCGTACCCACCCAAATTAAGATCAGGCAAGTGCCACAAGATCGGAAAATTCGTCGCTCCATGCGTCTTCAGTTCCGTCCGGTAGCAAGATCACCCTATCCGGTGACAGGGCGTCAACGGCACCCTCGTCGTGGGTGACGAGCACGATCGCCCCTGAATACGACCTCAGGGCCTGCAGAACCTGCTCGCGGCTGACCGGGTCGAGGTTGTTCGTGGGCTCGTCGAGGAGGAGGACGTTGGCACTGGACAGCACGAGGATGGCCAGCGCCAGACGGGTCTTCTCGCCGCCGGAGAGCACCCCGGCCGGCTTGTCGACGTCGTCTCCGGTGAACAGGAAGGATCCGAGCACCTTGCGCAGCTCGGTGTCGGTGAACGTGCCGCCGGCCGAGCGCATGTTCTCCAGCAGCGTCCGGTCGGGGTCGAGGGTCTCGTGCTCCTGCGCGTAGTAGCCGATCTTGAGGCCGTGGCCGGGCCTGATGGCGCCGGAGTCGGGCTGCTCGACGCCGCCGAGCAGGCGCAGCAGCGTGGTCTTGCCGGCGCCGTTGAGGCCGAGGATGACGACCCGGTGACCTCGGTCGATGGCCACGTCGACGTCGGTGAAGACCTCCAGGGAGCCGTAGGACTTGGACAGCCCCTCGCCCACCAGCGGGGTGCGGCCGCACGGCTGCGGCTCCGGGAAGCGCAGCCTGGCCACCTTGTCGCTCTGGCGCTCCTCCTCGGTGGAGGCGAGCAGCCGGTGGGCGCGGCGCATCATGTCCTGGGCGGCCTTGGCCTTGGTGGCCTTGGCGCGCATCTTGTCGGCCTGGGCGAGCAGCGCGCCCGCCTGCTTCTCGGCGTTGGCCCGCTCGCGCTTGCGCCGCTTCTCGTCGGTCTCCCGTTGCGCAAGGTAAGCTTTCCAACCCACGTTGTAGTGGTCGATCACGCATCGGTTCGCGTCGAGGTGCAGGACCTTGTTGACCGTCGCTTCAAGAAGGTCTACGTCATGGCTGATGATCACCAAGCCGCCCTGATGGGATCGCAAAAAATCGCGAAGCCATCCGATTGAGTCCGCATCTAGGTGGTTTGTCGGCTCGTCGAGAAGGAGAGTTTCCGCTCCGCTGAAAAGAATGCGGGCCAATTCGACGCGCCTGCGCTGACCGCCAGAAAGCGTTTTCAGCGGCTGGGAGAGCACCCGGTCCGGCAGGCCGAGACTGGAGGCGATGGAGGCCGCCTCCGACTCGGCCGCGTAGCCGCCGAGCACGTGCATCTGGTCCTCCAGCCGGCCGTACTGGCGCACCGCCTTCTCGCGGGTGCGCTCGTCGGCCGACGACATGCCCAGCTCGGCCTGGCGCAGCTTGCGCAGCACCTCGTCGAGGCCCCGCGCCGACAGGATGCGGTCGCGGGCGAGCACCTCCAGGTCGCCGGTGCGGGGGTCCTGCGGCAGGTAGCCGACGCTGCCGCTGGTGGTGACCGACCCGGCGGCGGGCAGCGCCTCACCGGCCAGCACCTTGGTCAGCGTGGTCTTGCCGGCCCCGTTGCGGCCGACGAGGCCGATCTTGTCGCCGGGGTTGACCCGGAAGGAGGCGGTTTCGATGAGCAGGCGCGCGCCGGCGCGCAGCTCGATGTCACTGGCGATGATCATGGTTGACGTAACACTCCCGTGCTAGGAAACGAGGGATTCGGCGTGCTGCGCCGGTCAATCGGGAGTGTGCATACGGATCAGTGTATGGCCCCCAGACGGGGGCCGACCTCTCGTTATTCCTCCGGCAGGTGGTCGCCGATCAGGGCGAGGTTCTGGATGGCGGCCAGGCCGTACTGCGCGGCGTCGTTGGTCGAGACGTACGCCGCCTCCGCCACGGGCGCCAGCACGTGCGGCCCGGCCACCCGGGTCAGCCGCCAGTCGGGCTCGCGCTGCAACGGATTGCGGTTGAGCTGGTCGTCCTCGTCCACGAAGAACCTGCGCCAGGCGCGCGCGGCGAGCACGGCGGCCCGCCCGGGGTCGCCGTCGCGGGCCGCCGCGTACGCGGCCAGCCGGCTGTGCGCCTGGACCAGCGAGACGCCGCGGAGCGCGTGGCCCACCTCGGCCTCCTGCTCGGCGGCGGGCGCCAGATAGAGCCGGCAGTAGTCGAGCCAGGCCCGCTCGAACCCGGGCACGTCCAGCGCGAGAGCGATCAGCTCCGAGCACATCTCGGGCAGCCCGAAGACCGCCGACAGGTGCGAGATCTCGACCGCGTCGCGGGAGGTGTCCAACCGGCCGGTGGCCAGGTCGAGCCGGGCCTCACCGGTGAGGAAGCCGTGCGGCAGGGCGCCGATCCCCGCCATGGTGCCGAGCAGCCGGTCCCGGGCGCGTTCGTCGCCGTGGCGCTCCCAGCGGGTCAGCCAGGCGGCGGCGAGCGCGCCCCAGTCGGCGCCCAGACCGACCGACAGGGCCGACGGGTCCGGCGTGTAGACGTCGCGGCGCACCTTGCGCGTCGGGTCGATCACGAGGAAGGTCTCCTCGGGCGCGGCCAGCTCGTCCAGCAGGTCGCCGGTGCGCTCGTCGGCGGTCAGGTAGTAGAAGAAGCGCCGGTAGGCGGCGTTGGAGATGCGCAGTTGCTTGCAGCTGCACCCCCAGTGCTGCACGTTGTGCCGGCTGCCGAGACCCTTCCAGCGGCCGAGGTGGTAGACGTCCACCTCGCCGGTGTGGCGGGTCATCGCCTCGGCGAAGCGGAAGACGTCGGCGCGCCCGGTGCGCAGGAACTGGTACCACAGCCACAGGTCCGGCGACAGCTCGGAGTTGTCCCAGGCGTAGCCGCCCACGTCGTAGCGCCAGGTGTGCCGGTCGGCGTCGTAGGTGTGCATGACGTCGCCGTAGTCCCAGAAGCCGTACCAGCGGCGCTGCTCACGTTCGCGCACGTACAGGTCGAACAGGAAGTCCAGCCGGTCCTCGATCGCGGCGCGGGCCGGGGTGGAGCGGTCGGGCAGGTCCCAGTCGCCGAAGACGCCGGCGGCGCGCAGGCGCTCGGGCGGCGCGGTCAGCAGGGCGGGCTCGTTCATCGCGGCGGCGTGCGCGGCGAGGTCCGCCGACGGCGGGGTGGCGTCGTGGACGCGCAGGGTCAGCTCGTGCGTACGGGCCACGCCGTGGGCGTCGCCGAAGCCGGGCTCGTAGTCCTCGTAGGTGATCTCCAGGCCTTCGAGCTGCTCGGCGAAGGTGTCCTGCCCCATGCCGTCGTGCCAGAACCGCAGGTCCATGGCGGGCGCCGAGGGCGAGTAGAGCCAGACGGTCGCGGTGGCGAGGCCGGTGGCGGCGCCGCGGACGTCCAGGCGGGTGGGGTGCAGCCGCCAGAAGTCGCGCAGGCCGAAACCGAGGCCGCCGCTGACGCCGCCGACGTAGCCGTAGCCGGCCGAGCGGGTGCCGGCCGGGATCGTCACCCAGGCGTGGCCCTCGGCGGTGCGCTTGCGCAGGACGAAGCCGTCGGCGGAGGTCTGGTCGAGGGTGTAGTCGCTCCAGGTGGGGATGAGGTGCAGCCGCCTCGCCACCTCGGGGTTGCCGATCGGGCCGCACGGGCGGCCCTCGACCTGGGCCCGCCGCACCTCCTCGCCGGGGTCGCGGCGCAGGCCGGTCAGCCCGCGCACGGCCTCGGTGAGGAAGCCGCCGTCGGGCCCGGCCAGCCGTACGTGGCGGTCGTGCGGCTCGTCGCGCATGACCACGTCGGCGCGCAGGCCGAGCCCGGCCAGGAAGTCGCGCCGGGGGTCGCCGTCCCAGACGAACGAGTGCACGACGCGCACGTCCGCCGCTCCGGCGTAGAAGTACAGGCGCACGGTGAAGGGCAGCCGGGCGCGCCGCCCGTCATCGCCCCGCCCCTCATCGCGCCGCCCGTCATCCCTCTGCCCGTCGCCTCTCTGCCCGTCGCCGTGGTCGCCGTCGAGGCGGACGACGGCGCGGACCGGGCCGTCCTGCTCGACGGTGACGCGCGTGACCCGGCCGGTGGCCCGCTCCCGGGTGAGCGAGCCGTCCTCGTCGGACGTGGGGCGGTCCTGGTGCAGGCTCACCAGGCGGACGTCTCTGACGATCTCACGCTCGCCGCCCTCGGCCGGCACGGTGACCGAGCGGGCGAGCGTGTCGCCCCCTTCCTCGATCGTCCAGGTCACCGCCCCCGTGCCGACGCGCAGCACGCCCCCCTCGCGGGCGACCGCGACCGGCCGGGCGGGGGCGGCGGGCATGCCGCCGGGCCGCAGCTCGTACGTCCCGGCCGGGCTCGCCTGCGGGCCGACGGCGTGCGCCGACCACTTCACGGAGCCCTCCGGCCAGGTGGCCGTCACCCAGCTCTGCACGGGCACCTGCCCGCCCGCCGGGTCGGCCAGCGCGAACGGGGTGCCCGGCCGGACCTCGCCGCGCGGCCACGGCACGCCCCAGGTCACCCCCTGCTCTGCGGGACGGTCCAGCCAGCGGAGCACGGTCATGCGATCTCCTTCAGCCGCTCGGCGACGATGGCGGCCACCTCGTCGGCGCCGCGGAAGCAGAAGTGGGTGTCGTCGGCCACCCCGTCCGGGTGGAGCGGGTGCCGACCAGGCGGCAGGTGGGTGAACAGCGCCTTCGACCCCTCGGGGCCCAGCCGCTCGTACAGCTCGGTGGTGGCGGCGGTCAGGTCGATCAGCGGCACGCCCTCCTCGGCGGCGAGGGCGCGCACCCGGTCCGGGTAGTCGCCGTGCGTCGGCGCCAGCCGGTCGCCCTCGAAGCGGCGGCGCTGCACCGGCGTGCACAGCACCGGCAGCGCCCCCGCCGCGCGCGCCTCTCCCACGAAGGCGCGCAGGTTCTCGCGGTACGGCAGCTCGGGCTCCTTCTGGTCGTTGTGCCCGAACTGGATCACCACGACGTCGCCCGGCGCCGCCTCCAGCAGCAGCGCGTCCCACAGCCCCTCGGCCCGGTGGCTGGCCGTGGTGGCGCCGCCCTTGGCGAGGTTGCGCACCGGGACGCCCACGTACGGGCCGAGCTGCGCGCCCCACCCCGACATGGGCGCCTCGAACGCGGGGCAGGAGGCCACCGTCGAGTCGCCCGCCAGCAGCACCGTCCGGGTCACTCCTTCACCGATCCGATCAGCACGCCCTTGGCGAAATGCTTCTGCAGGAACGGGTAGAAGAACAGGATGGGCAGCGTGGCGATGACCACCACCGCGAACTTCAGGCCCTGCTCGGGCGGCACCCACGTCCGGTCCATCTGCGCCAGCGCGTTGGCGGCGTCGGTGTTGGTGAGCTGCCGCACCAGGATCTGCAGCGTCCACTTGTCCGGGTCGTTGATGTAGAGCAGCGGCGACATGTAGTCGTTCCAGATCGCCACCGCGTAGAACAGCGAGAACGTCGCGATGATCGGCTTGGACAGCGGCAGGACGATCTTGAAGAAGACGCCCATCTCGTTGGCGCCGTCGATGCGCGCCGCCTCCTCCAGGGCCTGCGGCAGCTCCTGGAAGAAGCTCTTGATGATGATCAGGTAGAACGGGTTGATCGCCAGCGGCAGGATCAGCGCCCAGTAGCTGTCCAGCAGCCCCAGGTCGCGCACCACCAGGTAGGTGGGGATCATGCCGCCGCTGAAGACCAAGGTGAAGATCACCAGGTTCAGCACCAGGGTGCGGCCGGGCAGGTAGCGCTTGGCCAGCGGGTAGGCCATGGTGAACGTCAGTCCGAGCTGCACCACCGTGCCGACGGCCGTCACGACCACCGTCGTGATCAGGGCGCGGACGAAGGTGTCGGTGGCGAAGATGTACGCGTACGACTCGGTGACGATCTTCTCGGGCCACAGGAAGAACGGCCGCGAGGAGATCTCCGACTCGCCGGCGAACGATCCGGCCAGGACGTACAGCAGCGGCAGGATCGTGACCAGTGCCAGGCCGACGAGCACGACGACGTTGAGCGTGTCGAACACGCGGCTGCCGAGCGAACTGTTGTTGTCGACCGGCGCCTTGGCCGTGGTGATGGCGGACATGCCGGGCTCCTTAGAACAGTCCACGCTGGCCGAGGCGCTTGGCCAGCCAGTTCGAGCCGAAGATCAGGATGACGCCCGCCACGCCCTTGAACAGGCCGACGGCGGTGGAGTAGCTGATGGCGCCCTGGGTGATGCCGGCGTAGTAGACGTAGGTGTCGAACACGTCGGCCACCGAGCGGTTCAGCGAGGTGGTCATCAGCCAGATCTGCTCGAAGCCGGAGTCCAGCAGGTTGCCGGACGCGAGGATCGCCATGACGACCACGGTCGGGCGGATCGCGGGCAGGGTGACGTGCCAGAGCTGCCGGAACCGGCCGGCGCCGTCCATCCGGGCGGCCTCGTACAGGTTCGGGTCCACCCCGGCCAGCGCGGCCAGGTAGATGATCGTGCCCCAGCCGGTCTGCTTCCAGAGCTGCTGCAGGACGATGAGCGGCCGGAACCACTCCTCCTGCGCCATGTAGTCGATCTTCGCGGTGTCGCCCGACAGCTCGCGGATCCAGCCGGAGATCACGCCGAAGTCGGCCGCGAACAGGACGTACGTCAGCGAGGCGACGATCGTCCAGGACAGGAAGTGCGGGATGTAGATGAGCGACTGGACCGAGCGCTTGAGCACGTTGACGCGCAGCTCGTTCAGCAGCAGCGCGACGATGATCGGCGCGGGGAAGACGAAGACGATGTGCAGCAGCGCCAGGAACAGCGTGTTGAACATCAGCCGGCCGAAGTCGGGGCCGGAGAAGAGCTCCTCGAAGTGCTTGAAGCCGACCCAGGGGCTGCCCGAGTAGCCGAGGAACGGCAGGAAGTCCTGGAACGCGATCGTCACGCCGTACATCGGCAGGTACTTGAAGATCGCGAAGTAGCCGATGCCCGGCAGGAGCATCAGGTAGAGCCAGCGATAGCGCGCCAGCGCCGTGCGGAGGGGGACCTTGTCGGCGCCCCGCCTCCTCGCCTTGGGGGCCGCCTTCACGGGAGGCGGCGCCAGGTCGGTGGCCACAGCGGCCTCCTTTCGTGCGAGGGGCCCGGGCTCGGCCCGGGCCCCTCCGAGCGGGGCTACTGACCGAGCTTGCCGACGAGGTCGTTGATCTCGGCGGCCACCTGGGTGCCGCCGCTGTCGTACCAGCGCTTGATCTCGGCCTTGAACTGCTCCTCGGTGAAGGTGCCCGACAGGTACTTGATGCGGGCGTCCGGGATGATCGTGTCGATCTGCGCGCCCTTGGCGACGGCGGTGGGAGAGACCACGGGCAGCGCCACGTTGTGCACGGCCGTCTTGAGGTCCTCGGCCATCAGGTCGTTGCTGAGCTTGACCATCTCCTGGTACGGCTTGCCGGAGGGCGTCCGCTGGTAGGCGATGCCGCCGATCGACTCGTCGCCCTTCGTGCCGAGCTGGATGAAGGCGTCGTCCACGCTGTCCTGGATGGGCCTGACCGCCGGGTCGTCCTCGTTGATCAGCGTGGCGGTACCGTTCTCGACCTTGAAGTTGCGGCCCTCGACGCCGTTCTGGACGAGGATCTGGCCTTCCTTGGTGGCCAGCTTGTCCAGCGTCTTCAGCACGTTGTCGAGGTCGGCCTCGGTGCGCACGCTCTGCTTGGAGATCGCCAGCACGTCGGCGTAACCGGTGAACGGGTAGGAGAACTTCTTGCCGTCGGAGCGGCTGAGGTTGCCGACCATGGCCACCTTGTCGCCGTAGTTCTCCGGGTCGTCCTCGCGGAACAGGTCGAGGACCTGCCGGGAGCGCACGTTCACGTCGATGATCATGCCGCCCTTGCCCTGGTGGAAGGGCTCGTTCCACTTGGCCGTGTCGAGGGTGGCGAAGTCGGGGTTGACCATCCCCTCGTCGATCATCTTCTTCAGGAACCGGTTGGCCTCCAGGAACTCGGGGGTGTCGAAGCCGGGCACGATCTTGCCGTCCCGCTCGCCCCAGCCGTTCGGTGCGCCGAACCAGGTCTCCAGCACGTCATAGGGGCTGGCGCTGGCGTAGTTGCCCGGCCACTTGGGGATGATCAGGCCGTAGGTGTCCTTCTTGCCGTTGCCGTCGGGGTCCTTCTCGGTGAACGCCTTGGCGACCTCGTACAGGTCGTCGACGGTCTTCGGCTCGTCGAGGCCGACCTTCTTCAGCCAGTCCTTACGGATCACGATCGCCGAGCGCAGCAGGGGCCGCATCCGGTACAGGCCGTAGATCTTGCCGTTGACGGAGGAGTTGAGCGCCGTCCGCTCGTCCATCGGCTTCAGGTTCGGGTACTTGTCCAGCTTGTCGGTCAGGTCCCAGAAGGCGCCCGCCTCGGCGGACTTGACGAACGCCGGCATCTTCGGGTCCACCACCATGACCTGGGGGAGGTTGGCCGAGGCCAGGGTCACGTTGACCTTGTCGGTGTATTCGGCGTTCGGCACCCAGGTGATCTGGAGCTTCTTGCCGAGGAACTTCTCCACCGCCTGGTGCATCTCGCCCTTGGGGTCGGGCGCGGTGCCGAACAGCTTGGACATGATCGTCAGCGTGTTGGGGTCGGTCGCGGGCGCGTCACCGCCACCGGCGCAGGCCGAGGCGAGAAGAGCGGCCGTTAGCGTTACCACACCGGCGGTGAGCCGGCGACGGGATGGGCTCATGAGATCCCTTTCGAGTGCAGACGCGCCTCGTTCTCCTGGAAGAAGCGCAGGCAGAGCCAGGTGTTGACGTGGATCCAGGCGCCGATGCTGATCACCGCCGCGAGGACGGGCATCACCGAGGTGGCGTAGGCGATGCCGCTGAGGACGAAGAGCTGCACCACGGACGCGGCCGGTCGCGTGATCGCGAACAGCGACGCCTTGGGCAGGCAGGCCCGGAGGGGCAGGTCGTAGTGCGTGTAGATCGGCCCGATGTAGGAGCCCACCACCACCAGAGCGGCCAGGGCGACGAGCGTCGCGATCCGCGGCGCTCCCGCGCCGGGGCCCAGAGCGCTCAGGTAGAGGTAGTTGCCGACCAGCACGGTGGCGACCACCGCCATGGGCAGGACGAGCAGGTTGCCCCGGACGAACTCCCGTCGGTAGACGGTCCCGAACTCCCGCCATGCCTGAAACGATTCACCACGGGCGTGCCGCCTGGCCAGGGTGTAGGCGGCCACGGTGGCGGGCCCGAGCCCGAGGACCACGCCACCGGCGAGGGTGAACGCGAGCCACAACAGGTTCAGCCGAGCCGCCCAGGCCACCTCGGTACAAGCGGCCTGGACCTTCATTGACATGGAGTGATGGAACATCCGGCAGCACTTTCTCGTGGCGTGTGCGCGGACACGGGACGGGGGTCGCGCCGTGGCGCCCGCCCTGTTACGAGCGGGTGAACGGCTGGTTGGTGGCGAACGTAGTGTTGAATCGACTCAGAGTCAATGATGAGAAACGCGGAGATTTGCGTAATCCCCGATCAACGGGGCCATCTGCCGGAAACCGATCTTGCCGCCGCGCAGGGCAGGGCCGCCGACGGCGCCGTCGTCCGTCCAGCGGAACGAGACCAAATCGTTGACGGCGAACGTGATCTCCGAGCCCCTGACGTCGAGTCTCATCGCGTACGGACCTTCGGCGTCGAGCACGGCGGGCAGCGGGTCGGGCCCCTGGGCGACCAGGTGGAAGCCATGGCTCTTGCGCAGGTTGCAGGTGTGCAGCCTGCGCTCCGACGGCCACATACGCCGGTAGTAGGACACGTGGTAGGCGTCGATGTCGCCGCTGTGATACTGCTCGTACGGCCCCTCACGCGGGGCCAGCGCGGGATCGAAGAGGTCCTCACCTCCCCGGCCGCGGGCATGGAAGAACATGATGGCCAGCCCCGGCTCCCTGACCGGCCAGAAGTCCCACTCGACGCGCACGTCGGCGGGGAAGTCCACCGGGCACCACAGCACCAGGTTGGCCGCCTGCCCGTCGGCCGGCGGCCGGACGCTCTCCAGCCGCATCCGGCCCTGTGGGAACGACACCGTCCCCGGCCCCTCCATCCGGAACCCCTCCAGGTCGTCGGGGCCGGCGAGCCGGTTGTGGTAGATCTCGGTCACATCGTGCTCCTTCAGTCGCGCCTGCGCAGCGCGCTCGACTCCCGGACCACCAGGTCCGGCTGGAAGATGACCTGCCGGTGCCGGTGCTGCTCGGGCGCGGTCACCTCCTCCAGCAGCAGGTCGATGGCCGTACGGCCGAGCAGTTCGCGCGGCTGCCGCACGGAGGAGAGGGGGACCGCCGCGGCGGCGGCGAAGTCGATGTCGTCGTAGCCGACGATCGCCATGTCGTGCGGGACCCGCAGCCCCCGCGCGGCCATGGCCTGCAGGAACCCGAGCGCTATCAGGTCGTTGGCGCAGAAGGCGGCGGTCGGCCGTCTCTTCGGCGGCAGGCCGGCCACGCGTTCGCCAGCGGCGCGGCCGCCGGCGACGCTCAGCGCGGGCAGCACGTGGCTGACCAGCTCGACGCCGTCACCCGCCTCGGCCACGGCGTTCATGATGCCGGCGTGCCGGTCGGCCACCTGTTTGATCGACGGCGGCCCGCCGACGTAGGTGATGCGGCGATGCCCCCGCTCGATCAGGTGCGATCCGGCCAGGTGCCCGCCGAGCCGGTCGTCGACCGCCACCGAACACTGCAGGCCGGTGGCGGCGCTGTCGACCAGCACCACGGGGGTGCCGCGGGCGGCCAGCTCGGCCAGCCGGGGGCTGCCCGCGTCGACCGGAGTGATCAGTATGCCCATGACGCGCTGCTGTTCGAGCTGGTCGAGGTGGCGGCGCTCCCGGCGCGGGTCGGCGATGCTGTTGCACAGCACCACCATCGTGTCGTGCTCGTCGGCCAGCGCCTCCGCGCCGTGGGCGACGTCGGCGAAGAACGGGTTGGCCACGTCGAGCACGACCAGACCGACCGTCCGGCTGCGGCCCACCCGCAGGTGGCGGGCCACCTCGTTGCGGACGAACCCCAGCTCGCGGATCGCCTTGAACACACGCTCGCGCGTGGCCGGGGAGACGATCTCGGGCCTGTTGAGGACGTTGCTCACGGTGCCCACAGAGACTCGCGCCAGCTGCGCGACCTCCTTGATGCTACTGGTCGCCATCGAACCTCACGAGGCCGTGCTGCCGGGAACCCGGCCATCATAGCGGCAGAACAGCGCATTTTGAATCGACTCAAACCCTTGCTTCCACCGCACGGGGGCCGCTCTTGAACGCGCTCGCCGGAACACCCCTCGCTCAGGGGGCTCCGGCGCTTTCGGAAAGCCGGCGGACCCGCCTCGGAGGACCGGGGGCGAGCCTCCACGAAGCCGACGGACCCGCCCCAGGGGATCGAGGCAGGCCACGGCGGCGCGCACCTCGGTCCGCCCCGGGCGCGGCGCCACACCGACCGCGCGCGGGGGCCGTCAGCCAGGGTCCACCACGCGGATCCTGACCGCGCGGAACAGCTCCGGGGTGTCGCGCAGCACCGCCAGCTTGGGATCGGGGACCGTCAGGAACGGCCCCGCCTCCAGGGCCAGGAGCGGCGCCAGGCGCCGATCGGCGCGCAGGGCGTCCACGGCGCGGCGGTCGCCGCCGAGCACGACCGCCTCCAGGTCGGCGAGATGCGGCGACAGGACGCGCAGCGCCGTCTCGGCCGCCGTGTCGAGCGCCTGGTCCGCCTGGTTGCGGCGTCTCCTGGCGAAGCGCTGCTGCGACCATCCGCCCGCGGCGGTGCGCCCCTGGACCAGACGGGAGCCGACCTTGGAGGCCACCAGCACCCCGCCGTGGAACACCCCCGCCGCGTAGCCGCCCAGCCGGACGAGGATCACGCCGACCCGGCGTTCGGCGCGCGCGTGGGCGACGAGCCCGGAGACGTACGGCGGGCCGGCCGGCATGGGCGGGAAGGGGGCGTGCAGCTCGGCGAGCGCGCCGTCGGGCCGCCACCAGGCGCACGGCCCGCTCGTCGCCGGACGCCTCGAACGGCCCGTGCCGGTCGGCGAAGCCGTCGATCCACGGGTGCACGCGCTCGGGCGGCACGGACACCCACCGGCCGCCGCCCTTCGCCGGTCGCGCGCTCATGCCGGAAGGCTAGCCCACCCGGTCCGCCGCCCCGCGCCGGGCCGCTCCTCAGGGCGGCGGACCGAGGGACCACCGCAGGGCGAGAACTGCAGGGGATCCACCGCAGGGCGACGTACCGGAGGACGCCCCCCGCGAGGCGGCGGACCGGAGAAACCACCGCAGGGCGGGAACCGGAGGGGAAATGCCGGTGAACATCCCCCCACAGGGGTTCTCCGGCGGCGACCGGGGCCGCATCATCCCCTCGTGACCTCTCCCGGCCCGCTTCCCGGCCCCGTCGTGGACCTCGACACGGGCGCCGCCGTCGCGCGACCGGCGGCCGTGGACGCGGCGGGCCTGCTGCCCGGCGGGCCCCTGCCGCTCGTGCTGGAGCTGCCGTTCACCGTCGTGGCGCGCGGCGCGGGAGCGCTGGTGCCGTTGCACGAGGCGCTGCGCAGGTCGGGCCGCCATCCCCGAGAGACGATGCTGCTGTTGACCGGCCCGTGCGGGAACGCCGAGCGGCCGGTGATCCAGGTGACGCTGGACGGGCTGCGCACCCTCGGCTACCTGCTCGGGTTCGGCGACGCCGGGCTGGAGAGCGTGCCGCTCGACATGATCGCGGAGGCTTCGCCGTACCTGCTGGCCCTGTCGCCCGGGGTGATGACGCGGGTGCCGCGCGACCACCGGGCCGTAGCGGTGGTGCGGGCGGTGGCGGAGCTGGCGCGCGGCATCGGCGCGCACGTGCTCGCTCCGGGGATCGAGGAGCAGGCGCAGCTTGCGGCGGTGCGCGGCTGGGGGGTGCGGCTGGCGCACGGGCCGCTGCTCGCGCCCGGCCCGGACGGGCGGGTACGGGTGCCGCTCCCGGAGCCGGCGGAGGCCGCGGCGGCCGCGGCCGTGGCGTCGGGTCAGGAGCTGGGCCCGCGCGTGCAGGAGCTGCTGCTGCCCGCGGTGACCCTGCCGGCCGAGGCGAAGGCGGAGGACGTGGTGGCGGCCTTCGGCGACGAGCCGTCGATCACCAGCGTGATCCTGGTGGACGAGTACCAGCGGCCGCGGGGCAGCCTGGACCGCGGCAGGTTCCTGCTGTCGATCGCCGCCCGGTACGGCCACGCGCTGCACGCCACCAAGCCGGCGCGGCGGCTGGCCGACCCGCCGCGCACGGTGTCGAGGAGCACGCCCGTGGTGGCCGCCATGCGGGCGGCGGGTCAGGACGCGGCCCGCGTCTACGACGACCTGGTGGTCACCGATGAGCTGAACCGCTGCATGGGGATCGTGCGCGTCTCCGACCTGATCCGCCAGGTGACGGCCGCCGGCGGCTGAGAGGTCCGCGCGGCCCCTGGGCAGGGCAGCCCCGGCCAGGGTAGGAAGGAGGCGTGACGCGACAGCTGAACAGACGGGCCCTGCTCGGCACGGGCCTGCTCGCGGGGGTGTCCGCCTGCACCTCGACGCCCACGCCCGCAGCCCCTCCCGCGGTCTCGCAGCCGCCGCCGTTCGATCCTCGGGACTGGGCGAGCGTGCGCGCGCAGTTCGCGCTGGATCCACGGGTCGCGCAGTTCGCGGCGTTCGTGCTGGCTCCGGCGCCCGCCCCGGTGCGCGCGGCGATCGAGCGGCACCGCGCGGGCCTGGACGCCGACCCGCACTATCTGCCGCCTGGAGGGGACGCGCCGGACCAGGCCATCCGCGCGGCGGCGGCGCGGTTCGTCGGCGGCGAGGCCGGGCAGATCGCGCTCACCGACAGCACCACGATGGGCCTCGGCCTGCTCTACTCCGGGTTGCGGTTGCGGCCCGGCCAGGACGTGCTCACCACCGAGCACGACTTCCTGTCCACCCACGAGGGGCTGCGCCTGCTGGCCGCGCGCACCGGGGCGCGGGTGCGCAGGGTGCGGCTGTACGACCATCCGACGACGGCGTCGGCCGAGCGGATCGTCGAGGCGATCAGGAAGGGCCTGGGGCCGCGCACCCGCGTGGTGGCCGTGACGTGGGTGCACTCCAGCACCGGGGTGCGGCTGCCGGTGCGGGCGATCGCCGACATGCTCGCCAAGGTGAACGAGGGCCGGGACGAGCGGGACCGGGCGTTGCTGTGCGTGGACGGGGTGCACGGGTTCGGCGCGATGGCCGACGGCGTGGCCGACCTGGGCTGCGACTTCCTCGCGACCGGCACCCACAAGTGGCTGTTCGGCCCGCGGGGCACCGGCATCCTGTGGGGCCGGGCGTGGGACGCGCTGTCTCCGGTCATCCCGGGGTTCGAGGAGCCGTCGTTCGTGGCGTGGCAGCGCGGCGAGGCGCCGGCGGCGGTGACGGCGGAGCTGGTCACGCCGGGCGGCTACAAGGCGTTCGAGCAGCGGTGGGCGATGCCGGAGGCGTTCGCGTTCCAGGAGGCCATCGGCAAGGACCGCGTCCAGCGCCGCACCCAGGAGCTGGCCACCCGGCTCAAGGAGGGGTTGCGGGCCATCTCGCACGTGACGGTGATGACGCCGGCCGGGGCTGAGCTCTCGGCCGGGCTCGTGTGCTGCGCGATCGCGGGGATGCAGCCGCAGGCCGCGGTGGCGCGGCTGCGCGAGCGCGGGGTGGCGGCGAGCACCACGCCGTACGTGCCGTCGCTGCTGCGCTTCGGCACGAGCATCGTCACCTCGCCCGAAGAGGTGGACCGGGCTGTCAAGGCGGTGGCCGCGCTGCGCTGAGGGTGGCCGCGGCGCGCTGAGCCGGGCGGCCGCGGTGGCGGTCGGGCCCGCTGAACCGGGTGGTCATGGTCGGCTGCCGGGCCGTCGCTCGCACCGGGCGGCCGCGGTGGCGGTCGCCCGGTGCGGCGGTCACAGGCGGCAGGCGTAGATGTCGGTGACGAGGATGGCGCGGGCGCCGATGTCCCAGAGCTGGTCCATCACCTGCTGGTGGCCCTTGCGGCGGACCATGGCGCGCACGGCGACCCAGCCCTCGCGGTGCAGCGGCGAGACCGTCGGCCCCTCCATGCCGGGGGTGAGCGCGATGGCCTCCTCGATGCGCTCGGCGCGGATGTCGTAGTCCATCATCACGAAGTCGCGGGCGTGCACGACGCCCTGGAGGCGGCGGACGAGCTGGCTCACGCCGGGGCTCTCGGGGGCGCTGTGCCGTTTGATCAGCACGGCCTCGGAACGCATGATCGGTTCGCCGAACACCTCAAGGCCGACGTTGCGCAGCGTGGTGCCGGTCTCCACCACGTCGGCGATGGCGTCGGCCACGCCGAGCCGGATCGCGGTCTCCACCGCGCCGTCGAGCTTGATCACCCTGGCGTCGACGCCCGCGTCGGACAGGTATTTGCCGAGCAGTCCGGCGTAGGAGGTGGCGATGCGCATGCCGTCGAGGTCTTTGACCGACGTCATCGTGCCGGACCTGGCGGCCAGCCGGAACGTGGAGCCGCCGAACCCCAGCGGCATGATCTCCTCGACGGGCGCGCCGGAGTCGATGAGCATGTCGCGCCCGGTGATGCCGGCGTCGAGGGTGCCCTCGCCGACGTAGACGGCGATGTCGCGAGGGCGCAGGAAGAACAGCTCGCAGCCGTTGTCCTCGTCGAGGACGACGAGCTCCTTGCTGTCGCGGCGCGGCCGGTAGCCGGCCTCCTTGAGCATGGCCTGGGCGGCCTCGCTCAGCGCCCCCTTGTTGGGTACGGCCAGTCGGATCATGTCGTGGTCATCCTTGGGTCTCGCGAGGGTCGTACGGACGGGCCAGGTCGGGGCGCGGACGCCCTAGAGATGCTTGTAGACCTGGTCCAGCCCGATGCCCTTGGCGAGCATGAGCACCTGCACGTGGTAGAGGAGCTGCGAGATCTCCTCCGCCGCCCGGTCGGTGGACTCGTGCTCGGCGGCCATCCAGCTCTCGGCGGCCTCCTCGACGACCTTCTTGCCGATGGCATGGACGCCGGCGTCGAGCGCGGCCACGGTGCCCGAGCCCGCGGGCCGGGTGCGCGCCTTCTCGGACAGCTCGGCGAACAGCTCTTCGAAGGTCTTCATGGTCTCTCTCGTGGGTCGGCAGACGTGCATGACAAGCCTAGTCTGCGCGCGGGGGTCGTAGGCCCGGGAGTCCGCCACGCGAGACGGCCCGCATTGAGCGATCTTGACCGTCACCCCTTACTCCTCTATGGTCCATTAAATAATTAATATGTCCGCATTTAGAGCCGCATATGGAGGCTTTGTGGCAACGGAAAGCCTCTTTCCGCTTTCGCTCCGCACGCTGCTCCAGCCGGAAATATTACGGAATCCCGCACCGGTCTATCACGCGTGGCGGGAGAGCGCGCCGTTCTTCTGGTTCGAGGAGCTGGACACCTGGGTGCTGACGCGCCACGAGGACTGCGCCGCCGTTCTGAAGGGGCTCGACCGGTTCGCCTCCGACTGGCGGCGGCTCGGCGAGCGGACGCCCGACGAGCTGATCATGCTGCAGACGGTCGACCCGCCGGACCACCCGCCCGTGCGGCGGCTGCTCGCGGCGGCCTACCGGGAGCGGGACCACGCGGCGCTCGCCGCCCGCACGGCCGTCCGGGCCCGCCGGCTGCTGGCGGACCTGCCCGAGCGGGCCGACTTCGTGAGCGAGGTGGCCGTCCCGCTGACCGTGGCGACGATCTGCGACGTGCTCGGCGTGGACCCGCCGGACCTCGGCTGGCTGGCCCGGGTCTCCCCGCCGGTCATCGACACCATGGACGCCGGGCTGCGCCCCGAGGTGGTCCCGGCCGGACTCGCGGCGCGCGCGGAGTTGGACGCGTTGATGGAACGCTGGATGAGCGACCACCGGCCGGGCGGGATGTTCGCCTATGTCAGCGAGAAACTCCCGGCGATGGGGCTCGACCGCCGTTTGGTGCTGAATTCGCTCCGGTCGACTTTCCACGCCGGTTTCGAGTCCTCGGCACGCCTGCTCGCGCTGTCGCTGCTCGCGATAACCGACAATCCAGGAAGCCTTCAGTATTTCGCGAAAACTCCGGACACCGCGGTTGACGAGGTGATCCGGTACACCAGTCAGGTCCAGGTCCTCGCCCGCGGCTGCCTGGCCGACACCGAGCTCGGCGGCGCCACGATTCGCGCCGGCCAGGGCGTGACCCTGATCATCGGCGCGGCCAACCGCGACCCGGCCGTCTTCCCCTCCCCCGATTCCCTGCTGCCCGCCCGCTCCCCCAACCCGCACCTCGGCTTCGGCCGCGGCCTGCACGCCTGCCTGGGCGCGAGCCTGGCCACGATGCAGACCAGGGCGCTGTTCGCCGAGCTGGCCGTCGGCCATCCGGACCTCCGGCCGTGCGGGGAGCCGGTGATGTGGGAGAGCGGGACGCTGCGCGGCGTGCGCAGCCTGCCCATCACCCTGTCGTGAGGAGGTGATCGTCCATGCGTTACGCCTACTGACCGACAGCCGCACTGTCAGCCGCACTGTCAGCCGCCGTGGCCGCACCCGGCCACGGCGGGCGGCACCGTTCCGGGGAGCCCGATGAGCAACCCTCCAGCCGACCGCGCCCAGGCGGCGCGCGGCCGCTACCGCGACGCGCTCGCGGTGCCCGAGTTCCGGGCGATCTTCCTGTCGCACGTGATGTGCATGCTCGGCACGATCGTGACCCAGTTCGCGCTGACCGTGCTGGTCTACCGGCAGACCGGGTCGCCGCTGCTGGCCGCCATGGTGTTCACGGTGGCGTTCGTGCCCTACCTGTTCGGCGGGGTGCTGCTGTCGGCGCTGGTGGACCGGGTACCGATCCGGCGGCTGCTGGTGGGGTGCAACCTCCTGACGGCCGCGCTGGCCGCCGTCATGGCGCTGCCCGGCCTGCCGGTCGGCGCCGTCCTCGTCCCGGCGTTCGGCATGGGACTCGTGGCCCCGGTGTTCGGCGGCGCGCGGGCGGCGGTGCTGCCCCGCGTCCTGGACGGCGACGTCTACATCGCCGGCCGGAGCCTGTTCCGGCTGGTGGCCCAGGGCGCGCAGGTGAGCGGCTTCGCCCTCGGCGGCCTGCTGCTCGTCGTGATGTCGCCGCGCGCCGCCGTCCTGCTCAACACGGCCGCCTTCCTGATCTCGGCGGCGCTGCTGGCGGCCGGAGTGCGGGCGCGTCCCGCGACGGCCGGCGGCGCGGCGGGCTCCCTCGTCGGCGACTCGCTGGCCGGGCTCCGCCGGGTCTTCCGGATCGTCCCGCTGCGCCGGGTCCTGGTGTTCGGCTGGGCGGTGCCGGCCCTCGGGATCGCGCCGGAGGCGCTGGCCGCCCCGTACGCGGAGGCGGCGGGCTTCGGCACGCTCGGACTCGGCCTGCTCATGTCGGCGCTGCCGGTGGGCACGGTGCTGGGCGAGGTGCTGTGCATGTGGCTGCCCTCCCCGCGGCAGCGGCTGCGCCTGGTCGTGCCGCTGGCGGTGCTGATGTTCGTGCCACAGCTCGCCTTCGGGCTGCGGCCGGGGCTGCCGCTCGCGATCGGGCTGCTCGTGCTGTCCGGCATGGGGCTGGCCCACCATCTCGGGCTGGACCGGCTGGTCGTGGACACCGCACCGGAGGACCTGCTCGGCCGGGCGCTGAGCATCCAGACGTCGGGGCTGATGTTCTGGCAGGGCGTCGGGTTCGCCGTGGCGGGGGCGAGCGCCCAGTTCGCCGCTCCGTCGGTGGTGGTGACGGTGAGCGCCGCCCTGGGCCTCGTCCTGATCCCCCTGCTGCGGCCGCGCCGCCGGGACGGGCCCGACCTCACCTAGCCACGGCTCATCGCGCGGTCACGTCGTTGACGCAGCGCAGCACGGGGGCGCGGGTGAGCGCGCGCTCGTCCACCCGCGGGTCCGTTGTGCTGATGACGAAGCGGGCCCGCTCCCCCGGCAACAGCGTGACGAGCTGGTCGTCCACCTCGGCGGCGGGGTCGAGGCGGTCGGGGAAGACGGCCAGGTCGCGCAGCAGCGTGTGGGCGGTGACGGTCAGCAGCAACCCGTCGGGGACGCGTTCGGTGACCGCGTCGAAGCGGGGCTCGGGCAGGCTCAGGTCGCGGTCGGGCGCGAAGAACCACAGGGCCCGCCGCTCCCCCGCCGCCACGACGATCAGCTCGCCCGCCGGGTCGCCCGCCCCCGCCACCGGCGCGTCCAGCTCCAGCGTCGCGACGGCGCGAGGCGGCACGTCGAGATCGAGGGTCTGCGTCGCGAGCGCGGACCCGTCGAAGGCGTGCCGTACGGCCAGCGCTCGTGCCCGCCACGGCCGCCCGGTGTCGTTGACGGCCGCCAGCACCAGGCCGCCGTCTCGCGGCTGCACCGTCAGCAGCCGGTCGGCGTAGGCGCTGCGCAGCGCGTGGAAGAGCGGTTTCCTGCGGCCGTCGCCGTCCACGGCCGACCAGGAGGTGACCGGCCAGCAGTCGTTGAGCTGCCACACCACGCTGCCGGCGCAGTGGGGCCACAGCGACCGGAAGTGCTCCACCCCCAGCCGGATGGCCCGCGCCTGGTTGAGCTGGGTCAGGTAGTGCCAGTCGTCGAACGTCTCCGGCGCCGGGAAGTGCGGTTCGAGCCCGGCGGCCAGCTTGAGGTCGCCGTCGACGGCCTTCTGGTGGTGCAGCATGCCGGGCGAGCCGGGCTGCAGCGGGTCGTCGCCGATCGCCCGGCGGATCGTGGCGTACGCCGCCGGCGCCTGGAAGCCGAACTCGGCGGCCAGTCGCGGCCGGTAGTCGCGGTAGGCGGTGTAGTCGCGCTCGTTCCACACGTCCCAGATGTGCAGGGTGCCGTGGGCCGGGTCGTTGGGGGGCAGGTCCATCGAGCCGGAGTACGGGCTGCCGGGCCAGTAGGGCCGGGTGGGGTCGAGCTCGGCCACGATGCGCGGCAGCGTCTCCAGGTAGAAGCCGGAACCCCAGCTTCGGCCCTCCAGTCGCTCGCGCCAGCCCCACTCGGCGTGGCCCTGGAGGTTCTCGTTGTTGCCGCACCACAGGACCAGGCTCGGGTGCGGGGTGAGCCGGGCGACCTGCTCGCGCGCCTCCGCCTCCACCTCGGTCCTGATCGGCTCCTCCTCGGGGTAGGCGGCGCAGGCGAACGGGAAGTCCTGCCAGACCATCAGCCCGAGCCGGTCGCAGAGGTGGTAGAAGTCCTCGCTCTCGTACAGGCCGCCGCCCCAGACGCGCACCAGGTTGACGCCGGCCTCGCACGCCTGGGCCAGCCTGGCGGCGTACCGGTCGCGGCGGACGCGGGTGGGGAAGCAGTCGTCGGGGATCCAGTTGACGCCGCGCAGGAAGACGTCGACGCCGTTGACGGCCAGGGTGAACGCGCCGTCCTCGGTGCGCAGGCGCACCTCGCGCAGGCCGATGTCCCCGCGCCACACCTCGTCGCCGGCCGTGACCACCAGTTCGTGCAGCGGCTGTTCGCCGTACCCCCGGGGCCACCACAGGGCGGGATCGGGCACCTCCAGGGTGATCACGCCGTCCGGGCGGCCCGCGGGGATCACGGTCCGGCCGGAGATCCCGGCCAGCGACGCGGTGACCTCGGCGGCGGCGGTGGGATCGGCGCCTTCCACCCGGACGTGGACGGCCACCCGGGCCGTCCCGTCGCGCAGGGACACCAGGGGGCGCACCTCGGCGATCCGGATCCCGTTCCAGGCGTGCAGCCCGATGGGCCGCCAGATGCCGGACGTGACGAGCGTCGGTCCCCAGTCCCAGCCGAAGTTGCAGGCCATCTTCCTGATGAACGGGTACGGCTCGGTGTAGGCGCCCGGCCGGTCGCCCAGTTCGGCCCGCAGCCGTTCGGCGTAGGCGTACGGCGCGGTGAAGGTCACGCTTAACCGGTTCTCGCCCGAGCGGAGCGCGCCCGCGACGTCGAAACGGTACCCGCGGTGCATGTTGGCGGTCTCGCCGAGCCGGTGACTGTTCAGCTCGATCACGGCCACCGTGTCGAGGCCTTCGCAGACCAGGTCGGTCCGCTCGTGGCCGGTCGGCGTCCAGTCGAACACGGTCTCGTAGCGCCAGTCCGTGCGGCCGATCCAGGTCAGCCGCGTCTCGTTGTCGTCCAGGTAGGGGTCGGGGATCAGCCCGGCCGCCAGCAGATCGGTGTGCACGCAGCCCGGGACGGTGGCGGGCACCCCGGCGCGCACGGAGGGGTGCGCCGGGGCCGGCGGTCCGGCATGCGGGTGGGGGGTGCCGTCCACCGCGCGGACGGTCCAGGACTGGTGCAAGGCACGCCGAAGGCCCATGCGGCAACTCTCCGGTGATCGATCTGGACGATACGGATATACCAGCATCTATTCGGCGTACTGGCAATGACTTCACTGAACCGGTTCGCATGGATGTACGGCCACGGGGAGCACAGAAAACGGCACCGCCCGCCGTGCCCCTCCCAGAAGGAGGCACGGCGGGCGGTGCCGGAGATCTGTCAGGCGTCAGCGGCCGTAGCGGCGCTCGCCACCCGAGCGGAAGCCGTTGCCGCGGCCCTCGGAACGGAAGCCGCCACGTCCGCCCCGGTCCTCGCCACGAGCGCCGCCGGAACGGTAGCCGTCGCGCGGCCGGTCGTCGGAACGGAAACCGCCGCGGTCGCGATCGGCCGAGAACGGGCGGCCTCGGTCGCCGGCGGGACGGGGGCCCCGCTCGTCCGAGCGGAACCCGCCCCGGCTGTCGCCGCGGAACCCGCCGGAGCGCTGGCCGCGCTCGCCGGACCGGAAGCCGCCCCGGTCGTCGGAACGGAAACCACCCCGGTCACCGGAGCGGAACCCGCCCCGGTCACCACCACGGTCAGCACCACGGTCGCCGCGATCGCCGCCACGGTCAGCACCGCGGTCGTCGGAGCGGAAGCCGCCACGGTCAGCGCCGCGGTCGCCGGAGCGGAAGCCGCCACGGGCGCCGGCGTCGTCGCGGCGGAACCCGCCGCGCTCGCCACCCGGACGGCGGTCCTCACCCGCGAAGCCGGGGCCGCGCGAGTCGGCCGAGAACGGCCGCTCGCCGTCCTCGTGCCTGCGGGCGGGGCGGTCGGCGTCGTCGTGGCGGCGCGGACGGCGGTCGCCGTCGAAGTCGCGGCGCGGCCGGCGGCCACGGCGCTCGCCGTGCCCGCCACCGTGGCCGCCGCCGTGCCCCTCGCGGCGGGGCCGCAGCGGCTTGCGCACGTCGGGCTCCCACACGGGGATGGACTCGCCGCTCGGCGTGCGGGCGCCGGTCACCTCGGCGATCCTCGGGTGACCGGGGGTGGCCTTGAGCCGGAACGGGTGGATGCCGGCGCGCCGGGTGAGCTGCTCGGTGGAGCGGCGCTCGTTCGGCAGCACCAGGGTCACCACGGTGCCCTTCTCGCCCGCGCGGGCCGTACGGCCGCCGCGGTGCAGGTAGCTCTTGTGGTCCTGCGGCGGGTCCACGTGCAGCACGAGGCTGATGTTGTCGACGTGGATGCCGCGGGCGGCCACGTCGGTGCACACCAGCACGTTGACGGAGCCCTCGCGGAACTCGGCGAGGATGCGGGTGCGCTGGTTCTGGCGCTTGCCGCCGTGCAGGCCGCCGGCGCGGACGCCGACCCGGGCGAGCTGCTTGCACAGCCGGTCGACCCCGTGCTGGGTGCGGACGAAGATGATCGTCCGGCCCTCGCGGTTGGCGATCTCGGCGGTCACGTCGAACTTGTCGTCGCGCGTCACCTGCATGACGTGGTGCTCCATGGTGTCGACCGGGGAGGTCGCGGGCGCCACGGAGTGCGTGATCGGGTCCTTGAGGAAGCGCCGCACCAGCTTGTCGACGTCGCCGTCGAGCGTGGCCGAGAACAGCAGCCGCTGCCCGTCGGCGGGGGTCTGCCCGAGCAGCTCGGTGACGACGGGGAAGAAGCCGAGGTCGCACATGTGGTCGGCCTCGTCGAGGACGCTGACCTCGACCTCGGCCAGCGAGCACTCACCCTGGCGGATGAGGTCGCCCAGCCGGCCCGGGGTCGCGATGACGACGTCGACGCCGCGGCGCAGGGCCTCGATCTGCTTGCCCATGGACATGCCGCCGACGACGACCTTCATGCGCAGGCCGAGACCGCGGCCGAGCGGCTCCAGCGCGTCGTGCACCTGGAGGGCCAGCTCGCGGGTGGGGACGAGGATCATCGCGCGGGGGCGGCCCGGGGCGGGCCGGACGCCGGCGATGCGCGCCATGGTGGGCAGGCCGAAGGCCAGCGTCTTGCCGGAGCCGGTCTGGCCGCGGCCGAGCACGTCGGCGCCCGTGAGGACGTCGGGGATGGTGGCGGTCTGAATGGGGAAGGGGCTGTCGATGCCCTGCTTGGCCAGCCCCGTGACGAGCGGCTTGGGCAGGCCCAGCAGCTCGAATCCGGACAGGCTCTGCTCGGGGGCGAGCTCCTGCTCGGTGGTGAGGTCGGGCAGGACAGCATCAAGCATGGTCACGAACGTCGTGCCTTTCAGTCGAAGTGGCGCGTCACTTCTGCGAAAGGACGAGCCAGGGCGTACGGCCGCCTCGCCGTACTTCATCGGAATGCGCGGGTGATCGGCACCCGCTGGGGTGGGGACAGGCCCGGTCGGTGCTCACCGACTCTCGTGGGCCGTCTACGCGCACCCGCTTGCCGGCCGCAGGCGGCGAAACGCACATGGGTGCGTCAGGTGCACGTCATGCCAACGCGGGGAAGACACCGTGTATTCCCCGGCTGGCCCGGTCTCCCGGGCCTTGGCACGCTGAGGTGGCCGGCACCTGGGTGCCGACCGCACTGCAAAGATCAGACGTTGAAGCCTAGCATACGTAGCTGCTCGCGACCCTCGTCGGTGATCTTGTCGGGGCCCCACGGCGGGAGCCAGACCCAGTTGATCTTCACATCGGAAACCATACCATCGAGCGCGGAGTGCGCCTGGTCCTCGATGACGTCGGTCAGCGGGCAGGCCGCGCTCGTGAGGGTCATGTCGATGGTCGCCACCGGCTTGCCGCCGTCGGCGGGGTCGAGGTTGAGCCCGTAGATGAGGCCCAGGTCGACGACGTTGATGCCGAGTTCGGGGTCGACGACGTCCTTGAGCGCCTCCATGACCTCCTCGACGGTGGCGTCACCGTCGAATCCGGTCGGCGTCTCCACCGGCTTGCTCATCGGCTGGCACTCCTCACTACAGCGTCCTTGTAGGCCATCCAGGACAGCAGCGCGCACTTGACCCTGGCGGGGAACTTGGCGACCCCGGCGAACGCCACCGCGTCGCCGAGCACCTCCTCGTCGGCCTCCACCTGCCCCCTGCCCTGCATGAGCCGGGTGAACTCGTCCACCACCGACAGCGTCTCCTCGACCGTCGAGCCGGTGGCCAGCTCGTGCAGCACGGAGGCGGCGGCCTGGCTGATGGAGCAGCCCTGGCCGTCGTAGGAGACGTCCTCGATCTTGCCCGCGTCGCCGACCTTGACCCGGAGCGTGATCTCGTCGCCGCACGTGGGGTTCACGTGGTGAACCTCGGCGTCGTACGGCTCACGCAGCCCCCGCCCCTGCGGGTGCTTGTAGTGCTCCAGGATCAGCTCCTGGTACATCGACTCGCCGATCATGGCTATGCGAACACCTTCTGTACGTGATGGAGACCGCGCACCAGGGCGTCGATCTCGCCCGTGGTGTTGTACAGGTAGAACGACGCCCGGGTGGTGGCGGGTATTCCGAACCGCAGGTGCAGCGGGCGGGCGCAGTGGTGGCCGACGCGCACGGCGATGCCGAACTCGTCGTCGAGGAGCTGCCCGACGTCGTGCGGGTGGATCCCCTCCAGCGTGAACGACAGGGTGCCGCCGCGCCGCTCCAGCGAGTCGGGGCCGATCAGCCGCAGGCCGGTCACCTCGCGCAGGGCGTCCAGCGCGTAGGCCGTCAGCTCGCGCTCGTGGGCCTCGACGGCGTCCATGCCGACGCCCTGGAGGTAGTCGACGGCGGCGCCGAGGCCGACGGCCTCGACGATCGGCGGGGTGCCGGCCTCGAACTTGTGCGGGATCGGCGCGTAGGTCGAGTGGTCCATCCAGACCGCCTCGATCATCTCGCCGCCGCCCAGGAACGGGGGCATTGCCTCCAGCAGCTCGCCGCGTCCCCACAGCACGCCGATGCCCGAGGGGCCGAGCATCTTGTGGCCGGTGAAGGCGACGAAGTCGACGCCCAGCTCGGCCACGTTCACCGGGTGGTGCGGGACCGACTGGGAGGCGTCGAGCATCACCAGGGCGCCCACCTCGCGGGCGCGCCGCAGCACGTCGGCGACCGGGTTGACGGTGCCGAGCACGTTGGACTGGTGGGCGATCGACACGATCTTCGTCCGGTCGGTGACGATCCGGTCCAGCTCCGACAGGTCGAGCCGGCCGTCGTCGGTGACGCCGAACCACTTCAGCGTGGCGCCGGTGCGCTGCACGAGCAGCTGCCACGGCACGATGTTGGAGTGGTGTTCCATCTCGGAGATGACGATCTCGTCGCCGGGCCCGAGCGCGAAGCGCGGGTCGGCCGCCTCGGTGGAGCCCCACAGGTGGGGCCCGAAGGCGTGGGCGACGAGGTTGAGCGCCTCGGACGCGTTCTTGGTGAAGATCACCTCATCGCGCGAGGGCGCGCCGACGAAGCCGGCCACCTTGTCACGCGCGCCCTCGTACGCCTCGGTCGACTCCGCGCCGAGCACGTGCATCGCGCGCCCGACGTTGCCGTAGTGCATCGCCAGGTGCTCGCGCACGGTCTCGACGACCGGGGCGGGCTTCTGGGAGGAGTTGCCGGAGTCGAGGTAGACGAGCCTGCGCCCGCCGGGCAGCTCGCGGGAGAGAACCGGGAAGTCCTTCCTGATCCTCTCCACGTCCAAGCTGGTGGAAGTCATGCACTCGCCTTCGTGTACTGCTCGTAGCCCTCGGCCTCGAGCTTGTCGGCCAGCTCCGGCCCGCCCTCCTCGACGATCCTGCCACCGGCGAAGACGTGCACGTGGTCGGGCTTCACGTAGCGCAGGATGCGGGTGTAGTGCGTGATGAGCAGCACGCCCGTCTCGCCCGAGGCGCGGAAGCGGTTGATGCCCTCCGACACCACGCGCAGCGCGTCGACGTCGAGGCCGGAGTCGGTCTCGTCGAGCACCGCGATCTTCGGCTTGAGCAGCTCGAGCTGGAGGATCTCGTGGCGCTTCTTCTCGCCGCCGGAGAAGCCCTCGTTGAGGTTGCGCTGGGCGAAGGAGGCGTCGATGGACAGGGAGTCCATGCCGGCCTTGAGGTCCTTGGCGAACTCGCGCAGCTTCGGCGCCTCACCGCGCACGGAGGTGACGGCCGAGCGCAGGAAGTTGGACACTGAGACGCCCGGCACCTCGACGGGGTACTGCATGGCGAGGAACAGGCCGGCGCGGGCCCGCTCGTCCACCGACAGCTCCAGCAGGTCGACGCCGTCCAGCAGCACCTGGCCGCCGGTGATCGTGTACTTGGGGTGCCCGGCGATGGCGTAGGCGAGGGTGGACTTGCCGGAGCCGTTGGGGCCCATGATGGCGTGGGTCTCGCCGGCCTTCACGGTGAGGTTGACGCCGCGCAGGATTTCCTTGTCCTCGACGGCGACCTGCAGGTCACGGATCTCAAGGGTGGACATGTGCTTATGACTCCTTCGAGAGCGAGACGAGGACGTCATCGCCGTCGATCTTGACTGGGTAGACGTTCACGGGCTTGGTGGCGGGCGGGCCGGTGGGCTTGCCGGTGCGGATGTCGAAGCACGAGCCGTGCAGCCAGCACTCCAGGGTGCCGTCGTAGACCTCTCCCTCGCTGAGCTTGACCTCGGCGTGGGAGCAGACGTCGTGCAGCGCGCGCACCTCCGCGCCGGTGCGCACCAGGGCGACGGGGGTCTCGCCGACCTCGACGCCGATGACGCCGCCGTCGGGGATGTCGCCGAGCCGGCACACCTTCTCGTAGTGGTCGCTCATCGGGCCAGCTCCGCCTCCACCGCGCCCAGCACGCGCTCGCGGATCTCCTCGATCTCGATGCGTTCGATGAGCTGGCCGAGGAAGCCTCGGATGACCAGCCTGCGTGCCTCGTCGAACGGGATGCCACGGGCCTGGAGGTAGAAGATGTGCTCGTCGTCGAGGCGTCCGGACGCCGAGGCGTGGCCGGCGCCGGCGACCTCGCCGGTGAGGATCTCCAGGTTGGGCACCGAGTCGGCGCGGGCGCCGTCGGTGAGGATGAGGTTGCGGTTGAGCTCGTAGGTGTCGGTGCCCTCCGCCTCGACCCGGATGATCACGTCGCCGATCCACACCGCGTGGGCGTCCTGGCCCTGCAGTGCGCCGCGGTAGTCGACGTTGCTGCGGCAGTGCGGCTGGGAGTGGTCCACCAGCAGGCGGTGCTCCAGGTGCTGGCCGGCGTCGACGAAGTAGACGCCGCTCATGTCGGCGTCGCCGCCGGGAGCGGTGTAGGAGACGCTGGGCGACAGCCGCACCAGGTCGCCGCCCAGGGTCACCACGAAGCTGCGGAAGGTGGCGTCCTTGCCGAGCTGGGCGTGGTGGTGGGAGACGTGCACGGCGTCGTCGTCCCACTCCTGCAGGCTGACGACCTTGAGGGTGGCGCCGTCGCCGACGACGAACTCGACGTTGTCGGCGTAGACGGCGCTGCCCTGGTGCTCGATGACGACCACGGCCTCGGCCATCGGCTCGACGTTGATCACGATGTGGCCGTAGGAGGCGCCGTCGGCGCCGCCGCCGCGCAGCTCGATGCCGATGTGGCCGTCGGGCACGGCCTCCTTGGGCACGCTGACGACCAGGGCCTTCTCGAAGGCGTTGTAGGCCTGGGCGCTGATCCGGTCGGCCGGCACGTAGGCCTTGCCGACGCGCGGGTCGTCACGCCCGACCCACTCGGCGGTCACGCCGGCCGGCGTGTAGGCCTGGGTGATGACCTGGCCGCTGACCTGGGCCTTGCCGTTGTGCAGGCCCTTGAGGCGCGAGAGCGGCGTGAAGCGCCACGCCTCCTCGCGTCCGGTCGGCACCTCGAAGTCGGCCAGGTCGTAGGACGCCTTCTCGTGCAGGGTCGACAGGGGCTTCTCGTTCAGGCCCATCAGCCGACGGCTCCTTCCATCTGCAGCTCGATCAGCCGGTTGAGCTCGAGCGCGTACTCCATGGGCAGCTCACGCGCGATCGGCTCGACGAAGCCGCGCACGATCATCGCCATCGCCTCGTCCTCGTCGAGGCCGCGGCTCATGAGGTAGAACAGCTGGTCCTCGCTGACCTTGGAGACCGTGGCCTCGTGCCCCATCGACACGTCGTCCTCGCGGACGTCGACGTAGGGGTAGGTGTCGGAGCGGCTGATCTGGTCGACCAGCAGCGCGTCGCACTTGACGGTGCTGGCGCTGCCGTGGGCGCCCTCCTCGATCTGCACGAGACCGCGGTAGGAGGTGCGGCCGCCACCGCGGGCCACCGACTTGGAGATGACGCTGGAGCTGGTGTTGGGCGCCAGGTGCACCATCTTGGAGCCGGCGTCCTGGTGCTGGCCCTCGCCGGCGAAGGCGACGCTCAGCGTCTCGCCCTTGGCGTGCTCGCCCATGAGGTAGACGGCCGGGTACTTCATCGTGACCTTGGAGCCGATGTTGCCGTCGATCCACTCCATGGTGGCGCCCTCGTAGGCGACGGCGCGCTTGGTCACCAGGTTGTAGACGTTGTTCGACCAGTTCTGGATGGTCGTGTAGCGGCAGCGGGCGTTCTTCTTCACGATGATCTCGACGACCGCGGAGTGCAGCGAGTCGGAGGAGTAGATCGGCGCGGTGCAACCCTCGACGTAGTGGACGTAGCTGTTCTCGTCCACGATGATCAGGGTGCGCTCGAACTGGCCCATGTTCTCGGTGTTGATCCGGAAGTAGGCCTGCAGCGGAATCTCGACCTCGACGTTCGGCGGCACGTAGATGAACGAGCCGCCGGACCACACGCTGGTGTTGAGCGCGGCGAACTTGTTGTCGCCGACGGGGATGACCGAGCCGAAGTACTCCTTGAAGAGCTCCTCGTGCTCCTTCAGGCCCGTGTCGGTGTCGACGAAGATGACGCCCTTCTCCTCAAGGTCCTCACGGATCTTGTGGTAGACGACCTCCGACTCGTACTGGGCGGCGACACCGGCGATGAGGCGCTGCTTCTCCGCCTCGGGGATGCCGAGCTTGTCGTAGGTGTTCTTGATGTCGGCGGGCAGCTCGTCCCAGGACGTGGCCTGCTTCTCCGTCGAGCGCACAAAGTACTTGATGTTGTCGAAGTCGATGCCGGTGAGGTCGGAGCCCCAGGTGGGCAGCGGCTTCTTGTCGAACAGGCGGAGGCCCTTCAGGCGAAGGTCGAGCATCCACTCCGGCTCGCTCTTGAGCGCGGAGATGTTGCGGACGACCTCCTCGGACAGGCCGCGCTTGGCCACCGCCCCGGCGGCATCCGGGTCGGCCCAGCCGAACTTGTAGTTCCCGAGGCCTTCGAGCTCCGGGCGGTCGGTGACAGTCACCTTCCGGTCTCCTTGCTTGTCTCTCTATGTGCGGGATCACCCAGCGTTTGCGGGCTCACGTGCGTGGTGCAGACCCCGTCGCCGTGGGCGATCGTGGCCAGGCGCTGCACCGGCGTGCCGAGCAGTTGCGCGAACGCCTCCGTCTCGGCCTCACACAGCTGCGGGAACTCCGCGGCCGCGTGCGCCACCGGGCAGTGGTGTTGGCAGAGCTGGTCACCGCCGAACTTGGCCTTGCTGGCCGAGGCAGCGTAACCCTCCGCCGACAGCGCCTGCGCCAGCACTTCGACGCGCTGGTCGGCCGGCACCGTCCGCATGACCGGCTCCAGCCGCCGCAGCAGGCCGGAGACCTGGGTGCGGGCGAAGTCGGCCACGGCCTGCTCGCCCATGCGCTCGGCCAGGAAGCGCAGCGCGCTCCCGGCCAGATCGTCATAGGCGTGCTCGAAAGCACTGCGCCCCGCGTCGGTGATGGCGAACAGCTTGGCCGGTCGCCCTCGCCCGCGCTGGCCGCGCGGCCTGACCGTGCGGGGTTCGATCAGCCCGTCGGCCAGCAGCGCGTCCAGGTGCCGGCGGACGGCGGCGGGCGTGAGCCCGAGCCGTTCGCCGAGCGCGGCCGCCGCTACGGGACCGTGCTCGAGGATGAGCCTGGCGACGCGCGCCCTGGTGCTGCGCTCGCTGCCCGGCTCGATCGTGGGCACGTTCTTCATCGGTCGCTCACCACTCCTCGTGCGCCTGGCGGGGGGCTGTGCTTGTGGCGCCCCGCTCGGCTCACTGTCGGGCTGGCTCCCATATTTTTGACAACATCAGTGTGCCGTAATTCCTTCCCGGTGCACAAACGGTTCCGGGGAGCCGCTGAATGCAATTTCTCACGCAGGCAAGGCTTACCTAACCTGCGGTGGAGCGGGTCCGGCCGAGAATCAGGAAGGCCGCGGCGGCCGCGACGACGAGGCCCAGGATGACGGCGGCCATGGGCGTGGCCGTCCCGGAGCCCACCAGGCCGACGAGCGGCGCCGAGCACGCGCCGAGGGCGAACTGCAGCACGCCGAGCAACGCCGAGGCGCTGCCCGCCACCTGGGAGGGCTGCCCGGCCAGGGCGAGCGCGCCGGTGCCCGGCAGCACCAGCCCCTGGCCGCACATCATGACGAACAGCCCGGCGACGACGCCCGCCAGGCCGAGCCCGGCGACCGCGGCGGCCAGCAGCATCGCTCCGCCGAGGAGGGCGAGCGCCAGGCCGGTGCGGATGAGGCGGACGGGCGGCACCCTGCCCGACAGGCGCCCGCCGATCTGCGCCATGACGGTCAGGCCGAGGGCGTTGAGCCCGAAGACGAGGGAGAACTGCTGCGGCGAGGCGTCGTACACCTCCTGAACGACGAACGGCGAGCCGGAGACGTAGGCGAACACCGCAGCGAACGACAACCCCGCGGTGAGGGCGCAGCCCATGAACGGGCGGTCGCGCAGCAGCCGGCCGAACGTGCGGGTGGTGTGCCGCAGCCCGCCGCCCTGCCGCTCGCCGACGGGCAGCGTCTCGCGGACGCCGCCGAGCACGGCCAGCATGAGGACGAGCCCGGCCAGGCTCAGCGCGACGAAGACCCCTCGCCAGGAGGTGACGGCGAGGAGCTGGGCCCCGGCGATCGGGGCGAGGATCGGCGCGAGGCCGCTGACCAGCATGAGCGTGGCGAAGATGCGGGCGATGGCGGCGCCGTCGTACAGGTCGCGCACCACGGCGCGGACGATCACCAGCGCCGCGCCGCCGAACAGGCCCTGGGTCAGCCGCAGCGCGACGAGCACCGGCACCGAGGGCGCGAACGCGCACAGCAGGGACGCCAGCGCGAACCCCGCCACGCCGACGAGCAGCGGCACCCGGCGCCCGCGCACGTCGCTGAGCGGCCCGGCGACGACCTGGCCGGCGGAGACGCCGATGAGGCAGGCGGTCAGCGTGAGCTGGACCTGGGCCGGGGTGCTGAGCAGCTCGCCGGTGATGGCTGGCAGGGCCGGCAGGTACATGTCGATCGCGAGCGGGCCGATGGCCGACAGCGCCCCCAGGATGAACAGCAGCAGCACCCGGCGGCGGCCGGGCCGGCTCTCCTGTCCGACGGATGACGGTGCGGCCTGGGCCACCGGCATGGCGTGGTTCCTCTCCCTCGCAGGCGTGCGGCCCCACGAGGGCCGAGGAATCAAACCCGCCTAAAGTCATCCCCATTCCCCATTACCGGGTTTTTACTGGTTTTCTGTGAGCTGGATGACGGACACGGCCGCTCCCTGCGGGTCCACGAACATCCCGAACGTGCCCGGAGGGGACTCCATCGCGTCGACGAGCACGCTCGCGCCGAGGCGGCGGGCCGCGGCCATGGTGTCGTCGAGCCCGGCGACGGCGAAGTAGACCATCCAGTGGGACGGCGTCTCGGGCGGGTAGTTCGGGGACATCTCCATCATCCCCGCGACGCTCGCGCCGCCCGACACCCACTCGGTGTAGGTGACGCCGTCCATCTCCTGGGCGCGCGGGGTCCAGCCGAAGACGGCCGGGTAGAACCGCTCGGCGGCGGCCACGTCACGGGTGACCAGCTCGTTCCAGCAGAACGAGACCGGCTCGTTGACCAGCTCGGCGCCCCTGTGCCGGCCGGCCTCCCAGACGCAGACGTGGGCGCCGTCCGGCCCCCGGAAGACGGCCATCGCGCCCTCCTCGAAGACCTGCGTGGGCGGCATGACGACGGTGCCGCCGGCGTCCTCGACCCGCTCGGCCGTGGCCGCGGCGTCCTCGGTCGCGACGTAGGTGTTCCAGACCGAGGGCAGGCCCTCGGCGAAGACGGGCCCGACCCCCGCCACGTTGCGCCCCTCGTGGAAGAACTGCCCGTACCCCCCTGCCTCGGGGTCGTCGACCATCTCGGCCGTCCAGCCGAAGACCTCACCGTAGAAGCGGGCGGACGCGTCGACGTCGGTGCTCGACAGATCCACCCAGCACGGAACGCCCGGCTCGTACCCGCTCCGCTGTGACATGGCGACCTCCTGGCGCGTGAACCTCCGTCATCAGACTGTGCCCAGGCACGGCGGCCCGCGGGAAATGCCGGGGCAAACAGGTGTCCATATCCGGCACGGCATCGGGCACGGCATCGGGCACGGCATCGGGCGGGCCGGGCTGGCATCCGGGCCACCCGGAGCAGTCCCTAGACTCGTGGCCATGGACTCCCCAGCCGTCGAGATCATCGGCCTGGTCAAACGCTACGGCGGCACGACAGCCGTCGACGGCCTGTCCCTGCGCGCCGAGCGGGGTGCCGTGACCGCGGTGCTCGGCCCCAACGGCGCGGGCAAGACCTCCACGGTCGAGATCTGCGAGGGGTTCCGCAAGGCCGACGGCGGCACGGTCCGCGTGCTGGGCGAGGCGCCCGACGACCCGGCGCTGCGGCCACGGGTCGGCGTGATGCTGCAGTCGGGCGGCGTGCCGCCGGCGACGCGCTGCGCCGAGTGGCTGCGCCTGGTCTCCCGATTCCACGCCCGCCCGCTCGACTCCACGGCGCTGCTCGTCCGGCTGGGCCTGGCCGAACACGGCCGCACGCCCTACCGGCGCCTGTCGGGGGGCCAGCAGCAGCGGCTGTCGCTGGCCGCCGCCGTCGTCGGCCGGCCGGAGCTGGTCTTCCTCGACGAGCCGACCGCGGGGCTCGACCCGCAGGCCAGGCACGCCTGCTGGGACCTGGTGGCCGAGCTGCGCGGCGCGGGCGTGTCGGTGGTGCTGACCACGCACCACATGGACGAGGCCGAGCGGCTGGCCGACCAGGTGGTGATCATCGACCGGGGCAAGGTGGTCGCGCAGGGCAGCCCTGCCTCGCTGACCGGGGCCGAGCGGCAGCTGCGCTTCCGCGCCCGGCCCGGCCTGGCGCTGGAGGAGCTGCTCAACGCGCTGCCCACCGGCAGCGCGGCCAAGGAGTCGCCCGCCGGCCACTACATCATCGAGGGCCTGGTCGGGCCGGAGCTGCTCGCCACCGTGACGGCGTGGTGCGCCGCCGAGGGCGTCACGGCCGACGACCTGCGCATCGAGCGGCGCACCCTGGAGGACGTCTTTCTGGAGCTGACCGGTAGGGAGCTGCGTTGACCACGCCCACCGACCCCGCCGCCCCGGCCGTCCCGCCGGCGCTCGACTTCACGCCCGCGCCGGGGGCCGCGCCGTTCGGCCGGATGGTGCTCGCCCAGGCCGGCGCGGAGGTGCGCGCGACGCTGCGCAACGGGGAGCAGCTCCTGCTCACGCTCGTCATCCCGGTGCTGCTGCTGGTCGGGTTCTCCGTGGCGCCGCTGATCGACGTGGGCGGGGGCAGCCGGGTGGAGTTCCTGACCCCGGGTGTGCTGGCGCTGGCGGTCATGTCCACGGCGTTCACCGGCCAGGCCATCGCGACCGGGTTCGAACGCCGCTACGGCGTGCTGAAGCGACTCGGCGCGACGCCGCTGTCCCGGGCGGGCCTGCTCCTGGGCAAGACACTCGCGGTCCTGGCGGTCGAGCTGCTCCAGGTCGTGGTCATCGTGGCGGTGGCACTGGCGCTCGGCTGGCGGCCGCAGGGGTCGTTCGCGACGGCGGTCCTGCTGCTCCTGCTCGGCACGGCGGCCTTCAGCGGGCTGGGGCTGCTCATGGCGGGCACCCTGCGGGCCGAGGCGACGCTGGCGGCGGCCAACCTCGTCTACCTGGTGCTGCTGGGGGCGGGCGGGGTGATGTTCCCGCTGTCGAAGTTCCCCGATTCGGTGCGGCCGGTGCTGGAGCTGCTGCCCATCTCAGCGCTCACCGGCGGGCTGCGCGCGGTGCTGACCGGCGGCGCGGCGTTGCCGCTGGGCGCGCTGGCCCTGCTGGCCGCGTGGGCGGTCGTCTCACTCGGCCTGGCCTCGCGCACCTTCCGCTGGGAGTGAACCGCCCGCCGTCCCCGCAGCCGTCCCCGCCGTCCTGACCGCCGTCGTGGTCGCGGTCGTGGCCGCGGTCGTGGCCGCGGTCGTGGCCGCGTAGCGGTGCCGTCCGGCGACGGCGACCGCCGTGAGCGGCAGCGCGGCGGCCGCCGCCACACCGAACAGCAGCCCGTACGCGCCGCCCTCGGCGGCCGGACCCGCTGCCCAGGACGACACCGCGCTGCCGACGAACAGGGCCGCGGCGAAGAAGGCCACGGCCGTGCCGCGTGCCCGCGGGGCGACGGAGGTGGCCCAGGTCTCCAGCGAGGAGTGCATGAACGACCAGCCGCCGCCGAACAGCAGCGCGGCCGCCATGACGGTGGGCAGGCTCACGTGCACGGCGACGACGGCGTACCCCGCGCACATCTGGGCGCCGCCGACCGCGATGAGGACGGGCGCCGGCCACCGGTTGGCCAGCCGCTTGACCAGGCGGGTGAGCAGCCACAGGCCGATCCCGTAGACGGCGGCGGCGAGCCCGGCCACGGCGGCGCCGGCGCCGCCGTGCTGGAGCGCGGGCGCCAGGAACGGCATGACCCCGAGCAGGACCGCGCCCTCGACGAAGGCCAGGGCGAACACCAGCAGCGCCCAGCGGTTCGTCAGCACCGCGCCGAGGTGCGTGCCCAGGCCGCCCCATGGCGCCCCGGGGCGGCTCGGGCACCGTACGCAGCCCCACCGCGCAGGCCAGGGCGGCCGCGGCGGAGACCGCGAAGACCGCGCGCCAGTCGACCAGGTCGGCCAGCACCCCGCCGAGGCCGGTGGCGACGGCGGTGCCGAGCGCGGTCGCGCCCATGAGGTCCGACAGGACGCGCTGCCGGATCGACGGGGCGACCGTGTCGCCGACGTAGGTGAGCGAGGTGGGGATCACCGCGCCGAAGCAGGCACCCGCCACGACGCGCGCGGCCACCAGCGAGCCGAGCGCCGGCATGAGCGCCGAGACCACACCCGCCACCGCGGCGCCGAGCAGGGCGCCGCGCATCACCGGCAGCCGGCCGAACCGGTCGGACAGCACGCCCCACAGCGGCTGGGTCAGCCCGTAGGCGAGGTAGTAGCCGCTGGCGGCCGCCACCGCCGCGGCCAGCGGCACCCGCAGGTCCAGCGCGATCAGCACGAGCATGGGGCCGACGGCGAAGCGGTCGAAGCTGGAGACGAACGAGGCGACGGACAGAGCGAGCGGGGGCCGGGAGAGGGTGACGGCGGGGGCGGTCATGCACTCCATCGTCCGTGCGGGCCGGTTCGTACGCACACCAGCCCCCCTGGATGGCCCCCGCCGTGGGGAAATGTCGGGCCCGTTGACTATCCTCGGACGGTCGCCCCGACGACGTCGAGCCGACACCCTGACCTGGACATCCAGCACCTCGACATCCCGCACCTCGACCTCCTGACCTCGACATCCCGCACCTCAACATCCTGACCTCGATATCGCTGACCTCGATATCGCTGACCTCGCACGAGGAGTGCCGTGACCGCCTTCGCCCTCGACGACCCGTTCGACCGCAGGTCCGGCCTGCCGCGACCGGGCGGCCTGCTGCGGACGGCGGCCGACTCGATCCCGCCGTCCGGCCTGGTGCTGCTGGCGATCGTCTCGGTGCAGCTCGGGGCGGGGTTCGCCAAGGAGTTGTTCTCGGCGCTGCCGCCGAGCGCGGTGGTGTTCCTGCGGATCGCCTCCGGCGCGCTGATCATGGGGGCGGTGGCCCGGCCCCGGCTGAAGGGCATGTCCTGGCGCGACTGGGCGGTGGGGCTGGGCTTCGGCGCGACCCTGGCGCTGATGAATCTGACCTTCTACGAGGCGCTGGCCCGGCTGCCGATGGGGATCGCGGTGGCGATCGAGTTCCTCGGGCCGCTGGGCGTGGCGGTGGCGGCCTCCCGGCGCCGGCTCGACCTGCTGTGGGTCACGCTGGCGGGGCTCGGCATCGCGCTGCTCGCGCCGTGGGGCGAGGCCGAGACGGTCAGCTGGGCGGGCATCGGGTTCGCCTTGGTGGCGGGCGCCTGCTGGGCCGCCTACATCCTGCTGTCGGCCGCCGCCGGCCAGCGGTTCCCCGGCGCGTCCGGGCTGTCGATCGCGATGATCGTGTCGGCGGTGTTCATCGCGCCGGTGGGCATCACCACGGGCGGCGCCGACCTGCTGCAGCCGGAACTGCTGCTGATCGGCCTCGGGGTGGGGCTGCTGTCGTCGGTGATCCCCTACTCGCTGGAGCTGCACGCGCTGCGGCGGATGCCCAAACGGGTGTTCGGCATCCTCATGAGCCTGGAACCCGCGGTGGCGGCGCTGATCGGGGTGCTGCTGCTGGGCGAGCTCCTGCACCTGCAGCAGTGGGCCGCCATCCTGTGCATCGTCGCCGCCAGCCTCGGCGCCACCCGCACGGCCCGCTCCGGCTGACCGGCCGGTCACGGCGGGGGCGGTCAGGCCCCGGCCACGGCGCGGTCAGGGAGAGGCCGGGTGGGCCCAGATGCCGCGGACGTGCTGGATGTGCTGCCCCATGATGTGGCCAACGGCCTCGGCGTCGCCGCGTTCGAGCGCCTCCAGCAGGTCCAGGTGCTCACGGGCCGAGTCGGTCAGGGTGCGGCCCGGCAGCCGCGCCAGGCCGTACAGGCGGGCCCTGGTGCGCAGGTCCTTGACGACGGAGACCAGGTGGGCGTTGCCGGCCAGGGCCAGCAGTTCCAGGTGGAAGCGCAGGTCGGCATCGACGTAGGCGAGCAGGTCGGCGCGTTCGGCGGCGGAGACGATCTCCTCGGCGACGGGCCGCAGCCGCTGGAAGTCGGCGGCGCGCCCGGCGTCGGCCAGCCGGCTGACGGTGGGCACCTCGATCAGCCGCCTGATCTCGGTCAGCTCGTCGAGGTCACGGTCGGACAGCTCGGTGACGCGGAAACCCTTGTTGCGCACCGCCTCGACGAGACCCTCCTTGGCCAGGTCGAGCATGGCCTCGCGCACCGGCGTGGCCGAGACCCCGAACTGCTGGGCCAGCACCGGCGCCGAGTAGACGACGCCGGGCCGCATCTCGCCCGTGATCAGCGCGGCGCGCAACGCCTGCGCCACCTGCTCGCGCAGGCTCTGCCGCTCTCCCACGGCCGGCAGGTCGAGCCCGCGCTCGATGGTCATCCGCTCATCCCTTCGCTGCTTGCCACGCCTCGTAGGCCGTGGCCGCCACCACCAGGTCCTCCCACGCCATCCCCGTGCTCTTGAAGACGCGTGGGCCGGGCCCCGGCACCAGGCGGCCGGCGATCAGCTCGGCGAGGTTTCCGGCGAGATGACCAGTGGGGATCGTACCGTGGCTGATCGGGACGAGGACATCGCCCGCTTCGGCCAGCGCCGCCGACCGGGCCTCCACGACCACGGTGGCGCGGGCGATCAGGGTGCCGTCGAGCTCGCGGGCGTCCGGCTCGTGGGAGCCGACGGCGACGACGGTGGCGCCGTCGCGCGGCAGGTGGCCGGGGAAGAGCGGATCCCTGGCGGTGGTGCAGCAGACGACGAGGTCGGCCCGCGCCACCGCGGCCAGGACGGCGTCCGCCGCGGATCCGGTGTCGCCGCCCACGGCGCCGACACCGGTCCCGACACCGGTCCCGGCGGGAGCCGGGCCGACGGTGGCCGGGCCGACGGTGGCGGCCTCGGCCTTCAGGCCGCCGGCGCGGCAGTGGGCGGCGAGGGCCTCGGCGCGTGCGAGGTCGCGGCCGACGACCGTGACCCGCTCGATCGGGCGTACCTGGCGCAGGGCCTCGACGTGCCCCCACGCCTGCGGTCCCGAGCCGAACACCACGAGGTCGCGGGCGTCCGGCGCGGCCAGGTGGCGGACGGCGAGCGCGGAGACGGCCGGGGTGCGCACGTCGGTGAGCGCGACGCCGTCGAGGGCGGCCAGCGGGGCGAGCGTGTCGCCGTCGAGCAGCAGGTACGTCCCCTGGATGCGGGGCAGGCCGCGGGCGGGGTTGCCGGGGGTCACGGAGACGGCCTTCAGCCCGGCGTACCGGCCGGCGGCGGCCGGCATGAGCAGGAGCTGCCCGGCGGGCAGCTCGACGATCGGACGCCGCGGCGTGTCCTCGGGGTCGAGCCCGCCTCGCAGGGCGTCCTCCAGGAGGTCCACGGCGCGCTCCACGGGCACCAGTCGCCGCAGCGTGGCGGCGTCAAGGTAGGGCAGATCGGTCATGGCTGGATCATCTCCGTGCGAGGTCATCTCAGGGTGAACCCGGTGCCGAGGGGGTCGTCCGGGTCCAGCTCGAAGACGTGCCTGCCGGTGCGGTAGGCCATGCCCTCGATCTCGGGGACGACACCCTGCGGGGTCTCGGCGACCACCCGGGCGCGGAAGACGCTGCCGACGACGCTCTCGTGCACGAGCGGGTCGCGGACGCCCTTGTCGTGCAGCAGGGCGAGCCGTGCGGCCGTGCCGGAGCCGCACGGGGAACGATCGACCTCGCCGTCGGCGAACACGGTGACGTTGCGCTGGCGGACGTGGCCGTCGCCGCCGGGCAGCTCGTCGTAGAAGATCACCCCGTACACGCCGGACAGCCGGTCGTCGCCGGGATGCCGGGTGGCGGGATGCCCGGCCAGCGCCGCCTTGACCCGGCGGGCGGCGGCGACGAGGCCGGTCAGGTCCTCGGGGCGCACGGCCAGGCCGGCCGCGCGGGCGGGCAGGCAGGCGTAGACGGCCCCGCCGTAGGCGAGGTCGACCCGCAGCCCCGCCGCGTCGACGGAGCGGGCGAGGACGAACGACGGGACGCTGACGAAGGTGACCGACCTGATGCGGCCGCCCTCCGTGCGGACCCGGGCGGTGACCCGGCCGGACGGCACGTCGATGCGGACGTCGGTGTCGCCGTCGGGCCGGGCCTCGACCAGGCCCTCGCGTACGGCGTGCACGCCGAGCGCGATCGTGCCGTGGCCGCAGGCGGTGGAGAAGCCGTCCTTGTGCCAGAACAGCGCGCCGAGGTGGGCGCCGGGGTCGTCGGGCGGGACGAGGAAGCAGCCGTACATGTCGGCGTGGCCGCGCGGCTCGTGGCAGAGCAGCCGGCGCACCTTGTCGGCGGGGCTTTCCGGCGTGCTCGCCCGGGCGCGCCGGTCGAGCACGCCGTTCCCGGGCAGGCCGGGAGTCCCGCCGGTGACGATCCTGAACGGCTCGCCGCCCGTGTGGTAGTCGACCGTGGTGATCGCCGGTCCGCCCGTCACAGCTCGAACCCTTCGGGGAAGGGGTCGCGCGGGTCGAGGAAGTACTGGGCGGTGCCGGTCACCCAGGCCCGGCCGGTGATCGAGGGCACCACGGCGGGCCGGCCGCCGACGGTGGCGTCCTCCAGCAGCCTGCCGACGAAGCGGGTGCCGATGAACGACTCGTTGACGAAGTCGCGGCCGAGCGGCAGCTCGCCCCGCGTGTGCAGCTGGGCCATCCGGGCGCTGGTCCCGGTGCCGCACGGCGAACGGTCGAACCAGCCGGGGTGGATGGCCATCGCGTGGCGTGAGTGCCGGCCGTCGGAGCCGGGCGCCGCGAAGTAGACGTGGTGGCAGCCGCGGATGCGGTCGTCCTCGCGGTGCACGGGCTCGGCCGCGGCGTTGATCGCCTCCATGGTGGCCAGGCCGGCGGCGAGGATCTCGTTCTTGGCCTTGCGGTCGAACGGCAGCCCGTAGGCGTCGAGGCCGACGATGGCGTAGAAGTTGCCGCCGTAGGCCAGGTCGTAGCGGATCTCGCCGAACCCGGGCACGGTCACGGTCGCGTCGAGCCGGTCGCAGTAGGACGGCACGTTGCGCAGGGTGACCGACATGGCCATGCCGTCCTGGACGGCCACGTCGACGACCACGAGGCCGGCGGGCACCTCCAGCCGCACGGTGGTGACGGGCTCGACGACCTCGACCATGCCGGTCTCTACCAGCACGGTCGCCACGCCGATGGTGCCGTGGCCGCACATCGGCAGCAGTCCGGACACCTCGATGAACAGCACGCCCCAGTCGGCGTCGGGCCGGGTGGGCGGCTGCAGGATGGCGCCGCTCATGGCGGCGTGCCCGCGCGGCTCGTTCATCAGCAGTCTGCGGATGTGGTCGAGGTGGTCGCGGAAGTGGATGCGCCGCTCGGCCATGCTCGCGCCGGGGATCACGCCGACGCCGCCGGTGATGACGCGGGTGGGCATGCCTTCGGTGTGCGAGTCGACCGCGTGGAAGACGCGCCTGGTCCTCATCGCAGGCCCTCGGCCAGCGCCTTCTCGGTCACGGCGCGCACCGCGGCGGCCTGCTCGCCGGTGAGCGGGCCGCGCGGCGGGCGGCACGGGCCGCCGCGGCGGCCGGCCAGGTCCATGGACAGCTTGATCGCCTGGACGAACTCCGTCTTGGAGTCCCAGCGCAGCAGCGCGTGCAGCTTGCGGTACAGCGGCAGCGCGGTGGCGACGTCGCCCGCGACGGCCGCCCGGTAGAGCTCCACGCTGGAGGCGGGCAGCGCGTTGGGGTAGCCGGCGATCCAGCCGACGGCGCCGGCCATGGCCAGTTCCAGCAGCACGTCGTCGGAGCCGATCAGCAGGTCGAGCTGGGGCGCCAGCTCGGCGATCTCGTAGGCCCGGCGCGGGTCGCCGGTGAACTCCTTCACGGCCACGATGAGGCCCTCGTCGAACAGGCGGGCCAGCAGCGCGGGTGTGAGGTCCACCTTGGTGTCGTACGGGTTGTTGTAGGCCACGATCGGGATGCCGGCCTTGGCCACCTCGCGGTAGTGCTCGACGACGGCCCGCTCGTCGGCCCGGTAGGCGTTGGGCGGCAGCAGCAGCACCGAGCCGCAGCCGGCCTCGCGGGCCTGTTCGGCCCACAGCCGCGACTCGGCGGCGCCGTACGCGCCGACACCGGCCATCACGTTGCGCCCGCCGACGGTCTCGACGGCGGTGCGGACCACGGCGGCCCGCTCGTGGTCGGTGAGGGTCTGGTACTCGCCCAGCGAGCCGTTGGGCACCACGCCGTCGCAGCCGTTGTCGACCAGCCAGCGGCAGTGTCCGGCGTAGCCTTCGAGGTCGACGGACAGGTCGTCGTGCAGGGGCAGCGTGGTGGCCACCATGACGCCCTGCCAGGGCTTGACGCGCTCGATCATGCTGAGTCCTTCCCATCTGTGGTGCTTGTCGGGTCCTGGGTGCCGGCCGGGTCGTGAGTGCCGGTCGGGTCCTGCATGGTGGTCGGGTCCTGGATGGTGGTCGGGTCCTGGGTGCCGGTCGGGTCCTGGATGCTCGTCAGGGCGGCGAGCGCGCCCAGCGTGACCGGTTGGGCGAGAGGGCGGCGCGGCTCGGTGACCGGCGCGCCGGTGAGGCAGGCGACGGCGTGGCCGCAGACGCGGCCCTGGCACCAGCCCATGCCCGCCCGCGACAGCAGCTTCACCGCGCGGGCGTCGGTGGCGCCGAGTTCGCGGGCGTCGCGGACGCGGGCGAGCGGCACCTCCTCGCACCGGCAGACGAGCGTGTCGTCCCGCAGCCACCGCTGCCAGCCGGGCCGGATCGGGTACGCCAGCAGCAGCGCGCGGGCGAAGGCCCGCAGCCGGTGCCTGCGCCGGGCGAGCACGCGGGGGACGGGGCCGTCGGCGGCGCTGATCGTCAGGCCGGCGATGCGGCCCTCCAGCTCGGCCAGTTCTCTGCCGCCCACGCCGGCCGGTTCGCCTGCCGCCCACACGCCGGACACGGAGGTGCGCTGCCGGTCGTCCACGTCGAGCACCGGGCTGCCGTCGAGGTCGGCGCGCGTGCGGCAGCCGAGCTGGACGCCGAGGTCGATCTGCGGCACGAACCCGTAGCCGGTCGCCAGGGTGTCGCAGGCGACGCGGCGGGTGGACAGCACGTTCCAGTCGCGGTCGAGCCGGGCCACGGTGACGGCCTCCAGTTCGCGCTCGCCGTGCGCGGCGACCACGGCCTGCCGGGTCCGGTACGGCACGCGGTGCCTGGCCAGCGCGACCGCGTAGCCGGCGGCCTCCCTCGCCTTGCCGACGGCCGGCAGCGGGTGCCGGGCCAGTCCCAGGCCGCTGCCGGCCTCGTACACGCCGAGGACGTCGGCCCCGGCGCCGGCCAGGCCGGTCGCGACGGGCAGCAGGAACGGCCCGGTGCCGGCCACGACGATCCGGTGGCCGGCGACGACCCCGTTGCCCTTGAGCAGCGCCTGCGCGCCGCCCGCCGTGAGGACTCCGGGCAGGTCCCAGCCGGGGAACGGCAGCGGCCTGTCGTGCGCGCCGGTGGCGAGGAGCAGGCGCCGGCCGTGCACGGTGACGGCGCTCCCGTCGGGTGCGGTGCAGCGCAGGGTGAACCCGCCGCCTCCGGCGGCGCGGGAACCGGCAGCGGGAACGGTTTCGGGCCGGGGCTCGGCGGTCTCGTTCTCCACGGCCCACACCTGATGGCCGAGGAGGAGGTCGGCGCGTTCGGCGAGGGCCCGGCCCTGGCGCAGGAACCGGTCGAACCCCGGCGTGCCCGGATGCGCGCCGGCGGGGTGGCGGAAGTACTGGCCGCCGAGCCGCGCACCCGAGTCGACGAGCACGACGCTCATCCCGGCCAGGGCCGCCGTGAGCGCGCCGGCCACCCCGGCGGGCCCGCCCCCGACGACGGCGAGGTCGTAGGCGCGGGTCATGACGTGGTGACCTCGTCTCCGGGGCGGGCCTGCAGGAGGCAGGCGCGTTCGGGCGGGCGGCCGTTGACGGTGACGAGGCAGTCGAAGCACACCCCGATGCCGCAGAACAGCCCGCGCGGCCGCCCGCCGAAGCGGGTGGCGCGCCAGGAGCGGACGCCGGCGGCGTGCAGGGCGGCGCCGACGGTCTGCCCGGCCGTCACGGGCACCGGCCGGCCGTCGACGGTGATCTCGAAGGCGTCTGTCACGCTGACTCCTTGGCCGGGAACCGGTCGGGGCGGAAGGGATGCAGGTCGAGGTCGGTGCGGGCGCCGGTGAGCGCCTGGGCGATCAGGTGGCCCGTGGCGGGGGCGAGGCCGATGCCGGCGCCCTCGTGTCCGCAGGCGTGCCACAGCCCGGGCGCGCGCGGGTCCTCGCCGATCACCGGCAGGTGGTCGGGGCAGTACGGCCGGAACCCGCAGTAGGAGCGGATGGCGCGCACCTCCCGCAGTGCCGGGAAGAGGGCGACGGCCTGGGCGGCGAGCCGGGACAGCACGGGCAGCGACGTGGTCCGGTCGAAGCCGACGCGTTCCCTGCTGGCCCCGATGAGCACGGTGCCCGCAGGGGTGCCCTCGACGACGGCGGACGTCTCCAGCCCGGCGTTGTCGCTGGCCACGTTGGTGACGTAGGCGGCGGTGTAGACCTTGTGCCGGATGAGCGGCCGGGCGAGCGGCTCGGTGACGAGGATGAAGCCGCGCCGGGGCAGCACGGGCAGGTGCAGCCCGGCGAGCGCGGCCACCTCGCCGGCCCAGGTGCCGGCCGCGTTGACGACCGCGCCGCCGAGGATGTCGCCCCGGGTGGTGCGCACGCCGGTGACCCGGTCGCCGTCTCGGGTGAGGCCGGTCACGGTGACGCCGGTGCGCAGGCTGAGCGCGCCCCGGCCGTAGCTGTCGGCGCCGTGTCTGAGCAGCCGGGCGGCGGCCAGCATGGGCTGCACCTGCGCGTCCTGCGGGTAGTGCACGCCGCCGGCCAGGCCGCCGGCCAGGTGCGGCTCGTAGTCGCGCAGGTCGCCGGCGGCGACGACGGTGTGCTCGACGCCCTGCTTGGCTGCCAGCTCGGCGAGCTGCTCGCGCACCTCGGGGGTCTCGGCGACGACGAGGCCGCCCTTGGGTTCGTGCTCGAATCCGCCCACGCGCTCGGCCAGTGAGCGCCACAGCCCGTTGGACAGCACGGCCAGCTCCAGCTCCGGCCCCGGCTCCTTGTCGGAGACCAGCACGTTGCCCTCGCCGGCGCCGGTGGTGCCGCCCGCGACGGGGCCGCGGTCGACCACGGTCACGTCGAGGCCGGCGCGTGCGGCGTAGTAGGCGCACGCGGCGCCGACGATCCCGGCGCCGATGACGATGACGTCGGACATCCCCACCTCCCGCCAGTAATATGTCACATATCGTACGGCTTGAGAAGGGCGTTCCCGGTGGCCGGACCGGCACCCCCGGCCCGTACCATCGATGACGTGAAGCTACCCACCGACCGTCAGCACCCTCTCGTCCGACTCCTGCGGTCGTTCTGGACGCCCACCGCCGGGTCGTTGCGCGGCTGGGCACTGGCGTCCGTGGTGGTCAACGCCGGCATCACGGTGTCCGGCGCGGCCGTCCGGGTCACCGGCTCCGGGCTGGGCTGCCCGACGTGGCCGCGGTGCACGCCCGACAGTTTCGTGCCGGTGCCGCACCCCGACGTCGCGATGGCCAACATGCTGGTCGAGTTCGGCAACCGGCTGGTGACGTTCCTGGTGCTGGCGGTGGGGTTCGCCTGCGTGGTGGCCGCGATGCGGCTGGCGCCGCGCCGCCGGTCACTGCTCGTGCTGGCCGGGCTGCAGCCGGTCGGCATCCTCGTCCAGGCCCTGTGGGGCGGGGTGGTGGTCAACACCATGCTCAACCCGTTCACCGTCGGCATGCACTTCCTCATCTCGACCGCGCTGACCGCCGCGTGCTGGGCGCTCTACCGGCGGGCGGGCGAGGGCGACGGCCCCGTGCGGCGGGTGGTCCACCGCGACATCCGCAGGCTCGGCCACGTCCTGCTCGCCGCGGTCTTCGCGCTGCTCGTGGCCGGGGTCGTGGTGACCGGCACCGGACCGCACTCGGGCGACGAGCTGGCCTCCCGCTTCGACCTCGACATCGAGACCGTGGCCCGGCTGCACGCCGACCTCGCCTACCTGGTGGTCGGGCTGACGCTGGCACTGGCGTTCGCGCTGCACGTCACCGACGCGCCGCGGCACGCGCGGCGCGCGGCGCTGACGCTGCTCGGCGTCGAGCTGGCACAGGGTGTGATCGGCTACGTCCAGTACTTCCTGGGCGTCCCGGCCGTCCTCGTGGGGCTGCACGTGCTCGGCTCGACGCTGGTCTGGATCGGGGCGCTGCGCGCGGTCACCGCGCTGCGCACCCGCGATCCCCTGGGCGGACCGGCCGTGAGCCCCTCCCCCACCGAAGCGGCCGTCCCAGCCTGACGCTTCGTGTCAGGGTATTGGGTGAAAGGTCCGCCACTCCCCCACCGCTGAGAGGTGCCCTTTGCGGCGATTAGTCCGCCCCTCCCGGAAGACGCTGCGGCGCGGCTACCACGCGCTCGTGCTCCTCAGCGTGCTGGCCCTGGCCCCCATGACGTGGGCCTGGCTCGGCAGCGCGCCACACCGGCTGGTGGCCGGCGGTGACGGCTGGCCCGCCCGGGTGCCCGGCGCCGAGGCGGCGCTGGTGCTCGGCGCCGGCTTGTCCGGCGGGCACCCCACCCCCATGCTGGCCGCCCGGCTCGACCTCGCCGCCGAGCTCTACCGGGCGGGCCGGGTCAGGGCGCTGCTGCTGTCGGGCGACAACAGCCGCCGCGACTACGACGAGCCCACGGCCATGCGCGACTACCTGCTGGCCAGGGGCGTGCCCGGCGAGGTCATGGTGCTCGACTACGCCGGCTTCGACACCTGGGACTCCTGCGTTCGGGCCCGCCAGGTGTTCGGCGCCCGCCGGCTGACCGTGGTGACGCCGGCCTTCCACCTGCCCCGGGCGGTGACGCTGTGCCGGACGGCGGGGCTGGAGGCGTTCGGCGTGGGCGACGACTCGACCCGGCAGTGGGCGGCGGCCACCTACGTCTACGCCGCGCGGGAGCTGGCGGCCACCGGCAAGGCGTTCGCCGACTCCCTGCTGCTGCGCACCGCCCCGGTCTTCCCCGGGCCGCCGGAGACGTCGCTCACGACGCTCCTGGCGCGGGACGGCTAGGCCCGCCCGCGGGCGCCGGGAGTTGCGCCCGCGCGATGCTCATGCACTCCAGCAGGGCCCGCTGCTCCTCGTGGAAGGCCTGCTCGTCCACCACCCGGCGGGCGGCCCGCGCGTGCAGCAGCCCCAGCTCGGTGGCGGCGAGCTGATAGTCGCTCATGGCCCGCAGGCCCTGCTTGCCGCCGTGCAGCTTGGCCCACTGCCGGGCCTGCCTGCGCCGGGGCAGCGCCGACAGCATGTGGATGTCGGCCTGGTCCACCAGCTTGGTCGGCTCGTACGGCGGCAGGTAGCGCTGCAGCAGGGCCACGATGCGCCGCCGGTCGGCGACGACCACGCAGATGAGCACGACGAGCACCACCATCAGCGCCACGTAGGCCACCACCAGGCCCGGGAAGCCGCCGTAGGACACCAGGCCGTTCCACAGACCGTGCAGGACCATCGCGCCGGCCCAGCCCGCCATGACCGAGAAGACGCGTTCGGGGCCGTGCCGGTGGGCGGCGTAGGCGACCGCGACGCCGATCATCGAGGTGAACAGCGGGTGCGCGAGCGGCGAGAGCACGCCGCGCAGCACCACCGTGACCGCCAGCCCCACCCCGCCCTGCTCGGAGTTGAGCGCGGCGATGTAGTAGCTGACGTTCTCGCTCATCCCGAAGCCGAGGCCGACCATGCTCGCGTAGATGATGCCGTCGGTCGGCCCGTCGAGCTCGGCGCGGCGGAACCTCAGCAGCCCGAGCAGCACGAGCCCCTTCATGGTCTCCTCGACCACGGGCGCGCCGAAGGTGGCGGCGAGGTTGCGCGCGCTGGTCGCGGAGAGGTTGCCCGCGTCGATGATGTAGTGCAGGTTGAGCGAGTTGACGACGCCCGCCACCAGCACCGCGATGCCGGCGCCCCAGGCGAAGGCGAAGACGAGGTTGCTGCGCGGCTCCGGCTCCATCCGGTCGAGCGCCAGCACGGCCGCCAGCAGCAGCGGCACGGGCGCCAGGGCGAGCACGAGCGCGATGAAGAACTGCACGGGCGCGCCGTTGAGCACGTCGAAGGAGAACGACACGAGCGCGCACACGCCGGTCACGACCAGCCCGATGATCAACGCGGACGACGGGCGGTCCTTCAACACCCAGCGTGGATCCCGGGACGCCATACGGTGACTGTAACGGATCACGGATGTGGTGTCCTGCCGCGGCGAACGCCCGCCCCCGCGGCCGCTCAGGCCAGCAGCGGGTCGATGGCGACGGCGAGGAACAGCAGCGCCAGATAGGCGTTGGACCAGTGGAAGAAGCGCATGGGCCGCAGGTCGACGCCGGTCCTGCCGGCGTTGAGCCGGGCCAGCAGGCGGTGCACCTCCCACAGGCAGACCGCGCCCAGCACGGCCGCCACGACCGGGTAGAACAGCGTCGTGCCCGCGACCGGCCACAGCGCCAGCGAGCAGGCCACGGTGGCCCAGGTGTAGGCGATCGACTCCAGGATGACCCGCCGCTCGGTCGCCACCACGGGCAGCATCGGCACCTTGGCCGCGGCGTAGTCCTCCTTGTAGCGCATGGCCAGGGTCCAGGTGTGCGGCGGAGTCCAGAAGAACACCACGCCGAACAGCACCAGCGGCGCCCAGTCGAGCCGCTCGGTGATGCCCGCCCAGCCGATGAGGACCGGCATGCATCCGGCGATGCCGCCCCACACGATGTTCTGCGCGGTGCGGCGCTTGAGGATCATGGAGTAGACGAGGACGTAGAACAGGATCGCCCCGGTCGACAGCACGGCGGCCAGCCAGTTGGTGGTCAGCCACAGGCCCCCGGTGGACAGGACGCCCAGCACGATGCCGAAGACCAGCGCCCCACGCGGCGACACCTGGTGGCGGGCCAGCGGGCGCCGCCGGGTGCGGCGCATCTTCTGGTCGATGTCGCGGTCCACGTAGCAGTTGAGCGCGTTGGCGCTGCCGGCCGACAGGGTGCCGAACACCATGACCGCGATCGAGGTCCACAGCGGCGGCAGGCCGCCGGCCGCCAGGAACATCACCGGCAACGTGGTGATGAGCAGCAGCTCGATGATCCGCGGCTTGGTGAGGGCGATGTAGGCCTTGACGACCATGCCGACGGAGCGCCCGGTGGGGCGCCCGGTGGTGCCCGGCACCTCGGCCGCGGGGGCGGGGGTCGTCGCCTGCCTGTTGGTGAGCACCGTCAAGGCGCTTCCAGCACGTGCGGAGTCAACGCGTAACCTCTGATTAGAGCGGATCCGTGGGTGGGCGCCGTGGCTGCCCTGCGAACAACCAAACTGTAGTCGCAGGGTGGCCCGGTCCGGCCAATGGGGTGCTCGGGCCGTGCGGCCGTGCAGGACCATGTGCCTGCGCCCGGGGGGAGGAGCGGGAATCCACGGCCTGTTCCACTCGGTTAAGGTCCGGTGTGGGCGGGATATGCCAACCGGCACCACAACAGACAACTAGATTCCGGAGATCGAGCACTTGAGCACCGAACTCGTGCCAGCCCTCGAATGGACCGACCTCGACGACAAGGCCGTCGACGTCGTGCGAGCCCTGGCGATGGACGCAGTGGAGAAGGCGGGGTCGGGTCATCCCGGCACCGCGATGAGCCTGGCCCCCGCCGCATACCTGCTGTTTCAGCGTACGATGCGACACGACCCGACAGACCCGACATGGATCGGTCGTGACCGATTCGTGCTCTCGTGCGGTCATTCGAGCCTGACGCTGTACATCCAGCTCTACCTGTCCGGCTACGGTCTCACCCTCGACGACATCAAGCGGCTGCGGCAGTGGGACAGCCTGACCCCCGGCCACCCCGAGCACGGCCACACCGCCGGCGTGGAGACCACCACCGGGCCGCTCGGCCAGGGCCTGGGCAACGCGGTCGGCATGGCGATGGCGGCCCGCCGCGAGCGCGGCCTGTTCGACCCCGACGCCGCCCCCGGCGCCTCGCCGTTCGACCACCACATCTGGTGCATGGTCAGCGACGGCGACATCGAGGAGGGCATCAGCCACGAGGTCAGCGCGATCGCCGGCCACCAGAAGCTCGGCAACCTCACCGTCATCTACGACGACAACCACATCTCCATCGAGGACGACACGCTGATCGCCAAGTCCGAGGACGTGGTCAGGCGCTACGAGGCCTACGGCTGGCACACCGTCAGCGTCGACTGGACCGAGACCGGCGACTACGTGGAGGACGTCCGGGCCCTGCACGCGGCCCTGGAGGAGGCCCGCGCCGAGACCGACCGGCCCTCGTTCATCCGGCTGCGCACGATCATCGGCTGGCCCGCCCCCAACAAGCAGAACACCGGCAAGATCCACGGCTCGGCGCTCGGCGCCGAGGAGGTCGCGGCCACCAAGCGGGTCATGGGCATGGACCCCGACACGACCTTCGACGTGTCGGCCGAGGTGCTGCAGCACGCCCGCGCGGTCGCCCAGCGCGGCCGCGAGGCGCACGCCGAGTGGGACCGGGCCTACACCGCCTGGCGCGAGGCCAACCCGGAGCGGGCGGCCGAGCTCGACCGCATCTCCCGCCACGAACTGCCCGCCGGCTGGGCCGAGGCGCTGCCGTCGTTCGAGGCGGGCGCCTCGATGGCCACCCGCAAGGCGTCCGGCGAGGTGCTGAGCGCGCTCGCGCCGGTCCTGCCCGAGCTGTGGGGCGGCTCGGCCGACCTGGCCGAGTCCAACAACACCACGATGAAGGGCGAGCCGTCGTTCATCCCGGAGGAATACCAGACCAAGGAGTTCCCCGGTAACCGCTACGGCCGCACCCTGCACTTCGGCATCCGCGAGCACGGCATGGGCGCCATACTCAACGGCATCGCCCTGCACGGCGGCACCCGCCCCTACGGCGGCACGTTCCTGGTGTTCTCCGACTACATGCGCCCCTCCGTGCGCCTGGCCGCGCTGATGAAGCTGCCGGTCACCTACGTCTGGACGCACGACTCGATCGGCCTCGGCGAGGACGGCCCGACCCACCAGCCGATCGAGCACCTGTGGGCGCTGCGCGCGATCCCCGGCCTCGACGTGGTGCGCCCCGCCGACGCCAACGAGACCGCCTACGCCTGGAAGGCGGTGCTGGAGCACATCGACCGGCCGGCGGCGCTCGCGCTGACCCGCCAGAACCTGCCGGTCTTCGAGGGCACCAGCGCCGAGGCCGTGGCCCGCGGCGGCTACGTGCTGCGCGAGGCGTCGTCCGGAGTCCCCCAGGTGATCCTCATCGCCACCGGCAGCGAGGTGGAGATCGCCGTCGGGGCGCGCGACCTGCTGGAAGGCCAGGGCATCGCGACGCGCGTCGTGTCGATGCCGTGTGTCGAGTGGTTCACCGGGCAGGACACCGCGTACAGGCAGACGGTGCTGCCGTCGGGCGTGAAGGCGCGCGTCGCGGTCGAGGCGGGCGTCCCGCTCGGCTGGCGGGAGTTCGTCGGCGAGGCGGGCGAGATCGTCGGCCTCGACCACTTCGGCGCCTCGGCGCCGTACAAGACGTTGTACGAGCAGTTCGGCCTGACGGCCGAGCGGGTGGCCGCCGCCGCGAAGGCAAGCCTGGCCAAGCTCGGTCAGGACAAGGGCGAGACGACGGGAAACTGAAGATGAGCGAGATCCTCAACAAGCTGTCCGGCCAGGGCGTTTCCATCTGGCTCGACGACATCAGCCGCGAGCGGCTGCGCACCGGCAACCTGCAGCAGCTGATCCGCGAGAAGAACGTCGTCGGGGTCACCTCCAACCCGACGATCTTCGCCAGCGCGCTCAGCAAGGGCGACGCCTACGACACCCAGATGCACGACCTCGCCGTGCGCGGCGTGGACGTGGGCGAGGCCGTGCGCGCCATCACCACCTACGACATCCGCTGGGCGGCCGACGTGCTGCGCCCGGTGTACGACGCCACCGACGGCATCGACGGGCGGGTGTCGCTGGAGGTGGACCCGCGGCTGGCCCGTGACACCGACAAGACCGTCGCCGAGGCGCGCGCGCTGTGGTGGGCGGTCGACCGGCCCAACCTGCTGATCAAGATTCCGGCGACCCTGGAGGGTCTGCCGGCGATCACGCAGGCCATCGGCGAGGGCATCAGCGTCAACGTCACGCTGATCTTCTCGCTGGAGCGCTACCGCCACGTCATGGACGCCTGGCTCGCCGGCCTGGAGGCCGCGCAGGCCAAGGGCCTCGACCTGGCCGCGATCGAGTCGGTGGCGTCGTTCTTCGTCAGCCGCGTCGACACCGAGATCGACAAGCGGCTCGACCAGGTCGGCAGGCCGGAGCTCAAGGGCAAGGCCGGCGTCGCCAACGCGCGCCTGGCGTACGCGGCGTTCGAGGAGGTCATGAGCTCCGAACGCTGGCAGCGCCTGCGCGCCGCCGGCGCGCGCCCGCAGCGGCCGCTGTGGGCCTCGACGGGCGTGAAGAACCCCGAGTACCGCGACACGATGTACGTCGACGACCTGGTCGCGCCGGGCACGGTCAACACGATGCCGGAGAAGACGCTGGACGCGGTCGCCGACCACGGCCAGATCTCGGGCGACACCGTCCGCCCCTTCTACGAGCAGGCGTGGAACACCATGGCCGAGCTCAAGGAGGCCGGCATCGACTACGACGACGTGGTGCGGGTGCTCGAGGACGAGGGCGTGCAGAAGTTCGAGGCGTCCTGGGGCGAACTGCTCGAAAGCGTCACCAAGAACCTGGTCCCCTGATGGAGTCGGACCACCGCCGGAGGGAGACGGCCACCGCCGGCTCCCTCCGGCGGAGCACCATCCCGCAGCGCACAGGAGGCTTGAGATGACAGACGTGGCAGAGCCGGCGAAGGAGGCGGGCCCCGCTCACGACGCCTCGCACGACTCCTCTGCCGTCGCCACCTCCGCCGCCGAGGCGGCGACCACGCTGGAGGCGGCCGCCGCCAACCCGCTGCGCGATCCGCGCGACAAGCGGCTGCCGCGGGTGGCGGGGCCGTGCGTGATGGTGTTGTTCGGCGTGACCGGGGACCTGGCCAAGCGCAAGCTGCTGCCGGCGATCTACGACCTCGGCAACCGGGGGCTGCTGCCGCCCGGCTTCTCCCTGGTCGGGTTCGCCCGGCGCGACTGGAAGAACCAAGACTTCGCCCAGCTGACGCACGACGCGGTCAAGGCGCACGCGAGGACGCCGTTCCGCGAGGAGGTCTGGCGGCAGATCTGCGAGGGCATCCACTTCGTGCCGGGCGAGTTCTCCGACGACGGGGCGTTCGACGCGCTGGCGATGGCGTTGAAGGAGATCGACGAGACCCGGGGCACGGGCGGCAACTATGCGTTCTACCTGTCCGTGCCGCCGAAGTTCTTTCCCGTCGTGGTGGAGCAGCTCAAGCGGACCGGGATGGCCGACGCGCCGCCCGGCTCGTGGCGGCGGGTGGTCATCGAGAAGCCGTTCGGGCACGACCTGAAGTCGGCGCACGAGCTGAACGAGATCACCACCTCGGCCTTCCCGGAGAGCTCGATCTTCCGGATCGACCACTACCTGGGCAAGGAGACGGTCCAGAACATCATGGCGTTGAGGTTCGCCAACAACCTCTACGAGCCGATCTGGAACCGCGGCTACGTCGACCACGTACAGATCACGATGGCCGAGGACATCGGCATCGGCGGCCGGGCCGGCTACTACGACGGCATCGGCGCCGCCCGTGACGTGATCCAGAACCACCTGCTCCAGCTCCTCGCGCTCGTCGCCATGGAGGACCCGACGTCCTTCGAGGCGCAGTCGCTGCGGCGCGAGAAGGAGAAGGTGTTCAAGGCGGTGCGGCTGCCGGCCGACCTCGCCGCCAACACCGCGCGCGGCCAGTACGCCGCCGGCTGGCAGGGCGGCGAGAAGGTCGTCGGCTACCTGCAGGAGGACGGCATCTCGGCCGACTCGACCACCGAGACGTACGCGGCCATCAAGCTGGAGATCGCCAACCGGCGCTGGGCGGGCGTGCCGTTCTACCTGCGCACCGGCAAGCGGCTCGGCCGGCGGGTGACCGAGGTGGCGGTGGTGTTCCAGCGGGCGCCGCACCTGCCGTTCTCCAAGGACGACACCGAGATCCTCGGCCAGAACGCGCTCGTCATCCGGGTGCAGCCGGACGAGGGCATCACGGTGCGCTTCGGCTCCAAGGTGCCGGGCACGCAGATGGAGGTGCGCGACGTCTCGATGGACTTCGCCTACGGCGAGTCGTTCATGGAGTCGTCCCCGGAGGCGTACGAGCGGCTGCTGCTCGACGTGATGATCGGCGATCCGCCGCTGTTCCCGCACCAGCGGGAGGTGGAGCTGTCGTGGAAGATCCTCGACCCGATCGAGGAGTTCTGGGCCACGCAGGGCCAGCCGGAGCCCTACCCCGCCGGGTCGTGGGGGCCGCCGTCGGCTGACGCCATGATGGCGCGTGACGGCCGCGTCTGGAGGAGGCTCTGATGACGACCTTCATGCTGAGCGACACGACGGCCGGCAAGATCTCCAACCAGCTGACGATGCTGCGCCACCAGATGGGGGCGCCGGCCATCGGCATGGTGCTGACGCTGGTGGTGGTCTGCGAGGAGCGTGACCAGTACGACTCGCTGCGCGCGGCCACCGAGGCGGCGCGCGAGCACCCGTCGCGCATCCTCGTGGTGATCAACCGGGAGACCGACGAGCCCACCCGGCTCGACGCCGAGCTGCGCATCGGCGAGTCCACGCCGGGCGAGGTGGTCGTGCTGCGCCTGTACGGCGAGCTGACCGAGCACGCCGACTCGGTGGTCAGCCCGCTGCTGCTGCCCGACACCCCCGTGGTGGCGTGGTGGCCGGGCCACGCCCCCGAGGTGCCGTCCAAGGACCCGATCGGGATGCTCGCGCAGCGCCGCATCACCGACGCCAGAGCCTCCGGCGACGACGCCGTCAAGGCGCTGGTGACCCGGGCCAAGGGCTACGCGCCCGGCGACACGGACCTGGCGTGGGCGCGGCTGACGCCGTGGCGCAGCCTGCTCGCGGCGGCGTTCGACCAGCCCGTCGGCAAGGTCCGCAAGGGCGTCGTGGAGGCCGTGGGCGGCAACCCGAGCGCGCCGCTGCTGGCGGCGTGGCTGTCGGAGAAGCTAGGGTCCCCGGTCAAGGTGGGGACGTCCGGCGGGCCCGGCCTGACCTCGGTGCGGCTGGCGACGAGCGAGGGCGAGCTGTCGATCACCAGGAGCGACGCCCGGCTCGCCACGCTGGCCCGTCCCGGGCGGCCCGACCGCAACGTGGCGCTGGCCCGGCGGCACACGCCGGAGCTGCTGGCCGAGGAGCTGCGACGGCTCGACTCCGACGAGACGTACGAGGCGGCCGTCAAGCGGGTGGCCCGCACGTACCGCGCCTGAACCACGCGCCTGCACCCCTGGCCGTGCCCGGTCCCGGGGCCGCCCCGGCCCCGTTGCCGGGCGCGGTCCCGGGCCTTCGCGACTTCCGGGCTGTCGCGGATTTCGGGCTGTCCTGGATCTCGGGCCCTCGCGGCCGTGAAAGACTGGGCCTCGTGAGCGTTCCCACCATCGTCGTGCACCGCGACGCCGACATCCTGGCCAAAGCCGTGGCGGCGCGGATCATCACCCGGCTCGTCGACGCGCAGTCCGCCAAGGGCTCGGCGTCGCTGGTGCTGACCGGAGGCACGGTCGGCATCGCCACCCTCGCCGCGATCGCCGACACGCCCGCCCGCGACGCGGTCGACTGGCGGCGGCTCGACATCTGGTGGGGTGACGAGCGGTTCCTGCCCGACGGCGATCCCGAGCGCAACGAGACCGGCGCCCGCCGCGCGCTGCTCGACCACGTCGACGTCGACCCCGAGCGCGTCCACGTCATGCTCGGCCCCGACTCGGGCCTGACGGCGGAGGAGTCGGCCGACGCCTACACCACCGAGCTGCGCAAGGCCGCCCGCCCGGAGGACCACGGTCCGGCGCCGTCGTTCGACGTGACCCTGCTCGGCATGGGTCCCGACGCGCACGTGGCCTCGCTGTTCCCGGGCATGCCGGCGCTCTACGACACCCGCCCGGCGGTGGCCGTGCACGGCGCTCCCAAGCCGCCGCCCACGCGCATCTCGCTCACGTTGCCAACGATCCAGAGCTCGCGCGAGGTGTGGGTGGTGGCGGCCGGCGCGGAGAAGGCCGGCGCGGTGCGGCTGGCGCTGTCCGAGTCGGGCACCATGCAGGTCCCGGCGGCGGGCGCCCGCGGCCGGTCCCGCACGCTGTTCCTCCTGGATCGCACCGCCGCCGCCAAGATCCCTCCGGGTCTCGGCCGCATCGCCTCTCCCTGACGCCCTCCGCCGCCCCACTTCCGCGCGGGCGGGACCGCCTGGTCGGCGAGGGTTCGCGGGTTCAGGCCGTCGCGGCGGCCAGGGCGTCGATCTCGGCCAGCAGGGCCCGCTTGCGGGAGTCCGGCAGGTAGGAGGCGGTGACGCCGTTGCGGGCCAACTGGGCCAGCAGCGGCCGGTCGAAGCCGAAGACCCGCGCCGCCACCCGATACTCGTCCGCCAGCGTGGTGGCGAACATGGGCGGGTCGTCGCTGTTGAGCGTGACGAACAGCCCCTCCTTCAGCAGCCGGGGCAGCGGGTGGTCCTCGATGCGGGCCACCTGGCCGGTGCACACGTTGGACGTGGGGCACACGTCCAGCGGAAGCTGCGTCTCGCGCAGGTGCGCCATGAGCCTGTGGTCCCGCAGGCAGGAGATGCCGTGGCCGATGCGCTCGGCGCCGAGGCCGTCGATGACCTCCCAGATCGTCTCAGGGCCGGTCATCTCGCCGCCGTGGGGGACGCTGTGCAGGCCGGCGTTGCGGGCGGCGGCGAACGCGTCGCGGAAGGCGTCCCGGTAGGCGGGGCGTTCCTGCTCGATCCCTCCGATCCCGAAACCTACCAATGCGGCGGGAGGTTCTTCCAGGGCGTGGGCGACGGTGACATCGGCCGCCTCCACGCCGTACTCGCCGGGGATGTCGAAGATGTAGGTCATCTCCACGCCGTGGTCGGCCAGCGACCGGCGGGCGCCGTGGTCGAGCGCCTCGGTCACCTCGCGCATCGGCATGCCGACCATGTGGTGGGCGTACGGGGTGACCTGCAGCTCGACGTAGCGGGCACCCTGGCCGGACAGGTCGCGGGCCAGCCCGGTCACCAGGGTGGCGACGTCCTCCGGCTCCCTGACCAGGCCGTTGACCGCCCGGTAGACGCGGGCGAAGTGCGGGAAGTCGGTGAAGGTGTAGAAGGCGCGCAGCTCCTCCTCGTCCGTGGGCACGCCGCCGCCGGGATGGCGGCGGGCCAGCTCCAGGACGGTGGGCACGGAGGCGGAGCCGATCAGGTGGACGTGCAGCTCTACCTTGGGCAGCGCGTCGATGAAGGCGTCGGTTGTGGCGTCGCCGGAGGACTCGGGTCCGGTGGTGTGCAGGGCCATGGCGACGACCCTAGAACGTGCATCCGCCGTACCGACAGCTTTCCGGCTCAAATCTGACGAAAGACTGTCAGTTTCACGCTTGTGGGCTCCGGTTGGTGGACCAGTGCGGCCAACAGGGCGATGATCGGGCCGTGCTGGCACGACCTCCGAGGCGAGGTCGGCCAGGTCGAGCCGAACCTAGCCCTCCAGGCGGTGCCGCGCGTGCCGTTCCGCACGCCGAGCGATCTCCAGACGCTGCTCGCTCTCGGTCAGGCGCCGCCGGGCCTTGGCGAGCTTGCGCTCCAGCCGGGCGACGTCGGCGGCCCGTTCCTCGTGCTCCCGGACGGCCTCGGCGAGCGCCTCCCGCCACTCGCGGTGGGCCGCTTCAGCCTCTTCCCGCTGCCTCGCACGGCGTTCCTCGGCCTCTTGTCGGGCTCGGGCCTTCGCAGCCTCCTCGGCCCTGGCGCTGCGGCGCGCCCCGGCGGACGCCGCGCCCCGGGACCGCCCGGAGGCAGGGGCGGGGGCCGGTACCGAGGCGGTGGCCGGGGCCGGAGCGGGGGCGGGGGCCGGAGCGGGGGCGAAGCCGCTGTAGCTGAGGGGCCTGGCCAGCAGCCCGGCCCGCACCTGCGCGGCCGCGTCCGCGTCGACCACGGCGGCGTCGAGCGTCTGGTCCACCTCGGCCGCGGCCGCCGCCGAGAGCCCTGCGCCCTCCTTGACGAGCCGCCCGACCCGGCCGGACACGGCGCCGCGTCGCCTGGTCAGCTCGGCCAGCGCGCCGGCGTCCTGCTCCTGCCAGGCCCGCCGAAGCTGTTCTCCCAGTTTCAGCAGCTCGTCCAGGTCGCCCGGGTGCTCCCGGGCGGCCTTGTTGACGGCCCATGCCGAGACCGTGGGCTTGCGCAACCGGGTGATCTCACGCGCGAGCCGTACGTCTCCCGCGTCCTTGGCCGCGCGCGCCTCGGCCTCGCGTGCGGCGGTGAACTCGGGCGGCGGGAGCGCGTAGAGCCGGCCGGCCACCTCGTCAAGATCCACGCAGGTGAGATACCCCGCCCGGCCCGTTTCGTAGCGCGCAGCCGGGACGCGTGCCGCGCCCCGGCGTCCCTCGGGTGGGGCTCAGGCCGAGGTCGTGAGGACGCCGACCGGCAGCCGGCCCTCCACCACCCCCGGGTCCTCGGTGTAGCACAGCGTGGCGCCCAGCGATGCCAGGAGCCGGCGCATGCGCGCGTTGTCGGACAGCATGGTCGCCTTGACCTCGGCGTAGCCGAGGTCGCGGGCCGCGCCGACCAGCATCCTGGCCAGCGCCGAGCCCAGACCGCGCCCCTGCCAGCGGTCCTCGACCAGGATGGCCATCTCGGCGATTCCGGGATCCGGGGTGAACATCAGGTGCGCCATGGCCACGACCCGCCCGTCATGGCCGGCGACGAGCGAGTGGCCGCGACTGCGGTCGCACAGCCGGTCGAACATGCGCGGCGGCAGCGCCGGCATCGAGGTGAAGTAGCGGAACCTGCGCGTCTCCGGCGAGCATCTGTCGTGCAGGTCGCGGACGGCCTCGCGGTAGATCGAGGTGAGCGGACGGACGCAGACCTCCACGCCGTCGGACACCTTGACCGTGCGTTCGCCGTTGCCCTGCTCCACCGGGGGCTGCGCGAGCCGGGCGAAGGAGGCGGCGCGGGCGGCCTCGGTCAGCGTGAACGCCAGCTCCGAGCGACGCAGCCGGACGGCTCGCCGGGGCGCCACGGGGACGACGAGCTGGGTGGGGTCGGGAAGATCGCTCACGGCATCACCATAGATCCACCGGGCGTCGTCGGCGCGCAGCAGCTCCCCCAGCAGCTCGGGCAGCCGCCAGGGCGAGGTGCGCAGCCGGGAGGCGAGCAGCAGCGCGCGGGTCGGCTCGTCGGTCAGCTCGTGGGCGGTGGCCTCGACGACCTGGACGCGGCGGCCGCCGGCGCTCTCCAGGGCCTCGCGCACGGCCTCGGGGCCCGCGGGGATGTCGGCGACGAACTCGTCCACCGTGCCGTCGGCGTCGGACTGGACGCTCAGGCCCAGGATGTTGCCGCCCCGCGCGGCCAGTGCCGCTGCGAGGGAGGCCAGCCGTCCCGGCCGCTCGTCCACCGTGGTGCGGATGCGCAAGAATCCCATGTGAACGAGCATGCCGGGGAGCTGTTACGCCTCCGCTAACGCCTCGTTTCATGTAGCGAGATGTCCGCCAATAATCGGGTTTCGGCGGAATTGACGGCACAGAATTGACGCACAGAGGAGCCTCATGAACATCCTTTTCCGCGGCGGGCGTGTCTTCACCGCCAAGGGCGACTTCGCCGAGGCGGTGCTGGTCCGCGACGGGATGATCGCCGCCGTGGGCGCCGAGCGCGAACTGGCGCGGCTCGCGGGCGGCCCCGGCGCCGCGGACACCGTCGACCTGGACGGCGGGCTGCTGGTGCCGGGGTTCACCGACGCCCACCTGCATCCCGTGCAGGCGGGGCTCGAACGCGCCAGGTGTGACCTGTCGGAGATCTTCGGCCTGGACGAGTACCTCGCCAAGGTAGCCGACTATGCAGCGAAAAATCGTGACAAGGTGTGGATCGACGGGGGCGGGTGGGACATGTCGGCGTTCCCCGGCGGGCTGCCCCATCGCTCCCAGCTCGACTTCCTCGACCGGCCCGCCTACCTGATCCAGCGTGACCACCACGCCGCCTGGGTCAACAGCCGCGCCCTGGAGCTGGCCGGCATCACCAGCGACACGCCCGACCCGGCCGACGGCCGCATCGAACGCGACCCCGACGGCACCCCCAGCGGCGTCCTGCACGAGGGCGCCATGGACCTGGTCGGCCTGCTCACCCCCCGCCCCACGGCCGAGGACATGGAGGCGGCGCTGTCCGACGCCGAGAACCACCTGTTCTCGCTGGGCATCACCGGCTGGCAGGACGCGATCGTCGGCTCCTACGCCGGCTCCGACGACCAGCTCCCCGCATACCTGTCGGCGGCCCGGTCCGGCAGGCTGCGGGCCCGCGTGGTCGGCGCGCTGTGGTGGGACCGCACCCGCGGACTCGACCAGATCGACGACCTGGTCGAACGGCGGGCGTCGGCCGAGGGCCTCGACCGGTTCGCCGCCACCTCGGTCAAGATCATGCAGGACGGCATCACCGAGAACTTCACCGCCGCGACGCTCGAACCGTACTGCCTGTGCGGAGGCACGGGCCTGTCGTACGTGGACCCGCACGACCTGAAGACGTACGTGCGCGAGCTGGACCGGCTCGGTTTCCAGGTGCACTTCCACGCGATCGGCGAACGGGCGGTGCGCGAGACGCTCGACAGCCTGGAGGGCACCGACCCCGGCAACCGCCACCACATCGCACACCTGCAGATCATCGAGCCGTCCGACGTGCCCCGGTTCGCGGCGCTCGGCGTGACGGCCAACCTGCAGCCGCTGTGGGCCACCCATCACGCGCAGATGGACGAGCTGACGCTGCCCTACCTGGGCGAGCCGCGGTCGTCGTGGCAGTACCCGTTCGCCGACCTGCTGGCGCACGGGACCCGGATCTGCGCGGGCAGTGACTGGCCGGTCTCCAACGCCGACCCGCTGCAGGGCATGCACGTGGCGGTCAACCGCACCGAACCGGGCGGCTCGGTGCACGCCGACTACCCGACGGCGCAGCAGCCGTTCCTGCCCGGTCAGCGGATCGACCTGGCGACCGCGATGACGGCCTACACGGCAGGCTCGGCCTGGATCAACCGCTCCCCCGCCGGCGTCGTCGAGGCGGGCCGGCCGGCCGACCTGGTGGTGCTCGATCGTGACCCGTTCGCGCTGCCCCCTGAGAAGATCTGGACCACCGGGGTGCGCATGACGTTCGTGGCGGGTGAGCCGGTGTACCAGCGGGCCGGCTCGTAGCCCCGCCCCGCGGAGACATCGGTCCCGACCGCTACGTCGCCGTGAGCCCGGCCGGGCAGGCGGCCCGGCGAGCTAGGGTGGCGGCATGGTCACAGTCGAGGACGTGCGGCAGCTCGCCGTCACGCTGCCGCGCTCGTCGGAGCACCTCATCCGGGACCGGATCAAGTTCCGGGTGGGCTCGATCGTGTACGTGGCGTTCTCCCGTGACGAGACGGTGATGGGCTTCGCCTTCCCCAAGGAGGAACGAGCCGCGCTGGTGGCCGCCGAGCCGGCCAAGTTCCTCCTGCCACCCGAGCGCGACCTGCGCTACAACTGGGTGTGCGCCCGTCTGGCCGCCCTGGACCACGACGAGATGCGTGAGCTGGTCCTGGAGGCGTGGCGGATGGTCGTGCCGAAGAAGGTCTACGCCGCCAGGACCGGCTGAGGAAGGCCACGAGCCGCCGGTGACATCCGGCCGAGCGCCTTCCGGCGCGGCCCGCGAGGTCGCGATGACAGGCGAGGATGACAGGCGAGCGGGAATGCCTCGGGGAAGGCGACGGGCCCCGGCATGCCGCCGGGGCCCGCACCGTTGATCGTCACGCGCGGACGAATGGTCCTACCAGGGGGACTTCGTGTTGCGCAGACGCTCGAGCGCCTCTTCCAGGATCGCCTTGCCGTCCTTGTCGCTCCTGCGCTCCTTCACATAGGCGAGGTGCGTCTTGTACGGCTCGTTCTTGGGCGGCGCAGGCGGAGCCTGCTCGTCCTGACCGGCCGGAAGGCCGCAGCGCGGGCAGTCCCACTGCTCGGGGACCGCGGCGTCGCTGGCGAAACTGGGGCGCGTCTCGTGCATGTTGGCGCACCAGAACGAGACCCGCACTCTCGGAGCTGCCTCGCCGCGCTCGGCCTCCCCCATCGGGCCGGCGCCGACACGGCTGCCACGGATCGCGTTGCCACTACCCACGGATGAACTCCTCGCTCGATCGCCCCGCGAGACACGGGGGGAGAATCACTGTCACGCGCGTTGACCCCCTCGGGGTCCGGTCGTTCAGGGCCTGACCAGCAGACCGAGCGCGACGATGCAGACGAACCAGATCACGCCCGTGATGACCGTCAACCTGTCGAGGTTGCGCTCCACCACGGACGAACCGCCGAAGCTCGACGAGAAACCGCCGCCGAACATGTCGGACAGACCGCCACCCTTGCCCTTGTGGAGCAGGACGAGCAGGATCATGAGAAGGCTCGCCAGGATGAGGGCGATGGAGATTCCGAGTTCCACGGTATGCCTGTTCCTTCAATGCTCTGTGACGCGTGACGATTCAAACTTGCCTCTAGAGGGTACGGCCTGCTGTCAAGTCGTACCTCCTGAACCGCTCAGTTAGCCGGGCACATCAGAAAAACGGCAGATCTTGACATACTCCCCGGCATCGATGCTGGCGCCACCCACGAGCGCGCCGTCGACATCGGGTTGAGCCATGATCCCGGCGATGTTGCCTGACTTGACCGAGCCTCCGTAAAGGATACGGACCTTGGCGGCCAGTTCGGCGTCGTACAGCTCAGCGAGTCGCTCCCGCAACGCCCCGCAGACCTCCTGGGCGTCCTCCGGAGTGGCCACCTCACCGGTGCCGATCGCCCACACCGGCTCGTAGGCGACCACTATCGATTGTGCCTGCTCGGCCGGGACCTTGCGCAGCGCGTTCTCCAGTTGCGCCAGAGTGTGCGCCACCTGGCCGCCCGCCTGCCGCACCTCCAGCCCCTCGCCCACGCACAGGATCGGGGTGATGGAGTGGCGGTAGGCGGCCCGTACCTTGGCGTTGACCAGGTCGTCGTCCTCGCCGTGATACTGGCGCCGCTCGGAGTGGCCGATCACCACGTAGGTGCAGCCGAGCTTGGCCAGCATCGCACCCGAGATCTCACCGGTGTAGGCGCCGGCCTCGTGCTGCGACAGGTCCTGCGCGCCGTACACGATGCGCAGCTTGTCACCGTCGACGAGCGTCTGCACGCTGCGCAGGTCGGTGTACGGCGGCAGCACCGCCACCTCGACCTTGTCGAAGTCCTTGTCGTTGAGCGCGAAGGCCAGCTTCTGGACCAGCGCGATGGCCTCAAGGTGGTTGAGGTTCATCTTCCAGTTGCCGGCGATGAGCGGCTTTCTCACGGGTCACCCCTCCAGGGCGGCGAGGCCGGGCAGGGTCTTGCCCTCGAGGTACTCGAGGCTCGCCCCTCCACCGGTGGAAATGTGGGAGAAACCGTCCTCGGGCAGACCCAGCTTGCGCACGGCGGCGGCGGAGTCGCCACCGCCGACCACGGTGTAGCCCTCGGAGGCCACCAGCGCCTCGGCGACCGCCCTCGTGCCGCCGGCGAACGCGTCGAACTCGAACACGCCCATGGGGCCGTTCCAGAAGACCGTGCGCGCGTCGGCCAGCTTGCTCGCGAACAGCTCGCGGGTGCGCGGGCCGATGTCGAGGCCCTCCCGGTCGGCCGGGATCGCGGTGGCCTCGACCACGTCGTACGGCGCGTCCTGCGCGAAGTGTGTCGCCGCCAGCACGTTGACCGGGAGCACCAGGTCAACGCCGCGCTTGGCCGCCTCGTCGAGGAAGCCGCGCACCTGGTCGAGCTGGTCCTCCTGCAGCAGCGACCCGCCGACCTCGTGGCCCTGGGCCTTGAGGAAGGTGTAGGCCATGCCGCCGCCGATGAGCAGCCGGTCGACCTTGGTCAACAGGTTGGCGATGACGCCGAGCTTGTCGGAGACCTTGGCGCCGCCGAGCACCACCACGTAGGGGCGCTCGGTGTCCTCGGTGAGCCGCCTCAGCACCTCGACCTCGGCGAGCACCAGGCCGCCGGCCGCGTGCGGCAGCATCCGGGGCACGTCGTAGACGCTGGCGTGCTTGCGGTGCACCGCGCCGAACCCGTCGCCCACGTACAGGTCGGCGAGCGCGGCCAGCTTGGCGGCGAACTCGCCGCGCAGCGTGTCGTCCTTGGACTCCTCGCCCGGCTCGTAACGGAGGTTCTCCAGGAGCGCCGCCTGGCCGTCCTGGAGCCCGGCCACGGTGGCGAGGGCGCTGTCGCCGACCACGTCCGTGGCGAACGCCACGTCACCGCCGAGCAGCTCCCGCAGCCGCGCGGCCACCGGCTTCAGCGAGAACTCCGGCTTGACCTGGCCCTTGGGCCGGCCCAGGTGGGCGCAGACGACGACCTTCGCGCCCCGGTCGGCCAGCTTTTCGATCGTGGGCACCGAGGCGCGGATGCGCCCGTCGTCGGTGATCGTCTCCCCGTCGAGGGGAACGTTGAGGTCGGCGCGCACGAGCACGCGCCGACCCCGCACGTCGAGATCGTCGAGCGAGCGCATCAGAGGTCCGCGCCCACCAGCTCGATGAGGTCGACGAGGCGGTTGGAGTAACCCCACTCGTTGTCGTACCAGCCGACGACCTTGACCTGGTTGCCGATGACCTTGGTCAGGCCCGCGTCGAAGATGCAGGAGGCGGGGTCGGTGACGATGTCGGAGGAGACGATGTCGTCCTCGGTGTAGGTCAGGATGCCCTTGAGCGGGCCCTCGGCGGCGGCCTTGAGCGCGGCGTTGACCTCCTCGACCGTCACGTCGCGGCCGACCTCGACCGTGAGGTCGGTGGCCGAGCCGGTGGGGATCGGCACGCGCATCGCGAACCCGTCGAGCTTGCCCTTCAGCTCGGGCAGCACCAGGCCGATGGCCTTGGCGGCGCCGGTGGAGGTGGGCACCACGTTGAGGGCGGCGGCACGGGCGCGGCGCAGGTCCTTGTGCGGGCCGTCCTGCAGGTTCTGGTCCTGCGTGTAGGCGTGGATGGTGGTCATCAGACCCTTCTCGATGGTGAAGGTGTCGTGGATGACCTTGGCCATCGGGGCCAGGCAGTTGGTGGTGCAGGAGGCGTTGGAGATGATCGTGTGCTTGGCCGGGTCGTAGGAGTCGTGGTTGACGCCCATGACGATCGTCACGTCTTCGTTCTTCGCCGGGGCGGAGATGATGACCTTCTTCGCGCCGTTGTCGGCGTGCACCTTGGCCTTGGTGGCGTCGGTGAACAGACCGGTCGACTCGACCACCACGTCGACGCCGAGCTCACCCCACGGCAGCTTGGCCGGGTCGCGCTCCTCGAAGACCCGGATGGCCTTGCCGTCGACGGTGATCTCCTCGCTCGACGCCTTCACCTCGTACGGCAGACGGCCGAGAATGCTGTCGTACTTCAGCAGGTGGGCGAGCGTCGCGTTGTCGGTCAGGTCGTTGACCGCCACGATCTCGATGTCCTTGCCGCTGGCGGCGACCGCACGCCAGAAGTTACGACCGATGCGGCCGAAGCCGTTGACGCCTACGCGGATGGTCACGGGAACCGATCTCCTCAGTACGTGATGGCGGGCTGTTACCTCGGCACAACCCTATCGGAACCAAATTGGTTTAGACCACTGCAACCCCCGCCCTGCGTATCCCCGTTCGAGAGGCGCAATTTGGAGCGTTCGAGTAAAGTGCCCGACTCGTCGGAGTAAATTCGGGCATTCTCTGGGGGCTGAGATGTCACAGCGAAGATCCGGGCTGCTGTCGGGCCTGGTCGTGGGCTTCATCGCGATGCTGCTCGGCGCGGCCGCGTACGCGGCCTGCGGGACCTTCTTCTACCGGCTGCCCTATGAGGCCCGGTGGTTCGCCGGTGATCCGGCGCTGGTCTTCCCCGTCGTGCTGTCCGTCGCCGCCGGCCTGATCATCGGCCTGGCCGCCTGGACCGTCCGGGCCAGGAGCCTCTTCCTGCCGATGGCGGCACTGCTCTACGCGGTCTGCGCCCGGGCGCTCGGCTCTGTCGCCGGCGCCGTCGGGCTGCGCTGGGAGCAGGGGGTCCCGGCTGCCGCGCTCCAGGAAGAGGCCACCGGCGCCGCGCTGGCCCTGTGGCGGACGGCCCAGACATCGGGGCAGTTCTGGGCGACCGTCGCCGCCGCCGGGACCGCGTTCCTGCTCACCCTGGTGCGCGTGCTGCGGATGCGCCGGAAGACGACGGCGGCCGAGAACCGGGCGGAGGAGGAGCAGCCCGAGCCTGAGTACCGGGACCCGTTCGAGCCGGTGCAGCCGCCCAAGCCGACCAGCACGGCGGCCGCGGCCGGCCTCTTCACCCCCCGCGACCCGAACCAGGACCCGCCACCCGCCGCCCGCTGACCGCCCCGGCGTCCGCCACACCCCCGACCCGTGTCCCGGCCGCCGGCCCCTCAACGCGACCGTCAGCTCCCCGCACCCGGCGTGCCGCCCCCTCAACGCGACCGTCAGCTCCCCGCACCCGGCGTGACGCCCCCTGGCGCACCCGTGCCCCGGTGACCCCCGGCTGACCCCGAGCGGCCTCCGGCAACTCCCGGCGGTCACCCCGAGACTCGTCGCGTCGGTCAGATCCGCTCAGGTCACGGGGCGAGCATGTCGACGGTCAGGTTGGCCTCCGTGTTGGGGATGCCCAGGTCGGAGGCCCGCTTGTCGGCCATGGCGAGCAGCCTCCTGATCCGTCCCGCGATGGCGTCCTTGGTCAGCGGCGGGTCGGCGATCTGGCCGAGCTCCTCCAACGACGCCTGCTTGTGCTCGACGCGCAGCCGCCCGGCCACCACCAGGTGGTCGGGCGCCTCGTCGCCCAGGATCTCCAGCGCCCGCTGCACCCGGGCCCCGGCCGCCACCGCCGCCCGGGCCGAGCGTCGCAGGTTGGCGTCGTCGAAGTTGGCCAGCCGGTTGGCGGTGGCGCGCACCTCGCGCCGCATGCGGCGCTCCTCCCAGGCCAGCACGCTGTCATGGGCGCCCAGCCGGGTCAGTAGGGCGCTGATGGCGTCGCCGTCGCGGACCACGACCCTGTCGACGCCCCGCACCTCCCGCGCCTTGGCGTGGATCTTGAGCCGTCGGGCGGAGCCGACGAGCGCCAGCGCCGCCTCGGGGCCGGGACAGGTCACCTCCATCGACATGGAACGTCCCGGCTCGGTGAGCGACCCGTGGGCGAGGAACGCCCCGCGCCAGGCCGCCTCGGCGTCACACGACGCGCCCGCCACGACCTGGCGGGGCAGGCCGCGCACCGGCCGCCCGTGGTTGTCGATGAGCCCTGTCTGCCGGGCGAGCGCCTCACCGTCGCGGTAGACGCGCACGACGTAGCGTGAGCCCTTGCGCAGCCCGGCGGGCGCGAGGACGAGGACCTCCGCCTTGTGGCCGAACACCTCGCCGATGTCCTTGATGAGCCGTCGCGCGGTGGCGTTGGTGTCGAGCTCCGCCTCTATCACGATGCGCCCGCCCACCAGGTGCAGGCCGCTGGCGAACCGCAACAGCGTCGAAACCTCGGCCTTGCGGCAGCAGGGCTTCAGCACCGGCAGTCGGCTCAGCTCGTCCTTGACCACACCTGTCATCGCCATAAGCGTTAGTCCTCCCCCATTCAGACCGGCTCTCAGCAGTCTCTCGCACCTTCGCGCCGCGCCGACCAGGATCAACGCTTCTGGAGGAAAATCTCGTCCAGGACCGAGGCAAGACGTCGTGGGTCATGCCGGGGGGAGCCGTCGGCGGCGGCCACGTCGGCGAGCACCGCACGCCCGCCGAGCGCCGCCGCGGCCTTGTCCAGCGCGCCCGGGTCGTCGACCACGCCGGTGTCGGCCAGGATGACGTCGATCGTCAGCTCGGGGGCGTGCTGCCGGAGCACCTCCAGGTGCTGCTGCGGCGAGAAGTCGTCGGTCTCCCCCGCCTGCGGGGCGAGGTTGAGCGTGACGAGCCGCCGGGCCTTGGTACGGTGCAGCGCCCTGGCCAGCTCGGGGACCTTGAGGTGCGGCAGCACGCTGGTGAACCACGACCCCGGCCCGAACACCACCCAGTCGGCCTCCAGCACCGCCTCGACGGCCTCGGGCCGCGCCGGCGGGTCCTCGGGGACGAGCGAGATCGCCTGCACGCGGCCGGGGGTGAGCGCGCACGCCACCTGCCCGCGCACGGTCGAGATGACGCTGTCGAGCTCCACCTCGGCGACGATGTCGAGCGGCACGGACGCCATCGGCAGCACCCTGCCCTGCGCGCCGAGCAGCCGCCCCACCCAGTCGAGCCCGGCCACCGGGTCGCCGAGCAGCTCCCACAGGGCCACGATCAGCAGGTTGCCGACGGCGTGGCCGTGCAAATCGCCCTCGCTGCGGAACCGGTGCTGGACCACTTCGCTCCAGGTGATGCCCCACTCGTCGTCGCCGCAGAGGGCGGCCAGCGCCATCCGCAGGTCGCCGGGAGGCAGCACGCCGAGCTCACGCCGTAACCGGCCGCTGGAGCCTCCGTCGTCGGCCACAGTGACGACGGCGGTCAGCGCGCCGGTCACCGCGCGCAGCGCCGACAGCGAGGCGTAGAGCCCGTGCCCCCCGCCGAGCGCGACCACCCGCGGGCCGTCCGGCCGCGCCCCGCCCTGCGGCGACGCCTCGGACGCCGGCACGCCGCCCAGCAGCGGGATCCCGCCGGGAGCCGCCGTCGCCGTCGCGGGACGGGCCTGCCCGGAGGGCGACCGAGTCACGGACGGATCGGTGTCGCCGGATCCGGGAGCGGCCCCGGACGGACACACCGCACCGAGGTGGGACGGCGCGGACGGACGCGCGGGGGCCGGGCCCCGGCGTTCATCGGTCACTCCCGCCCCACATCCCGGTGACTCACCTGGACCTCCATCCCCCGGTCGCGCAGCCGGGCGGCGACCTGCTCGGCCATGGCCACGCTGCGGTGCTTGCCGCCCGTGCAGCCGACCGCCAGCGTCGCGTAGCTCTTGCCCTCGCGCGCGTAACCGGCCGCGACCACCCCCAGGACCTCCTCGTAGGCGTCGAGGAACTCCTTGGCCCCCGGCTGGCCGAGCACGTAGTCGCGTACGGGGACGTCGAGGCCGTTCATCGGGCGCAGGTCGGGCACCCAGTGCGGGTTGGGCAGGAACCGGCAGTCGACGACGAGGTCGGCATCGACCGGCAGGCCGTACTTGAAGCCGAAGGACACCACGTTGACCCGCAGGCCGGGCCGGTCCTCGCCGCCGAAGTAGGTGACGATCTTGTTGCGCAGCTCGTGGACGTTGTGCGAGGAGGTGTCGATGACGAGGTCGGCGTTGGCGCGCACCTCGCGCAGGATGCCACGCTCGCGGGCGATGCCGTCGACGAGCCGGCCCTCGCCCTGCAGCGGATGGGGGCGGCGGACGTTCTCGAAGCGGCGCACCAGCTCCTCGTCGCTGGCCTCCAGGAACACGACCCGCACGCCGACGCCCCGCGCCTCCAGCTCTTCGATGGCGGCGTTGAGGTCGGTGGTGAAGGCGAGGCTGCGCACGTCGACGACGGCGGCCACCTTGTCGGCGGCGAGCTTGACCTTGCCCGCCTCCTCGGCCATGGCGAACAGCAGGCCCGGCGGCAGGTTGTCGATGACGAACCAGCCGAGGTCCTCCAGTGCCTTGGCCGCGGTGCTGCGCCCCGCCCCGGACATGCCGGTGACGATGACGAACGACCGCCCCGCGCTCATGTCGCCGCTCCGGCCGCGCTTCTGCTCACGACCGTCTCGTCGTCTCTCGGCACCGGCGCTCCCTGGCGCGTCTTCACGGTGACTCCCCCTTCAGCGTCGATGCGATCACCTCGGCGGTCGACGGACCGATGCCGGGGACCTCGCAGATCTCGGCGACGGTGGCTTCGCGCAGTTTCTTCACGGAGCCGAAGTGCTTGAGCAGCGCCTGCCGCCGAGCGGGGCCGAGACCCGGCACGCCGTCGAGCGCGCTCTCCTTCACGGTCTTGGCCCTCTTGGACCGATGGTAGGCGATGGCGAAGCGATGTGCCTCATCTCGCACGCGTTGCAGCAGGTAGAGGCCCTCGCTCGAGCGTGGCATGATGACCGGCTGGTCGTCGCCGGGCAGCCACACCTCCTCCAGCCGCTTGGCGAGCCCGCACACGGCGACGTCGTCGATGCCGAGCTCGTCGAGGGCCCGCTGGGCCGCGGCCGCCTGGGGGCCGGCGCCGTCGACCACGACGAGGTTGGGCGGGTAGGCGAACTTGCGCGGCCGGCCGGTCTCGGGGTCGATCGGGCCGTGCGCCTCCTGCGGGTCGTCGGCGCCCGGCTCGCCCGCGGCCAGCTCACCGGTGGCCGAACGCTCCTCCAGGTAGCGCCGGAACCGCCGCATGATCACTTCGTGGATGGAGGCGACGTCGCCTTCCTTGGTCTTGACGGCGAAGCGGCGGTATTCGCTCTTGCGGGCCAGGCCGTCCTCGAACACCACCATGGACGCCACGACGTTCTCGCCCTGCAGGTGGGAGACGTCGTAGCACTCGATGCGCAGCGGGGCCTGGTCGAGGTCGAGCGCGTCGGCGATCTCCTGCAGCGCCTTGCTGCGGGTGGTCAGGTCACCGGCCCGGCGGATCTTGTGCTGGGCGAGCGACTCCTTGGCGTTGCGCTCGACGGTCTCCATGAGCGCCTTCTTGTCGCCGCGCTGGGGCACCCGCACCTCGACGCGGGCGCGGCGCTGCTCGGTCAGCAGCTCGGTGATCGCCTCCGCGTCGGGCGGCAGTGCCGGCACGAGCACCTCGCGGGGCATCGCCTCGGGGCCGGCCTCGCCGTACATCTGTAGGAGGAACTGCTCGACCAGCTCGCCGGGAGTGGTCTCCTCGACCTTGTCCACCACCCACCCGCGCTGGCCGCGGATGCGGCCGCCGCGCACGTAGAACACCTGGACGGCGGCTTCCAGCGGGTCCTCGGCCAGGGCGATGACGTCGGCGTCGGTGCCCTCGCCGAGCACGACCGCCTGCTTCTCCAGGGCGCGCTGCAGCGCCTGGATGTCGTCACGCAGCCGGGCGGCCCGTTCGTACTCCTGCTCGGCGGCCGCCTCACGCATGTCCTTCTCCAGCCGCCTGATGAAGCGGCTGGTGTTGCCCGCCATGAAGTCGCAGAAGTCCTCGGCGAGGTCGCGGTGCTCCTCGGGGGTGACCCGGCCGACGCAGGGGGCCGAGCACTTGTCGATGTAGCCGAGCAGGCACGGCCGGCCGATCTGACCGGCCCGTTTGAACACCCCGGCGCTGCAGGTGCGTACCGGGAAGACCCGCAGCAGCAGGTCGACGGTCTCGCGGATCGCCCAGGCGTGGGAGTAGGGGCCGAAGTAGCGGGTGCCCTTGCGCTTGGCGCCGCGCATCACCTGCACGCGTGGGAAGTCCTCGCCCATGGTGACGGCCAGGTAGGGGTAGGACTTGTCGTCGCGGTACTTGACGTTGAAGCGGGGGTCGAACTCCTTGATCCAGGAGTATTCGAGCTGCAGGGCCTCCACCTCGGTGCCGACGACCGTCCAGTCGACGTCGGCAGCGGTGGTCAGCATCGTCTGGGTGCGCGGGTGCAGCGCCGAGAAGTCGGCGAAGTAGGAGTTGAGCCGCTGCCTGAGGCTCTTGGCCTTGCCCACGTAGATCACCCGGCCGTGGGCGTCACGGAACCGGTAGACGCCCGGAGACTCGGGGATGGAACCCGGTCTCGGCCGGAAGCTGAGGGGAGCGCCCGCTGATCTCGCCACGTTCGCAAGCCTAACGTTCGTCACCGACAACCCGGCCGCCGTTCTCGCTCGGGAGAAACGGCGGCCGGGCTCTCATGCCAGGGTGATCTGGTCGCCCTCCACGGAGATCCGCACCTCGGGGAGCGGCTTGTCCGCGGGACCGGCCGTGACGGAGCCGTCCTCGATCTTGAACTTGCTGCCGTGGCACGGGCAGTCGATCAGGCCGCCCTCGACGCCGGCGACCGCGCAGCCCTTGTGCGTGCACACGGCGCTGAACGCCTTGAACTCACCGGCCGTGGGCTGCGTGACCACGACCTTCTGCTCCTTGAAGACGGCGCCTCCGCCGACCGGGATGTCGGCGGTCCTGGCGAGCGCCCCGCCTGCGGGAGCGCTGCTCTCGGCGGCGCTCGGGGCGCCGGACGAGGCCGTGGGCTGCGTGGACTGCTGGGCGGCCGTGGTGCCGGTGTCACCGGTGTCGCCGCCGCCGCAGGCGGCGAGCGCCAGCGTGAGGCCACCGGCCCCGGCGCTCGCGATCACCGCCCTGCGGCTCTTGAGAAGGTCATCCGCCATACGGTTCAGCCAACCGCAGAAAGATGAAGATTTGATGAGAGCGGAAGTCAGAGCAGCATGATCTTGTCGCCGTCCACCTTGATCTTCTTCTCCGCGAGCGGCTCCTCGGCGGGACCGGCGGCCACCGAGCCGTCCTCGATCTTGAACTTGCTGCCGTGGCACGGGCAGTTGATCGTGCCGTTCGAGACGGACGCGACGGTGCAGCCCGCGTGCGTGCACACCGCGCTGAACGCCTTGAAGTCGCCCGACTGGGTCTGCACGACGACCACTTTCTGCCCCTCGAAGACCTTCCCGCCCCCGGAGGGGATGTCCCCGGTGCCGGCGAGCGCCTTGCCCTGGGCCTTGGCCTTCTTCGTCGGCGAGGCGTCGCCGTCGGGGGCCTCCGCCGTCTCGTCCGCCAGCGGCTCCTCGGCCGGCGGCGCGACGCTGGCCTGCGTCGCCGGGTCGCCGTAGCCCGCGCACGCGGACAGGACCACGGCAAGCCCGGCGCCTCCGGCTCCGAGCACAACCGCCCGGCGCGTCTTTTCGGTCATGGTGCGTCCTCCCAGGGTCGGGTCTGACTCGAGGTACGGCCGGAGCCCCGCCTCCGGTTCAGCCTCCCGTGTCCCGATCCCCGCGACCACGCAGAATTACACAGACCGACTGCTCAGACCACGACGATGCCGTCGCCCTCCACCTTCACCTGGTAGGGCGTCAGCGGCCCGGTGGCCGGGCCCTTGAGGCACTTGCCGGTGTCGGCGGCGAACTCGCTGCCGTGACACGGACAGGTCATCACGTCGTTCTCGGGCGAGCCCACGGCACAGCCACGGTGCGGGCAGATCGCGCTGAACGCCTTGTAGACGCCCTCGCTCGGCTGGGTGACGACGATCTTGTACTGGTCGACGACCTTGCCGCCGCCCACGGGCACGTCCGCCGTCCTGGCGATGACCTTGCCCTTGATGCCGGGCGCCCGGCCCGGGTCCGAGCCGCCCGAGCCGCAGCCGGTCAGCGCCAGCCCGCAGACCGCGACCCCGGCCACACCCAGCGCCTCACGCCTCCCGAACACCCGCCCGGAGCCCCGCCCGAAGTCCGGCCCGAACGCCCGCTCGGAGCCCGGCCCGGAGTCCGGCCCGAACGCCCGCTCGGAGCCCGGCCCGGAGTCCGGCCCGAACGCCCGCCCGGAGTCCGGTCCGTGCTCCTGTGGCGGCTCCTGACCCGGGGGCCGGCCCGGCTCCCGTCCGGCGCTTCGTCCGTTCGCGGCCGCGTCCTGCGGCCTGTTTCCGGACATGGCGGAACCTCGCTCCGAATCGTTCATGTGCTGCCGGCCCCTCCGCGTCGCCGCCGACCCCCTGCAGGTCTGTGCATACCTTAGGCCGACCACCCACCGGTCCCGTTTCCGGGTGCGCCCGCCCGAGCGCTCCGTTCCGCCGGCACCCGGCGGGTCCTCGTCGTGGTGGCCCGGCCGCGCCCCGGCAGGACGGCGCCCGGCCGAGGCGCCGCCTCCCTAGAGTTGCAGGATCTTGCGCAGGAAGCGGCCGGTGTGGCTGTCGTCTGCCAGGGCGATGTCCTCGGGGGTGCCCGCGGCGACCAGGGTGCCGCCGCGCGAGCCGCCCTCCGGGCCCATGTCGATGACCCAGTCGGCCGTCTTGATGACGTCGAGGTTGTGCTCGATGACGATCACGGTGTTGCCGCCGTCGACCAGCCGTCCGAGCACCCCGAGCAGCCGCCGGATGTCCTCGAAGTGCAGGCCGGTGGTGGGCTCGTCGAGGACGTAGATGGTGCGACCGGTCTGGCGCCGCTGCAGCTCGGAGGCGAGCTTGACGCGCTGCGCCTCGCCGCCGGACAGCGTGGTGGCCGGCTGCCCGAGGCGTACGTAGCCGAGGCCGACGTCGTGCAGCGTCTGCAGGTGGCGCCTGATGGCCGGGATCGCGTCGAAGAAGCCGAGCGCCTCCTCGATCGGCATGTCGAGGACCTCGGAGATCGTCTTGCCCTTGTAGTGGACCTCCAGCGTCTCGCGGTTGTAGCGGGCGCCGTGGCAGACCTCGCAGGGCACGTAGACGTCCGGCAGGAAGTTCATCTCGATCTTGATGGTGCCGTCGCCCGCGCACGCCTCGCACCGGCCGCCCTTGATGTTGAAGCTGAAGCGTCCCGGCTGGTAGCCGCGGACCTTCGCCTCCGTGGTGGCCGCGAACAGCTTGCGGACGTGGTCGAACACACCCGTGTAGGTGGCCGGGTTGGAGCGCGGGGTGCGACCGATCGGCGACTGGTCGACGTGCACGACCTTGTCGACCTGGTCCATGCCGTTGATCCGCGAGTGGCGGCCCGGAACCGTGCGGGCGCCGTGCAGCTCCTTGGCCAGGGCGGCGTAGAGGATGTCGTTGACGAGCGTCGACTTGCCGGACCCGGAGACGCCGGTGACGGCGGTGAACAGCCCCAGGGGGAACTCGATGTCCACGCCCTTGAGGTTGTGCTCGCGGGCGCCCTTGACGGTGATCTGCCGCTTGCGGTCACGCTTGCGCCGCTGGGCGGGGATCTGGATGCTGCGGCGCCCCGACAGGTACTGGCCGGTCAGCGACTCCTCGCTGGTGAGCAGGTCGTTGACCGTGCCGGAGACGACGACCTGGCCGCCGTGCTCGCCCGCGCCGGGTCCGATGTCGACCACCCAGTCGGCCGCGGCGATGGTGTCCTCGTCATGCTCGACGACGATCAGGGTGTTGCCCATGTCGCGCAGCCTGATGAGGGTGTCGAGCAGGCGCATGTTGTCGCGCTGGTGCAGGCCGATGGACGGCTCGTCGAGCACGTACAGCACGCCCACCAGGCCGGAGCCGATCTGGGTGGCCAGCCGGATGCGCTGCGCCTCTCCGCCGGCGAGGGTCCCGGCGGCCCGGTCCATGGTGAGGTAGTCGAGCCCGACGTCGAGCAGGAAGCCCATGCGGGCGTTGATCTCCTTGACGACCCGCTCGGCGATCTGCATGTCGCGGTCGGACAGCTTGAGCCCGGCCAGGAACGCGGCGCACTCGCCGATCGACAGGGACGACACCTCGGCGATCGACTTGCCGGCCACGGTCACGGCCATCGACACCGGCTTGAGCCGCGCCCCCTTGCAGGCCGGGCAGGGGATCTCGCGCATGTAGCCCTCGAACCGCTCGCGGGTCGAGTCGCTCTCGGCCTCGGCGTGCCTGCGCTGCACCCACGGGATGACGCCCTCGTAGGTGGTGTAGTAGGCGCGCTGCCTGCCGTAGCGGTTGCTGTAGCGGACGTGGACCTGCTCGTCGTGGCCGTACAGCAGCGACTTGTGCGCCTTCTTCGGCAGTTTCTCCCAGGGGGTGTCGGGGGTGAAGCCCATGGTGTGACCGAGCGCCTCGACCAGCCTGACGAAGTATTCGCTGGTGTGGCCGCCCGACCACGGGTGCAGGGCGCCGTCGCGGAGCGTGCGTTCGGGGTCGGGCACGACCAGGTCGGGGTCGACCTCCATCTTGGTGCCGAGACCGGTGCACTCGGGGCAGGCGCCGAACGGGGAGTTGAACGAGAACGAGCGCGGCTCCAGCTCCTCGAACGACAGGTCGTCGTAGGGGCAGTAGAGGTGCTCGGAGTAGAAGCGCTCGCGGCCCGGATCGCCTTCGGGCAGGTCGACGAACTCCAGGGTGATCGTGCCGCCGGACAGCTGCAGCGCCGTCTCGACCGAGTCGGTGAGGCGGCGCCTGGCCGACTCCTTGACCGAGAGCCGGTCGACGATGACCTCGATGTCGTGCTTCTCGTACTTCTTCAGCGTGGGCGGCTCCTCCAGCCGCACCACCGTGCCGTCGACCCTGGCCCGGGCGAAGCCCTTGGTCTGCAGCTCGCGGAACAGCTCGGCGTACTCACCCTTGCGGCCGCGCACGACGGGGGCGAGCACCTGGAAGCGGGTGCCCTCGTCGAGGTCCATGACCCGGTCGACGATCTGCTGGGGGGACTGCCTGGCGATCGGGCGGGCGCAGACCGGGCAGTGCGGCTTGCCGATGCGCGCCCACAGCAGCCGCAGGTAGTCGTAGACCTCCGTGATCGTGCCGACGGTCGAGCGGGGGTTCTTGCTGGTCGCCTTCTGGTCGATCGACACCGCGGGCGACAGGCCCTCGATGAAGTCGACGTCGGGCTTGTCCATCTGGCCGAGGAACTGGCGGGCGTAGGCCGACAGGGACTCGACATAGCGCCGCTGACCCTCGGCGAAGATGGTGTCGAAGGCCAGGCTCGACTTGCCCGAGCCGGACAGCCCGGTGAAGACGATCAGAGAGTCTCGCGGAAGGTCCAGGGAGACGTCTTTGAGATTGTGTTCGCGCGCACCACGCACGATCAGGCGGTCTGCCACAGCGATCCCGATGTCGAAGAAGGCGGATAGGTCCACGGGGATGGTAGACGGGGGCCCCGACAATTTCGGTGGGCCGTACTCCGCCCCCGAAAATCCGTCACTCCCAGATTACGGCCTCCGCCCGCGCGGGCAGCATGCCTTTGCCGCTAACCCGATGACCAGCTCTTTCATTCCCGCACGACCCCCCAGAGTGCACAGATGGTGAAATATCCGACATGACAGTTGTTCTTGCGCTCCGGGAGGAGCTGACCGCGGCCACCCGTGACCTGCTGGCCACCACCGCGGCCCTGTCCGACGAGGACGTCGCCGCGCCGTCCCGGCTGCCCGGCTGGACGCGGGGCCACGTCCTGGCCCACCTCGCACGGAACGCCGACAGCCTCGTCAACCTGTTGACCTGGGCCAGCACCGGCGTTCCCACCCCGCAGTACGCCTCCCCGGAGGCGCGCGAGGCCGGGATCGAGGCCGGCGCGGGCCGCTCCGCCGCCGAGCAGCTGGCCGACCTGGAGGCCGGCGCCGCCCGGCTGGACGCCGCCGCGCGGCCCCTGCCGGAGTCCGCGTGGAGCGCGCAGGTCGGCGGCCTGCGCCCGCCGACGCACCCCGCCTGGTACGTGCTGGTCAGGCGGCTGCGCGAGATCGGCATGCACCACGTCGACCTCGGCGCCGGGTACGGCCCGGACCGCTGGCCGGAGCGGTTCGTCCGCAGGGAACTGCACGACTGCCTGCGGACCTGGCCGTACGAGCAGAGCACGGTGAGCGGCATCCGGCTGCCGGACGGCACGGAGTGGAAGGACCTCGGCGACGGGCCGGTCGTGGCGGGCGGCGCCGCCGACGTGCTCGCCTGGCTCACGGGAAGATCGGCGGGCGAGGGGATTAGGGTGGTACAGGAGGGGCGGATGCCCGCCCCCGGCCAGGAGATGCGTGTCCCCGCGGCTCCGCCGTGGCTGACGAGGCTCTCTCCCGCCGATCTGCCCGCGACGCCCCCGGAGGACTACCCATGACGTACACAGGCGACGTCCAGGTCGGCGGCCCCGCCGACGTCCGCGAGCTGCCCAAGCTGACGATCTACAAGCTGGCCGTGGGACCGTACGACAACAACGCCTACCTGCTGCGCTGCGCCGAGACCGGAGACGGCGTGCTCATCGACGCCGCGGCGGAGGCCGACCGGCTGCTGGCGCTGATCTCCGACGAGCCGATCAGCTCGATCGTCACCACCCACCGCCACGGCGACCACTGGCAGGCGCTGGAGCAGGTGGCCAAGGTGACGGGGGCGCAGGTGCTCGCGCATCCGCTGGACGCGCCCGCGCTGCCCGTGCCGGTGGACCGGGAGGTGGAGCACGGCGACGGGATCGCGGTGGGCGTGGTGACCCTTGAGGTGATCCACCTGCGCGGCCACACCCCGGGCTCGATCGCCCTACTGTACGACGGCGGGGGCACCGATCAGCACCTGTTCACCGGTGACTCGCTGTTCCCGGGCGGGGTGGGCAACACCGAGCGCGACCCCGAGCGGTTCGAGCGGCTCTACACCGACGTGGTGGAGCGGGTCTTCGACCGGCTGCCCGACGAGACGTGGGTCTATCCCGGCCACGGCAAGGACACCACGCTGGGCGCCGAGCGCCCAGCGCTGCCGGACTGGAAGGCCCGCGGCTGGTGACGGCCCGGGGGCCACGCGGCATCCGTACGGCGGCCGCGCCTCCCGTGAGCCGTGCCGCCCGTGAGCCGTGCCTCCCGTCGCGGGCGCGGGAGGCACACGGTTCGCGGATCGTCGTGGAGGCGGGAATCCGCGCGGGGAGCCCGCTCAGCGGGCGGTGAGAACCTGGGCGATGCGCTGCGCCGCGAGCGCCGGGTCGTCGGCCAGGCCGACGACCTCGCCCCACGACCAGCGGTAGAACCATCCGTCCGACAGCGGCACGCAGTCGACCGTCTCGGCCAGCATCGCGTTGTCGGGGTCGCTGACCCGCAGCGACGGCGGGTAGGGGCGCAGCGTGGCGGTCAGACCGCGCTCCTCCAGCTCCGCGGCGAGTTTGCCGAGGTAGTAGGTGCGGGTGTGCTCGCGCGGAGTGCCTGCCATGGCTCCATCCAACCCGAAGACGGCGCGATGCCGGGTCAGTCGCCGATGATCCGCGCGGCTTCCTTGCGCTGCTCACGCTTGTAGAACAGCACGCGCAGCGGGATCGCCGCCACGAGCGCGATCTGCATGGTGGCGCCGATCTTGATGGGCAGGTCGCCGCCCTCGGGCCAGGCGACCCAGAAGGCGAGGAACGCCACGTTGACCATGATCCAGCCGAGGACGACGGCGGCGAGCTGCCCCTTCGGCTTGGGGTACTCGATCCGGCTGACCATCAGCCAGGCCACGCCCAGCACCGCCAGCAGCGCCGGCATGCTCGGCTCGAACAGCAGCACGATGGAGATCACGGTCATCGCGCCCATGGGGATGGGCAGGCCCATGAAGTCGCCGCTCTTGGTCTTGACGCAGGCGAACCTGGCCAGCCGGACGACGCCGCCGAGGAGGATCGCTGCGGCGGCGGCGAGCACGACGGGGAACGGGACCCTGTCGGTGAAACCACCCCAGATAACGATCATGAACGCGGGCGCGAAGCCGAAGCTGATCACGTCGGCGAGGTTGTCGAGCTCGGCCCCCATCGCCGAGGCGCGGAAGCGCCGCGCGACCAGGCCGTCGAACAGGTCGCAGGTGGCGCCGATGAGCAGCAGCACCACGGCGGTGGCGAAGTAGCTCGGCGCCGGCCTGAAGTCGCCGCCGTCCTGCAACGAACGGATCGCCGAGGAGGCCAGGACGCAGACCGCGAGGAACCCGCAGAGCGCGTTGCCCAGCGAGAGCGAGTCGGCGGCCGAGAGCCGGAAGGCCTTGCCGACCGGCCCCTGGGGTTCTTCCTCTTCCGCCTGCCAACTGCCGGCGTCAGCCGTGGTCAATTCTGGTCACCCCCGCAACCGTCTTCTCGCCCACGGTGACCGCGGGCGAGATGCCTTCGGGCAGGTAGATGTCGACCCGGGAGCCGAACCTGATCAGGCCGATCCGGTCGCCCTGCTCCACCTTGGACCCGTCGCTCAGGTAGGGCACGATCCTGCGCGCCACCGCGCCCGCGATCTGCACCATCTCGATGTCGCCGAGCGCGGTCTCGAAATGCCACACCACGCGTTCGTTCTGGTCACTGTCCTTGTTGAATGCCGGCAGGAAGCCACCTGCCACATGCTGCACGGAGGTGACATTTCCCGCAAGGGGGGCGCGGTTGACGTGGACGTTCAGCGGACTCATGAAGATCGCGACCCGGATGCGGCCGTCGGGCCAGGGGTCGATGCTCTGGACGACTCCGTCCGCCGGCGAGAGGACGCGCCCCTCGCCGATGGTCCGGTCGGGGTCGCGGAAGAACCAGAGCATGCCGCCGGTCAGAGCGCTCAGCGGCACCGCCGCGAGCGCCCATCGCCGGTCCCGGCGCGTCAGGAGCGCGGTGGCCGCCGTGGCGGCCACTGTCGGGAAGAGCCACGGGGACACCCCGCGTGCGAGCCGCATGCGGCTCGTCTTAGCAGAATCGTCTGACACGGACAACCTTAGGTGATGACTGGACTGGGCGCTTTGCCGTGTTCCGTTGCGGAATGAGCAACTATGACACGGCGCAACTACACAAGCAAAGCGCCTCGAAAGCCATTCAGCCAGCCCTCGTCGGGGTGCTCTCCTCGCTCTTGCGCGCGTCGACGCGGGCCTTCACCAGGCTGGCCACGGTCGTGATGACCATGGTGCCACCGATGATCGAGAGCGACAGCCAGATGGGTACTTCGGGCGCCCAGGAGACCCCGCTGCCATGCAAGGCCTCCGATATCAGCTTAACCCCGATGAACCCGAGGATGAACGCCAAACCATAACTGATGTAGACCAGACGCTGCAGAAGCCCGCCCAGCAGGAAGTAGAGCTGGCGCAGCCCCATCAGGGCGAACGCGTTGGCGGTGAAGACGATGAACGGGTCGGTGGTGAGACCGAAGATCGCGGGGATGGAGTCGAGCGCGAACAGCAGGTCGGTGGAGCCGATCGCGATCATCACGATCAGCATGGGGGTGACCATCCGCCTGCCGTCGATCTTCACGGTGATCTTGGAGCCGACGTAGGTCTCCGTGGTCGGGAACGCCTTGCGCACCCACCTGAGCAGGACGTTCTCGTTGAACTCCTCCTCCTCGCCCTTGACGTGCTGGCGGACGATGTTGATCGCCGTGTAGATGAGGAAGGCCCCGAAGACGTAGAACAGCCAGCTGAACCGCTCCAGCGCCGCGGCGCCGAGCGCGATGAAGATGCCCCGCATGACCAGGGCGAGCAGGATGCCGACCAGCAGCACCTTGTGCTGGTAGGCCTTCGGCACCGCGAACCTGCTCATGATGATGAAGAAGATGAACAGGTTGTCGACGCTGAGGCTGTATTCGGTGATGTAGCCGGCGAAGAACTCACCCGCCTTGCCGGCCCCCTCGGTGGCCCACAGCACCACACCGAAGATCACTGCCAGTGCGACGTAGAAAGTGACCCAGTAGCTGGCCTGCCGCATCGAGAACTCACGGGCCTCACCGCGGTCGACGATCCACAGATCGACGGCGAGGACCACCAACAGACCGCCGATCACGGCGAAATAGGCCCAGACAGGTACGCTCACGCCACACTACCTCCGGCATGCTGAAAAACGAGTGCCGGAGGTCTCTCCCGCCCGCGAGCACGCGGACCGGCAGCCCCGGGGGCCCCGTGGAGTGGGGCTACACCGTGATGACGAGGCTGCCGCGAAGGGATACTCCCCTCCCTTAACGGACGCAGTATACAGAACGCGTAAGGCCCCCCTCACCTTCCGTATGATCTTGGCTTTCCGTAGCCCGCCAGCACGTCCGCCACGGCGTCGGCCGCGTCCGGCAGCTCGGCACCGCGCCGCGCGGCCGCCTCGGCCATCCTCGCCGCCGCCCGCGGATCCTCGACCAGCTCCCGTACGGCGGAGCGCAGCGCGCCGGCGTCCCCGTACGGGACCAGCCTTCCGGCCCCGCCCAGCAGGTCGGGAATCCCGCCGACGGCGGTCGCGACGACGGGCCGGCCGGCCATGAGGGTCTCGCTGAGGCTGAGCGGCTGCCCCTCCCACCTGCTGGTCCACACCACGACGGTGGCGGCCGCCAGCAGGTCGGGCACGTCGTCCCGCTCGCCGAGCAGCATCACGGGCAGCGCCTCGGCGTCGATCCTGCGCTGCAGCGCCTCTCGCAGCGGCCCCTCCCCGGCCACCACGAACAGCGGCCGGCCCCTCCCGCTCGACTCCCCGGACGGCCCGGCGGAGGCTCCCGGTGTGACGGTCTCCCGGCCGCCGCCCGCCCAGGGCCCCCGGGCGGCGTCGAGAAGGTTCTCCAGACCCTTCTGCTGGGCGAGCCGCGCCACGGTCAGCACGATGGGCCGTTCCCCCGCCCCCAGGTCCGCGCGTACCTCCTCGGGCGTGCGCCGTGCCGGCCTGAGCGGGGGCGCGGGCACCACGGCGGGGCGCACGTCGCCCGCGCCGAGCCGTTCCATCCGCTCTCCCAGGTCGGGCGAGACGACCAGCACCCGGTCGGCCCGCCGCGCCACGATCCGCTCCAGCGTCCCGTACACGAGGCCGACGAACCCGCCCGCGGTGAGCGCGTTGTGCAGCGTCACCACGAGCGGCGCCCGGCCGCCCCGGGCCGGGAGCGCCGGTGCCGCCAGGGCCGCCAGTGCGCCGGCCCGCAGCCCGTGGGCGTGCACGGCATCGGCGTTCCTGGTCAGTCTTCTGAGGGCGAGCACGGCACGGGCGTCGTTGAGCGGGTGCGGCCGATCGGAGACAGGCACGGGCACGAACCGGGCGCCGGCGCCGGTGAAGGCGAACCGCTCCTCCACACTGGGCGGCCCCACGACGAGCACCTGGTGCCCCAGCTTGACGAGCCCCTCGGTGAGCATCCGCACGTGCCGGCCCGTGCCGCCGGACGTGGTGCCCAGGACGAATGCCACCCGCACTGTCGTTCCTCTCTCGCAGGATCCCGCCACCATCTGTCACGCCACCCTCGTACCGGCGACCGCCCGGACCGCCACGTCGGCGATCCGGGCGGCGGGGTCACTCGCCGGCCCCGCCCGTCTTCCTTCCCCGCGCGAGCCGGCCGGCCACGGCCCTGGCGTCGTCCCGGTCGACCAGGGCCACGGCGAGCCCCCCGGCCGCCAGCGCCGCGAGCGCCGTCGGCACGACCGCCCCGGCGTTGGCCAGGATGCCCCGCGCGTCGAGCGCCGCGACCACGGCGGCCCCGGCGAGGTAGCCGGCGGCCCCGCCCACGACGGCCGCCGCCACGGCCCGCCCCAGGCCCGCCGCGGCGGACCGGCCCCTGGCCCGCACGACGAAGGCCAGCAGCAGCGCGCCTCCGGCGGTCATCCCCGCGGTCATGCCGAGCGCCAACCCCGCGATCTTCCAGTCGTCGGGCAGCACCAGCACGAACACCGTCTGACCGGCCATCACCACCACCCACCCGGTGACCGTGCCGATGGACGCGGCCCGGCCATGACCGGCCGCGTACAGCACCCGGCTCAGGTGCGCGATCAGCCCGTAGCCGATCAACCCCGGCGCGAACAGCATGATGGTCCGCGCCAACTGGTCGGGAGGCACCTTGGTGTCGGTGCCGAGGAACACCACGGCCCCCGGCTCGGCGGCGGCTGCCAGGACACCCGCGGCCAGCCCGGACACGAGCACGACGGCCCGCGTCGCGCCTGCCGCCAGTCGGGCGAAGGCGGCCGCCTCACCGGCCTGCGCCTGCGCCGACAGCCCGGGGAACGCGCTGGTGGCGATCGGTACGGCGAGCACGGCGTAGGGGACGAGGTAGATGGCCCACGCGTAGTTGTAGACCGCGATGGCGCCGCTGCCGACGGCCTGGTTGGACAGCAGGAGCACCACGATCATGGCCGCCTGCTGGGCGAGCAGCGCGGCCACCCCGGCCAGGGCGAGCCGGCGCACCTGCGGGGCGACGCCCGGCGGGAAGCGCAGGGTGGGCCGCCAGCGTAGGCCGAGCCCGGCCACGGGACCGGCCACCGTGAGCACCAGGGCAAGCACGCCGAGGCTGGTGCCCACGGACAGCGCCAGCTCGGCGGCCCTCGGCACGTCCGCCGGGTCGGTCTCGTTCCCGCTGAGCGGGACGAACACCAGGTAGGCCACGATGACCAGGATGCTGGAGACCAGCGGCGCCAGGGCGGGCCCGGCGAAGCGCCGGTGCGCCTGGAGCAGGCCGTACAGCACGACCGCGACACCGTACAGCGGAATCTGGGGGGCGAAGACGACCAGCATGCGGGTGGCGACGGCATGCACGGATCCGGTCTCGCAGCCGGCCACGCCGTCGTGGAAGAACAGCCCCATGACGGGCCCGGCGAGCAGGGCGACCAGCGCGCCGAGCGGCACCAGTACGACGAGCACCCACGTCAGCAGCGCCGAGCTGATCGACTCGACGCGCCGCCGCGCCGCCGGCGAGCCGTCGGGTGCCCGCATCCCGCCGTCGAAAGACGAGACCGCGCCGCCGGAAGACGAGACCGCTCCGTCGGTGGCGGCGCTCGCGGCGGCCGCTCCGGCGAGGACGGGGACGACCATGCCGGACAGCGCGCCGCCGACCACGACCTCGAAGACGATGTTGGGGATCTGGTTGGCCGTGAAGTAGGCGGTGGCGAGGCAGTCGGTGCCGACGGTCTGGGCGAAGGCGTACTGCTTGGCGAAGCCGGTGACGCGCGCCAGGATCGTGATCGCGCCGATGAGCATCGCCCCGCCCGCGACGCCCCGCGCGAGCCTGGCCGTCACCACGTCGGCTCACCACCGGCCTCGTGCCCACCGTCCCGGCCGCCCGGCGTCCGCGCCGAGCCGGGCCGCCGCCCCCGTTCCCCGATCACGGGAACATCCTGGCAGGCCGCACCGACATGCGCGCGCCCGGGAACGGTCGCTGAGGTCACACGGGGTCGACCGGGCGGCGGCCGAGCATGTCGAGGTGGTTGAGGACGCGGTTGCCCGCGATGACCCTGGTGAAGCTGATCTTCTCGGAGGCCGCGGTCAGCGCGGCGACGGTGCCGAGCAGCGCGAGCCTGCCGGGACGGCCGAGCCGGGTCACGGCGGCGAGCCCGAGGAGGGCGCCGAGGGCGTTGGCTCCGGCGTCGCCGAGCATGGCGCGTTCGCCGAGGTCGTCGGGCAGCAGCGCGGCGGCGGCGCCGAGGGGCGCGGCGGCCAGCGCGGCGGCGACCGGCCGCTCACGCAGCAGCGAGGCGGCCAGGAGCGGCCCGCCGGTGAGCAGCCCGACCTTGATGGCCCGGCCGGGCCGCAGGTCGAAAAGGTTGGCGAGGTTGGCTGCGCCCGCGATGGCCGCGCCGTTGACGAGAGTGTCGGCGGGCCCGTCGGAGACGAGCGCGGCGGCGCCGAGCCCGGTGGCGCCGATGCCGAGGATCTTCACGGCGCCGCTGGTGACCTCACCGCGGGCGAGCGCGCTCAGGTGACCTTTGAAGCCCTTGGACGCGGTGGTGCCGTAGAGGTCGTCGTAAGCGCCGAACGCCCCGCTGCCGCCGCCGGCCAGCAGCGCAGCAGCCCGTACGCGGCCGGGAAGACCGGGGGCGAGTGCGACGGCGGCGGCGGAGCCGGCGACGAAGGCGGGGCCCTCCAGGAGGGTGAGCGGCTCGCCGCGGTGGTTCTTGCGGGTCCAGCGGTCGCCGGGGTCGAGCGGCCTGGCCCTGGTGAGGGCGGTGTAGGCGGCGCGGGCGGCGACGGCGCCGATGGCGGCGCCGGCGAGCGCGGACAACAGGCCTCGGGCCATGGTCAGCTCCCTGCCTCGGAGGGGGTCGGGGTCGCCGCGGTGGGCGGCGCGGGGGTGAACGCCGAGACGCCGGGGCCGATGCCGTACTGGCCGGCGCGCCCGCTCACCTGCTCACGCAGAGCGTAGACGGTCACGACGCGGCCCGCGGGGATATCGGGGGTGTCGACGGTGGAGACGCGCTTGGCGGTGTCGCCGTCGTCGCGCACGGCGCTGATCAGGCCACCGGCGGCGGCCGCCGTGGCGGCGCTCCCGGTGACCACGGTGCCCTTGCCCTGGGCGTCGAGCGCGGCGGCGAGGGAGACCAGGGCTTCGGCCTGGGTGTCGGCGTTGCCGCCGGTGAACGGCTTCTCGGGGGCGAACAGCACCGCGAGCGTGGCCCGTTTGCCCGGCTCGCCCTCGACGCTCAGCAGGTCGCCGGCCTCGAAGCCTTCGAGCACGCCCGGGGTGGTCGCGTTGGCGGTGCCGGCCTGCGCGGCGTCGGTGGTCATGAGGGTGGCGGCGAGCAGGGCGCCGGCCCTGTCGTAGGCGGTCGCGGTCGGGGCGAAGGCCATGCCCTCGGGCTTGAGCTGGGTGGCCAGCCCGTCGATCACGCCGGTGCTCTTGGGGTCGAGGAAGCTCTCGGCCAGCGTCACCCGCCCGGCGATAGCCGCGCCCGCCTGGAGGAGCACCTGGTGCTGGGCCTCCCGGTAGGCGGTGCTGGAGCCGGGGGCCTCGACGATGAGGACGCGCTCGCCGTTCAGCTCGTTCTCGACCAGCTTCTGCGTCAGGGCGGTGACGAACTCGTTGTTGCCGCCCTCCTTGCTGCGCAGCGCGTCGAGGTCGGCGGTGAGCCCGTCGTTGGCCTTGGCCATCAGCTCGTTGGTCCTCTTGACGGTCTCGATCGCGGGCTCCTGGAGCAGGGTGGTGCCCAGGACGATGCCCACGGCCAGCGCCAGGAAGATCGCGACGATGGAGACGAGGTGATAGCGGAAATCGATCACGAGAAGAGTCCGACCAGCCAGAAGATGAACGCGTTCCAGACGACTTGCAGGCCGTTCAGCCAGCCGCGGCCGATCGGCGACAGGAAGATCGCTACGCCCATGGTGGTCAGGGCGGTGATCACGAGCAGGAGCAGTTGCGAGGTGGAGATGCGGCTGCGGTAGAGCCGGCTCACCCCTTTGGCGTCGACGAGCTTGCTGCCGACGCGCAGCCGGGTGAGGAAGGTGCTGGCCATGCCGGAGCGGCCCTTGTCGAGGAACTCCTCCAGCGTGCCGTGGGTGCCGACGGCGACGATCAGCTCGGCGCCCTTGTCGTCGGCGAGCAGCATCGCGATGTCCTCGCTGGTGCCGGTGGCGGGGAAGATGACGGCTTCGCGGCCGAGCTGGTGGACGCGCTCCAGGCCGGGCGCCCTGCCGTCGCGGTAGGCGTGCACCACGAGCTCGGCGCCGCAGGTGAGGGCCTTGGTGGAGACGGAGTCGAAGTCGCCCACGATCACGTCGGGCAGGTAGCCGGCCTCCAGCAGCGCGTCGGCCCCTCCGTCGACGCCGATGAGCACCGGGCGGTATTCGCGGATGTAGGGGCGGAGGGTGGCGATGTCCTCCTTGTAGTGGTAGCCGCGCACGACGATGAGGACATGGCGGCCCTCCAGGGGGGTGCGGATCTCGGGGACGCCGACGCCGTCGATGAGCAGCTTGCCCTCGCCGCGCACGTATTCCATGGTGTTGACGGCGAACGCCTCGATCTGCACCGCCAGCCCGGCCCTGGCCTCCGCCATCGCCGCCTCGACGGCCTCCAGGGTCTGCGCCTCGCCCTTGCCCGCCGGCTCGTCGTCGAGGTAGACGATGCCTTCGTGCAGGCGGACGACGTCGCCGTCCTTGACCCGCTCGAACAGCTCCGGGGTGGCGTTGTCCACGAACGGGACTCCGCCCTCCAGAATAATCTGGGGCCCCAGGTTGGGGTAGCGGCCGCTGATACCGGCCGCGACGTTCACCACGGCCGCCGCACCGCACGCGACAAGCGCCTCCGCGCTGACCCGGTCGACGTCGACGTGGTCGATAATCGCTATCTCGCCGGGCTGGAGGCGCTTGGTAAGCCTCTTCGTCCGCCGATCGATTCTCGCCACTGCCGTGACACCGGGAAGGTCGTCGACCTTCCTGCCGCGGAGGCCCGGCATCCTGCTCCCCGGAACCTTCATCATGAACATCCTGCCAGAGGGAAACAGCTGAGCGGCCACGCATCGCGGGGCGTGTCCGCTATGTCACTCAGCTCATCCGTCCGGCCCGTCACCCACGTCACTCGGTCCTGCCCCGCCACCTCGCGCGAGCACCTCGGTCAGCGGTCGGCGGCGGCGAGGTCCAGCAACTCCTCGGCGTGGGCTCTGCCCAGCTCGGAGTCCTCCATGCCGGCCAGCATGCGCGACAGCTCGCGCACCCTACCCTCATGGTCGAGCGTGACGACACCGCTGCGCACGACGCTGCCGTCACTGGTCTTCTCCACCACCAGGTGCTGGTCGGCGAAGGCGGCCACCTGCGGCAGATGGGTGACGACGATGACCTGGGCGGTGCGGGCCAGCCGGGCCAGCCTGCGCCCGATCTCCACCGCGGCCTTGCCGCCGACCCCCGCGTCGACCTCGTCGAACACGAACGTGGGCACCGGATCGGCCCCCGCGAAGACCACCTCGATGGCGAGCATGACGCGGCTGAGCTCGCCGCCGGAGGCGCCCTTGTTGAGCGGCAGCGGCGGCGCGGCGGGGTGGGCGGCCATCCGCAGCTCCACCTCGTCGACGCCCTCCGGCCCGAAGTCGGCCGACCGGGTGAGCTGGACGACCACGCGGGCGTGCGGCATGGCCAGGGCGGTCAGCTCCTCGGTGACGGCCCGGCCGAACCGCTCGGCGGCTGCCTGACGCACCCTGGTCAGCTCGGCGGCCAGCTCGGTGAGCCGGCCGGTCAGCTCCTCGTGCTCGCGGGCCAGCTCGTCGATGCGCTCGTCGTCGCCCTCCAGCTCGGCCAGCCGGGCGGCCGAGCTCTGGGCCCAGGCCAGCACGGCCGAGCTGTCCTCACCGTACTTGCGGATCAGGCCGGACAGCAGCGCCCGCCGCTCCTGCACGGCGGCCAGCCGGGCCGGGTCGGCCTCGACGGACTCGGCGTAGGCGGCGAGATCGGTGGCGACGTCGGCGATCAGGTAGCCCGCCTCGGCGAGCCGGTCGGCCATCCCGGCCAGCTCGGCGTCGAAGTCGCGCACCGCGTCGACGGCCGCGCGCGCCTCGCCGAGCAGGGAGATCACGTCGCGCGAGCCGTCGGCCGTCTGCATGGGGTCGCCGAGCAGCGCGGCGTGGGCACTGGTGGCGGCGCCGCGCAGCGCGTCGGCGTGCGAGAGCCGCTCCTCCTCGCCGCGCAGCTCGACGTCCTCGCCGGGCTTGGGGTCGACCTTCTCGATCTCCTCCAGGCCGAACCTCAGCAGGTCGGCCTCCTGGGCCCGCTCGCGCGCCCGGGTGGTCAGCTCCTCCAGCAGCGCGGCGACCTGCTTGTGCCGTTTGTACGCCTGGGTGTAGGCCCGCAGCGGCTTGACGAGGTCGTTTCCGGCGTAGCGGTCGAGCGCGGCGCGCTGCCTGGCCGGCTGGAGCAGCCGCTGCTGGTCCATCTGCCCGTGCACGGCGACCAGGTCGTCGGCCAGGTAGGTCAGGGTGCCGACGGGCACGGTGCGCCCGCCGAGCCAGGCCCGGGAGCGGCCCTCGGCCGAGACGGTGCGGGAGATGATCAGCTCGCCCTCGTCGACCTCGCCGCCGATGTCCTCCACCTGCTGGGCGACGCGCCCGCCCGGCTCGATGACGAGCGTGCCCTCGACCGTGGCCCGGTCGGCGCCGGGCCGGATGCGCGACGGATCGGCCCGGCCGCCGAACAGCAGCCCGAGGCCGGTGACGACCATCGTCTTGCCGGCGCCGGTCTCACCGGTGACCACGTTGAAGCCCGGCGAAAGCTCGAGGACGGCCTCATCGATGACGCCGAGCCCCTGGATGCGGACCTCCTCGACCCTGGGTCGCAACTGCCCACTCCCGTCGCTCCGAACACCTGTGCGCATGTGATCCTACGCGCCTGCCAGCCCATTGACTCAGGGACGCACCCGTCCACGCCAGCCCTGAACGGGTAGTTCGAACTTGGCGACCAACCTGTCGGTGAACGGCGCGCCGGTGCTCTCCACACCGTGCAGCCGCGCCAGCCGGACCGGCTCGGAGCCGCGGCGGACCTCGACGCGCGAGCCGGACGGCAGGTCGAACCGCCGCCGCCCGTCGCACCACAGCACCCCGCCGGGCGTGTCGGGCAGGATCTCGACGGCCATGGCCGAACGCGGCGAGACGACGAGCGGCCGGGCGAACAGCGCGTGCGCGCTGATCGGCACCAGGAGCAGGGCCTCCACCTCGGGCCAGACGACCGGGCCGCCGGCGGAGAAGGCGTAGGCCGTCGAACCTGTGGGCGTGGCGCAGATGACGCCGTCGCAGCCCCAGCGCGACAGAGGCCGGCCGTCGATCTCGGCCACGACCTCCAGCATGCGGTCCCGCTTTTCCACCGACACCTCGTTCAGCGCCCAGGTGTCGGCGATGACCTGGCCGTTCTGCCGGGCGAGCACGTCGATCGTCATGCGTTCCTCGACGTCGTAACGGCCTTCGACCACGCCGTCGACGGCCGAGGCGAGGTCGGCCACCTCGGCCTCGGCCAGGAAGCCGACGTGGCCGAGGTTGACGCCGAGCAGCGGCGTGCCGGTGGGCCGGGCCAGCTCCGCCGAGCGCAGCAGCGAGCCGTCGCCGCCGAGCACGATGAGGACCTCGGCGTCCTTGGCGGCGCTCGGGTCGCCGGGCACGACCTCGACGCCCGCGCAGCCGATCTCGGGGGCCTCCGTGTCGAGCACCCGGACGGTCAAGCCGGCGTCGACCAGACGGGTGATGACGAGGCGGGCGCTTTCGACCGCCGCCTCACGTCCTGTGTGCGCGGTGACCAGGACTGTGCGGTCCCCCCGGCTCGTACGGTTCATTGCGGCCCTTCCGCGACGGCGCGCTCGATCTCCGCCTCCAGGTCGGCGAGGGGCGGCGCGCCTTCTCCCTTGCCCAGCCAGAGGAGGTACTCGACGTTGCCGGAGGGGCCGGGCAGCGGGCTGGCGGTGACGCCGCGCACGGCCAGGCCCAGCTCCCCGGCGCGTCCGGCAACGTCGCGCACGGCCCGCGTCCGCAACTGCGGATCGCGCACCACGCCGCCCGCGCCGACGAGGTCCTTGCCGACCTCGAACTGCGGCTTGACCAGCAGCACGAAGTCGGCCCGCGCGGCGGCCACCGAGGCCAGGGCGGGCAGCACGAGCCGCAGCGAGATGAACGAGAGGTCGCCGACGATCAGCGTCGGCGCCTCGCCGACCATGTCCGGGGTCAGGTCGCGCACGTTGACGCGCTCCATGACGGTCACCCGCTCGTCGGTGCGCAGCGACCAGGCGAGCTGGCCGTAGCCGACGTCCACCGCCAGCACGTGGCCGGCGCCGTGGCGCAGCAGCACGTCGGTGAACCCGCCGGTCGAGGCGCCCGCGTCGAGGCAGCGCCGCCCCTCGACGGACAGGCCGCCGAACGCGCTGATCGCCCCGAGCAGCTTGTGCGCGCCGCGCGAGACGTAGTCGGGCCCGTCGGCGGACTCGGCGACGACGATGGCCGAGGCCGTGTCGACCTGGGTGGCCGGTTTGCCCGCCCGCTGTCCGCCCACGGTGACCCGGCCGGCCTCGATGAGCTGGCTCGCCTGCTCGCGCGAGCGGGCCAGGCCCCGGCGCACCATCTCGCTGTCCAGGCGTAGCCGGCGACTCACTGGTCGTCCACGGCGGCGAGCGTGGTCTCGAGCCCGGCGAACGCCTCCTCGAACACCCCCACGTGCTCACTCACCGGCAGCCCGGCCAGGCGGCCGAGGCCGGTGAGCACCGCGTCGACCCGGTCGTCTCCGGTCTGCTCAGGCAGCGCACTCATGACACGACGGTAACGCCTCACGCGAGCGCCCGGCACCTCGGCGGGTGTGTCACGCGTTGAGGGGGCATACGGGGTGCCGCGGATGTGGAACGCTACGTCCCCGGACAAGGCCCAGAAAGGATGCGCACCATGGCAAGCGTCGAGGAGTGCCGGGCGGCACTGGCCAAGCTCGTCGCCCAGTTCCACGAGATCGACGAGGAGGACCGGGCCAAGCACGTGGTGGAGCGCACGCTGAGCTGCCGTGTCTCCGACCTCGGCGTGACCTACTACGGCCGGTTGCACCATGACGGGCTCGACCCGTTCGCCGAGGACCCTCCGGCCGGCGGCCGGGCGGCGGACGTGCGGCTGACGATCGTGAGCGACGACCTGATCGCACTGGTCGACGGGGAGCTCGACCTGGCGCGCGCGCTGCTCGGCGGCCGGGTGAAGGTCGAGGCCAGCTTCGGCGACCTGTTGCGCCTGCGCCGCCTGCTCTGACGGTGGTTGACCCGTCCACTCCCAAGATATTTGATGCTCGCGCTAACCATCTGGCGATGGGCGGGCGCATGGGTCACATCATCGAGACCTCCTGGGCCTAGCCGACGCGGTCGAGCACCTGCTTGACCGCGTCCTCCTCGACGCGTCCCCGCCCGGCCCGGCTCCAGGCCGCCTCGCACGCTGCCCGCAGCCCGTCGATCCGGCTGCCGTCGCCCTCAAGACGCAGGACGTCGTCCGCCCATCGGGCCCGCCAGCCGCCGCACACCCCTTCACGCACCTCCGGGTACGGTTCGAGCAGCGCGGACAGCCCGTCCGCGACATAGGTGGGCCGGTGCTGCGGAGCGGCCGTGAGAAGGTCGAGCGGTGTGGCCACCCCGGTGAGCACCACGATGCTGTCCACGCCCGCGTTCGTCGCCCCCTCGATGTCGGTGTCCAACCGGTCCCCCACGACCAGCGGCCGACGCGCTCCGGTGCGGATCATCGACTCGCGGTGCAGCGGCGGGTCCGGTTTGCCCGCGTACACCGGCTCCACCCCCGTCGCGGCGGCGATCACCCGTACCATCGACCCGTTCCCCGGCAGCACGCCACGGCCGGTCGGCATGGTGCTGTCCCCGTTGGACGCCACGAACAGCGCCCCCTGCCGCACCGCCAACGCCCCCTCGGCCAGCAGCCCGTACGACAGGCCGGGCGCTATCCCCTGCACCACGGCCGCGGGCGCCTCCAACGCCGTGCTGACCGGCCTGAGCCCCCGGTCCCGTACGGCGAGCCGTAGTCCGGACCCGCCGACGACCAGCACGTTCGAGCCCGGCGGAACCCGTTCCGACACCACCCGGGCGGCGGCCTGGGCGGACGTCACGACATCGGCAGCGCGCGCGGCCACCCCCAGCTCCCGCAGGTGCGCGGCGATCGCCGCCGGAGTCCGCGAGGCGTTGTTGGTCACGTACGCCAGCCGGGCGCCTCTCCCTCGGACCGCCTCCAACGCCTCGGGCGCCCCCGGCACCGCGTGCCTGCCCAGGTAAACGACCCCGTCGAGGTCGAGCAGCAGGGTGTCGTAGCCGTCGATCAGCACGTGGCCCCTTCTCGTCGCACTCTCACGCCTCGTCGCACTCTCACGCCTGAGCGACTCTAACGCCGCCCAGCACCCTCACCGACAGCCAGCCCTCCTCGCGGAGGGTTCAGCCTGCAACCGGCTGCGCACAGCGCCCCATCCGACGCTCTCGGCCAGCCGCGTGGGCCCCCGAGGAGCGGCCGCCCGGGTGCCGAGGCGCGAGTTCCGCCGACGCCCGAGGCCGCCACCCGACACCCGGAAACACCGCCCACCCGGGAACCGCCCGACACCTGGAAACACCGCCCACCCGGGAACCGCCCGACACCCAGGTACACCGCCCAGCCCACCCGGGAACGCCACCCGACACCCGAGGACGCCCCCCGACACCCGGGAAGGCCGCCCAGGAGCGCCCACCGAACGCCCAGAGACGCCCGCCAACGCCCGCCGCCTCCCGCCCCGCCGTACGGCCGCGCCAGCCCTCTGAGCTTCAGCCCTACCTCGACATCTCTCTCCGGGCCCGCAAGGTAGCCCGTACGCTCTTCAACGCGGACACATAGTTACGCTCATCGGGACGCATGGCCACGGCGATCGCCAGTGGCTCCTGCGCACCCTCGACATCTCCCGTCCGCCACAGCGCCAGCCCGAGCCCGAAGTGGGCATAGTCCTCAGCGGGGTTGGCATCGACGATCTGCCGGAAGCTCTCCGCCGCCTCCGCGTACTGCCGGGAGTTGAACTGGGCCCGGGCCAGCGCCTCGCGGATGCTCCGCGAGTCCGGCTCGGCCGAGGCGGCACGTTCGAGCAGCGCGGCCGCAGCCGCCGGACTGCCCTCTTGCAGCAACTTCACGCCGCGCTGGTACCAGTCGTATACGTAGCCCTCGGGGGCACCATGGGAATCATCGTGGGGATTCGTTCCTTGGACCATGCGTGAGGTCTCCTTCATCGGCAGACGACGGATCCGCTCGGTTCGCCGCGTCACCGGGCGCGGCTGGGGCGTTGGGGCGACTTCCAGAAGACTCGGGCCTTTATGGGAGCATGCCCGGTATGGGCACTCCTGAACTGCCGGTACCGGATGGGCTGGTGCTACGGCCCTTCCGCGGCGTCCGCTTCGTCGTCGACGATCCAGCCAAGGTGACGTCTCCGCCCTACGACCTGATCTCCGACGGCGATGTCCGTGCGCTCCTTGACTCCCATCCCAACAACGTCGTACGGCTCATCCTTCCCTGCACGCCGCCCGAGCCCGCGTCCGCGGACCAAGCGGGTCCGCCCCCGACACCGGCGGCCGGGCCGGCGCCCGCCGCCACCCCGCGCCGCGCCTCGCCAACCGCCCACCCCACCGGCGAGCTGCACGCCCCGGAACCTCATGATCACTCGGACCCCGCGCAGAAGTACGGCCCCGCCCGGGACACCCTGCGCGCCTGGATGTCCTCAGGTGTCCTCGAACGGGATGAACGCCCGGCCCTGTATGCCTACGAGCAGAGCGGTCCCGGTGTCCTGCAACGCGGCCTCATCGGCGACGTGGGCCTGGCAGACCCGGCGCAGGGCGTCATCCTCCCCCACGAGGACGTCTTCCCCGGCCCCGTCGCCGACCGTCTGGCGCTGATGAGCACCACCCAGGCCAATCTCGAACCCATCTTCCTCCTCTACGGCGGCGATCACGGCGCAGCGACCCGCCTCGTGGAAGAGGTGGCCACCACCCGTCCTCCCCTGGTCCACGCCCGCACGGACGACGGCCTGACCCACCGCCTGTGGGCGATCACCGACCAGGCCGAGATCGACGCCGTCAACGCCGACCTGCGTCCCCGGCAGGCCCTCATCGCCGACGGCCATCACCGGTACGCGACCTACCGCATCCTCCAGCGCCAGGAACACGCCTCCCGCTCGACGTCGACCTCACCGGCCGGCACCCCGGCGGGACCGTGGGACTTCGGGCTCGCCTTGCTCGTGGACTCCACCGCGTACCCACCGGACCTCAAGGCCATCCACCGCGTCATCCCCGGGCTGCCGCTGGGTGAGGCCGCGGCCAGGGCGAAGGGGTCATGGCAGGTCCACGACCATCCCACGCTCGCCGACGGCCTGGCCGCGCTGGACGCCGCCGCGGAGCCCGCTTTCCTGCTGGCGGGCGAGGGCGGCAGCCATCTGCTCACCGACCCCGATCCAGTGCAACTGGCCCACGCCATGCCGGCCGACCGCTCCGACCGCTGGAACTCGCTCAACACCTCCATCCTGACCTGCTTCGTCCTGCCCAAAGTGTGGGGCATGCAGGACGACGAGCACGCCGTGCGCATCGTGCATCACGACGCTCAGGCCGCCACCGACCTGGCCATCCGATCCGGTGGCACGGCGGTGATCCTGAAGCCGCTCGCCGTCGAGGACGTGCTGGCCGTGGCGGCGGCCGGGGAACGGGTCCCCCGGAAGTCGACCTCCTTCGGCCCCAAGCCCCGGACGGGCCTGCTCCTGCGCACGTTCGCCACCGGGTGAGGGGATACGCCGTCACCGTGGGGCACGCCCGGGGGCCGAAGCTCCCAGCACACGCCTCTGGTCGGCATGCAGAGCCCGCCGTCCCTGCCAGCCGGGGTGCCTGCGCCGCGGCATGCCTCGCCCTCTCCGGCTCCGGCGCGACCTGAACCGGGTGCACGCGATCCGACGCGCTGGGCGACGCAGGCTGCCGGTCGTATGCGGACGAGTGCTGGGGCGGGCCCAGTGGGATGACATGCCCCACGACGCAGATGGCGGCGTCTCGTCACCCCACCCCGGCGAGTGCAGCCACCGGACGAGGCGGGGAAGGCTGCGGAGGTTTCCCCGGATCCGCGTGCCGCGTCGGATCCGCCTCGATGGGTCTGGCCGAGAGGACCTCCACCTCATAGCGCCAGACCTTCGCGGTGGACGGCCCATAGATGCGGCATCGGAACGCGCCCGTGACCTCCAGCAGCGCAGGCGGCCGCAGGCTCCGGACCAGTTCGGCCGTCTCCGGATCGAACGTGACGCAGGGGATGCTGTCGGTCAGGGTGCCGCCCCGCCTGTGACGGCGGCGTCGGCGCACCACCAGGCGCCATCTCGTCAGGGTGTCGCCGCTCGGCAACGTCTTGTCCTCGGCTGCCCCGGACAGCCTTCCCACCAGAACGACCTCGTTGCGGTCCACTGCCGCCTCCCATCGATGCTCAGGTGGAGATCACTATCTACGATGAAGGGGAGACCGGATCGGCCCGAACGCCGTTCTGGGGATAGCGGACACGGCTCTTGGAGCGCCTGTGGACAACATCACCGCCCTTGGCGGCGACGTCTATGAGATTGACACCAAAATGGCCGGCTACACCGGCATCACGGCCGGCTACCTGATCCTGGGCGACCGCCCCTGCCTGGTGGAGACGGGCACGTCCACGTCGGCGCCTGTGGTGCGCGACGCCCTCGCCTCGCTCGGCGTGGGCCCGCAGGACCTCGCGACGGTGGTGGTCACGCACATCCACCTCGACCATGCCGGAGGGGTAGGCGACATCGCCACGTTCTTCCCTTCCGCCCAGATCGTCGTGCACGAGAAGGGCGCCCGGCACCTGGCGGATCCGTCGCGGCTGATGGCCAGCGCCCGTATGGTGTGGGGCGACAAGCTGGACACGCTGTTCGGCGAGCTGTCGCCGACCGAGGCCGAACGCATCGTCGCGCTGGGCGACACCGGCTCCATCGACCTGGGCAACGGCAGAACCCTCAGCAGCCACTACTCACCCGGACACGCCAAGCACCACGTCGGGCTGGTCGACTCGGGCACCGGCGACCTGTACGTGGGCGACGCCGCCGGCGTCTACCTCCCCGAGACCGGTGACCTGCGGCCCGCCACACCGCCACCCGACTTCGACCTGCAGACGGCGCTCAACTCGATCGCGCTCTTCGAGGCGCTGGGACCGCAGCGGTTGCTGTTCAGCCACTACGGCCCCGTGAACGCGGTCCAGGAGACGCTCGAACGGTCCGCCGAGGAACTGCGCGTCTGGGTGGACCTGACCCGGCAGGCACACGCCGAAGGCCTGGATCTCGATCATGCGGTGGCCATGGTTCGGGACCGTACGAAGGAGCGCTACAGCGCGCTCAAGGACGGCGACGAGACGGCAGAACAATTCGAACTGCTGAGCGGCGCACCGTCGAACGTCGCCGGCATCCTCCACTGGCTCGACCGCGTCTCGCCGTAGCGGCGACGGAGGGACGGCCGTCAGCGGCGGTCGGCTCCCCCGTCCACCGCGCCGCCCCGACCACGCCGCGCCTTCCCCGGGACCGCTCTCGACGGGCCGTTCCGCACGGCAACCCCTGACACGAACGAGCCGCCGTACATCCCTGATGGGAGGTACGGCGGCTCATCAGCGCGGAGGCCTCAGGACGTCAGTCGTCGCGCTTGGGCCTGTCCGCGGTCGCCGCGTCTCCGGGCTCGTCCAGGATGTCGCCGAAGTTCGGCTCGATGAAGGACGGGTTGATGTCCGGGGCCGCTTCCGCCGGCTGCGCTTTGGACGTGTCCTCGCCGATCGCCGAAGCGCCCTCGACCGGCTTCTCATCTGCGAGCGTACCCGGAACTCCAGAAGTGGACGGCTTCGAGGCGCCCTTCTCGGCGGTCAGGACATCGTCACGTGTGCCGCGCCCCTGGGCCCGTCGGTCGTCCTCGGCGTCGTCAGAGCCGTCGTCCTCGGCGTCGTCCTTCAGATCGCCGGTTGCCACCACGTCCTCAGCGTCGTCCTCAAGGACAGACTCCGTCTCGTCCGCGATGTCGGCGCCCCTGAGGTCACCCGCGTCGGTCTCATCACCGGGCTGCGCCCCAGCGTCGGCGTCCTCGGTGTCGTCAGCGGCGTCGGCGTCGGCGTCGGCGTCGGCGTCGGCGTCGGCGAGAAGATCGTCGGCCTCGGCCAACCCCGCCTCGTCCTCGATCCGCTCCTCCTCCTCGTCCGCCTGGTCGACCACCTCGCCCGGCTCGCCGTCGAAGTCCTCTTCGAGGTCCTCGATGACGGCGCCGGTCAGTTCGGCGTAGCGCTCGGCCGCGTCGGTCTCACCCTCCTCGTCGAACGCCATCGCCCTCGCGAACCAGTCGGTCGCCGCCTCCTGATGGCCTGCGTCGGCCAGCGCGTCAGCGTAGGCGAACGCGAGCCGCGCCGACCAGGGCTTCGGCTCCGGGTCACGGAGCTCGGGAAGGCGCTGGAGGGTGATGACCGCGGCGTCGTGCTGGTTGAGGTCACGACGGGCGCCGGACTCCACGATGGCCAGCTCGACGCGCTCGGCCCTGTCGAGACGCTCTGCCTCGGGCGAACGTACCAGGTCAAGGGCGCGTTCGGGTCGGCCGAGACCACGCTCGCAGTCTGCCATGACAGGCAGATAGGCGTCAGAACCGGTCATCCGCCTAGCGGCCCGCAGATCGCTGAGCGCCTCGGAGTAGTGACCGGCACGGTAGGCGACGATGCCGGCCGCCTCGCGAACGACACCTATCCGAGCCGCGAACCTCCGCGCCACGTTGGTGTGCTCGTGCGCCCGGTCCGGATCGTCGTCCTCGAGGGCGCGCTCTGCCGCGACGAGGTGCCTGCCCACCAGCTCGGCCAGGTCGCCGGGAAGGGACCGCAGTTCGTCGCGCACCTCCTTGTCGAGCTCGTCCGCGGTGATGTCGGGCGCGACGTCGGGCAACCTCTCACGCTGCGGCGCCTCATCCCGGTCCGGCCTGCCGTAGCGAGCCCGCGATCCGCCGGCCGATTGCTCGTCACGGTCGCGCGAAAAGGGCCTGGCGCGGTCGCCCCGGTAACCACCCTCTCGCTGGGAGCCTCGTTCGTCCCGGTATCCGCCTTCGCGACGAGGGCCACGGTCGTCCCCGTAGCCGCCCTCGCGACGTGGACCACGATCATCACGAAAGCCGCCCTCACGGCGAGGGCCGCGATCATCCCGGTAGGCGCCGCCCTCGCGACGCGGACCACGATCGTCACGGAACCCAGGCCTGGACCCGCGGTCGTCGCGAGGGCCGCCCTCACGACGGGGACCACGGTCATCGCGGTCACGGAACGGACGCCGGTCATCGTCACGACGCGGCCCGCGGTCATCGCGGTCGCGGAACCCGCCCGGCCGACGATCCTGGAACCCGCCCTCACGACGCGGACCACGGTCACCCCCGACCCCGCCTTCGCGACGAGGGCCACGGTCATCCCGGTAGCCGCCCTCGCGACGCGGACCCCGATCATCACGAAAGCCGCCCTCGCGGCGATCCTGGAACCCGCCTTCCCCACGCGGGCCACGATCATCACGCTCGCGGTACGGACGCCGGTCGTCGTCACGACGCGGGCCGCGATCATCACGGAAGTCACGACGGGGGCCACGGTCATCACGATCGCGGAACCCGCCCGG